>CAYSPT010000047.1:29036-39579 GCA_964432985.1 uncultured bacterium
GTCACGTTCAGGTGCCCATTTCTCTTGGGCTTCCAATCACACCAGTCTCCGCCTGAGTCACGTTCAGGTGCCCATTTCTCTTGGGCTTCCAATCACACCAGTCTCCGCCTGAGTCACGTTCAGGTGCATAACTTCTCCGGACACTCCAGCACACCGCTGTCTGCCAGGAGTTTTTTCAGCATCAAAGCATTGGCCGGGGCCTGCCCGCAGCGATGATTATTAAAATATATACGCACCTTCGGCGCAGATTGAATCATCGATGAAATACGGGCCAGCCAGCCGGCAAGTTCCTCTTCGGAATACAGGTAGTCGAAGCGCTCGGCGGCGGAGCGGGCCGACCACCAGGTGGCGGCGTTGCGCCCGTGGAAACGCACGTAGGCGCAATCGGAGGTAACCACATCCAGGGCGGGGGGCAGTCGGGGCAGTCGGGGCTCGTCAACACAGCACAAACCGACGTTCATCTCGCGCAGGGTATCAAACACCCGGTTGGTCATCCAGGTGGCATTCCGAAACTCCACCACCACCGGCATGTCCCGCATCTCAACAAGCAGTTTGTGAAGATACCGGCGCTTTTCCGGTACGTAATGAAAGCTGTACGGAAACTGGCACAGCACCGCCGCCAGGCGCCCGGCTTCCAGAAGCGGTGTGACCGCCTCCCGGTACTCCCTGAGCGAGTCCGGCCAGGAGTCCGCCTCGACCTGATGCGTCAGCGACTGGTGCGCCTTAATCGAAAAATCCATAACGGGGCCGCTTCGTACCACCATACCAGACATTTGCCGGGACGTAGGCATGCGATAATAGCTGAAGTTCAGCTCCACCGTGTGAAAACGGCTGCTGTAGTAGGTGAGAAAATCTTTCTGCCCGACATCATCCGGATAGAACACCTTACGCCAATCGGAGTATGAGTATCCGGAGGTGCCAATTCTGAGATCTACCGCTTCCTGTTCCACCATTTCCACGCTGTCCTTTCGCCACCTAAAATATACCATACATTTGTTAGGTATACAAGTATAAAATTGTCTTGACTTTCAATGCCCTTCTGCTTTATGTTATTTGTGAACTACGGGTGCCTGCCACTACTCTGCAATCCAGGCTGTGCGGCCTGGAAAACGAATTTGAACCGTTACCGGCTCTCTCTGTCCGGAGCGGAGCGGGAAGAGAACTGAACGGGGATCGGAAATTATGACGACGTTGTTCGCCGCCATCGACTGCGGTACTACTGCCGTCAAATGCGCCCTGGTAGATCCCGCGGGCGACCTGAAGGCCCTGGTAGCCCGGGCGGCACCCTGCCAGTTCCTGTCCAATGGTCACATCGAAAGCAGTCCCGAAGATCTTCTTGATCAGATATTCGCGGCCCTGAAAGACTGTATAGACCAGTCCGGCGCCGCGCCGGCGGATGTTGTCTCCATTTCCCTGTCCACCCAGCGAGCCACCGTGATACCCATCAACCGGGAAGGCAATCCGGCGGGACAGGCCATTTCATGGCAGGACATGCGCGGAACCGACGACATTGAACAGCTCCGCGGCCGAATCAACGATGAGCGCTATTATCACATTACCGGGTTACCGAACAATCCCGTGTTCACCCTGGGGAAAATACTCTGGATAAAAAACCGGGAGCCCGAACGGTACCGGCAGATCTCCCGCTTTTCCCTGGTGCACGATTTCGTATTGAAAAACCTGGGGTGCGACGACTTTTTTTCCGACCTGTCAAACGCCGCCCTGACCGGCTTGCTGGATATCACACGGTGCCGGTGGAGCCAGGAAATACTGGACATTGCCGGCATCGAAGAAGAAAAACTACCGACGCTGGTTGAAGGAGGAACCCGGATAGGCGCGCTTTGTAAAAACAGTGCTGAGAGGTGTGGACTGCTGGCCGGCACTCCCCTGATCTCAGGCGGCGGGGACCAGCAGTGCGCCGGACTGGGCGCCGGGGCAGTTGCACCCGGAATCCTCGAATTCACTCTGGGGACCGCCGGGGTGCCGCTGGTGAGCACCGAAGCGGTGATCTGCGATCCCGGGCGCCGCGTGACCTGCTGCGTGCATGCCATGCCCGGAGTCTGGGAGGTGGAAGGGCTTCAGAATTCAGCCGGCGCCAGTCTCAAGTGGCTTCGCAGGATCATGCGAGGAGACAGCGACGACTCGGGACGGTGGCTCGATGAGCTTTCCGCAACCAGTCCCGGTGCAAACGGGATACTGTTTTATCCTTTTCTGACCGGTTCCTCCGCCCCGCACTGGAATCCCAGGGCAAAAGCGATGTTTCTCGGTCTGACCCAGAGCCACACTACCGCGGACATGATCCGGGCGGTGATGGAAGGGGTGTCCCTGGAAACAAGGCAGATCCTGGAGGTGTTTTCCTCACTCGACATACCGGTTTCTGAGATACGCTTGACAGGGGGATACACGAACATCGGAGAGTGGAACCAGATCCAGGCAGACATTTTCGGACGAAAGGTGTGCACCCTGCTCAACCCGGAAGCCTCCCTGCTGGGAGCGGCCCTGCTCGGAGCGGTGGGAGCCGGGGCATTCCCGTCAATTCCCCGGGCTGTGGAGGGCATGGTAAAAGTCAACAAGGTGTATTCACCGCAGCCGGAAGCCGCCGGTGAGTATAACAAAGTGTACAAAACATACTGCGAAATACACGACATCGCAGCCGCCGGTATATTCGACCGGATGACCTGATAACGAGGTGACAGCCAGTGGAGAACCTGTACAAACGTCTGCTCGAGTTCAGCCGTGCGGGAGTCTACAGGTACTCCTACGAAAACAGTACCATTCTGTATGCCAACCAGGGCTTTGTAGAGATACTGGATCTGGATTGTCAGGCGGAAGATATTTTGGGGAAGAAGCTTAAAGACATCCTGATCTACGTGGAGCAGGAAGCTTCCATACGGGTCCTCCTCGACAAGCACAACGAAATCCACGATTTCGAGTACCACTTCAAGACCCTCAAGGGAGACGACCGGTGGGTCATCCACGATTCATTTTTGCTGAAAGATAAGAACACCGGCGAAAAAATAGTCGAAGCCATCGTCAAAGACATTACCGCGCACAAAGCAACCGAAGAAAAGCTGGTCCATGTGGAATCGGTCCTGAGGGCCATCAACAACATCAACCAGCTTATTGTCCGGGAAAAAAACCGTAAGCGCCTGCTGCAGAAAACCTGTGAATACCTGATCGATATCCCCACGTATTTCAGCGCCTGGGTGGCGTTGTGCGACGATGACGGGAACCTCCAGGAGGCGGCCCTGGCCGGCTCCGGCAGCGACAGCAATGATTTTACCCAAGAGTTGAAAGCGGCTGCTCCCACATTCTGTTTTCCTAGCACCCTCGAGCAGCCGACGGTCCTGGTAATCGACTCCTGCACGGGCTGTGTCCTTTCGGAAAGCAACAAAGTTGACAGTGATGAATGCCTTGGATGCCTGGCGGCGAGGCTTGAATACGGCGAAAATACTTACGGCGCGCTGGTAGTGGCAGTTTCCAGCGATTATCTTACCGACGCCGACGAACATGAACTGCTGGAAGAGATCGCCCACGACCTGGCGCTGGCCCTGCACGACCTGGAGCAGGAAGAAGCGCGGCAGAGAACCGAGCAGAGGCTTCGCAGCGAGCGGGACCTGGCGCAGAAGTACCTGGATGTGGCCGGCACCATGATCCTGGTCCTGGACGTCAACGGCACGGCAGTTCTTATCAATGACCGCGGCTGCGAAATACTCGGCTGTCTCGAAAACGACATAGTGGGAAAGGACTGGTTCAGCCACTTCCTGCCTGAAGTTCAGCGGGAACCAGTCAAGGAAGTCTTCAACCTGCTCATGGCAGGAGAATTGGAGCCGGTGGAGTACTATGAAAATCCCGTTCTCGCCGCCGACGGAACCGAGCGTCTCATAGCCTGGCACAACGCTCTCCTCACCGACAGTGACGGTACCATCATCGGAACCGTCGGCTCGGGCATGGACATCACCGAGCGCCGCCAGGCCACACTGGCTCTGCGAGAATCAGAAGCACGTCTCCACGAGGTAACCGAGCACGCCCAGGCCTGGGTATGGGAAGTTAACGCGGAAGGCCTTTACACCTACGCCAGCCCGGCGGTGGAATCCATACTCGGCTTCAAACCCGACGAACTGGTGGGCAGGAAGCATTTTTACGATCTGTTTCACCCCGAAGACCGGGAAACCCTGAAAGAACAGGCGTTCAGCGGATTTAAAAACAACGAGCCGTTTACTGACTTTCTCAACCGTAACGTCGCCCGGGACGAAAGCACCATCTGGTTGGCCACAAGCGGTATCCCCATCCTGAACGAGGAAGGAGTCCTGGTGGCCTACCGCGGCTCGGACAGAAACGTGACCAGCCAGAAGATGGCCGAAGACGCCCTGTACGAAAGTGAACGGCGATACCGGCGTATCACCGAAGCAATCACCGATTATATATTTACCGTAGAGGTTGAAGACGGACTGCCCCTGGAGACAGTACACGGAGAAGCCTGTGTGGCTGTCACTGGTTACACTCCAGAGGAGTTTGCCGAAAACCCGTTTCTCTGGATCGCCATGGTCCCGGAGTGCGACCGGGGAGCGGTCAAGCAACAGGCCGAACTGCTTCTGCAAGGAGAGGAATCCCCGTCACTGGAGCACCGGATCATGCGCAAAGACGGGGCCATCCGGTGGGTTCTGAACAGGCTCGTTCCCCACTACGATTCAGACGGAGCACTGTTATCCTACGACGGTCTCATCCGTGACATAACCGAACGTAAAGGGGCCGAAAAGGCCTTGAGGGAGAGCGAAGAAAAGCACCGGCTCATCGTGGAAAACACCAACGAAGTCATCATGCTCACCCGCCCCGACGGAGTTATTACCTATGTCAGTCCGGCCAGCCGTACAGTGATCGGATTCACTCCAGATGAACTGGAGGGCCAACAGTTCCAGATCGTCCATCCCGAAGATCTGGCCGAGGTGAAGATCGCCCATTTCATGGCGCTGAAAGGAAGCAGCGCCTCCAACCTGGAATACAGAATTCTGACCGGCAGCGATAAAATAAAGTGGGTTTCGCACTCATGGGCTCCCATAACCGAGAGAGGGCACCTGATAATGAAGGTCAGTGTCCTGAGAGACATCACGGAGAGGAAGATAACGGAGCAACGTCTGCTCGACAGCCAGAAACGTTACCGAAGGCTGTTCGAGTACACGCCTATTTCCCTATGGGAGGAAGATTTTTCGGAGGTCAAGAATTATCTCGATACGCTGAAAGGATCAAGGGTAACTGATTTCAAAAACCATTTAAAGGAACACCCCGAGGTCGTCGAGAAATGCGCCCAATTGGTGCGGGTCATCGACGTCAACAAAGCTACTCTCGACCTGTACCAGGCCGACAGCAAAGATGAATTAGTCAGTAACCTGAAACAGGTGTTCACAGAGGAGTCTTATCACGTGTTTACAGATGAGATCGTGGCCCTGAGCAACGGGGAAACCGAATTTTTCACCGAAGCGATCACCCGAACACTGGGTGGAAAGAAGCGCCACATCGCCCTGAGGTGGAACGTGCTGCCCGGGCATGAACAGACATATGACAGGGTCCTGGTTTCAATTGTAGATTTGACCGATCGGAAGCGGATCGAAGAAGAACTGTTCAAAGCCCAGAAAATAGAATCCATCGGGTTGTTTGCCCGGGGAGTGGCCAAGGACTATGACAATATCGTCAACCATGTTCTGGGCAATCTCGATCTGGCCAGGATGGAAACTAAACCGGACGACAAGCTTTTCCAACTGCTGACGGAGATAGAGCAATGGGCCGTGCGCGCCAAGGACCTGACCAACCAGCTGCTTTCTTTCTCTAGAGGAGGAGCGGCCCAGTTGTCCAGCATTTTGGTCAGAGACCTGCTCCACGATGCAATCAACTACGCCCTGAGTTCATCCGATGCCCGCTGCTCTACCACCGTTGCCGATGACATCTGGCCGGTGGAGATCGACGAAGGCCAGATAATGCAGGTTCTCACCAACCTGATCACCAACGCCGAGCAGTCTTTGACCTCCGGCGGTGTGATTACCGTCGAAGCGAAAAACATTGAGATAACGAAAAATCACCTGATTCCTCTCGATGAGGGGCCCTACGTCAAGATTACCATTATGGACCACGGCAAGGGGCTGGAAGCTGACCAGTTAACCAGAATCTTCGATCCCTATTACGCTCCACGAAAAAAAGGTACCCACCTGGGTCTGGCAACTTCTTACTCTATTATCAAGAAACTCAACGGGTACATGCGGGTGGAGTCTGAAATTGGTATTGGGACCACCTTTTATATTTACCTACCGGCCAGCACACCGCCGGATTAAAGAATAGAATTGTGTTACAATTGACATGATAAGGAAGTGTGTCCGGTGAAAGTTCTGGTTGTCGATGATTCATACGTGGTTCGTTACTCCATGACAAAAGCCCTCGAGAAAGCGGGAATCACCGCTGTAACCCAGGCATCAAACGGTGAAGAAGCTGTTGCCAAGTGCTTAAAAGACACCTTTGACCTCGTCATGATGGATTATCATATGCCGAAAATGTCCGGTGTTGAAGCGGTCAAGAACATCCGGGCCGCCGGATTTCGGATGCCGGTGATCATGGTCACCACCGAGATAGAGAAAACCCATGTTCTGAAAGCGCTCCAGTCTGGCGCAAACAATTACATCGTCAAGCCATTTACGGATCAGATGGTAATAGATAAGATAAAAGAGACATTCTTGAAGCTCACCAAACGGAAATAGGCTGCCACTTGTCCAGGAGTTACTTCACTTTTCTGTACATGGAAGCGGTAATGCTGGAAAAACCGTATTCCTCGGGTTGAAGAATCAACTCCGGGGCCCCCATAAATAAGACTCCCCCTGGCACGAGAGATTTCCAGAACCGGCGGTAAAGACGTTCTCTGACATCTTCGTTGATGTAGATGAGAACATTGCGGCACAGTATGAGATCATACCCTGTGGACCAGGTATCCTTGAGAAAATCGTGAAGTACAAACCTGACTTTTTTCCGAATTTCCTTGCAGACACGCCACCGGCCCCCCTTCCGTTCGAGGTATCTGGTGCGGAGATACGAGACCACGTCTTTGACATCATTCTCCGTGAAATATCCTTCCCGGGCACGGTCAAGTATTTCCGGTACCACATCCGTAGCCAGGATCGGCAGAAAACTGAATGAGCTTTTATCCGCCGCTTCCTTGAGGATCATAGCCAGTGTGTACGGCTCGGCGCCGACAGAACACCCGGCCGACCAGGTCCTGATTTCCGGAGAGCCCGGACCGAAGACACTGTCCACAAGGCGCTGTGTGGCACGATCGACCAGGTTGGGGATAACTTCTTCGGCCAGTATTTTCCACTTGCCCGGATCCCGAAAGAAACTCGACACATTGATTTTCAGGTATCTGAGGAACTCGTGACGGGCTTCAGCATCCCTCTCCAGGAGCAAAGCGTATTCGCTATAGCTTTCGACTCCTGTCTGGTGAAGGATGAATTCCAGCCGGTGATCGAGTTGACGGCTGGAGTAATCGTCCAGGTCCAGGCCAATGATTGTCCTGACCCGTTCCTTGAACCAGCCGAGCATAGGTTCACCCATGTTACTCGTCCCCTTTGTCTACACTGGTGACAATCGCTGCCGGGATATCATCCAGTGGGAGTATCATGTCAGCCTTCCCGGTCTGTATAAGAGCCGCCGGCATACCGTACACAATACAGGTCGACTCGTGTTCGGCAATGGTGCTGCCCCCGGTGTCCTTGATATAACCGGCGCCCTGTACGCCGTCTTCCCCCATACCTGTCAGCACCACGGCCATGGACCTGTTTTTGAAAACACGGGCTACCGATTCCATAGTGATATTGGCCGAAGGACGCACTCCGCACACCATCGGGCCTTTAAAAAGATGAATAACACCCAAGCGGCCTACCTGGAGATGGTAATCTCCGGGTGCGACCAGCACCAGTCCCGTCCGTACCCGGTCACCCTCCTGGGCTTCCTTTACCGTCAACTTCGAAAGCCGATCAAGCCGCTCGGCCAGTTCTCTCGTAAAGCCGGCCGGCATGTGCTGGACGACGATAAATCCCGCCTGAAGGTCTGCCGGTATGTTCGACAGCACTTTCACCAGCGCATTGGGGCCGCCGGTGGAACAACCGATTACGATAATTCTTTTCAGCTCTCTTCCGACATCCACCGGACTGGACTTATCGGGCTGAGGGGAGCAGGGTTGTGCATCACCTGAACTGCTGCTTTGGACCTCTATATTTCTTTTTAGCTTCCAACGGCTGATGGAAGCGGCCGTTCTGATCTTCTCGATCAGCTCGCTTCTGACATTGGCCAGTGTGAGAGCGATACGGCCCAGTGGTTTGGGGACAAAATCCACGGCGCCCAGTTCAAGAGCTTTAAGAGTGTGCTTGCTGCCCTTTTTGGTGTAGGCACTAAACATTACCACCGGAATGGGACACTCGGGCATGAGTTTTTCGAGGAAGGCGAGCCCATTCATCCGCGGCATCTCGATATCCAACGAAATGACATCGGGGTTTTCCCGCTTAACCATTTCCAGCGCTTCGAGACCGTCTTGAGCGGCACCTACCACTTCCATATCGGGCTGGGAATTAAACATTTCCGTCAGGACATAGCGCATGTACCGGGAGTCATCGACAACGAGCACACGGATGGTCTTGCTCAAAGCATTGTCTCCTTGAGAATGCTCTTCACCAGGCTGGGAACATCCATAATCAGAGCGATCCGTCCATCACCCAGTATGGTTGCTCCCGATATCCCGGGCACTTCACCGATATAATCTCCCAGGGGTTTAATCACGATTTCGTGTTCCCCAATAGGATAATCAACGACAAAGCCTATTTTCCGATCCGACCAGGAAACAACAACCACATTGAGCTGCTCCCTCTGCTGGTCACACGCTTCATCATCCATGTCAAACACGCTGCGGAGTCGGAGAAGGGGCAGGATGTCACCAGCCAGAAAAACCGTTTCAGTCCCTTTGATCAACTGAATTTCATCACGTTTGATTCTGAGTGTTCTATCGACGGAAATGAGAGGAATAGCGTAGGCATAATCAGCCAGTGAAATAAGCAGAACCTTGATAATGGCCAGCGTCAAAGGAAGGCGCACGACAAAACGGCTTCCTTTTCCCAACTCGGTGGCGACAAAGACATTCCCGCTGAGCCGTTCCAGATTGGATCGCACGATGTCCATGCCAACACCGCGTCCTGACACCTCGCTGGCGCTGTCCTTGGTGGTGAATCCCGGCGCGAATATCAGATCGAGGCACTCCCGCTCACTGAGACGACCGACTGCGTCAGGCGAAATAATTCCCGCTTCCAGCGCTTTTGCTTTCACCCTCTCCAGATCGATACCGCCACCGTCATCTTCGATGGTAATAATGATCCGGTCTTCCTGATGCGAAGCGGAGAGGGTAACGATACCCCGCTCGCTCTTGCCGGCCGCGAGGCGCTCCTCGGGAGATTCCAGTCCATGATCCACGGCGTTGCGCAGCATGTGAACCAGGGGATCTTCTATTTCTTCGATGACGGTCCGGTCGAGTTCGGTTTCCTCTCCCTGGACAATAAAGTCGACCTTCCGGTTGGCCTTGCGGGCCACGTCGCGGACGAGACGCGGAAATTTACGAAACAAGTTTGCCACCGGTACCAGCCGGGCTTTGATGATCTGATCCTTGAGAATGTTGGTAATGAAATTTATCTGACCGCTGGTTGCCGAAAGAGAAAGGATATCATGGTCTTTTTCGAATCGTTTCTCAAGCGTGCGCACCAGCTGTTCCAGCCGCGTCTTGTGAATGACCACCTCTCCGACCAGGTTCATCAGAGAATCGAGCCGTTCCACACTGATCTTGATCCTCCTGACCGGTCGATCTTTTGCAGGGGGAGCAGCTGCAGGCGGGGTGACAGGTCCGGATTCTTCCTGGACCGGTGCAGGGATTTCAGCGGTTTTTTGAGGGACTATTTCGGGTTCGAGCTGCACTACGGATGGAGCAACGGAAGCTTCACCTCCCCCGGAGACTTCATCTCCTCTGCTGGTCCCATCCTCTCCAAGGGCTGTTACGCTCAAGCTGGCAATATCTCCCACGGGAGTAAGCACTTCCCTGACACGGTCTTCTTCTACCTTCGTATCAAGGACGAACAGGAGTCTATCTCCAATGCGATCGGCTTCGATATCTTCCGTCGTGGGATCACTGTCCACCACGGTACCGATTTCGACCAGAAGCGACAGTATCTGGGCTGCACGGACCGACGGGATCATACAGATCGGTTCCAGCTCTATTTCGATGATGAGCTTCCCGTCACCGGCGCCAGCGCCGCCACCATCGGCAAGTACCGCTGTGACCGCCGCCTTCTTGGAAACAGTGCTTGTGGATTCTGGTTCCCGGCTGTCAGCCTGCTCCCCCGGCTCCACGGACACCTTTTGGGCTCCAATAGACACTTCCTGGGCGCCAACAGACACTTAATGCGTTACAACAAACACGTCGTCGCTCTAGGGGTTCACGTAGGAGGGAACCTCATCCACAGAGTCGTCG
>CAYSPT010000048.1:0-4499 GCA_964432985.1 uncultured bacterium
CTCAAGGGGCCAAATCAGCTCAAGGGGCCAAATCAGCTCAAGGGGCCAAATCAGCTCAAGGGGCCAAATCAGCGAAATCGCGAAATCCGGCCAAACGTTCACCGGGGGAGGTCGGCGAGAAGACCAGGTTTGATCGGGCTGGTGTTCGTGCTGGCGGTTGTCTGCTGCCCGGGAGCGGAACCTGCTAACGTGGAACCGGCCGAACCGGAAGCGGCTGCAACTAAACCGGACGAGATCAAAAAAATCGTTCCGCCGTTTTGCGAAGGTCTCGTAATCAATGATGAACTTCTCAGCGGCGGGTTTCTCACCGATGAAAAGATCCCCGACATGGACCGGTACATTCGACGTCATGCCGCCTTCTTTGCCCGGTTCACCATGTATTACCGCCGCGACATCCCCACGCCCTTGATCTCTCCGCCCCTTGACGTCGACACCATGACGTTCACTGAAGGATACCGGTCCGATTATCCCGACTACAACCTTATCAGGCGAACCGCCCGGGCCATGGCGTGCTACGGCGATTTTCAGCTCATCAAGGGAGACGCTCCCACGGCGGCCAATATCTATTCGCTGATTTATAAATGCGGCATCGACATGGAGCACGGCTTTGGGTACCTTCAGAACATTATCAATAACAGTGTGGCGATAGCTATCCAGAAAATGGCTCTTAAACGATTGATCCGCCTCTTTGGGGCCCGCGCTATGCCCGACAGCCTGGAGAAAACCTTTCTGAAACGGATAACGCATCTGACGAAGAAACGCACCGGTTTGAAGCCGGTCATCGAGCTTGAGAAGAAGCTCATCAGCAAGTACGATTTCTTCCGAAATTTCAGAGGGACAGAGCTGGAGGAAAGTCTTCCCCACAAGCTGTTAATACCCGGGAAATGGGAACCGCTGGCCGACGCCATCTTCTATTTGCGGGGAAACGCCTGCCTGCGGGCGATTATCAAAGAATACTATGGCCTGGTGGAAAAAGGTGTGGCGGCCGGTTATCCGAAAGCCGCCGATATTCTTGAGCAGTCCGATCAAATCTTTATAGACCTCAAAGAGTTCATGTCAGACAAAACCAATGGTTTGACTTCTCCGGCCCAGTTTATAGCCGATTTTATTTTCTACAAAAAAGCCCCGAGTTTCAACGTCATCTACCACCACGACCAGGAAGTGCTTTCCTTGAGAAACGGTCTCGAAATCATCCACCTTCTGAACAAATGCTACCGAAGCCGCGGGAGTTACCCGGAATCGTTGCAGAAACTCCGGAAACAGGTCAACATGACCGTTCCCAGGGATGTGTTTACCGGCCACGACTACCTCTATCAGCGTGAAGGCAGCGGCTTCATCCTCTACAGCCCCGGACCCGACGGGCAGGACGATGAATTTCACCGGGAAAGCGACAAGATCATCTGGCCGCTGGATTATTGACTCGGTGCCACCGGCACCATCAATACATTAGGCGAGCGCGCTGCAAGAGATGTGTCTCAATCTGAGCCATTTCCGGTCTCATCTATGGTATCAACCTGAAACACTCTATTAATCCTCATCATCAATTAAATCCAGAAATACCTGATGAAGAGAGCATTTTCTCTGATTTATTTATGGTGGCACGATTTGAGTATAGACACTATTTCAACACCAATATTAATTGACACTGTATAGCATATATGCTATACTTAGGAGTGTAGATAGTGACCAGAATACGGTTTTCCATTGCTTACTATCAAGATAAGAATGGAAAAAAGCCAGTACGGGAATACATACTGGGCTTGGATAAGAACGTGAGGGCGAAAGTAATGGCATATCTCTCATTGCTGGAGGAAAAGGGATTCCTCCCGTTCCCCTATACTTCTAACATAACTACTGTGCCTAAAATTAGAGAATTGAGAATACGGTTTTCTACGAATTTTTATCGCATTTTCTATTTTCTCTCTACCGGAAAGAAAATCATACTCTTGCACGCATTTACCAAGAAACAGAAGAGAATTCCCAAAATCGAAATACTGAAAGCCCGCGAAAGGATGTTGGACTATGTCCAGAGAGAAAAATAAAAACACGAACCGAAGCGAGTTCCAGGTTGATCTCGAAAAAGACTTAGGGGATTCAGAATTCAAACAGCATTATGACGCTGAAATGTTCAAGTTGAAATTGGGAATTAAGATAATCGAAATGAGGGAAAAATCTCATATCACCCAGAAACAGTTGGCCAGCCGAATTGGTACGACTCAATCTGTAATTTCCCGAATTGAACGAGGCAGTCAAAACTGCTCGGTTGAGACTTTACTAAACATCGCAAAAGCACTTGGAGTAACAATGGAAATCACTTTCAGTGCTGCGACTTCCGCTTTTTCTTGACGTCCCCAGCCGACTGCCAGGGAGTGCTGGGTGCCAGGAGTGCCAGGTCCCACCGGAAGAAAGCGAATAAGCCCTCTCCGAAGACTGCATAAATCAGTCCCACACACCGGGTATTGTTTGGCTGCAGTGACGGCAGCAGCCGTTATCCACCTGGTTCTCTAACACCATCATGAGGTTGCGGCGGATGAGCGTGTCCCCGCATCCGGGACAGCACGTGTGGTTGTTTTTATGACCGGGGACATTTCCGATGTAGATGTACGTGAGTCCTTCCTCCCGTGCTATTCCGATGGCCGTCTCGAGCGTGGCAACCGGGGTGGCGGGCAGGTGTTGGAGACGGAAATCGGGATGAAACCGGGTGAAGTGAATCGGCGTCTCGCCGCTCAGGTGGTCACTGATCCACCGGCACATGGCCCGTATGTCCCCGGGATCGTCGTTGAGGGTCGGGATCACCAGGTTAACGATCTCAAAATAGGCGCCTTCTTCCTTGAGCAGCTTAAGGGTAGCCAGGACCGCTTCGAGATCGCCTTCGCAAATATCACGGTAGAACTCCGCGGTAAATCCTTTCAGGTCGATTTTTACCGCGCTTAGGTGGGGAAGAAGTTTCTTAAGCGGCGCCGGGTTGATGTACCCGTTTGAGACAATGGACGTAAGCAGCCCCTTTTCCCGGGCCAGCTTGCAGGTGTCATACACATACTCGTAGAAGATGGTGGGCTCCGAGAAAGTGAATGATATGGAGTCGACTCCCTGGCTGAACGCCTTTTTTACTGCATCTTCGGGCGCCAGGACCTGGCACGGGATCTCTTCCGGTTTGACCTGTGAGAGATACCAGTTCTGACACTGCCGGCAGCGCAGGTTGCAGCCCGCGGACGCCATGCACAGGCGCCGGTGTCCGGGGACGAAATGGTAGAGAGGCGCTTTTTCGATGTAGCCGACCGAGGCCGAACACGGCCGGGAGTACACAAGCGAGCGAAGTGTCCCGTTTATGTTCTCCCGCACCCGGCAGAATCCCGTTCTGCCTTCGGTAATAACGCAGGTATGGGGGCACAGCAGGCACCGGACGGTACCGTGAGATCCCTCCTGGTAGAACATCGCTTCTCTAGCCATACTGTTTACTCGGTTTTGTTTTTCTCGATAATGCCTTCGTGAGAAATTTCAACAGATAAGGGGAGCGGACCGACGTCAAGGATAGTCCCAAAGATTTCGTTTTGAGGAAACGACGCCACTTGTATGTGACCGTCGGCGATAGCCGATCTGACAATCGGCGTAAGCAGTACGTCTTCATCAACACAAACCGCCACGGTGCGGCCTATCAAAGCGCGTGACACTTCATGTAAAACAACGGCCTCCTTTTTATTAAGGTAGATGTCGATCATCGGTATCTCGAAGTCATCCCTATTTCCTCCTTACTCGTCTCTGACTAATTATACTGCCCGGCCGGCCGAAGAGGCAAAGCAGGATATCAGAAACGTCACAAAAACCTCAGTCCCCGTTACGCCTCCTTGCAGCCCATGGCCGTGCCCGTGACCATGGAGACCAATTGTACTTGCCGGTGCCCGCGGCAGAGGAGTATCATGATAACTGAAGGAAAGAAGAGGTGGTATCGTGGGTAATCTCTCTGGAAAGCATGTTTGTCTGATAATTGCTCCCGACAAGTTCAGGGACGAAGAGCTTCTGGAACCAAAGAGCATTTTAGAGCAGGCCGGAGCGGAAGTAACGGTGGCCTCCAGCACCAGGGGGCGGGTAACGGGTATGCTCGGAGCCGTGACGCAGCCGGATTGTCTTTTAAGCGATGTGGATGTTGCCCGCTACGACGCGGTGATATTCGTCGGAGGCAGCGGTGCAGGCGTGTACTACGATAATCCGACCTGTCACCGGCTGGCCCAGCAGGCGGCTGCCGCAAAGCTGGTGGGAGCCATCTGTATCGCTCCGGTTATCCTGGCTCGAGCCGGGATCCTGCGGGATAAAAAGGCCACGGTCTGGAGTTCGGAAATCTCCAAGATCCAGGCCGGCGGCGCGCAGCACACTGGCGAGGACGTAACCCGGGACGGAAACATCATCACCGGCTCCGGCCCCCAGGCTGCCGCCCAGTTCGGAAAAGCTATCGTGGAGGCTCTTTCTGAAGGAGACATGCAGACCGCTTACTAGCATGCAGA
>CAYSPT010000048.1:4599-14832 GCA_964432985.1 uncultured bacterium
TAGCGTGCAGAACGCCCACTGACATAATGAAAAAATACATATTAGCCATCGACGCCGGTACCACCAGTTCACGTGCCGTCTTATTTGATAAGCACGGTGCACAAATCGGGATTGCGCAGCACGAATTCACCCAGTATTTCCCCAAAGAAGGCTGGGTGGAGCACAACCCCGAAGAGATCTGGGAAACCCAGCTGCAATCAATTCAAGATGTGATGAAACACACAGGGATTGCACCTGACGAAATCGATTCGATCGGTATTACCAACCAGAGAGAAACCACCGTCATCTGGGATCGAAAAACAGGTAAGCCGGTGTATAACGCCATTGTCTGGCAGGACCGTCGCACGGCGTCGATGTGTGAACAACTCACCGAGCAAGGCGCCACGTCGCTGTTCCAGGAAAAAACAGGGCTGGTGATCGATGCCTATTTTTCCGGGACGAAGATCAAATGGATTCTGGATAATGATCCCACCATCCGCCGTCGGGCCCAAAACGGTGAACTGGCCTTTGGCACCATAGATACCTGGCTTATCTGGAAACTGACCAACGGCCAAAGCCATGTAACCGATGTAACCAATGCCAGCAGAACGCTGATTTATAACATCCATAACCTGAAGTGGGATGATGAACTGCTTGAGCTGCTCACCGTCCCCAGATCGCTTCTGCCGAATGTCGTTGCCTCGTCTGAAATCGTCACCACCACAGCAGTGGAAATTATGGGAACAGCCATTCCCGTAGCAGGTATCGCAGGAGATCAACAGGCTGCTTTGTTCGGTCAGTTATGTACCAAACCGGGGGATGTAAAAAACACTTACGGAACCGGGTGTTTCTGTATCATGAATACCGGCTCCAGAGCCGTGGTTTCAAAAAACAGGATGCTGACCACCATCGCCTGGAAACTCGGAGACGAAGTGATCTACGCCCTGGAAGGAACTATTTTCGCGGCGGGAGCACTCGTCCAATGGCTGCGTGACAATCTGGGAATAATTAAAACCGCTGCGGAAGTGGAAGCACTGGCAAACACCGTCGAGAACAACGGTGGTGTCACCTTCGTGCCGGCCCTGGCCGGTCTGGCCGCTCCTTACTGGGATCCCCACGCCACCGGAGCCATCATGGGTATCACCCGCGGTACGCAAAAAGGACATATCGCCCGGGCGGCCCTGGAAGCCATCGCGCTTCGATCAGCTGAAATAATCATCGAGATGCAAAAGGATGCAGAAGCCGAGTTTAAAACCCTGAAAGTAGACGGGGGCGCCTGTACAAACAACCTCCTGATGCAAATTCAAGCTAACCTTCTTCAAAAAGAAGTGGTACGTCCCAGGATAACCGAGACCACCGCCATGGGTGCCGCCTTCTTTGCCGGTTTGGCAACCGGTTTCTGGCCTTCAGAGAACGTCTTGCAGGATCTGTGGCAGATGGACCGAAAATTTACTCCGCAGCCCGATACCGATTCCAGAGACATCGTATCTAACTGGTCCCGAAGAATTTCAAAGATCGCTGATTTAGCGGAAAGGAGAGGTTCATAATCTCCGGCGTTTGCGCATAAGCATTTGCGCAGAACCGTTTGCGCATAAGCGTTTGTGCAGAAGCGTTTTAGCAGGAACGTTTGCGCAGGAGCGTTTGAGCGCCGATAGTAACACCATGAGCACGAACAATAAAAACCAGGACGCAGACATAAGAACCTGTGCCTATTGTGGAAAGGTTTTCGTCAATAAACCTCTTGAGGTTGATCATGAAAAACGAACCATCGTGATACCGAAATTAGAGGAACATTATGTTGTGGCGGAAGTAGAATCCGGTGAGGTCATTATCTGCGAAGACTGCTACGGCAACCTTGACACCTTTGATTTCTCTCTGGGCGATTTGTACGAGATACATTACCAATTCGGGATAGAGTACCTCTTTAGCAGTTTGCATGATAAAAGCCTTGAAGCCTTTGAAAAAGCACTGGAAATATCGCGTACCCCCGACATACTATCATCAGTAGCATTGCTCTATTTGAAAACAGAAAGATTGGACGAAGCCAATACTCTTTTACGAGAATCCCTTGCACTCAACCCGGATCACGAAATGACATTGATCCACCTGCTCCACGTTCTCATAGATCAGGGTGAATTGATTGATGCGCTCGAATTAATAAAGAGAGCGTTTGAACATGCCTCATTCAAACCTGATATCCTCATGGATCTGGCCGAAATCCTCTTCAAAATGGGAGATCAGCAACAGGCAAACGAATGTTATCAAACTGCAAAACAGATGGCCAATTGTCTCACAAGCAACGAATACTACGACGACAGATGGCAAAGTATCGTTAGTAAAGGATAGTCAGCAAACGCTCCCCAGAGACCCCGTTGTGCCTGCTCGGCTTCTTCCTGACAAACGTCTGGCGGCATAATAGTAGCAATATTAATAATAAATACTTTATTTTTTTTAATGTTTCATTTTTTGTGCACAATCTGTATAATGTACTACCACCCCTTAACACATGCTGCTTCGGATGAGGATATTCTTCATCGCTTTCTCAATGAACAGGAGCGAAAAATAAAGTGGTTATTGACCGCAGGAAATTCGATCTGGATGACAGAGCCGGAACGGAAAGCATAGGGCGTCTCAAGCAAGAAGCTCAAGCCAAGAACGCGCGCCAATATTCGTTTGAATGGACACAAACCCGATCTGGACCAGCACTCAGACTTGTCGAAAGCAAAGGGAAAAAATCCCGTTACCTCACCGTGGCGCACAAAAAACTGCCAAATTTCATCAAAGAGTTGAAGGAAAAAGCCAAGAACGTCAAATTGTAACCTCCACACCTTCTCCCTTAGCGTTAATAGTATTAGCGGTACCGGACTTTGCATCCAAATCTTCAATACCTTACAATGCTACACGTATCAGAGAGGATGGTTACGTTATGCGACTAATGGCATATTGTGTCTTGCTTTCCCTTATGCTCACGTCATTTTGTCCGGCAGCGGCGGACGCTTGGGACCAGGAAGCCTTCAATGAGAAGCTGACAGAACTCTGCATCCAGGAGAAATACCCGGAAGCACTGGAACTCACCGAACAGGCCGTCAAGACGCTGCAGCAGTCAGGCAAGCAGGATGACTACGATTGGGCCGCCTGCGTGGGTGTGCTCGGCGAACTGCACTATATTGCCGGGGACAAAAAGAAATCGAAGAAATACACCGGACAAGCCATGAAGCTGATAAACAAACTGGCCGCAGACGATCCCGAGGATTTTATCAATGGCAGGGAGATGATGCCTGCCTTTGATGCACTTGACACCACGCTGAAAGATCTCTCCGGTATGCCCATCATTCCTTATTGCCGCTGGAAGGTGCAGCATACGATAAAGGAGCACGGCGAAACGGATCCGGAGGCAGCAATGGCTATGAAAGACCTGGCGGAAGCGTACCGCACAGTGAGACAGTACAAGCGGGCTTTACGCTACTGTGTGCTGGCAGGAAGGAACCTGAAGAAAGGCGGGGGGTATGAATGCCCTCCCATGGCCTCGATTTTATATTTGATGTCCCGGATTTATTGGGAAATGGATCAACCGGAGAAACGGGAGAAGTACCTCAAAAGCTCACTGAAGATGTTTAATAAAGTTGATGTCGATAGCGATCCGCTGTTTAAGATTGACTTGCTCAACGTCCGGATGGAGCTGCAGAAACTTGCCGGGAGCAAAGGAAGCGGGGAAATCCTGGCTGGTGTGAGAGATTCCGGCACGGGGACAGGTGACGGCGCAACCCCCGGCCGGGACGAGGACGCCAGGACGTATGCAAAACACTGCCGCGCCAACCTGCGCCTGCTGGAAGGCGGTATCGACATGTGGGAGATGGAAGGCACCGGAGAACGGTTCAACAACGGAAACGATGGTCCTCTGTGCGATGCAGACGGTAATCCCACGGCCCTGATAGATCTGCTCATTCCCGATTATCTCAAATATTTTCCTCCGTGCAAGGCAGGCGGGATCTATACCTATAGAGCGAATGATTACGCGATAGAATGCTCTATTCACGGCACCCTGAAAAAACCGAAACCATAGGATACGAGTGATTCGGACAATTAGCAGCCGGAAGCGCGGCACCGACGACGATATCACCACTATCGTATTACCAGAAGAGCGTTTCCCGGCCTTTGCCCCAATCGACAACGATAATACCCTTTGCGCTCAGAACCCCTAAAGCGACCATGGCACACCCTACCAGGAAATACATCATGAAGTCTATTACCCGCGAAAAGGTACTTTGCGTATTCTCGCTGCTTTCATCGGTTTTTACAGGTTTGGGCCAAATCAGTTCGTATAAAGCGCGCAGCGCTATGTACGCCCCGCCACCAACAATAACCCATTCCACAACATCCATAACTGCTGCTCCATTCCGAGCCCCGGCTTGAAAAACGCTGCCCCGCCGGGCTGCACCTGACATAATTATACAGGAAACAATTATTCATGTGTTTTAGTTAACAAAATCCCGCCGGGACTGTATTATTAATCCGGAAATTGTGGTCAGTTTCGAGCCACAGCCGAAAACTACTGCAATTTTCGGGTTATCCAATAGGATACGGAATAAATTCTGCATAATAGTGTAAGAAATTGGTACAATTGAAATAAGATGCGTTATTACGGCAACACGTGGGAGATGAGGGTTTAAAACATGAGATATAGATCGATCGCAATGGGTTTTGCGTTATTCCTGGTCCTGGCAATGACGGCACCGGCAGCTTCCCTGGCGCCGCAGGAAGGCCCGGAGGATATCATGGTGGCCAACGACGTGCCACTACCATCCGCCGAGTGGACATTGGATGAGTGGAACAGTTTGCAGCAGTGGAGTCTGGGTGTGTGGAGCGTGCGTTTCAACCCGCGGACCGGGATACCTCTTTCTATCCTGGGGACCGGAAATATCAATCGCCCGGACCTGGAGCCGGTAGAACTGGCGAAGGTTTTTCTCAGTGAAACAGCTTCGTTGTTCCGGCGGGGAGAGACATTTGGCGACCTGGAGTTCAAACGGGTGCTCAGCGAAGGAGGCAGTCACCACGTTTATTTCGGCCAGCTGGTGGATAACATGCCTTTGTTCGGATGCGGTCTGAGTGTGCATATCAGCCCCAAAGGCGAGGTGCGTCAGGTCAACGGGGAGTACGTACCCCGCCCCGAGGTGCGCGGTTCGTGGAGCATTTCAAAAGACCGGGCCCTGGCCGCTTCCTTGACCACACTGGGTTGTTCACGCCATGAAGGCGAAGAGGTGATAGACAAAGTACTGTATTTCGACGGAACCGCCGCGGTTAAAGCCTGGCGGGTGCAGGTAGCCACAGCCGAGCCGCCGGGCGCCTGGGAGATGGTGGTAGATGGATCGGACGGACAGCTGCTGTGCCGGCTCAATCATATAGACTTCTTTACGGGACGGGGAAGCACCTACAAGACGCATCCGTTAAGCGGAGACGTGGTGGTGCGTGACCTGCTCTACATGATTAAGGCTAACGCGCTCAAAGGCGCCTACATCCGGGTCTACAATGAAGACGAGAAGGACGCCTCCGAGGATGACGGCCGCTACGTCTATGAACCGGATAACACCCATTTCGATGAGGCCATGGTCTACTGCCACGTCAACCTGATTCATGATTACTTCGCCGCTTTGGGATTCAACGGGCTGGATAAAGCCAAGCTCAAAGCGAAGGTTCATGTGGGGGACGATTATGACAACGCCTACTACCACCCCTGGTACGGCGGGATCTACTTCGGAGACGGCAACAAGCTCAACGACCTGGCCAAAGAAGCGGGAGTTATCCACCACGAATACACCCATGCCGTCACCCGCAAGATAAACAGCCTTCGGTACGGGGAAGCCGGCGCCATGAACGAGGCCTTCTCCGACTACTTCGCCTGCACCCAGGACGAAGAGCCCCAGATCGGGGAGTGGTGCTGCGAGCGGCTTGAGCGGGAGTGTTTCCGGGACCTGACCAGCACCAAGCACTATCCGGAAGACATCGAAGGTGAGGTTCACAGAGATGGAGAGATCTATGGGGCCACCCTCTGGGACCTGCGCAAAGCCCTGGGCAAACAGGTCACCGACATACTGGCGCACCGCAGCCGCTACCACCTGAAAACGGGCTGCAAGTTTGTGGACGGACTGGAAGCCATGGTGGCGGTGGACCTCGATGTATACAACGGCGAGCACGAAGCGGTTATCCGCCAGGTGTACGCCAAGCGGGGAATCAGCACCGGTGAGCGCACATTGGTGGATATGCTGATTGAGAAGCGGTTCTACAAACTGCTTGAACAGACACGGTAGAACTTCCTTTGCTGCTGGATAACCGGTTCTTCAAGCTTTTGGAACAGACACGGTAGAGGACGCTAGCGTGAGGGCGATTCCTGCGATTCGATATTTATCCTGGAACCGACATCATCCTCATGTTCTCCCAGGATGATGACATCATCGTTTTTATCCATCTTGTTGTCGGCACCGTCGGCGCCGCGGCTGTACAATACGAAGGTCGTCCCCAAACAGCGGTACACAAAAGGTTTGCCCGTGAACACATCGCGGGGGATTTTTGCCGGTGAGGTTTCCGAAAGCATTTTCAGCCTCTCCGGGTACTGTCCGTGTTTCCGGTGATACTCGTTGAGCAGGTGAATGATGAAAAGGCCGTCTTTTGTGACGGGGACCTGCCAGGCAGTGTTCCAGATACGCTCCCAATTGGCTACGGATATGGATATCAGCACCTTGGCCATCTGCCTGGCCGGGGATACAACGATGGAAAATCCCGGTTCGTTTGCCTCGCCGGCTATTTTCATGATCTTTTGCTGGACTTGTTCGAGTTGTGTTTTACCCTGCGGATAGTCCATTTGAACTGCTTTCTCAATATCCTCGAATATCTCATTGATCATCCGGTGATAATGTGTGCCGGCACGACCACCCAGAGAAGAATAGAGGACCTTTTCCAACCACCCGAGCTTGCCGAATACTCCCTCTTTGGCAAGTTGCTTGACGTCGTATTTCGCCTGGCTTGACTTTACTATCCGCGCTATGTCGACCAGGGCAACCCGCTGCGCAAGCAGTTTATCGACGCTCTTCATAATTGACCGTTCTTTACCGGCTTCGAGGGCCCGGGTAGCAAAGAGATAGGCAAGCCTCCTCAAAGCCAGTTTCTGGATGGCGACGGCAATCATCTTCGAAATCTCCGACTTGATGGTTCCGAATCCGTGTTCGACGTCGATCCCGCACTTTAAAATAGTGACATATATCCGGGCCGCCTTCAACGGTTTACCGGTGAGACGGTAATAGTCTCCAAACATTCCCATCGAGCGGGCTGCCAGCCGCAGCGAATTGTAATCGGGGATGTCGGACTGCACGATCTCAAGACCGGTCATGGCAGCGTTATCAAGCGGCGGATTGACTATCAGGGTCGGCACATCCCCCTGGTAATACTTCATGAAGCGGGGGAACAGATCACGATGGCTTTCCATGCATTCCTTGACCTGTTCAAGATCGTCTTTCTCCATGATCTCGTTGATGATCACGTCCATATTGAACTCGATCCCCTGGCAAAACTCGAGCGGAAGCTTATCGCCCGCAGCCGGGATGGTAATGAACAGAACCAGGAGCACGGAAACAGCAGTCTTCGTTCTTATGGACATGTTTTCGCTCACATCCCTTTGCTATGGTACGGTGCGATTTGGGCGTTACAGTAATCCCAACTTGTATCTATTCAATTCACTCCGCAGGGCTCTCGCATCGCCAAGAATCATATCCATTGCTGACCAGAACCTCCGATTGTGGTTCTTGTGCTTCGTATGGACGAGTTCGTGAATGATCACGTAGTCAAACAACTTTTCCGGTAACCTGGACAGTTTCATGTTCAGACTGATGTTGTTGTTCGTCGAACAACTTCCCCAGCGGGTCTTTTGGTTTCGGATGGACACTCTGTTGTATTTGAAACCGTGTTTATCAGCCAGTTCATCCAACCGCTTGACGATCATTTTCCTGGCTTCATTCCTGTCGATCGGTGGCAGGGTTCTTTCCGCTTCTTCCTGCTCCCGTTCATACTGCTTCATCTTCTCCTGATTCTTCTGTATCCAGTCGATCTTGGAGTAGACTACCTTTTTAGCCCGCTCGAACGATTCTCCCCGGGGAATAGCCACTCGGACACCTTTATGCGGCCGGACGCTGATAATCAGGCGCCTGGCCCGTTTACTCCGCTCAAGCAATACCGGCCCGACACCATCGACCTCAATTATCATCGATTTCGTCATCAGATTACCTCACGAAAATCAGCATAACATCCTGACTTCAAAGAAGAAATAGCGCGGACAAACCGTCGTAAATGCGGGAAAAGTCATTTCGAGGTAGCCGGCTTTTCAGCGAATGCTCCCCAGAGGCCGCGTTGTGCACGCTCAGCTTCCTGCTGTGCCGCCATAAACTCCCCGGCGTATTTTCCCTCGCCAAACTTAGTCCAAAAGGATGTCCAACCACTTCGGACCATCTCGATGTTGATATTTTTGTTATCAGCGTACACATAGGCAAGCAAACGGTAGTACGCATCCTTCGCCGGAACCCCGGGTTCCTCAAACTCAAGCGAGATGTGCTTTCCGTCCAGGAAAGCCCGCAAAGTATCGGTAGCCTCCTGACACCCCCACATCTTCTTTTCCGGAGTATTGATCCTGAGAAAGCGGACAAACACATACTTGTTATCCAGCTTCACCTTGATGGTGTCACCATCAACCACCTGGATCAGTTCACAGGGATGAAGAATTTTATTCTCGCTCGTAACCTGTATACCCGTGGCAGCAATATCGGTAGACGGTTTTCCTTTTCCTGATGGAGACGCAGTCGGTGAGTCTCCCCCAGGAGCAGTTTTCGACAGAGCTGTCTTTATTGACTGAAGAACGGAAGGCGAAACGTAAGGCGCGAGCTTCTCTTCGATAAGCCCAGGAAACAGCCGGGAGATCACAAATGGGGCAAAAAGCAGGGCAATGAAAACGTACACCAGGAGCGTGAGCACCCAGGAACGCTTCTTCTTTTTCTGGCGGGATTTCTTGCTGTCTTTCTTGTTACGTTTTCCCATAGTCCCGTTCTCTATCCTTCCTCGTATGCATGGATCACCACCGGTGAGCGCCCGCTGGTGGAGATGCTATTGGAGAAGCGGTTCTACAAACTGCTTGAGCAGACACGGTAGGCTGCCAATACTATTTGGTAAACATCCCTCTGATAATTTTCATTAAATCAGTGGGAAGAGATTCACCTGCCGTATCTGCTATGGCGAGTATTTGTTTAATACTGTCAAAAATATCAGCTTCACTAACCCAATGCCGTTGAACCGCCGCTGTGACTACTTCATCATTAGTTTGAAGACACTTGCCGATGGCCAGCGCAATGACAATAAGATCATCAATCCATCCAGCGACCGGAAGAGCGTCAGGGATCAGGTCTATCGGCGAAATAATGTAGGCAATACCACCGACAATTGTACCCTTCTTTTCTGGGGGAACTTCCTTATCGAGAAGTATCCTGATACCCAGGAGGAACAGAGCGGGTAAGAGTTCTAATAGTTCAACCAGTTTCTCCAAAGGTGTTGGGTCCTCATCCTTTTCAGGCTGCTTACGGTTATTCAGTTGTTTATCAATTTTCTCCTGGAGGTAGTGATAATAGTCCATCAATTTTTCGCTGGAAGCTTTTTCTTTTTCGATTTTTTCCATGATGTTATTCCTCCAATTACCAATGTGGTAAAACCAAGCAGTTTGAATCCCGTGATAGATGGTGTCAGCTAAGGCAGGTTCAACAAATCGATAACAGCCTTGTTATCCGGATCAACAATAAGCGCTTTCAGCCACACCTTCTTTGCATTGTCATAATCCTCAAGTTTGTAATAGGTCAGGCCTAAATACTGCAACGTTTTTGCATAATTTGGCCACAAGCGGTGTGTTTCCAGAAAATGCTTTTTGGCAGCAGTGAATTTTCTTAAACAATAATAGGTGACCGCCAATTTGTAATGAACAGCATGATTTTTCTTACTCTTTTTAAGAGCTTTCTCAAAATGGTGCGCTGCAGTCTTATAATCTTTACTGTTAAATGCTTTAGTGCCCTTTTTGATGTGCGTTTCAACTGCTGAAGGGGCCATCAGACTTGCCGGCATTACCAGTTGTTTAGCGGATTTGGAGGAGCTTTTTGTTGGTGTCATCTCCTGCGCCGAATCAGGTGTCGCGTCGGGGACAGAACCCGATGTTTGACCTGACGCTGAACCGGA
>CAYSPT010000048.1:14932-39155 GCA_964432985.1 uncultured bacterium
ACCGGGCTTGACGTTGAGCCTGGGTTCGAACCGGATCCCGGACTTGAGCCTGGACTCGAACCTGGTGCCGAACCGGTTCCCGGCCCTGTGCCTGGATCAGACGCTTTGACGGGCTCCGCAACCGGGTCCGAATCGGAATCCGGGCCTGGTTCGATTTTCGGCGCCCCGGGGATTGGGACTGAGGGCGGAGGAGACGATGAGTCAGCAGGCGGACCCGTGGTTTTAACTTCCGGTGCTCCAGGAGGTGGAGCTATCGGCGATCCAGTCCTTATGCTGGGCATATCCTCTTCCCTATCCTCTTCTTCGTCCGACGGCTCGGGTGGAACGTCCTCGATGGTGGGTGCTTCCGTTTCTTCAAAAAACGATGGAGGTGTTGCGGCGCCTCCATTATCCGCCCCGTGCTGCGCCACGGTGGTACCAATACCCAGGAAAAAAAACATGACCACACATGCGATGATTATTCCACCGGACTTCATCCTGCTGGGCTTCATCCTGCTGGACTTCATCGAGTGTCATTCCCTTTCGTCTTTTCATCAGGTAAATCTAATACTACTCCTATGATACCTTCTCTCCGCAGCAGCAGCAAGAAAAATGGTGACAGGCATGAAAGCTTGCAGCTTTGTGAGCCCTGGTGAGCTGAAAATTATATATGCCAAACATCAAATTCGTATTCGTCGGCAAGGTTGTAGAATTCAGGGTTGTTGAATTCACGCCCGCGTGAACCGGCAACCTTAATCCCGAAGATCTTTTCAATAGTGCCGTGAGTCACCTCACGAATTCTTTGTTCCGGCATCCCGCGTTGTCTCAAGTATTGGATAAAATGAGGGTAATAGGGAAATCCCGGTATTCCTGAAGCATATCCTTCCTTTTTATCCTTGAGTGTGTGGGGAGCGTGATCAGTTTCAAGCCAGTCAATCCGGCCGCTGAGTAAGGCCTGTAACATGTATTGCTGATCATCTTCAGTTCTCAACGGGGGGTTCATTTTATACAGAATTCCGTCACTGCCCTGCATCATCCCATCGTGCAGCATCGCATGATGGGGTGTTATTCCGCACGTGATCTTACAATTTTTTCTTGCTTTTTCGACTTCCTCCAATGCTTCCGCAACGGAAATGTGACAAATATGTAATGTCCCTCCAAATCCCGCAGCCTCAGCGAACCTGATCTGGTCTTTAACTGATTCGACTTCTGCTTTGGCAGGCCGGGCTATGGTGTGTGTGTATGGCTTTGACGGATTCCAGAGTTCCGGTCTCAGGTGTGATTCTTTTTCGCAGTGTACGGCCAGAACTCCCCGGTAATCCAATCGTGTGAGGGTGTGATAAACCAATTGTTGAGGTTCTTCATCGACTATGCCCATATTGCCGGTTGAATGTCCTGCATACATCTTTAACCCGACAACTCGTGGAAAGAGTTCGTTATGGGCCTTAACGACTTCTTCGATCTGATTGACATCGTTTGTAAGGCCGGCATACATCCCATGAAACATCTGGATTCCCAGCTCTTCGATAACTCTGTCAGCCAGCTCAATCCTTTTCACCAGACTATCTCTGGACGTGAGCGCCGGGTTCGTGTTGGGCATTTCGAATACCCCCGTCAGCCCGGCTTTACCGGCTACGTGTAAACCATGTTTAACGGTTTCCTTGCTGCTTTGTTTCCAATCCCTGAGATGTACATGCGGATCAATCATGTTTCAGGTCCATGATATCGATATTCTTCATTTTCAGATAACTCAAGCTGAAAAAAGTCCCCTCTTGACACGTCAGTCTGCCGCCGCATTCACATTCGCCGCACATTCCGACGCCGCACATATTATTTGTTTCGATCGACGCATAAATGTCTTTTGGATCAACGCCCATCTCGACCTGGAGATCCATGGCTTTTTTCATTAAGGGTTCCGGTCCTATGTTGTAAAAGCATGCATCCTTCAAATCTTTCCCATTCAAATCTTCTTCCATTACCCTGAGCACCCTGCCAACGGCAGCATCGTCACCAATGGCAACATCGTCGGCGACGGCAGAATCATCACCAACGGCAACATCGTCGGCGACCGGAATATAGGTGGCAAAGCGTTCTATTCTCTCTCTAAACACCGCCTCCTCTTCACATGAAACGCCATAATAAACAACGATACTCTTACCGTGCCCGTGCAGCTTTTCAAGTAATCCCGGCACCACCGCTATGCCTGTGCCTCCCGCAACAACATAAACGTTTTGTTTGCCGGTACCCGGTGCCTCTGCCCCATAAACCCCCCGTATCATCAACTCCTGGCCCTGACGCAAATCAAAAACAGCTTGTGTAAAATCACCCTTCTTCCTCACGATAAATGTCAAAGGATCATTGTGCGCAATTGAAAATGGTTTTTCTCCGACATCCGGGATCCACAAGAATACAAACTCACCGGGATCATAATCGATCCTGCCTGCCAGAGAAATCACTCGTAACCTCTCATTGACATCATCGATGCTTTGTATCTTGTATGGCTTGTATTCCATCAATCGTTTGGTGGAAACAAACCGTTCGGCGCGGTGTATATCACCCTCGGTATCATGTTTCAAAGAGGCCTCATGCTTCAAAGAGGCAACAAAATCTGCTCTATCCTCCGGTTTGACCCTGGCAAGAACGCTGCCCAGGCCAATCACATCCGCACCGGCTTCGCGCATTCTCCTGACATCGTGCGCTGTGGTGATCCCCCCCATACCGATAATGGGAATCCCCGGCCCGATTGCCTCCCGTATGTCCTTGATCCTGTCAACAGCGACCTCGGTGATCCACGCTCCGGATTTCCCTCCTTTATGACCTTTGGGATTGTATAAAACAGGTTTCCCCGTGCGTGGTTCCACAAAAACAATCGGCCCGACGGTATTGATGGCGGCAATACCATCCGCGCCGTTATCCATGGCTGCCTGGGCTATTTCACCTATGTTATCGATGTTTGGTGTCAGCTTGGGAAACAGCAACGCGGCGGACGCTTTTCGTAATTGTTTCATATATTCAGCCACGACATCCCTGTCGGCGCCGATACTGGCTCCAAAACCTTTGGCTGCATGAGGACACGAGAAGTTCAACTCCAGGATGTCCGCGACATCCTGAAACCTGTCGATCAACACCATGAAACCGTCAATGGAGTCGGCTGACAATGAAACATTCAAATAACTCCTGAAATCATGTGTCTCTCGTAATGTTTTTAGTTCCTCATACCCCTGCTCCATGCCGGGATTCTTTAAACCAACCGCATTCCCGAAGCAGCCGGTACCGTGCTCGACGATGATTGGTTCTCTGTTGCCCTTGTTCGGTTTGACTTGATAGCTTTTTGTGGTTATCAATTCAATGTCCGGATAGTCTCTGTCAACCAGCCTGATCAAGTTTGGCCTGGTGGTCAGTATGCCGGAGACCGTGGCCAGCTTAATCCTGTCTTCCAGCAAGAAATTCAGGGTTTGGGTTTTGGTTTTCACAGGTTTCTCGCCATGGCCTGCAGTATTTCACAGGCGGTTGCTTTTTTGTCATCGGCCGCGGTGATGGCGCTTCCGATAACGAGTATTGAATTGCTGCAATCCCGGACAGCCATATCGGGAGTGTATAACTGTTTTTGACCTCGTCCTTGTTTACCTGCCCATTTGATACCGGGAGTAACATAGAGGAAGTCTGAACCGAATTCTTTTTCCAGCCTTCCGGCCTGGTTGGCAGCACACACAATACCATCAAGACCCCATTCACGGGCCAATTCGGTTCTTCTTCTGACAAGATCTTTGTAGTGCACCGCCAAGCCCTGGACCGCAAGATCTTCGTCACTTAAACTGGTAAGAACGGTTACCCCGATTACTCGTGGTCTTGGAACTCCTCGTATTTCCGCTCCTTCATGGGCGCCTTCAAGCGCTTTCCTGCACATTGTTTCTCCGCCGGCGACATGTATATTGAATACATACACTCCTTCCGCCGCCGCCGCTTTGGCCGCGCCATAGACGGTGTTGGGCGTATCATGGTATTTCAGGTCGAGGAAAATCTCGCTGCCCCGGTCGACAATCTCCTTGATAATATTCGCCCCTTCGTTCCCGGCGGCGGTATGTAATTCTTTGCCCACTTTTACCATGCCGATACAGTCAGACAATTCGGCCGTCAAATCCAGCGCTTTTCGTACCGTCGGCACATCCAGGGCCAGACATACTCTTCGTCGTGCTGATTCTTGTTTTTCACTAAGTTCAATCATTGTTTAATAACCCTTTTGAATCCTCGTTTTTCACCCCAGCCAAAAGGATCTTTCCTCCATTCCCGCAGAACTTCAATCTGATCATCTGTCAAATAACCGATGTCTTTTGCCACTTCCAGCAGGAGATCGTAGGTCAATAACGATCTCACATTGCATTTCGGATCGAGACTGTCAAACGCTTCAAAAGCCTTATCCAAATCGTAGCTGAATATCGATAAACAATAATCGCAGTCACCATTGGCATCTCGTACCGCCTGGACGGCCCTGGCGGAACTTCCCCCGGTTGAAATCAGGTCCTCGATTACGATTACCTTTTTCCCTTCCAGATCTTTGGCCGCATCGATACCTTCAATCCGGTTCTTCAATCCATGTCCCTTGGGTTTATCCCTGATGTAGATAAAAGGAGTGCCAAGCCTGTTGGCCAAACTCAAACCATGCGGTATTCCCGCGGTTGATGTTCCGGCCACGATCTCATACTCAACAGCCTCATCTTTGACCAGGTCTTCAAATCCATCGGTGATCATTCTTCTGAATTCAGGATGATACAAAAACATCCGGTTGTCATTGTAGATTGGCATTCGGTAACCTGATGCCCATTGGAATGGATTGTCCGGCCTGAGCTTGATAGCTTCTATTGTTAATCCTGCCTGCGCAATTTGTTTCCCGTTCATTCGTTCTCCGTTCATTCGTTCTCCGTTCATTCGATCACCCTCTTACCGGTTCTATCCTGGTGGGAAGGGAGTCCTTGTAGTCGTTCAATTCCTGTTGTGTGATTTTTTTGGTTTGAAGGGAGTACACTTTCCTACAATATCTACACCTGATGGTGTCATTGTCATTGTAGAATTTTGGCGGCACCTCTTCGTTTGGGACCCTCGTAACACAGTTACCATTCCGGCACAATAGATACACAAATTTCTCAGTGATAGTGCCTTCTTGTATGTAATTAACGGTAGGTTCGGGAGAAATAGCCGCGATCCTTTTCAGCTCTCTTTCCGTTAATCGAGGCAGGGATGTCTTCAACATCGGGTTCGTTTTTTCTTCTATTGATACCGGTATATCGGAATAACCTCTTTGTTCCAGGTTCAGGACTGCTGAAACTTCTTTTTGCGTTGTTCTCACCAGATGATCGAGCACGGTACCGTCCTGGATCTTATCGATGAACATATGATCCCGTGCTTTGCCGCCCGATCTTTTGACCCTGTTGTTGCCCTTGTGAAGCTGCGGGTCCAGGGTGGCGCTGAATCGTGTGTAACCATCGTGTTTGAGGATTTCGTACAACAATGCCTTCCTGGTAAAAATCCCATTTTCGGCTTGTTGAAAGAAGCCCTGGCACGGTTGAAAATATACCCCGTAGTCCATCTCGGCCACTTCACTGTTCACCGGCAAAGGATGCATTATCTTCAGGCCCGGTTTGGTCTCTTTTACTTTGTCGAGGTCAATTCTATACGTTTCCATCATCGCAATGATTTCTTCTTGTGATATCCCGGGCATTCTTTCAATCTGCGGACGTGTCATGTAATAAAAGTCAGAGGCTTTCATAACCTCTTTGACCGAATCCAGCCTGGCTACTTTTACTCCCCTTGAATCCAGCAATGAAGCCAAATCTTCAGGCATGCCCAGGAAATCTTCGGCCGCCCACCGTATGGTGATACCATCAAAGTGTGATAAGGCAAGACTCAATGATTTAATTGTTCTGCCATATGCCAGATCTCCGCCAAAGCCAATATTGAGACCATCAAACGTACCGTTGTTGAACATATATATGGTGAGCATGTCGAGTAATGATTGGGTTGGATGTTCATTTTTACCATCGCCGCCATTAATAACAGGGATGTCCGAAACATCGGCCGCCCATTGCAGCGATCCGTCAAGCGGGTGTCGCATAACGACAACATCAAAATGGTTGGCGCCCATCATGACGATCGTATCCCGTATCGTTTCCTTCTTCATGACCGACGTTCCTTCTTTGCCGGCGAAACCGTCAACCCTCCCTCCCAGCTCGCGCATGGCGGTTATAAAGCTTGTTTTTGTTCTGGTGCTCGGTTCATAGAACATATATGCCAATGCTCTTCTTTTTAATGCTGCCGCCAGCTTATGTCGTTCACCGTTTTTATCAGCGTCATGCATCTCTTTGCCTTTCTTGCAGAGATACAAGATTTCATCTCGTGATAAATCCGTTATGGAGATTATGTCCCGGTTCTTGAAATTCATAGTTCACACCTCTTTATTTCATGCCTCTTTATTCCCACTGTACCGTTCCCGGCGGTTTGTTTGTTATATCGTAGAAAACAGCATCGATGCCGTCCAATTCACTGATTTCCCCGGCCATTTCCCGGACGACCCGCATCGGTAATTTGGCGAATTCTATGGTCATCACGTTTTCCGAGTACAGCGGGCGCAGGACGATGGATTGGCCCCGGTTGAAACCCAACGGGATCATTATCACCGGGAATTCATAGAGTTCACGCTCCAGGCCGTGCTGCCGCAATACCCGGTTGGCGATGGAATCGGCCTGCCGGTGCAGGTCCAACCGTTTCTTGGTCAGGGTGGAGGGAGTGATCGTTATCGTTTCGGGATCGATGGAGTCCGGTTTCAGCAGCCAAACCACTCGATTAATGTCCCGCAAAGAATTGGTTATCAACGGTGCCAGTTCGTTTAACGTCCGCCAATCCGCGTTACCCTGCACAGCGGCCGCATGCACGTACGTCCGCTCATCTCCCTGGACGCCGACACTCTTTACCGGCAGCAGAAACGCTTTCAAGCCACTGCCGGCTATTATTTTCTGGACTGTTTCCAGGATTTGATCTTTATTGGCCGGATAGTGCTCTTCGAGTGCGCATAACTGCTGTACGGCCAGGCCAGGGCCGGGAAACGTGTGGCGCCAGATTATTTTTTCAGGCAGCCCCAGTTTTAACCCGATATGCCGTACTTCATCTTTGTACAGTTCCCTGATCGGTTCGATGATTTTACCGCTGTCGATCATCTCCTGGACGCGCGGCACCCGGTTGTGGTGGGTTTTGATCAAAGCGGCGTGTTTGGTACCGCCGGACTCGATGGTGTCCGGATAAATGGTACCCTGCCCTATCAGCCATCGATCGGAAGACATGTCATTTTCGTCCATGACCCGGTCGGTAATATCCAGGAACAGGTCACCGATTATGGTTCTTTTCCGTTCCGGATCCACCACCCCTTGTAAAGCCTGTAGACATTCAGCCTCGGCATCATAGATATGTAAATCGTCCAGACCGATCCCCTGCAAAGCTCGTTTGATTTCCCGCGACTCGTTCAGGCGCATCAACCCGTGGTCGACATGCAATCCGTACACCCTGTCTTTGCCCAGAGTCTTCTCCAGCAGGGCAAAACAGACCGTCGAATCGACGCCGCCGCTGATGAGCAAAAATACGTTTTTACCGTGTGCCTGTTTTTTGATATCGTTTTGTATTTCCTGGAGCATTTTTTCCGCGGTCCAGTTCCTGGCGGTGCGACAAATAGTGAAGACAAAATTGTGGAGCATCCGGTTGCCCTGCGTGGTGTGGGTTACTTCGGGATGAAATTGAAACCCATAGAGTTTTTTATCTTCATGCGCCATGGCGGAAACGGATTGGTTGTCCGTGTCGGCGATTGTTTCAAACCCGGCCGGTAAGGCGGCGACATGGTCGCCATGGCTCATCCAGACCTGCGTTTCCGGATCGATTCCGTCAAAAACCGGGGAGGAATAGATCTTCGTTGTAGCCAGTCCGTATTCCCGGCTTTGCCCCGATTCAACGGTGCCGTCGAAATGTTTCGCCATCAATTGATGACCGTAGCACAATCCCAGAACAGGTATGCCCAGGTCGAATATGGCGTGGTCAAATTCCAGGACGTGCCCGGCGGTGACACTTTTGGGTCCCCCGGACAGGATTATCCCCACCGCGTTTTTCAGCCTGTCAACGCGTGCATTATTGGGATAGATATGTGATTTAACCCCCAGATCGCGCACTCGGCGGGCGATCAGATGGGTGTATTGGGAGCCAAAATCCAAAACAGCAATTTCGTTGTTCGTGTCCATAGGCTTGCTTGCTATATGCTCATAGAAGTATAATCCACCCATATACCAGTTCTATGGTTATAAATCAATTGAAATCGCCCGATTTTTATGTTTAAAAATTTTCAGGAGACATTGACGTTCGACGACGTTCTTTTAGTGCCGCAGAAGTCGTCCGTCCTGCCGAAAGATACCGAACTGCATACGGACCTGACCAGGGGGCTCAAACTGAACCTGCCCATACTCAGCGCCGCCATGGATACCATTACCGAGCACAAGATGGCCATTGCCTTAGCCCTGGCCGGGGGTATCGGCATTATCCACAAGAACCTGTCCATCGATGAGCAGGTGGCCGAGGTCAATATGGTCAAACGGTTTGAAAATGGTTTTATCGAAGATCCCCTGACTCTTTTCCCGGAAGATGAAATCAGCAAAGCCGCTGCAATCAGGGAGAGGTTCGGGTACAAAAAACTGCCGGTGGTCAACGAGCAGGGAGTGCTCATGGGAATTCTCAGAGACACCGATTATTTTGTGCCTGACGACGTCAATCTCATGGCAAAATTCAGAATGCTGCCCATTGAAGATATGATAGTCGGCAAGCAGGGTATAAGTTTGCAGCAAGCTAACAAGACGATTCGTGACCAGAGACTGGGGACGTTGTGTATCATCGACAAGCGGGGGCGGCTTGTCAGTATCGTGACGCGGCGCGATATAGAAAAGAACGAGCTTTATCCCAATGCCTGCAAGAATAAGCAAAAGCAATTGAGGGTTGGGGCGGCCGTCAGCGTGGGGAAACCGGCTCTGGAGCGGGCAGAGGCCCTGATCGACGCCGGGGTGGATGTTATTATGGTCGATACCGCCCACGGTCATTCGGCGGCGGTGCTGGATACCGTTAAACAAATAAAGAAGAAATTCAAAACCCGGAAAGTCATCGGGGGAAACATTGCCACCGGCGAGGCAGCCAAAGCGTTAATTGCCGCCGGGGCAGACGGTGTTAAAGTAGGAGTCGGCCCGGGCTCGATTTGTACCACCAGAGTGGTCGCGGGAGTGGGCGTACCTCAATTATCCGCCATCCTGAACGTGTACAAGGCAATCAAGTCAACCCGCAAGAACATCCCGATTATCGCCGACGGCGGTATAAAGAATTCCGGTGATCTGGTGAAAGCCCTGGCTGCCGGAGCCAGTTCGGTTATGGTAGGCAACATGTTGTCCGGTACCGATGAAACCCCGGGCAGAGTGGAGTTTGTCGGGGGCAAGATGTTTAAAGTTTACCGGGGCATGGGCAGTATCGAGGCCATGGAGCACGGCAGTAATGCCCGTTATTTCCAGGATCATATAACCGAAAAGAAGAAACTGGTCCCCGAAGGCGTGAGCGGCAAGGTCCTGTACAAGGGGCCGGTAGAGAGAATTCTGTATCAGCTGGCCGGCGGGTTGCGCAGCGGGATGGGTTATTGCGGGGCAAAGACCATTCGTCAGCTGCAGGAGACGGCCAGGTTTGTCAGGATCACCGGCGCCAGCTTGAAAGAAAACCACCCTCATGGTTTGCAGAAAATAAAATCCGCTCCCAATTATAGCGCCGTCTAGGAGCCGGCTGTGGAGCCTGCTGTCGAGCCGGCCGCCTTTTCCCTTTTTCGGATATTCATGTGGGCTTTTTGCAGCTTTTCCAACAGTTCGCTTTCATCCACCAGGTTATGATGGCGGTTACTGATAACGAATCTTCCCGCAATCATCAGGTCGCGGACCATACGGCTGCCATGTGTAATCAGATTACTGACCAGGGTTTCAGGGTGCTCCTCGTCATACGGAGTCAACCCGCGGTCTTTCAGCTTCCAAAAAGCCAGGTTGGCCGTATACCCGGGTAATACTTTGCCTGTTTTTTTCAAGCCCAGTAATTTGGCAGGCCGGGCAGTGCACATATCAAACAGTTCCTTATAGGAGATGACTTCCCTGGCTTGATGAAGCGTCTTGGTGGTTAGAGCTTCGGTTAATATATCCAACCGGTTCTTGCTGACCACGCTGTCGGTCCCCAGACTGATTTGCTTGGTCGCCTTGTTGTTCACAAATTCACGGTAATCGAATTGACCGGAGCGGTGAAGAAGGTTGGAGGTAGGTAAATGAACCACAACCGCTTTTCTCTTCTTGATCAATTTGATTTCTTCCTGCTCCAGGTGCACGCAATGGCTCATGATGGTTTTGGGTCCGAGCAGGCCGTAGTCTTCCAGCACATAGACGGGCCGTTTACCGTACCTTTCAACACAAGCGTCTATTGTCTTCTCAGTTTCAGCTACGTGCAGCGTGAAGAAAGCATCGTACTTTTTCATTAAGCCCGAGATCTTGGTCAAAACAGGCGGTTTGGCCTTCCAGACATAATGCAGGGCTATACCGGCTTTAGTGTTGCTGGTTTTCCTTTTGAGATACTTCTCAACCAGTTTCGGAGTGTTATCAGGGTGGGAGTTGCTGGCGGCCGAAACACAGTTGATAACTTGATGACCGGATTCTTCAGCCGCTTTTTCAATGGGATCGAATACGGCATAATGACTCAGGGTAGTGGTAATACCGGATTTCTGCTGTTCGGTCAGATCACCGAGCGTACTCAAGTATTGTTCATCTTGATTCATTTTCCCTTCCATTTCAGCCATTAATTTCAACGATTTATCATGATCGTCTTCGGCGAAACTCAGGGCCGAGCGCAACAGGTACATGGGGGGGTGGTCATGCATATTTATCAAGCCGGGTGTGACCACCACCCCGCCTTTCTGCTCGGCGTCATAAATCAAGTCAACCTTGTCGAAATCCACATACTTCTCGAAATCTTTCTTGGGAAAAATCTTCTTGATTTTCTTACCCTCAATGAGGATGGAAGTATCTTCAGAGATACTCAGTTCGTCATGCTTATCTATGGTGATGACGTAATTAGCACCATGAATAAGTATTTTCTGATTCTTGCCTTTTTTGTTTAATGGGTTATAGCGTTTAGCCATGTGATCAACATACCTTCATAGCCACGATTCGCCGGGCCGGCCAACACAGGTTTTCCGCAGTATATCACAAACGAAGGAAACCCGTTCAAGCCCAAAAGCTCAAAAATTCAACGGCGATTTTAACTGAGTTTAATTCGAGGTCAGTTCAGGGAGCTTTTTTCTTGTCCGAAGGATATCCACGCCCGAATACCACAACTCTTGTTGAAGGTAGAGTTTATCCATCAAAAAAGTTGCCACAATTCCAACTATTTAATAAAATTGTTTTTTAGATATAAGGAGATGAAAAGAATGATGAATCTTAAATTACTGGTTATATTTTTCATTATGAGTTGCTGCCTGAATTACTGCTTACTGACCGGTTCTCCCGTTTTCTCCGCTGAGATTGAAAAACAACAAGTACCGTTGCAGATTCTTCGTTATCAAGAAGTTTATAACATCGGCAAACAGCTTTCTGATAAGCTCTGGGGAGAGCATATCCCCTATGAAGATGTTCCTGTACTAGCGTACGATTTAGCCAAGCAGGAAGAGTTTCTCATTAATCATCCCGACCCGAATCCCGAAAACTATGAACCGACTGATTTCATTGTCAATGAAAAACGCGTCTACGAGAAGCGCGGGGAGTTGACAATGAAGTATCCGGGGGGGCAATGCGGTCAAATGATGGATGGATATCTCGTGGTAACCATGGGTTATGGTGAGGAAATACCGCTGGAATCACTGGTACAGACGTTCATTCACGAAGGCTTTCATCATTGGCAGTACAGTTCCTTATATCAGCTCGGATTACACGAATTGATCGACTCGGTGCCGCGGGCCGGGTGGCAGGAAAGTCCACGTACAGCCGCATATGACGAGGATCTCATCGTGGAAGGAAAACTATTTTTCGAATTGACCAACGACGATCACGAGATCGATTACGGCAAACTGGATGAACTGGTATCAACGGAAATCGTTCGGAAACGAAAGCTATCCACAGATGTGGACCGGTCTGAGAATTTCCTCTTTCTGACCGAAGGTACTGCTGTCTATGTTGAATTGACGGCACTCAATATATTGATGGAAGAAGGAGTGGACAACAGCATGATCCCACCGGGGGCCGACCCCAACTACACCTATTTCGCCGGTGATCAGTTTGCCCGTCAATATCAAGCGAATCTTCAGCACTACGGTCCCACTATGCTCCGGAATAAAATTAATCTCCCGTCGACCGCCATGGGAGAAGTTGCCTACCGATATGCCCTGGCCCTGGTTCGCGTACTGGAAAAAACGAGCGCTGCCAACGATCGTAATTGGAGCCAGGGGCTTTTTCCGTTTGTTGAGAGCGAAATCCCAGAAGATCAGGCAGATGAAGCTTTTTACAACCATCTGGATGCCAATAATCTTTCTGCCCGCCTGGTTGACCTAGCTGATATTCCGGAAGAAAGAATCACCTCTATTTACGACCAGGCAAAGAGCCGTCTTTTGTCCCCGGAGGATATAGATGCAATACAGAAGAAAATTCACATTGAAGAAAACATCGACAGCTATCCTCCGGAAGATGGATGGACGTATAGAGTTGAAGCAGGTCAATTCTTACTCACCTATTTCGATTGGTTGAGAGGAAGAACCTATTGCGACAACACAATGGGAAAATCTGTTTATTTTGAAGGCTTGATAAAATTGGAAACGCCGGACAAAAGGTTGACCATAGAGAAAATCTCCATTCCGGTCGTATCCATGATGTTTACGGGCAGTATTCGATTCAAAGATATCGGTCATTCCCTGCAAGACGCCCACATCAAGTGTACCGGCGAATCTGACGGTGTATACGAGGAGCTTCAATTGAAAATCGACGGACTGGAGCTGACAGCGAAGAATGTAAAGGTAACGCATGATCAAAAGAAACAGGAGACGCTGATTCAACTCATGTGATCTGTCTACCTTACCTTTTAAAACACCAATTAAACACTCCATTCAAAGACAACCTGAAAACCCTCCAGCAGAGTTTTCCATACTGAACCGTTCAGGGACGTATTTACTTGTCCGAAGTAAATGCTTGTCTATTAAAGAACTAATTGTCCAGGGTGCGGAATATATGGTTATTGGAGTAGCTAGGTTCTTTTGGACACTTCCGAATAAACGTCTTTTCTGTGTCCAATTTTCAGGACAATTATTACATCATCTTTAAGCTTGCAGATAATCCTGTAATCACCGACTCTTAATTTGCGGTAGCCATGAAGACTTCTTTTCAGAGGTAATCCATATTTAACAGGCTCTTCCAAGAGTCGTGTCTCAATGGCCTTGCGGATTCGAGACTTTATGTTCTGCGGCAGCGGCTTGAGGTCTTCAACTATTTTTGGATGGTAGGTTATAGTATACGGCATTACTTCCAGATTTCTTCATGCGACAGAGCCTGCTTCTTATTGAAGGCGTTTTCTCGTTCGCTAGCAACTGCGTCCCAATAGAGATCCTCATGAATTTCCAGGGCTTCCCGTATTAGATCACGAGCTTTCAGAGAAAGGGAGACTCCGTCATGCTCTGCTAGTTTCTGAAGTGTTTGATACAAGGCCGGTTCCAATACGACATTCAACCGGGGATTTTTGGTTGGCACAACACTCACCTCCACATAAAGTGTATCACTTATGATGTACCATGTCAATCATTCCACGTAAATTCCACTTGGAAAACCTCAAACAGAGTTTTCTCTACTGAACAGTTCAGGGAGCTGGTTTTGGATACCAGGGCTTTACATACCTTTTGAACACTGGTACAGTTCTGCAAGGAGATATACAACAATGAAAAGGCTGACAATCCTCGTCCTGACAGCACTGTTGCTTGCAGTACCTTCCCCGGGTTATCCCGAAAAACATGCCACTGAAGCTGAAAGTCCCAAAATAGAAGAGCCCCTTCCGGAATACGCCTATCTTGAGCGCCCTGAAAGCGAGATTTCCATCGCCGAAGGAGCGCTCCTCATTGCCAAAGGGCTCTATCCTGACATTGATGTCAAACACTATCTGGAATGTATTGAAACCTGGGTTGAGGACATCAAGTCCGAACTGGACGGGGACGAGGAACCAGAAGAAATTCTTTCCGTGATCAATACCTACATCTACGACACCCTGGGATTTGAGTACGAGTATGACAAAGAAACGTATGTGTCGCTTCACCTGAACACCGTTATCGATAGGAAAAAAGGTAATTGTCGGGGGCTTGCCACTTTGTACCTGGCACTTACCGAGGGGCTCGGGCTGCCGGTTTTCGGGTTGGATGTTCCAGGACACACCCTTGTCAGATATGACGACGGAGAAACAAGATTCAACATTGAGCCTACTGCCCGAGGGATTTTCCGATCTGATGAAAAGATTAAAAGAATTTACTCCGTTGCTCCGGAAGCCATACGGAACGGAGCCTTTATGCGGAGCCTGGGAAAGAAAGAGCTATTAGGGAAAATTCTGGTTACTCGAGCTTCAAACTTAAGAAAATCCGGGCAGCCGGAGCAAGCACTGCGCGATTTGGCCGAGGCCGAGCGGCACATCAGCAATAGCCCGTTTCTCTATGACACCAGGGGCACCGTTTACGATAACCAAAAAAACTATGGTCTGGCTATCGAACAGTACACCATCGCAATCACCCTGAATCCAAACGTGGCAAGCCTCCTGGCCAAACGCGCCCGGATTTACCAGGAACAAGGTGATGATGAAAAGGCAATTCATGATTACAGTCGGGCCTGCAGTTTGCGGCCCGATAAAGCGAGCGTTTTCGCAGCTCGCGGAATAGCGTTTTACAACAATTGCGAGCGGACGAAAGCTGAAGAAGACCTCCTGCGGGCGGCAGAATTGGAATCAGAGAATCCCAAGGTTTACAGGATGCTTGGATCATTTTCTTACACAAACGGTGATTATGAGGCAGCGATTCAACACTATAGCCGGGCCATTAGTCTCGATCCCGAGTTTGCCGAAACCTACCTGTTTCGAGGAAAAGTACACAAGAAAACGGGAAAAGCGATACAGGCCTGCCTGGATTTCAGCCGGACGATCGTGCTCGAACCTGATAACCTGAAAGCGTACAGAAATAGAGCGATTGTTTTCCACAATCGTGGACAGATGAAACGAGCAATCGAAGATAACATGAAGGCACTGGAAATCAAACCGGACGATGCCGCCGCTTTATACAACCTGGGCCTGGTGTACGAAACCCTGGGTGAGACCACTGAAATGGTTGACTGCCTCAACCGGTACCTGCTTCACGCTCCGGATGATGAGCCTGAAGATAATCTGCAGAAGGCCAGAGAGCTCATCAAAAACTCGAAATAATCAATCACTATATACACCCAGGCTGATCCTGACTGTCTGATCCTGTATGAATAGGTGCAGGTCATTGCAGTATAATGAGCAGATGGATATTTTGTTGTTGGAACCTTATTATACGGGGAGTCATCGGGATTGGGCCGAGGGGCTCAGGAAGTACAGTTCTCATCGGGTTGAGATACTTTCTATGCCGGGAAGTTTCTGGAAATGGCGCATGCACGGGGGGGCTATTACTTTAGCAAACAAATTTGCTACGATGGATTTTGTACCGGATCTTATTTTTGCCACTGATATGCTGAATCTTTCAAGTTTTCTGGCCCTTACGCGAAAAAAAACTTCCGGGATACCTGCGGCGATGTATTTTCATGAAAACCAACTCACGTATCCGTGGTCCCCTATTGATCGGGACATAAAGAAAAAACGGGATCATCATTATTCGTTTATAAATTATTTTTCAGCTTATACTGCCGACAAAGTATTTTTCAATTCCGCCTATCATAAGGATATCTTCCTGAAAGAATTAAAGCCGTTCTTGAAAACGTTTCCTGATACTCAAGGTCTCAAGACAGTTGATATGATCAAAGCCAAAAGCGATGTTTTGCATGTCGGAGTTGATCTCAAGCCTTTAGCAGACAAAAAGACTAAAACCACAAAAAACAAAAGACCTTTGCTCCTATGGAATCACCGATGGGAACATGATAAAAACCCTGAAGATTTCATCAATGCTTTAATTGTATTAAAGCAGAAAAAAATAGATTTTGATGTGGCGTTTTTAGGTGAATGTTTCACTAAAGAACCGGAAATATTTTTAAAAGCCAAGAAGCAATTAAAAGAAAATATCGCCCAATTTGGTTATGTAAAGACTCAGGCGGAATATAGTGAATGGCTGCAAAAAGCCGATATAATCCCGGTGACTTCACTCCATGATTTTTTTGGTGTGAGTGTTGTCCAGGCGGTTTATGCGGGTTGTGTCCCTCTCCTGCCTAAACGTTTAGCCTACCCTGAGATTATCCCTATAAAAGAATATCCCAATAATTTTTATGACGGTCAAAAAGAATTCATCGAAAAACTTGAAGATATGATACTCAATCCCGGGAAACACCAAACTGCCAAAGAAGCCGTCGAAAGATTCGATTGGCCGAACATAATAGGTGAATACGACAAAAAGCTTATTTAATACACCGCCTGTACCTCCGCTGCCAAAAGAAAATCATCTGCCCTTGCCTCTGGCATGATTTGTGCTTCACGTAGATTGCGAAATGAGAACCGACATCGAAGGGAAAAAGAACATGAATCGCGGAGGAATCATACTGGGATTTCTTTTTAAAGTAACAGTTTCTATAGTCATCATGGCAGTTCTGGGGTATTTCACTCTCGACTATATGGTGGAGTTTGGACTCGAAATCGCCGCCACTAATGCCGCCGGTTCCAGGGTGAGAGTGTCATCAGTAGACCTCTCACTTGCCTCCGGAAAAGGTGTCATCAACGGAATCAGTGTTCAGAATCCGAAAGGGTTTTCAGACGGCACAGCCCTGGCGGTAAAGAGCGTGGCCTTTCAAATCGACACCCGCTCGCTTATGAAAAACCCGGTGGTGATCGACCAGGTAACGATTGAAGAACCCGACATCGTTTTCGAGAACGCCGGTTCCGAAAAATCCAACATCGCTGAACTGTCAAGCAGCATTGACCGGTTTCTGAACGCTGCGTGGTTTCGGAGCAACAAGGACGGTCGGGTGGAATCCGGCACGAACCGAAAGCGGTTCACCATCAGAAGGCTTTCCGTGAGCAGAGGACAGATCGCCGTAAGGTCAGGCAAAACCGGCAGAAAGATGAAAACCCACAGGCTGCCGTCGTTGACACTGACAAACCTGGGAGGAGAGAACGGTGCCGAGTCCGGGCAGCTCGGGCAGGAAGTGGTCTCAATCTTCAGCCGGGGGATCATCAAAACAGCCATGGGAAGAGGCTTCGAAAGCTACCTGAAGATCCTGGTCCAGAACAGGATCCTCGACAAGGCGAATGGTTTTGTCAGGAGGGTGTTTTAAGTTAAGCGACGCAATCCAAGTTGCTAGAACGGTTTGCCACCACGTGCGCGCCGGTCTTCAAGCGCTAGAATGACGTTTTTATCGTATATTATCTAGTGGTGTTTAGCCATGGCTAGTGCGGGTTTTAAAGGATAACATTTATCGTCTAATATCGTCTTATCACGTTTAATTCGTTTATTTGCATTAGCAAACACAATCGAGTGCGCGCCGGTTCTGATGCGGGATTGCAGTTTCTGCCTTGAGTTTTATCATACTGTTAATGAATTTGAATAATAAAGAAATCTATAAATGATTATACTTAATAGAAATGATTTCTGGCGGTAAAACATGATGGAAGAGTTAATTTCTTATTGGCAATAATGTTTCCCTGTAATAGTCTGCTTCCATATAAGGAAACATATTTAACAAAGGAATCAGTATGGATACCAAAGAACTCGAGCAGCAACTAAAGGAAGTCAAAGAAGAATGCGAGAGGTTACGCCGTAAAAACGAATATGCCAATTGATCAAGACAATGAGCAGTTGAAGTTACCAGCGTAGAGAAATATCGCCCATCTAAAATCTCTCGTGCTATAATTGCAATATGAGTCCCACTGTTTTTCGATATAGAGGGTATCGATTTTATTTCTTTTCGCGTGAAGAAGAAAGAAAGCATATCCATGTATATTGCGCTGGGGGTGAAGCGAAATTCTGGGTTGAACCAGAAGTTTCACTGGCCGGTAACTGGGGACTGTCAAATCAACAGATCGCGAAGTTAGAGAAGATTGTCGAGGAACACAGAGATGAAATCACAGCCGCGTGGAGAGAGCACTTCGGACGCTGAAGTACTCACGATTGATCTACATGGCCTTTGGCTCTTTGTCAAAGGGAAAGAGTATTTCTTGCCGTACAATGAGTTTCCATGGTTTAAAGAAGCCCGAGTAGTGGATGTTCTTAATATTCAACTTCTCCACGGTTTCCACCTCTACTGGCCCTCTCTCGATGTTGACCTGAGCCTGGATTCACTTGAAGATACTAGTTCAACTCCGCTCATTTATCGGTAGGGAGATCTAGCAAAGTTTCTTCCCAGAACTCGTTTTCCAGGGTCGGAGGTGACCCAATAACTTCAGTTGCCTTTTCACACAACTTCCGCAATACCAGTTTAGCAAGGGTGCGTATTACCAGACCGATTGCGGTATGATCGCGTCTGCGTAAACATCCAGGTTCACGACGCCTGGCAACCCGTGCAACCTCTCGTAGAGCAGTTTCTCTGTAATCATTCCGGGCCGCAGCGGCTCCACGGTGCAACCGGCGGGTACCTCAGGTAGTTTATCTATATCCATGTCGATGTAGATCTCCTGGGTTCCGGGATCGAGTCCCCAATCGGTCAGAAAAGCGCTGTGAAGTATGGGCTCACCTGCATCTTCCCCATAGGGGAGTTCGATGACGGTGTGACCGATGAGGTAGTGGCTGTCACCGTGCTGGTAGACCAGATGGGTACCGTAAGGATAGCTCCATATCCCATCTTCATGAAGCCCGGCAGTGGCAAAGAATTGCTCAGGCCGAAGTCTGCGCCGCTTGCAAACCACATTTCCGGATGCGGCGTAGCCGGTGAGCACCAGACATACTTCACCGGAAATGGAATGATCGAATAAGCGATACATTACTTCGACGATTGGTTCGACCGGTTGCCTAGCTGCGGGCTCCTCGATGATTCTCCCAGAATCCCATGAATACCCGGCAGATTTCTGACACCAGGATTGGTGGTAGTTGATCACCATCTCTTCGGTGAGATGACCGACATACTCTGCGGGGATTAAGGGTATCGTCTCGGGATCGATATCAACATAGAACTGCTGAGCAGTTGTGTTGAAGCCCCAGTCGGTCATGATAGTAGAAGATAGGTTGACCTCGCTATGGTCACCGCAATGATTGACTCCTATGAGGGTATAGCCAATGACATAGTACTTATCGCCCCGGCGGCAGATGAGATGAGTTCCGTAACTCTGCTTGAAAGGCCCCGGGAACAAGTCGGCATTAGGAAAATACCGGTCGACAGGAAACTTTTCCATACGGGAGCACCGATTTCCGTCTTCATCAACCCCGCTGGCACTAACGATAAAGGCTTCGTCATGCAGCCGGTGATAGATGTGCCTGGAGCGAACCTCCACCATCGGTTTGGCTTCGGCACCACTGGCGAGGGCAGATAGAATGATGAGACAAAACAACAGGACAGAGAACGGTTTGATTTTGGGCATGGATACCAGCTCCTTTCGGGTGTTGTCCCCTGGAACCCGCAAGGATCATGCCAGCTATAGGATATGGCGGAGAAGGATGCATTCCATCGAGGTTTTCAAATGTTTTATTATTCGACAGGCTACGATTTGTGTCTCATGATGAGACGGTGGGTGTTCCAAAGTGTGACATCAATCATCGTCAAACTTAGACGGACTGCAGAGTTGACTTGAGCGTCATGGTTGAGATCAGGATGCCCTCCATTCCCGTTGTTTTTCAATGCTTACGATACCGAGAAAATCTTCGATAGATCCGCGGCTTCCCTCAGCTTGCTTTTAAAGGCCGAATGCCGGCTGTAATTTTCCCGGTACTGGTTTACAATCATCTGCCCTTTCGCGGCCTGGTCATTGCTCCAGTACACCTCGGCCAGCGCCAGTAACAGTTGGGCGGCCTTCCAATAGCTCTTCCGGTGTTTTCCTCCCACAATGGCATCCGCCCGAGCGAGAACAGCCCGTTCCACCACGGCGAAGTACCGTTCGAGGTCCGCCCCAGGAATAGGGACCTCCTTCAAGACCTCATCCAGTTGCTCCCGGAACATCTGATCGTAATCCAGATCTTCGGATTCTTCGTCGAAACGATCATACCATAGCCTGGCGGTCATACCCAGCCAGAGACGCTCCATATTACCGAGCAGCTGCTTTTCACTACCCCATCTGGCTTTCAAGATCAATGGCACGATAATCCCATGGGGCAAGCGGCCGGAGCTCCATCCCAGCACTTTGGAAGTATTCATGGTGTCAACCACTTCTGTGTAATCTCCCCGGAGCAGGCGGCAATAGGTTTTAAGGTTGTCGGGAACATTATTTTTCCGCCAATCTAATGACCTCTCCCGGAAGGCTTCGTGGTCTTCCCTCGATTCCTTTCTTCGACTGTCAATTGCCTCGAACCGTTCAAGCGCCCGGTCCAGGTAACGCACTTTTTGCTTGCGGCTCCCGGACTGATCCAGGAGTTCCAGCACGCGTGGCAGGGACGGATCAGCATGCAGGCCGGTTTCAAGGCTCTCGCCGATCAACTCGCTATTCCCCATCTGTCTGGCTGCTGCGAGGAGATAATCGGCGACCGCAGCCCTGATTGCCAGGCAGTCCGGCAACGTATCCAGCCCGAGCCGGGCCGCCCTGATTACCTCGGAATAATTCCCGGTCTTTTCAAGCGCTTCTATCCATTCCACGAACGCCCCCGGAAACTGCTTCCACTCATCCAGGGCCAAGACTTCGAGTCCCTTCATTCCCTGGAACAGCCGCACCGCTTCCTTAAGCAGGGGAGTCACCTCGCGGTCATCCGGCTGACGCTTCAGGTATTGCACCCAATCCGTCTTGAACCGCTCGAAATCGGGCAGATCCTCCAGCGAAACATTGATCATACCGTGAATGATGCTTTCCGGCGACAGGTACCAGAACTCTCTTATCGCTTCCAGGAGGCCGCTAGGGCGAGTCGACGCTTCTTCGGAATGATAGACGCTTCGAAGATACTTCATGCAGATTTCGTTAAGGTCTGCCGCGATCATATCCTCGTGCTGATAACCAGAAAATTGCCCCTCCTCTTCGCCCTCCAGAAAGATCCGCAGGATATCCTTGTACGCTTCATGGGCCACCGTATAGTCTCCGGCCTGGTAACATTCGTCGATCCGGTCAAACAAATCGTCAATAATTTCGACCCAGGCGTTATCACCCCAGGCTCGTTCAAATCCCATCGCGTGGTCATATCCCCATCCCGTCGAGAATTCGTAGTTCGCCGCCCGCCGGCCGAAATCATGAATAGCTGTGAGCAGGGCTTCGCTATCGATCTTCTTTGGCCCTTTGCCAGATTTCTTGTGGCGAGACATCTTTTGCGACTCGAAGCTGGAAAGAAAACCAGCTCGTTCACCAGGAGCCAGGTCCATTGCCCACGCGCGGACGATCTCTTTCAACTCATCATGGCTGCAGGCGGCAAGGTGAGAGTCGAGTTTTGTGATGAATTCTTTCAATGTGAGGTTTGCCAAGATATTTCTTCTTTCAAACGCTGTCCGGATTCGGTAATTCCCGGATGAGTTCCTTCTTCAATATATCACTGACAAACCGGTCCTTGTGCCCCGGGGCAGAGAGCAACGAGTGGATCTGATCGATGACTTCTGCGCGTGAACCGGTCTTTTCAGCAGCCTCCACTGTGCAACCGTAAGCTTCCCACACATCCAGGGTGGTAATTTCGTAGCCGTATCCTTCGAGCAGCCATTTAAGGGCAGCCAGGCCGGCGCCACAGGCAAACTTCGGCTCACATTCGGCCATGTTTCGCGCAGCCCGGGTGAGGGTTCGGGGATCAGCAGGGAACCGTTCCACGAGCTCCAACGCCTCCTTGTAAAGTCCGATAGACTTTGCCGCAGCAAACCACTTCCCCTCGTCACCCGGTGTTTCCTCAACCAAATCGACCAGGAGCTCGCGGGGTGACCTATAAAGAGAATACTTCTTGCAGATAGCCCTGAAGGTGGCCAGATAGGTCGACTTCTTGTTGGCTTCATACGAGTAGCGTTCGTATGCCTCCTCTACCAGGCCACTCGAAAGCAGGATCTCCTCACACGCTCTGGCAATGGCGTAAGGGCTTACGTTTAAACCATGGGATTCCTGGGCGTAACGTAAGGCTTCAGCTTTTCGTCCCAAAGCTACAAGTGCCTTCACGCCCCATTGGCGGAGATGCCATAGCTTATACGGTGCATATTCGAGCAGTTCGAGCAATTCCTCGTATCGCCCCGCCCGGTGAAGACTGCTGAGGCAGGCTGTTGTCCCACAGAAAACACCACCTCCGATATCAGGATCAGGGCTCCAGGCCAAGCGTACGGTACCAATAAACTTATCCGCCCATCGTGAAGCGCACTCTGCCGATGCACACAACTCACCCCAGGAATCCGGTACCAGATCGAGATATCCCATCCCATCTTCCTGGACAGCGTTCCACAGGCGCTCGAGCCATTGCTCTCGTTGAGCCTCCTCTGACGGTGCGCCTGCAATGATCTTCACCAGAGCATCGATGGCGTGGTTTACCGCCGTCCCAATGGCTCCGGACGAGCTGTCCACTTGTTCCAGGGCCGGAGATAGTTTCTCAAGGAACAGCACCGCTCCCCCGGCCGCCAGGCCCGGCTCCCGGCGAGCTATCTTCTTGATCTCTGCGACCGCTTCTTTCACCCGCTTGATAGCAGGCTGCGAGCGCCACCCGAATGAATGCCGCCTGAACCGGGCTCGAAATTTCCATTTGTGTTTTTGGGGATTCTTCATTTCAGCAACCTGTGTCTTTATTATGAGAACGCATATACTATATACATACTCGTATGGGATTTCAAACCAACAGGCTATAGTCATGTCAGTTATGCGCTGAGGTCGAAGGTGTCGGTGTTAGGTTGAAAAATCATCAGGAATCTGTGGGGATTCTCCCGATCCGTATTCTGCCTGGTTGGACAGTTACAAAAGATCCGTTAATCCTTTTACCCTGTTGGTGGATAAATTCCACCAATTCTTCAGCAACCTGGATTCGAGCAGAATGAGGATATCGAAGAAAAATAACTCCCATAGTTTCAAGACCATAGGCAAAAAGCAGCCGGCCAAAATCCTTGTCTTCCGTTATAAGAATGCTCTCCTCCTCAAGAGCAAGATCAATTATAACTTCATCGGCTGCACCGGGACCAGAATCTGCGGCAAGCAGTACCTCAAATCCGGCTGATCGAAGAGCTTTTACAATAGTGAAGTCACAACATTCATCCGCTAGAAATCTCATCAGGACACCCTAATCAGGCAATTCGTCGATTGAAAATGATGGTTTCTTCATGGGCCAATGTATTTGCCGCATATCGAATTGCAGCCTGGATGTCTTCAGAGGATATCTGTGGGAAGGCCTCCAGAATTTCAGCTTCGGTTGCTTTTTCACTCAGTTTTCGCAATATCAGTTCCACGGTGACTCGAGTTCCATGAATTACTGGTTTTCCCATCATTATTTTGGGATTAATTTCTATCCGATCAATAATCGTCATGGTATTCACCCTTCATCCTCGATTCTGCTTCTATCAAAGTCTATCACACCTTCAGATCATTTGTCGATGCTCATACCTTGGTCACAATCAGAGATCCGTGCTAATTCCTTCTCGTATTACTCTTTTAAGAAACTCCGCCTTTTACAAAGAAAAATTTATTACTCGACGACATTTCACGCGCCGGTCTCGCCAGACACAAAAAACTCGAAAAGCAGCTAATAATCACAATATCTGAGATTGCAATGCTAATAAATGCGCGCCGGTCTTCGCTTCGTGACCACAAATTTCATGCACAAAGAATCTATGAAAACACTGATTATTATTAGGGAAAATAAAGAGATAAGACGCTGAGGAGTTATACTTCGCACGCCGGTTTTCAAGACCGGTGTTCTTGCAGTCACAATCCTGAATATGGAGCTTAT
>CAYSPT010000049.1:0-38053 GCA_964432985.1 uncultured bacterium
GATTCCTAATCCGTAGGTCGGAGGTTCGAGTCCTCTCAGGCGTATCGAAGTAGTCTGGTCAACCTGTCCGACCGTGACCGGTACAACCAAGTTATTCGCCGGCTGGCGGATATGGCGGTTTCGCCGGGTGCGGAACCGAATTGAACGAAGTCATCCGCCGCAAGGCGGATCCCTCGGCGGAGCCGAGACAAACGAAGTCAGTACAGTCGGGGCGTAGCGCAGTCTGGTAGCGTACTTGAATGGGGTTCAAGTGGTCGCTGGTTCAAATCCAGTCGCCCCGACTTTTACTTTTGTCGGGGTTGATGCTGGTTTTCGACGTTGTGTGCTCCTGTCAAAAATCCGCCAGATCTTGATTTTGACATCCACGTGACATCTACAGACCAACTAATGACATCTTATTTCCTGTGAAATATGTGACGTATGGAGACTGTGTAAACAGGAGTGGAATACCCTGCGTCACACCTTCGCCAGCTGGCTCGCTCTCCAAGGGGAGACCCTCCCAACCATCAAGGAACTGATGGGCCACAAGATCCTGGAGATGACTATGCGGCACGCGCACCTCATGCCGGACCAGAAGAATCGGGCGACTGCGAAACTGGAACAGGCCTTCAACCAGGGGTAGAACAGCTACCTGAGTTCAAATGTTATTCCTCCAGTGATACAAGTTGCATTAATGCTTCCCTGCCCTATTTTTCCGCATACCTGGGTATAAGAAACGTGAAAGGGGGCAGCCATCATGAAACGGATCGCGACGAAATTGATGTGCCTGCTTGGCCTGCATACCTAGAAGTACAATCGGAAGTGGAAATCGACAGATGACTTCTTCTTTTTCCTCAACGACGATCCGAGAATGCGACAGTGTGCCAGGTGCGGGAAAAAGCAAGTAAAGATGTATCTAATATGGGTTACGGTGCGGTAATGCAGGCAGTCCTATATGAGGACGATTCCGTGTTAAGGTATACGGATACCGGAATTAAGCCACGTTTGTATATGCCAAAGGCATCTGGTCCCAGATACGGTTTTCCAGTGCCCGGCCAGCAGCTTTCTTGCGTACACCACCCCATTGCTTGAAAAAGAAAGGTATTGATGATTCAACACACTCATCCCGGATGGCTAAAACCCACTCTGGTTTTACAGGACGAGCCCCTGGCCCAGATTCCCCGCCAACGATTACCCAGTCGATTCCTATGAGGTTCAAGTCCGGTAACGATTCGAGAAGTGGTTCAATCGATAAGAACCTTACAGAGGCTGGGACGTGACGTAATTCATCCACGCGATACAGATGTTCGTTATCTTCGACGGTAACACCCATCCACACATTACTCGGCCACGGAAGTTGAGAGGCCACCTCTGTCAGCTTGCTGGCGCGTTTGGTGAGGAGCTGATAGATATGTCGAGGAGTCCCTTGCATGACCTCGAAGACACGCTTGATAAAATCAAACGGAACATCCTCATGGAACAAGTCCCCCATCGAATTGACAAAGACCATACGTGGTCTGGCCCACGAGAAAGGCATCCGTAGCATGTGTTCATGGGTGCGCACAGCAAAGCCATCACGGTAGTTAGGTTGCCCCATCGCCTGCAGACGTTTTGCCATTCGCTCCGCATAGCAATTGAGGCACCCAGGTGAAACCTTGGAACACCCTGTAACGGGATTCCATGTCACCTCTGTCCACTCGATGGTTGTAGTGCTCATGGCTCGCTCAATTCCTTTACAAGATGATTGGCGATCTTAAGGGCCGCCTTTTGCGCGGCGGGACTTGGATTGGAAACACCAAGTACGAGCGCAAACAGCGGGGCTCCCTTACTGTTTCTGAGTACTCCAGCTTCGGAAACCGACGCAAATATCGTATTCAGGCGTTTACGAACGTAGTCTACCACATGTTGGGTCGAGGCATCTTTCAGATGTTCATCTTCGATCGCGAAAAGAGACTGCTGGGGATCAGGTTTGTAAAACTCGTCATACCAGTCACACGTTCCGAATACCCGATCCAGGTGGGTTCTCCAAACATCAGGAATCTGACCGTCTTTAGTCATCATGCGGATAACCCCACCGAGGGGAAACAGGTACCAGACGTCACATGCACGCGTCTCTGCAAGGCGCCGAATCAAGTTCCAATCGACTTCAAGTCCGCAGGGGTCAAGGAAGACCAGGGCACGCGTTTTTTTCCAGCTAATTCCATTAATGCAATTACACAAGTCCGTATTCGCGTCGCCACATTGCACATCAACCGTGTGCTCAATCTCAGGGAAATCGGTATGAATAACATTTTTTAATTCATGGCACGACTGACGATCAACATCAATGAAAACAAAGTGATTAAACTGACGAGTTGAGACAGCCGAAGCCCGGAGCGCTCGGATCGCTGATCCGATCAAAAACTCCTTGGTATCTGCCCTTTCGGATTCATCACCGAATAAGGCTTCAATATCCAAGGTATCCGCGGTTGATTTGAGCACCTGTTTTCCGCGACCAGCGAAGGCATCGATGTAATACAGAGTGCACCAATCCTGCTTCTGCATAACTTGTAGGTAACTTCGCGCATAATTCTCGACACAGTCGAGTTTTGCCTCACTCCAGGTACCCCCGAATTTGTGCACGTTATCTCTCCTCGATTACATGTCATAAATTAATCTAAATGAATTATAAATGCTAAAAAATAGTGTGTCAAGCTTCATGAGCAACCATTTCAGAAACTACATCGATGCTGACCCAATACCGTGCCCGTACATAAGAATCTGACAATGCTGACAGCCTCATTTGAGGCTGATAATAATCCGGGGCATACCGGAGGTTGTCTCAAAGGTTGAACATGGCTGTATCTACCTCAGAATGAATTGTATGATTTTTCAACGAAGAAGTACATTGGGGTGCATACCGAGCTCGCGGGCAGGCACCTGGAATTCCCAGCCGGTTGTCTGCAAAACTTTTTAGAAAAGCAACGCCTCCCGCTTTTACACTGAAAGATAAATAGTTGAAATGGGCTGCTCTACGGTTGCCGCGGCTTAGCTGCGAGGCGTTCTGCGATGATTTCACGGGTGACGGATATCTCTACTTCGCTGGCGCCGTACAGAGCCAGCAGCTTCTCCACCGCCTCCGCCGTGTAGTCGACTACTTCGACGCCATCTTGCCCGGGGATGACCAGCATGTCGAGAGTGAATGGAAACACTTCGGTCAGCGCTCCCCGTGTGCGGCAGGTCTCTTCCATCATGTCCTCCCAAGAGGTGGAATCGATGGATTCCATCGGCCGGGGAGGTACCGGCGCGAAAGGTATGAAATCCTGTATCAAGTAGGATGTATTGACCAATACCGCCAGCCCCTTTTCCCGGCTGACTGCTTCCAGTGACTTCCTCACGTCGGCGCGGATGCCCCAGTAAATCCTGTCCGTTTCCATGAAATCGGTGTACGTATCGGGAGGAGCCACCAGGAACCGTTTTTCATTGACGGCTTCCTCGATAACCTCGATTTCCTGAAGACAGATACTTATTTTTTGAATGAGAACACGTTGATCCTGTTCAAAGAGTTCTTTCTGCCGGGATTTTATCTCCTCCCGGACAGGGTCCGCCAGGGAAAGCCCTCTGGTTTCGGACGCGACTCTCTTCCTGAATTTACACACCAGGTCTTCGAGGTTCTTTTTTGCGTCCTTGAACTTCTCTCGCTTCACATTCAATTTCTTCCGGAGGCGATTCATCTCCTGCTTGAACTCTCCGGAAGCCATCTCTTCCACCCGCCGGGTGGCCCTTTCACGCCGCGCTTTGAGCCGGTCGGCCGGGTCGAGAGCAGCAATTTCAGGGTCGTACTTGACAAACCGGCTTTGCACAAAATCATACTCCCGCATTCGGGGGTGGAAGAAATAGACGAGCGAGAGATTAACCGTGCCGATTTTGAGCACCGGTTCCACTGCTGCAACGCTGACGACAGACAGACCCAGGATGTAAACAATGAAAAATACGCACCCCGCCAGGAACGCCACCACCCTGCAGTTGCACACAGCTATGGCCAGCTTCATGTCAAATCCTCCATGGTTTATGCAAGCGCACATCATGCCAACGGCCGTAAAAATGATCAGAACCCAACCCTCAAGCTATTTTGGGCTTGTTTAGATAGATCTAAATAATATTGCATTAATGCAAATCAGTCAGAAGATGTATTGCTTTTATGCAAATTTGTAAGGTCCGGATAAAAATGGGCTGAAAGGGAAGACATCAAACGGTAGGGTTATCTGGTATTTCTTCCGTCTCGCGGAGGAAGTTCAATTCCGAGCTTTTTGATTTTCCGCCATAGCGTGCTGGGATGCACCCCGAGCTCGCGTGCGGCGATCTGACGGTTCCAGTCGTTCTGCTGCAACACCTGGCGTATGAACCGTGCTTCCAGGTCATTGAAGGAGGCAGCGCCGGAGGACGGCAAGCGGTCATCTGACGGACGAAGCTCCAGCGGCAGATGCCGCGGCATGATGGTGCCGCTCTGGCACAGCACGAAGGTGTGCTCGACGATGTTCTCCAGCTCCCTGACGTTGCCGGGGAAATCATGCTTCATGAGTATTTCGAGCACCTCAGGAGAGGCATCGAAGATATTCTTCCCCTTGATCCTGTTGAATCTGGCAATGAAGTGCTTGAGCAGGATGGGAATGTCCTCTTTGCGCTCCCTGAGCGGAGGAAGCACGACCCGGATCACGTTCACCCGGTAGTAGAGGTCCTGCCGGAAGCTTTCCCGTTTCATCAACTCCGCCAGGTTCTTGTTGGTGGCGGCCACCACCCTGACATCAGCCTTGACAGGTTTTGTCCCTCCCAACGGCTCGTAGGTTTTCTCCTGCAGGACCCTGAGAAGCCGGACCTGCAGCGCCGGCGAGACATCACCGATCTCATCCAGGAAGATGGTGCCCCCGTCGGCCAGGGCGAACTTGCCGGGCTTGTCCTTGCGGGCGTCGGTGAAGGCACCTTTCTTGTGTCCGAACAGTTCCGATTCCAGCAAGGTGTCCGGAATCGCCCCGCAGTTGACTACCACCAGGGGTTTCTCCTTTCGGTAGCTCAGGTTGTGGATGGCCAGGGCCACCAGCTCCTTGCCGGTACCGCTCTCGCCCTCGATGAGCACCGTGCTGTCGCTCTCGGCGATATCCGGCAGGATGTCGAAGATCTCCTGCATCAACCGGCTCTTGCTCACCAGGTCGGCAAAGGTGTACCGCCGGGTGATTTCCTTTCGGAGCTCCTCCACCAGGCTCAGGTCCCGGAATGTCTCCACCCCGCCAATGACGTGCCCCGATTCGTTTCTCAGAAGCGCCGTGGAAATATCGATGGGGACCCGGTCGCCGTCGGCGTTTACTATAAATCCCTGGCGGTTGACCTGAGTCTCTCCCGTTTCCATGGTTTCTCTCAGGGCACAAGCGTTTTCACAGATACTGGCCCGGAACACCTCGTAGCAGTGCTTACCGATGGCCTCGTCCCGGGGTGTCCCGGTTATCGTTTCCGCCGCCCGGTTGAAAGAGGTTATGCGCCAGTCGGAGTCAACGGTGAAAACTCCCTCGGCTATGGAATCGAGGATGACGTTCTCCCGTGATTTCGCCAGTTGCTCTAAGACGCCCCTGACACTGGGTCCTTCACCGCGGCCGCGCTCCATCGATCATTGCCTCCTTCAAAACCAACCGGCAGGTACATTTGCAAAATTGCAATTATCTGGATCAACTATACCAGATAAAACCGCGATAAGCAAGGCGACGCAAGGGATTTCGGTTATCACTGAATCCTGGCATGGATAGTGCAATTGTAATTCCCAGGTTGATGACGTTGGTTGGTGCGAATATAATGTGTACGATGGTGTATCAATGATGATAAAGCTGCAGTGTAAAAAGCATGGCTACAAAGTTTCAGCCGCTCTACTGAGCATCTTTCTATTCCTGTTTCTGTCCACTGTTGACTGCTTCCACATCTGTGGCGATTTCGGCCACGGTCACACCAGGCCGGAATGCCCGCATGAACTGGCGGCCAATACCATCAGCACTACAATAGTACGGCAGGCAGCCCCTTTTCATGGAGACGGCCTGAGGCAGCCCTGCCTGGCCTGTCATTTTCTGAAAACCGGTACAAGCCAATTATCGCGGAATTACATTAGTCTTGCCCAGGCGCGTTTACTATCCGGACGAATCCGTCTCACCGAGTCATGCGATGTAAAACTTCTCTATTTCACCATCCGGACGCCACGGGGTCCGCCGCACTCTGCATACACCCTATAAACCCTGACCTGAATCAGCTCTTCATTACGCTTCAAGTTTGCCTTGTACTTCAAGTCAACGGCCTTGGAGCCGGCGGAGTAAAAAACATTGTTTTCTGAACGGAGATAAACCTATGAGATGTAAATCCACACCCGCAGTACTTATATTTTCGGTCCTCCTTACCTGTGTCCTGGCTGCAGACGCGCAGGCCGCCGGAGACCGGGACGAACAGGCAGCCCTGCGGCAGGCCGCCGCCCTGGCGGCGGTGCAGTCTCCCGCCACGGAAGCCACCACCTCAGAGACCACCTTCAAGGCCGGGGAGATCGGCCTGCAGGCCCTCAACCCGGAGATCAGCGTAACCGGTGACATACTGTTCACCTACAGTGACGGGGACGATGTACTACAGGCCACCGACTTCACCTTCCGGGGACTGGGCATCCACCTGGAGGCCTATCTCGACCCCTACTCGCGGTTCAAGGCCGCATTTCCCATTAACTCTGCTGGGACCACCCTGGGAGAAGCCTACTTTACCCGGTACGGGGCTTTGCGGGGCGGGAACCTGACCGTGGGCAAGTTCCGCCAGCAGTTCGGGGTGGTCAACCGCTGGCACAAGCACGGGCTGGACCAGGTGGATTTCCCCCTGCCGCTGCGGATGATATTCGGCGCCGGCGGGCTCAACCAGACCGGAGTTTCCCTGGACTGGAGCAGCTCAGCGGGAACCGATCAGCGGGAGCTGACGGTCCAGATTACGGATGCCGAGAACGGGGTGATCTTCTCGGGCAACAACCGCAACAAGGCCTCGGTGCTGGCCCATTTCAAGAACTATCACGATGTCTCCGAAGAGACCTACTTCGAGCTTGGAGTGACGGCGCTGTACGGCTGGAACGACACCTGGACGGTGGGTGCGGCCGAGGTCGGGGACACCAACCCGGTCCGGGTTTACGGCCTCGACCTGACCCTGGCCTGGGAGCCGCTGGACCAGATGCGGTACCGCAACTACGAGTGGCGTACCGAGCTCTACTTCGTGGACAAGGATATCCTGGCTCCCGACGGCTCCGGCCCCGATTCCGTGAACCCCTGGGGGTTCTTCACCTACTACCAGCGAAAGATATCCCGTACCGCCGATGTCGGGCTCAGGTACGACTATTACGAGCCCGATTTCAAGCCCTACGCCGATGCCACCCTCTCTCCGCTGGCAGTCGCTACCGTGGAGGCGAAACGCGAGCAGGTGGTCCTCTACTACACCTGGTTTCAGAGCCCGTTCGTCAAGTACCGCCTGGAGCTTGACCACGAGTACGGCGACCACATGGGAGCCGACGAGAACCGGATAATACTCCAGTGCATCTTCGCCGCCGGCCCCCACAAGCACGAGCGGTACTAGAAATATGTCAGATCACAGCTCTGAAAAGCAAGATGAAGAATTCATGAAAGGGGATGTTTGGAGCATGAAACGGTTCGTCTTTAAATCAATTTACATCATAATATGTCTGGCTTTACTGTGCGGAATCGCCGCCCCGGCCGGCGGCAAACCGCTTCGGGTGGTGACCACGCTTTCCGATTACGCCGTCCTGGCACGGGCCATCGGCGGCGACAGGGTGGACGTGACCGCCATTGTCCAGGGCAACCAGGACGCCCACTTCATCCGGCCGAAGCCCTCGTTCGTCGGCCTGTTAAGGCGGGCCGACGTGGTGATCTCAACCGGCCTCGACCTGGAAATGTGGCTTCCCACGGTAATCGACAAGTCGGGCAACACCCGCTTGAGAAGCGGCCGGAAGGGCTACGTGGCCGCCGCCCACGGCATGAACATGCTGGAAAAACCCACGGTCATGTCCCGCATCGAGGGCGGGGTCCACGTCTACGGCAACCCCCACGTGACCTGCTCGCCGTTGAACATGAAGGTGGCCGCCCGCAACATCGCCACCGGCCTGGTAAAGAACGATCCGGCCGGAGAACCGGCCTACCAGGCAAACCTCGGGAGCCTGCTCGCCGAGTTCGACCGGCGGCTCTTCGGAGATGATCTGGTGAACATTATCGGGGGCGACACCCTGTGCACCCTGGCTGAAAAAGGGACCGTGATCACGTTTCTCAAAGAGCAGACCTACCAGGGAAAACCCCTCATGGACTACCTGGGCGGCTGGATGAAAGCGATGCTCCCGCTTCGGGGAAAGAAGATCGTGACCTACCACAAGAACTGGATCTATTTCGTGAGACTGTTCGGTCTGGATGAAGCCGGCACCATCGAGCCGAAACCGGGGATACCCCCGTCGCCCCGGCACGTCAGCGAGCTGGTGGAGCTGATGAAAGCCCACGGCATCCGGCTGGTGCTGGCGGCCAATTATTTCGACGAGCAGAAGGTGAAGAGCGTGGCCGCACGGGTGGGGGCGGAGCCGGTCATCGTCCCGCTCTACGTGGGAGGTTCAGAAGGAGTCGACGATTACTTCCAGCTGGTTGACCACTGGACCGAACGGCTCCTCGGGGCGGCGGTGAAGGCCGGCATAATCAAGAACAGCAACATCATCAGGAACACCGGTGTCATTGAAACGAGGTAGAAGGAACACGGAGGTGATAGCATGTCAGGTGCACTGGCATTTTTCACGGTACAGGCGGCCCTGCTGGCGGTGGTGCTGCTCCTGCACACCTATGTCGGGCTTCATATCATCAGGCGGACACTGGTTTTTTCCGACCTGGTGCTCGACCAGCTGGCCGCCTTCGGAGCCATGGTGGGAATCTGTCTCGGTGTCAGTTACGGCACCCCCGGGTCCTACCTGGTCTCGCTGGCAGCGGTGCTGGCGGGCGCGCTCCTGCTGGCACTTATCAATCCCAAAAACAGGCTCATTCCCCGGGAAGCGGTTATCGGGATCATGTACGCCCTGGCGCTGGTAGCGTCCCTGCTGCTGAGCGACAAGATGGCCGAGGGAAGCGGCTATGTGACCAAGACCCTTTCCGGCTCCATGCTCTGGGTCACCTGGCCCCTGGTGGCGGTCACCACGGCGGTCTACGCTGTGCTCATTATCTTCCACTGGTATTTCAGAAACCGCTTCATCGGGCTCACCGACGACTACGGCTCGGTAGCCAGCCCCCGGTGGTGGGATTTTCTCTTCTTCACCACCCAGGGCATTATCACCGTTCTTATCGTGCCCGTGGCCGGGGTGTTGCTGGCCTACTCGTTCCTCATGATACCGGCGGCCATCGCGCTGCTGTTCACCAGGAACTGGCCAAAGGCATTGGTCCTGGGGTGGGGTTCGGGATTCGCCGCCTGCCTGGCCGGGCTCGGTGCTTCCTGGCGGTACAACCTGCCCTACGGTCCCACGCTGGTGCTGGGCCTGGGGCTGGTCTTCGTTTGCGCTGTGGTGTACAAGGCCGTGACCAACAAGATCCCGGCCTACAGGCCTATTGGCCTGAGGGCCGTGCGGAGCCAGCCGGAGATAGGCGGAGAGGGGGCGGTTTCACCATGACCGTTATCCACACCCTCGGCTGGGCCTTCCTGGCCTGTCTCAGCTTGACGGGAATCCTGGGATACCTGGGAATACACGTACTCATGCGCGAAATCATCTTTATCGACATCGCCCTGGCCCAGATGGCGGCGGTGGGTACCATCACCGCCCACCTGGCCCTGCACACCCATGAAGGGTCGCTGCTCAGCCACGCCGCCGCCTTCGCCGTCGTCCTGGGCGCGGCGGCCTTCTACGCCCTGGTAAGAAGGAGGGTGGTGCAGATACCGGTGGAGGCCGTCATCGGTGTCTCCTACGCCATCGCCGCCGCCGGGACTTTGTTCCTGCTGGGAGTGGCGCCGGGGGGGCACGTGCACCTTCAGCACATCCTGGCAGGCAGCATGCTCTGGGTTGAGTGGCCGGCCATCGCAACCGCCTGCCTGGTGTTCGGAGTGACCGGCATACTCTTCCGGGTGTTCCGCCGTCCCCTGACCGCCATATCGGAAAACTACGAGCGGGCGGCCCGTGATGGACTGAAGGTGGTCTGGTGGGATTTTCTCTTTTACGTGCTGTGCGGCACGGTCATCACCATGGCGGTCAATCTGGCCGGGGTGGTGGTGGTGTTCGCTTTCCTGATCATACCGGCCACGCTCTCGGCGCTTTTTTCGGCCCGCTGGGGTATCCGCCTGGTACTGGCCTGGGCAGCCAGCACGTTGGCTTCAGTCCTGGGCCTGCTGTTCGCCTACCACCTGGACTTCTCGGTGGGGCCGTCGGTGGCCATGTTCATGGGGCTCGAGCTGGTGGCGGCCGGGCTCTTCAGCTGCTTGAAAAAAGGTACGAGTAATGAGGCAGGAGGTGCCCGGAATGGCCATGAACAGTGACGAACCGTCATCTCCCGTTCTCGTTGTCGATAACCTTCATAAGACCTACAGGAGCGGAAAGCGTGAAATTAAAGCGCTGGACGGGCTTGACCTGCGGGTGTTTTCTTCCGAGATTTTCGGGTTTCTCGGGCCCAACGGAGCAGGCAAAACCACCGCCATCAAGTGTGTTCTCGGCCTGGTGTTCCCGGATAAAGGGGACATAACCATATTCGGAAAACCTTCCTCAGACATCACCACCAGGGCAAAGATCGGTTTCCTACCGGAAGAGGCCGTCTTTGCCGACTACCTGACTGCCCAGGAAACCCTTGTGTTCTTCGCCAGGATCATGGGTATCGACACGGTCAACGAACGTGTAAACCGGGTCCTTGACCTGGTGAAGTTGACCGCGTCCTCCCAGGCGCTGGTCCGGACGTTCTCCAGAGGAATGAAACAGCGCCTGGGGATGGCGCAGGTGCTCCTGAACGACCCGGAACTTCTCATCCTCGATGAACCGCTGTCCGGCCTCGATCCCATGGGGCGCACCATGATGAAGGAAATAATCCTGGCCATTAAGAGTTCCGGGAAAACCGTATTCCTGAGTTCCCATCAACTGCTCGAGATCGAACAGGTATGCGACCGTATCGCCATCCTGTGCCACGGCACGGTGGTCGACGAGAGGAAGATATCGGAGTTCACTCTCGGTCACGGTGAGCCCTCGCCCCTGGAGAAGGTATTCATATCAACGGTAAGGGAGCATGGATATGAGTAAAATTGTGATCATTGCCACCGGCAGTTTCAAGGACATCCTGAGGAAAAAGATACTCTACCTCATACTGTTGATCGCTGTTCTTTGCCTGTTCGGGGCACACTTTCTTACGTTCTTCAAGGAATCCGTGCAGATCCGCCTGATGAAAGATCTGGCTTTCGGCATTATTACCCTGTTCTGCGCCGTGGTCGCGGTCCTGGCCGCGATGGAGCTCATTCCGGACGAGGTCGAGTCCCGGTCTGTCTACTACCTCCTCTCCAGGCCCGTCCACCGCTGGCAGTACGTGACCGGAAAGTTCCTGGCGCTGGCCGCCATTCTCCTTCTGAACATCATATTGGTAGGAGGAGCTTTCATTGTGATGATCTACATCAAGAAGCAACTCATCCCGGAAAATGCGTTTGTGGCCATGTTCTTCATCTACCTGAAAAGCCTGATCGTCGCTTCGATAACCATGGCCCTGTCAACATGCGTGTCCAGGATAATCAATGTCTCCCTGGTTCTGCTGATGTACTGTGTCGCCACCTTTAAGACACTGCTGATATACGCCTTTCAAAAGATGGAGTTACCGGTGCTTTCCATCTTCCTGAACATCGTGAAGCACCTTCTTCCCTCGTTCGAATACCTGGCTATCGGTGACGCCATCGTTCACAATTTCCAGGTCCCCTGGACCTACATCATCGGGATGACAGCGTACACTCTCGGCTATGTAACCGCTTGTTGCGGCATTGCCCTATTGTTCTTTTCCGGAAAGGATCTGTGACCTTTGAGCAGAAAACGCGGACCACACAAAATAGCGTTGGTCATGCTCGTTTCAGGTCTGGTTATGGCCGGGGCCACCATGTACCTGGTGAAAAGGGAGGTACGCGAGAAGCCAGCGGGTGAAAGCAAAATACTCGGCCTGATGGCCAGGGAAGCCAGGGGCTGCATCGCCTCTCTCTTGTGGCTGAAGGTAGACTCCTACGCCCATTTCGACGTTCACCCGGGAGAGTACCTGCCGCTGGTCCGCGTGGTCGCTTCACTGGACCCGAACTTCATAGACGCCTACACCCTGGGGGCCTACTGGCTGTGCGAGAAAATGGATGACCGCCTGGATCAAGGTATCGCCTTCCTCGAGGAAGGCCTCAGAAACAATGTTGAAAGGCCGGGCGTCGACCAGATCCATTTCGAACTGGGGTGGCAGCTGTACTTCCAGGTGGGAGATTATGAAAGAGCCACCCACGAGTTCTATGCGGCACTCAGGACCATCACCCGTGAAGACAGTGCCTCCATTTATCTGCTCAAGAACTATTTGAGGCTTTTCGCCTGGTCAAGCCTGATGGCGGGTTACCACAAAACGTTTCACGAAACCGTCATGATCTTTGACTATCTCTACCCGGACAGCACCATGGAAAGCCTGCCCATAGTACAAAAGCTACTGTCGAATTACTTCGAGGAAGAGGGGTGCGCTAACCTGCAGGTGGATGGAATCAGCACGTTTTTCAGGGAAAACGCCTATCCGGCCAGGGAAGTATCGGATTACTCCCACCGGTTCGAATTGAACTTTGTCAGGGAACTGCCGTCAAGCGTGGAGCAAGCGCGGCCCGAATCACAGGAACCTGTCCACCACCACCTCGACCGGCGGCTGACTCATTCAATAACCGATCTTCACAGGGAACATCATAATCACGGTGCGGCCAATGGTGGTGACGTTAGTGTCGAGGAAGGACACCATCACTGTCATCATGATCACGTAGACATCTGGAACGAGCAGGGCACCTGGCCGGCAGTACGGGAAGGATTCCTTGCCCTGATACTGGGCCTGGTATGCTTTTGCCTCAAGAGGAAAATGTAGCCTACCGTCCAATCGACTGTCGAAAAGCGTCATTTCAACCAGTTGACGTCACTGGTAATAGTCGATCTTGCAGCCGCAGCCGTCCCACATGCGGTCATAGGCGTCCATCCTGTCCTGAACAAAAGCCCTGGCCTCGCCCTGCCAGTCTACCAGGTGCAGAACGACTTCATCCGGCCGGGGCGTTTCCGCTACGATGAATGTTTCACCTCTCCGGAGGATCCAGATCGACCCGCGAAGCAGCGTGTCGCGTTCCGACACGGTCTCGAATTCGGACCGGATCCTTTCGAATTCGCCAAATGGAAGAACCATGTATTTATTCTCGCCCAATTCATTGAATATCATTTCCAGTTGCATGATTGCTTCACTCATGGTCACACACGGTCCTGTCAACTTCGTAGCCCCGGTCTCCTCCCGGATGACAAAGGGTTTCTCCTTAGTGATCACATATATTTTTGCCCGTTTTAAGACTACCGTCCAGGTAAGCCTGAACGAGCGCAGAAGGGTCATTTCCCGAAGCGCCCAGCATGACCTCAATTCCATACTGCGAAAAGAAGTTCTGCGCACGCATTCCAATTCCGCCGGCAATAATGACATTCACATCCTGTTCGAAGAGCCATCCTGGCAACAACCCTGGTTGATGTGGAGGTGACGGCACGGTGGTTCTCCCGGCAATCGTCTTGCTCTCCCGGATGGCATCAAACAACACAAACTGCTCGCAGTGCCCGAAGTGACTGCTCAACCGCCCGCCGGTTACCGGCACGGCAATACGAATGGTCTCTGTCGGTTTGTTCATGATTACTGGTGTCCTTTCGTTGTATCCTTATTTTCACAAGCATCCACGATCAACTCTACCGCTTCTCTGAATGCTTCCGACGCCGGGGAATCGATGTAGGTTTCCACAAAAGGAAAGCCGTTATCCCCGGACACCACCAGCCGGGGGTCGATGGGAAGCTGTCCCAGGAAGGAAATGTCGAGCTGCCGGGCCATGGCCCGGCCCCCGCCGGTGCTGAAGATTGCCACTTCATTTCCGCAATGGGGGCACACGAATCCACTCATGTTCTCTATGACCCCGAGCACGGGGAGCTCGAGCTTGCGGCAGAAGTTGATGCACTTGCGGACATCCGTGATGGCCACCTGTTGTGGTGTTGTTACAATGACGGCGCCGTCGGCCTGTCCTACCAGTTGCGCTATAGACAGCGGTTCGTCGCCGGTGCCGGGAGGAGAGTCCACGATGAGATAATCGAGCTCCCCCCACTCCACGTCCTTGAGAAACTGCTTGATCACCTGGTACTTCAAGGGGCCCCGCCAGATGACGGCGTCGTCGGCGCGGCGCAGGAGGAACCCCATGGACATTACCTTGAGGCGATCTTTCACCACTACCGGATTAATCCTGTTTTCGGTGCCACCTACCGGGAAGCCCTCCAGGTTGAGCAGTTTCGGTACGCTTGGACCGTGGATGTCGATATCCAGAAGCCCGACCCGGAATCCACGGTCCATCAGCGAGTACGCCAGGTTGACCGCCACGGTGCTCTTTCCCACACCGCCCTTGCCAGACAGGACAAGGATGGTATGATCGATATGCTCCAATCGCTCTTTGATCTCACGGTCTTCGTCGTCAGATTTGATTGTCTTCTTCATTGGGCATCCCTTTCAACCTTGAGATTGACTTTGTTCACAAATCTTTTGAAAATACACATCCCGCCGGCCTCGCTCACCACCTCCAGCACCCGTCGCGGTTCACGCGCCACCACTCCCGACAGCCAGGTTACCGGGGTCCCTTCGAATGCTTCCGGTATAAGCGGAGTGGTCGCCCCGAGCATCACTACCTCGCGGCAGCCGACGGCGGCTTTTAAGAGAGACTCCAGGGTTCCGTTAACCAGGGTGGTGGAAGACAGTATGGCTACGCTCGATTCCGACAGGACATCAGTGGCCGCAGCCGCTGGAAACACATCCGACGCTTTGCCAGCGTCCATATCTACTACTCTAAGGTGCTTGACAGCCCGACGAATCGGTTTGATGAGCGGGCCGAAATAGCCGATCATGCCTACTTCGTCTTCCGCGCTCAACGCGATACGCTCGAGCACATCGCCGTTGAGAACATCCTCTCGCCGATGTATTACGTGGGAAACGGCGGCGTTGACCGTGGCCAGAGCCAGAGCGGATTCGCCGGGATCCGGGGACCCGAGGAATGGCAGCAGGTCCGAAACCGCCTTCCCCCTCAGGGGGCGAATGGCCGTGAACCCATGGGCGCTGCAACCGGTCCTCCAGGGAAAGTTGAATGCCACCCCCACTTCTCCGGTTTTTACTTCGACCGCCGTGTAGACCTTGCCGATACGGACATCGCCTATCGTGAGCGTCACCGCCCAGCCCATCGAATCCGCTATCCGGTCAATTACCTTCTCACCGTTTTCCATTGTTTGACTCCATCCGGAAAAAACATGTACTTCACCATAAGGTCAAAGCGGAGAAACAACCATCCACCTTACTTTCAGCCACGGAATCAAGCAGGCAGACGGCTGTTTCTCCAGATGCATCCGTTTTACTCTTCAGACGGCCCGCTTTCGAGCTCGTTTATCCTCTCCATGATAGCCTTCAGGGAACCCTCGAAATTCCGGGCTTGCCGTTTGAGCAATTCCAGTTCTTCTTCCACTCCGGGTGGTTCCACCGGTGCGGCAGGCGGTGCCTGCCAGTCCCAGGGAGCTCCCGGATGTACTCCACCGGCGCGTTCCCGTCCGGGAATCCCGGTGGCGTAGTACCGGTGCCGCCAGCCGAATCCTCCCCTGCCGCGGCCGAACCCGCGGCCCCGGCCGCCACGGCTCCGGCCACTATGGCCGCTACCACCTCTGAAACCACGGCCCTGAACCGGATTCATATACCCCGGGACGTTGTCTCCGGCACAGAAACCCGCGGCCCGGCCTGTCATGGGCCCGAATCCATTGGGACCGGTTCCGTCACCATACGGCATATGCCTTCACCTCCTTTCGCATTATCCCGAGCCATTCACCATCCCGAGCCCCGCCCTTCGCGGTGGCGGCGCCTTCTCCTGCGGCCGCACCCGGGCATGGTGAAGTCTCCTGACATGAGGTCACCGGAAATGAAGGCCTGTACGACGTCATCCACATTTCCCGATATCCAGGGGATTACCTTCACTCCGTGAGAGTCCAATTGCTGTAAAAGCGGACGTGACACCGCCCCGCAAACGAGCAGCTTTGCACCCATTTCGGCAACTTGAGCCGCCTGCCGGGCGGTTACGGAATCAAATAGTGCGTGATTGGATACAGAAACCACGGCCCCTTCTTCTATCTCGTAAATATTGACCTGGCCGGCCGTATCGAAAAGCGGTGATATCCGTCCATTCCACGCCGCCACTGCCAGCTTCACAGCAATCACCTCTCACCGGAACAGTCAAGCACAACCCATGCCACTTTGGGAAAACACCGTAATAACCTTTTAAAAATGGCGTTTCGGAACTGATATCTCCAGGGCAATATTGCAAAAAAGCAATGATGATACACCAGGCATATTGCAAAAACACAATACTGTCATCTTCCAGTGGAGGAAAACCGGTAGATTTTGCCGGCAAGGCAGTGAAAATTCATTAACGTAGAGTCTATCTATATGAATGTTCATCTGTCCTGTCAGGGGCTTCTATCAAATCATCTTCCCTTCAGGATAGTTCCAATAAAACAGGCATGGATTATGCATATTACACAGTCAGACAGCACGGCTGTTGATGCCAAACCATTTCACACAGGGAGATTTGCCGATGTTGGAGATCGATCGTTCCAGGTGCACGAACAGCCTGGTTCCGGCCCGGAGGAGACAGGCTTCAGTTCCTGAGCGCTTCAGAAAGCTCATGGCGAAACCAGCGGTCCGAAAGGCGGCCGGAATGATTGTACCCATTGCCATGTCCTTACTGGAATACTGGATGAAACGCAGGCTGGGCAGACCGTCGGGAATCAGGGGGAGAGCCTGCGGCGGCGAGAGAGGAATGAGACGGTTCCGGGGGCGGGGAAAACCTTAGTTGGTGCCATGATGCCATTTACGAGAAAGCCCCGTGAGTTTCATGAGAAGAGGGGAGGTGAAAGACATGGGTAAAAGAAAAAAAGACAGAGCCCAGAAAAAAGGCAAGGTGAAAGGAGAACCAGAAGTTTTCATTCCGGAACTGATGGAGGAGAAGAGCCACGAGAAAAACGGTCACTATATATATGTGCACCATGAGGAAACAAGGAAAGTAGGCACCCCCAATGAAAATAGCGGTTACAGCATCCGGCCAATCCCTGGATTCGAGCGTTGACCCCCGTTTCGGCCGCTGTCGGTACTTCGTTATGGTAGACACCGAGACCATGGCGGCGGCGGCAGTAGTCAATGGCGGACAGCAGGCCAGCGGAGGAGCGGGGATACAGGCCGCGCAGCTCGTCCAGGACGAAGGGGCCTCCTGCGTGATAACCGGCAACGTCGGCCCCAACGCCATGAGCCTCCTCAAATCATCCGGTCTCGAAGTGCGTATCGGCGCTGTGGGAACAGTGCGGGAAGCGGTGGAAGCGTACCTGTCGGGCGGCCTGAGAGAAGCGACGGATGCCACCGTGGCCAGCCACTTCGGGTCTCGATGATTATTACAAGCATCGTTAACCATTTAGGAATGCCATGATTATTTCAATTGCCAGCGGTAAGGGGGGCACGGGGAAAACCCTGCTGGCGGCCAGCCTGGCCAGGGCGGCCGGCAGGGTCACGCTCATCGACTGCGATGTGGAAGAGCCTAACGCGGCGCTGCTTCTTAAACCCGACATCAGCCAGGTGATGACGGTGACGGTTCCCGTCCCGGCGGCCAACTACCGGCTGTGCACCCTCTGCGGGGAGTGCGCGCGGCAGTGCCGCTACAACGCCCTGGCCGTGGCCGGCGAGAGAGTTATCTTGTTCAACAATATCTGCCACAGCTGCGGCCTGTGCCGGGAGGTATGCCCGGAAGCCGCCATATCGGAGGAGCAGCGGAGCGTCGGCCTGGCCAAACGCGGGCAGCGGGGGCAGCTCGATTTTTTATCCGGGGAAATAACGGTGGGCGAAGCACGGGCCACGCCGGTCATATCCTACCTGACGTCCCACCCCGTTCTCACCGGGCACTCCATCCGCGACTGCCCGCCGGGCACCTCGTGCGCCATGGTGGAAGCCGTCCGGGGAAGTGATTTCTGTATCATGGTTACCGAACCGACACCCTTCGGCCGACACGACCTGGAACTGGCCTTAAACGTGGTGCGGACCCTGGGAATCAAGCACGGCGTGGTGGTAAACCGGGACGGGATCTGCGATGGGGATTCTCTTAGCTTCTATCGTAACCAGGGAGCGGAAGTTCTCCTGTCGATACCCCATGATATAGAGATCGCCCGGGGGTACGCCCGCGGCAAAACCCTGGGAGAGGTTGACGGCGCCTGGAACGGCATTCTTTCCGACCTGTTCAGGAAAGTTCTCGACCGGATCAAGACAGGTCTACCCACTACCCGGCAACCGTAGCTCCCTTCGGGGGTTATTAGAAAGGACCGAACATACATGCGGAAACTGGTGATTGCCAGCGGCAAGGGAGGCACGGGAAAAACCACCGTGGCCTGCTCATTCGCCGCCCTGGCCTCTTCGGTCACCATTGCCGACTGCGACGTGGACGCCAGCAACCTCAACGTGCTCCTGAAGGGGGCCCCGGTCAAAGATTCCCCCTTCATGGCCGGGTACATGGGCGAAGTACTGACCGACCGTTGCACCGGATGCGGCCTCTGCCAGGAAAAATGTCGTTTTTCGGCGGTGTCCATGTCAGACGGTACCGCCGCCATCGATCCGCTCTATTGCGAGGGGTGCGGGCTCTGTGCTTTCGTGTGCCCCGAGCAGGCAATAAGGATGCGGGAAAAGCAGTCGGGTGTGGTCTACGAGGCCCGGACCCGGTTTGGCACCCTGGTGTACGCGGAGTTGCTGCCCGGAGAGGGCAATTCCGGGAAACTCGTCACCGAGGTCAGGATGCTGGCCGAGCAAAGGGCCGCGGACGAAAAGACGGACCTCCTGCTGGTCGATGCCTCCCCGGGTATCGGCTGCCCGGTCATCGCTTCTCTCACCGGGGCTGACCTGGCCCTGGTGGTGACGGAACCGACGCTTTCCGGAATCCACGATCTGAAGCGGGTGCTGGAGCTGACCCGCCACTTTTCCATCGCTACCTGCGTGTGCGTGAACAAGGCCGACCTGGACGAGGGCAAAACGCGGGAAACAGAGCGGCTCTGCCGGGAGGGCGGCGTGGAGTACCTCGGCAGCATCCCTTACGACGTGGCCATCTACAAGGCCCAGTGCGACGGCCTGTCGGCGGTGGAAATCGCCACGAGCCCGGTAAGAAGCGCTATCGAAAAAATCTGGCAGGCTATCTCGTCCGTTTTGGCGTGACTGGCACCGCTCACGCCACCGTTCAGATCAACGCCGGACTGTTGCCCGGGAGGGATTTGCGGAGGATAGGGATTAAATCCAAACCGAATAAAAACCTTCCGAGCCGGCGGTGTTTGCAGAAACTCCAGGTAACTGCGTGCCTTATCCGCCATTTTGCATCCATTGACCACGCCGGCCAAAAACGTAATAGGAGAGTGTGACGTCGCGGGAAAGGTAAAGGCCATTTTTACCTTGTTGCTGGTGGCCGCTTCCGCTGCGAAACAGATACCCGCCCGGCATATCCCTTGCTCCACCCTGGCCAAAACAGCGCACACCGTGACTTCCCGCGACGTCCGCTCCTTCATCGCTTCCCACATATTCAGGCTTTGAAAAGCCTCCCTGGCATACATACCGCAGGGCACCCGGGCGTCCGGGTCGCCCATGGCAACAGGGCCCAGGTCCAAAGCGAGCAAATCGGAGGGGACGGCTGGAACGGAACCGCACGTAACCGGCACAATGACGACCAGGGTGCTGGTAAGGATCTTCTTCACCGTGTCCCCTTCAACCAGTCCCTGGTCCACCAGGGCGTCCATGTGGTATTTGTTGGCCGAGATGAAGACACCTATGTCCGCCCGGCCCGCAGCCTGCTCTATCTTTCTTCGCAGAACCGCCGCGTTGGTGAAGCAGTGTTCCACCGGCACCCCGGTTTCAGCGGTGAACAACTCGCTGATTTCACTCACCGGATAGGTGAGCCCGGCAGCGGAGTAAACGGTCAGCGTAGCGGGTTCTCTCACGGGACCGCACCCCGGGAGAAGAAAGCCTACTAACAGGCAAAGTGAAATGAAGATGTAGTTCATGTAATTGCTTTCAACTTCATTACCAGGCCTGAAAACAACGTGTCTGAGAATACTATCAGTGGCCGCACTATTAGTGGCCGCACCGGCAATAACGCTCCAGGCTTATGAGCTCGGCGGTCCCGGCCACGGTGACCCCGTAGAAAACCACCGGTTTCTCCCCGGCCGCGGCCAGGATGTCTCCCATGGTGTTGTTGACAATGCTCGACCCGGTGGCCAGGATGACATCGCACCACCGGGCGGCCGCTTCCAGGTCGTCGCGGCCATGAAGTATCGTCTGTCCGTACTTCTCCTGTCCGACATTCCCGGGATCGAGATCGAGAACCTTCAGTTCGAAGTGGTGGCGGAGGTGATCGACCATGGCCGGCTGCAGTCCCACTATCGCGATCTTGGGATTACCGTAGCGCTCCTTCATGTAGTCGGGAAGTTGGCTGGCGCACTCCTCCGGCTCCTCGTCCCGGCAGTGGACCGTGTCGTCCACTCGGCCCAACTTCCTGAGAAATGCGTTCAGGGTAGCGATGAAGATTGCCCGTTTCCAATCTCCCCCATCCTCCGGCGAGGCGGCGAGATCCAGCGAAAAAATCTCACTGAGCGTGCCGGCAAAATCTCCCGGCTGCCCGGTGAACGCATGGCCGCGGCTGCCCAGCACCTCCGCTTCCACGATGGATTCCTTGCCGAAAAGCAATGGGAAATCCGTACGTTTCGGCTTCCCGATAGCCTCCTCTGGCTTCAACGTCCGCAGGCGGGCGTTCACGGTAATCCTGGTGTCGCCCAGTCCGCTTTCCCAAAGCAGGGCCAGGGCCTCGTTTCTCACGTGCTCGATAAAGTAATTATGCTGATTCACGCCTTTCGGCTTGTTCATGCCGTCCTGCTGACTCATTATTTATCATCCATTTCAATGGTATTACTGCTCTTCCCACTCTTTTCTTTCTTGAAGACGGACGCATAGGTTATAGCATCCACCGGGCACACATTCAAGCACCGGGTGCAGCTGTAACAGTCCGCCGGGAAGACCCTGCCGTTAATCATCCCCCGGGCGGCTTCCAGAGGGCAGGCGCTGATACAGGCGCCGCATTCAGTGCAGACGTTCTTATCGATTTGAACCCGGATGAGGCTGAACCGCTCTGCTATCCATGAACCGAATCCAAACGGGCAGATGAGCTGGCAGAAAGGACGGTACACCAGGAAAGACCCCAGGATTGCCAGGATGACCGTCAGCAGAATGCTGAAGCTTTCGAAATCCTGGTTGAACAGGTTGAAGGGATTGACGTAGTGATAGATGACCGTTCCCTTGCGCCCTCCGATGAGCCCGAATAAAAAGAGCAGCATGACTGCAAATAGACCGGCACGGATCGCGTTCGTCACCACAAACGGGAGCTTCTTCTGCTTGATTCCCTTCAGGATGGGAATGGTATACACCAGCTCCTGCAAGGCACCAAAGGGACATGCCCAACCACAGATCATCTTGTTGCCTACCATGGCGAGCGCTATGAAGAAGAGAAAAGCCAGCACCTTGCTCCATGGATCGGGATACAACCCCACCATCGACTTGAAGACCTTGACGATACCTTCCATGGGATTGGGTGATTTTCCCAGGAGAAAGCCGGTGAAAATCACGGACAGGGCGAGAAAGATAATGTAGACAGTCCGCGGGTACCATTCACGGCGGTGCTCCATACCGGAGCGGTCCGGTCGTCCCAGGACGGTGAGAAAAACGAGTCCACCGAGTACGAGCGCCGCGAATACGAAGTACTTGAGGGCCGTATCACGGTGAGAAAGGAGATGCTGCGTGACATGGTGCAGCTTTTCAGGAGTTACGCCCAGGGCCCCGAGAGGCTTTCTCTTGGAAACATCGAGCGGCAGGTCGAGCTCGCGGGCCAGTGCTTTACCGGTGACGTTCAGCCGGGGGGCTATATCCTTGATGGACATGGCGACACTGAACTCGTCCGCCGTCCCGGGTTTTTCAACCGGATTCAAAATAATACCGGCCCCGATGATGATTATAATGCTGACAACCGTTCCCCAGAGCCAACCCCGCTGCCTGACCGACAGCTGTGAAAACCAACGACGCATTTCTATAATCACTCCCAATGAATTTGCATTACTCAAATCAAAAGCTAGATCCGTGCCAATTTCACCACAGCTTTAATAATAAGAAATCAGGCAACTGTTGTTTCTGGCTCCCAGCCTATTCACATGAATACGACCGTTGAGGAAACTGCAACAAAAGAGACTGAAAGCACTTGTTAAGATATTGCATTATCGCAATAGTCATACACCCAATCTATTGCACATTTGCACGGCAACAGTTTCTGCTGGTCAAACGTACAGTGATAATCCTGGTTTGAAAGCAGTAGTGCACCATTCAAACAGTCTATGGTGAAAGGCATACTTCTTGCTACAATATTTCATGAAGTGTTTTTTCAAGCAAGATAGGAGAATTTAAAGGTCTGGTTAAACGTCACAACCATCCTCAACGTGGTCATTTTTTGGATGATAGAGAGCAGTGGTTATTTTCCGGGAGGTGATTTCATGGATTCATCGTGGACTGAGTTTAAAGTTTTACTAAAAGCTGAAATGATGAAGATTTACTCTGAAACAGTTGTTGACCACATCATGGATCCCAGAAATTTGGGAAGCATCGAAAAGGCAGACGGCTTCGCCAGGATAACAGGCCCCTGTGGCGATACAATGAAGATATGGCTGACGGTGGAGGAAGGCGCGATCAGTGAAGCCCGCTTCATGACCGACGGTTGTGGCACTTCCATTGCCTCGGGTAGTATGGTCACTGAGCTTGTCAGAGGAAAGAGTATTGACGAAGCCCACAAGGTCAGTATGCAGGACGTTCTTAACGCCCTGGACGGTCTACCCCAGGATAACCTGCATTGTGCCCTTCTGGCGGCCGATACTTTAAAGCAGGCGGTAAAAGACTACCTGGATTAATAATGTATCCCTTATCCACACTATGAAAGATGGCACATAACAGGATTTGTGAATAGAGTCACTACGTCATGGCGGACGTAATCGCCACCATATTCACCACATCGTCTACGCTGCAACCCCGCGAGAGATCGTTCACCGGCTTCTTCAGTCCCGCCACTATGGGCCCGAAGGCTTCCGCTCCAGCCAGCCTCTGTACCAGTTTGTAGGCAATGTTTCCGGCGTCGAGGTTCGGGAAGATGAGCACATTAGCCCGCCCCGCCAGCAGGCTGTCCGGGTCCTTCTTCCGGGCGACCTCCTCCACCAGGGCCGCGTCACCCTGCAATTCGCCCTCGAAAATAATCCCCGGACAAAGGCTGCGCGCTTTCCGTGCCGCTGCGGCCACCTTCCCGGCGGCCCGGTGGTCGGCTGATCCTCTGGTGGAAAATGAGAGGAACGCCACCCGGGGATCAAACCTGAGCAGACCACTGGCGACCCGGGCGACGGTGATCCCTATCTGCGCCAGTTGCTCCATTGCAGGTTCGATGACAATGGCGCAGTCCCCGAATATCAGCACACCATTTTCACCCCACCGCGGATCGGGATGTACCATGATGAAGTAGGAGGTCACCAGCCCCCCTTCATCGTCACATCCGATGATGTGAAGGGCCGGACTCAACGTATCGGCGGTGGTGGTAGAGGCGCCGCCCAGGTACCCGTCGGCTGCGCAAGTATGCACCATCATGGCGGCGTAGAAGCGCGGTATCTGCATGAACGACAGGGCACTTTGCAACGACGGGACTTTCTTTCCTTCTGCTTTGCGGATCTCGATGTAACGCCGCGCGTATCCACGCAACCTGGTTTTATCTTCCAGGTGATCGATGACGGTTACCGGATCGAGGCGGACACCATGTTTCCCAGCGATGGCTCCAACATCCTCGCGGTTGCCAAGAACGGTTACGGCCGCCAGACCCTCGGCCGCCGCCTGACAGGCGCCTGCCACAACCCGCTCGTCCCAACCTTCGAATAGAACGATATTCCCCTTGCGATTCCTGGCCGACGTCCATATCTTTTCCATAACCTTCATAACATCAGCTTCATTCCCTATCCTTTTTTTTCACACCGGACAGGGTGCTTCGCTTCCCTGTTGGATACGCGGATACGATGTCTTTTCTCCGCCCGGTAGTACAAGACGCCGTTAACCTCCGAGCTGTCGACCAGGTCCCGGGCTGCCAGTTCCTCGATGTGCTTGATAACCTCGTTACGGTGCAGGCCGAGGCCGGCGGTTATGTCCTCGATCGAGCAGGGACGGCGGTGCAGCATATCCAGGATTTCGATACGGCCGGCGGAAAATTCATGCTCTTGATGGATGCCTGAATAATCGGCGATGACTTCCGCGCGCGGGGAAAACATCGCCGCGGCCCTGTCCATGTATTCCCGCTGGACGCTGATGGTGAAGTCTTCCGTGGGCGGACGCGTCACGGTATTCAGCTGCACGCGGTCGGGCCGGATTTTTTCGACACATGCGGCGAGCTTGGCCACTTCGCTCTCGATAGCCGTGTAGCCGGCAAGCAAGAACACTTCAAGCCAGTATTCTCCATTAAACGCACGGCGGAAATCCATCAGCCCTCTCAGCATCTGATTGAAAGAGATCCCCCGATGCGGGCGGTTGATGGTTTGAAATAAGGCATCGTCGCCGGCGTCCAGAGAGGGGATCACCAGGTCGGCGTTCAAAAGCTCGGCCCGAACCATCGGGTGCCAGAGCAATGATCCGTTGGTCAGAACCGCCACCGGGACATTGGTCATCACCTTGATACATTTAATCAGCTCTCCCGCCCGCGAGAATAGCGTCGGCTCACCCAACCCGCTGAGCGTAATGTAATCCGGACGCCGGGAGAGCCCTTCCTCCAACTCGGCCAGCACTCCATTGAATGGAACCCATTGCTTGCGCCGTGTCGTCTTGTGGGTAGTCCGCCCGAGCTGGCAATAAATGCAGTCATAGGAACACGTTTTGAAAGGCACGAGGTCAACACCCAGCGACCGCCCAAGCCTTCGTGAAGGCACGGGGCCGAAAAGATACTTCATATTTTCCACCCTTCTCCGGTCTCAACCAAAAGAATGGTGCTGCATTTATCATGCCTGAACGAGATGTTTCATTGCCTGTCCAGGCAGGGTCGAGGCGGTAATCACGCATTTCAGCTGGTGGGAGTCAATCCGGATAAGGGCAATCACATCATCTGCTCTCTCTTACCTTTGCAATTATGCATTAGTAGTAGACATTGGCAACTGTTTTTTGAAGAATGTTTCCTGGTCTGTTCCCGCAAAATCAGGATCTACACTCAGCTTGAATCTTCGCTCAGAAGAAGTAGCGGGTCCGCAGCTCCACCTTCCAGTCGTTCTGCTTCTCGCCGTACTCGGTGCCGGGTTTACCGGAAAGAAAACTCAGACGCAGCCTGAGTTCCAGGTTGGTCATTCCGGTGTAAGCCACCTCGGGAATAATAGAGTAAGATCCGTCGTCCAGATTGATCATCGAGGTCAGGGCCGGGGTGACATAGAGCAGCCCGAAGGGCTCCTTCTGGCTGACGCGCAGATAGGCGTAGCGGCGCATGAAATTGGGTTTCTGGTACCCTCCGGCGGACTGCCTTATGTTTTGCAATTGGGCGCCATCGGCCTGAGCGATAAACTCATAAAAATCTTTGGCTTCCCGCTCCGTGTACCCTTTGCCATTGCGGTAGTACTCCAGGATGTAAGTCGTTTCGCTGGGAGATAGGTAGCGCACCCCCAGCAGCGTGCTCACGGCGTCGAAGGCGGCCACGGTGGCGGTCCCGTCGGAGGCGATCACGCGCTTGTTATAGTCGTTGGCGGTGGCCCATTCCCCGTGTACCTCGAAGTTGCTGGTGATGTTGCGCGAGAAATCCAGTCCGTACTTTTCCAGGCGGCCTCCCCGCGAGAGAAACAGCAGGTCGATGTCGGTATCGTGGAGAAGGGCATAGACCTTGCCGGCAAGGTAGTAGTGACCGTCTTCACCGAAACCCGGATTGATATCGCCGCCGGTAGGAATGACCACGCCGGTCACCGCCACGGTCCGCAGGTCCCCGGGATAGCTCTTTACCATGTCCGCCAGGCATGCCCAGTATCCTTCCAGGGCAAGGTCGGGATCCGACGGGTCCTTGGGCCTGCCCGCGAAATTGACGGGGTTCCAGGCGTAGCCCTTGCCCCACCGGGTCAGGATTTTCCCCAGCGAGACGTAGGTGCCGGGGTTGATCTGCCGTGAAAAATGCGCCTGGTAGAGGGTAAGATCGTCCTGCCAGTCCCCCTCGCCCCAGCTCCCTTTAAAATTGGCCAGCACATAGGCCTTGCGCGAGCCCTTTTGCCAGGTCAGTTCCGGCTGCAGCTCCAGCCCTCCCAGTCGCCTCCGGCTGTCCGGATTACTGTCACGAGTGCTCAACCGGTAAAGAGCGCCCCCCCTGTCAAGTCGGAGGTAGGAGGCGTCCATCTGGAGATGCCCGCCGAACTCGAAGGGTGATTTTTCAAACTCGCTGATATCGAAGGAAAACTCCTCTTGGGCGCGCAGACAGGCCGAAGAACAGGCCATAACAAGCAAACAAAAAAGGGCTACGCGGGACGTTCTCATCAAGCGCCTTATCTCAGTTCATCCACCCGGGAGAGGTTGTTCAACGTGAAAACCTCGTCGGCGAATTCCCGGGCCTTTATGTTGGAGAATAGCATCACGGAACGGTACCCTTTCTGAAGCGGGCTGTCCGTCTCCAGCATACCCGGGCGGGTCACCCCGCCGCCGAAATCCTTGATCTGGCTGTAATGAAGGGTTTTTATCAGCATTCCCGACGACGCGTAGCACTTTATTTCGAGTGGAATAAGTTTTTCTCTGTCCACCGACATTTCCAGCCGGTCGTATGCGACGGAGCCGGTCTTCGCCTTCAGGGCCAGGAGGTACTGCCCGCCTTCTTCTTTGAGGGTCTCGACATCGTACTCGGCGGAGTAGTCCAGCCTTAACAGGTCCGAGTTATTGAACACGCCGCCGACCACCGACTGCAGGCTGGTGATGCGGATGGGCTTGCCCACGTTGGGGATGTACAGCCACATGTTCTCATCCAGGCGCAGGGTCGCCCGGCCTTTCTCGCTGGCGGGAGACAGGAAAAGGGCGATCATCCTGTCCCGCCCCTTTTTCACCGTGTAGAGGACGAACTCCTTCCTGGTCCCGTCCGGCTCGATGTTGATGAGCTTGCGGTACATCTCGTAGCTCTCCGGGTTGAGATTGCGGTCCACCTTGAGCAGGATATCGTTCCCGTCGAGCAGGGTCTCGCTGCCATCAGGCGGGATTTCGTTGTTGCCGGGCAGGTTCTCGCCTTCCCCGGCGGCCGGGGCCGCAACGGCTCCCATCAACACGATTAAAACAACTGTAAGCAGTACCTTGTATCGTTTTTTCATGATCCACATCCTTAAATGTTCGGTTCATACATGTCGCAACGCCTTGATGGGCTCCATCCTCGAAGCCTTGACCGCCGGCTGGAGGCTGGCGGCAACCGCCACCAGCAGCACCACGACGATCGTGAAGATGATATCACCAGCGGCCAGAGAGGGCTTGAGGATAATACCGGTCCGCCGGCCGAAGTTGAAAGCCAGGGGCCATAGGTTCAACGCCAGGACCGTGAGGACGCTTATCGCGGTCCCGGCCATGCTCCCGATAACTCCCAGCAGGAAGCCCTCGGTTACGTACAGGGTCCTGATCTTTCCCGGCAGGGTACCCATGGCCGAGATGGTGCCGATCTCCCTGATGCGCTCGTAGACCGCCATGACCATCACGTTCATGACGCTTATCAGGGCGATAAAAACCAGCAGCACACGCACACTGACGGTCATCAGATCGATCATCTTCGCTATGTTGACGAACGGCGAGAGCTTTTCCCACGTATGGACCTCGAAGCGGGGCTTGCCCTGCTTGTTGAGCTCTTTTGCCAGCGAGGCTTCCACTTCCATCCTGGCCGTTTCGAGCTCGCCGAAGTTCTTCAGCCGGACCGCGAACTCGCTGACCTCGTCCTTTTTCATCCTGAGGAGATTCACGGCGTCCGCGATGTTGATATAGCCGTCCCGTCCTCCGGGCCCGGTGGCGCTTTCAAGGACGCCGCCCACCACCAGGGGTACACCGTTGACCGATCCGTCCTTATTAGTAGCCACGATCACGACCTGGTCGCCCGGCTTGAGCTTCAACCCTTTGGCCAGGAGCTCCGGGATGACAATCCGGCCCGGCTGCAGGGCGGCGGCCCCCTTCTCTCCCTGGACGAACCGCCCACTGAGAAGGGGAACGGTGGCCAGTTCCTTTTCCGGGTCCACCGCGTTGAGGCGGATATTGGTGGTCTCCTCGAAGTCGCTTAACATGGCCCCGAACTTGACCCGGGGCGAGTACGATTCGACCAGTTGGCAGCCGTCGAGAGCTTTACCAACCAGGGCGGCGTCTTTGGGAGGCATGGTCATGTTGAGCGGTAGGTTGTCGAGGCTGGCAACGAATCCTTTTCGATGGACCTGGATGTGCCCCAGCATGGAATCGGTGATCTGACCGATCATGATCCCCTTGAAGGAGCCCGAGAGGGAGCTGAAAACGAGGACCGACACCACGCCTACGGTTATCAACAGGGAAGTCAGCATCGTCCTTCTCCGGTAGCGTTGCAGGTTCCTGGAGGCGATCTTAAGAATGTTGAGCATGGCTATCCCTTTCGTTCCCGGCGGACTTGAGAGATCCATCCTCCAGGGTGAAGATGACTTCCGCCTCCGACATGACCCTGGGATCGTGGGTGGAGAAGATGAACGTCGTTCCCAGGTTATCCCGCATCTCTTTCATGACGCGCAGGACGTTCATGGCCGTGGCGCGGTCCAGGTTGGCGGTGGGTTCGTCCGCCAGAACCAGTTTCGGGTCGGTAACGAGGGCCCGGGCCACCGCCACCCGCTGCTTCTGGCCGCCGGAAAGCTGGTCGGGGAACTTGTCTTTCATCTCCGCCACCCCCACCGCTTCCAGCAGGGACATCACCCGTTTGTCCCTCTCGTTTGCAGGATGGCTCTGGACCATCAGGAGAGGATACTCGACATTCTCGTAGACCGTGAGTACCGGGATGAGGTTGAAATCCTGGAAGATGAACCCGATGGTCTCGCCCCTGAAGCGGGCCGAACCGGTGCGGTCCAGCCGGTTCACATCGGTGCCGGCCACCGTGAGGCTGCCGCCGGTGGGGGTGTCCAGGCAGCCGATCATGTTCAGCAGGGTCGTTTTGCCGCTCCCGGAAGGGCCGACGAAAGAAACAAACGATGCGGGCTCGATACCGAAGGTCACCCCCCTGATGGCCTTCACCTCCACTTCGCCTGTCTGGTAGGTTTTGATAAGGTCCTTCGCTTCAATAAGGCTCATAACTCGCTCCTCTAATCGTTCACCAGGCAGCCGCCGCATTCTCCCGACTGCTCCATCATTCTCATCTTCATTTTCATCCTCATCTTCATTCTCATCCTTCCGCGGTGCTTCCCGCCGGAGGCTCCGCCGCACGCTCCGCAGGAAGAACAATGGCCAACTGCCTGCTGTGCGGACGTATCCTCGTTCGCTGCGGGAACAACTGCCACGGCCCTCGGTTCGATGGTCACTCCGATAGCGGCGTCCCCCTCCGGAAGGGATTCCGGGACCGGCGTGCCAATCGCTCCGTCCGGAATTACCATCGGGCGATACCTGGGACACAAGATGTTGTGGCAGGTAATATCTGCATGGTCGCACTGGCCATTCTCATTAACGTCGATATACATGGGGCAGGTTCCCACCGGGGCGGCGACCGGGTCGCCGGCGGCCGGCTTTGCCGCCATCAAACCCGGGACCGAATTCAGCAGCAGACCCGTAACCGCCAGCAAAACCAATAATCCTGCGGATCTTGTCAACACATTGACTGTTCCCTTACTCATTGCACATTCCTCCTTACTCATTTTTGACTTAGTAGGATAAGACGGATAAGGACGGATCATTATTCAATTTTTTTTTCGAAATATCGCCTCGGCCAGGATGTGCTTCAGGTTCGTTTTCAGCAATTACATTCCTTCCCTCACTGTCATACCCTAATTCAATTGGAGGCTTTTATACTGGAGCTGATAAGGGCACAAACCGTGCCATTTTAAAGGAGACCTGAAAAATGTGTGTTTAAGACAATTCGAGGGCGATAGCGTTACTTACTTTGTTGCAATATTGAAAAGCTCCTTCGCCTAAAAGTTGCATTATTGCAATATAAGTATTCATCATTTCATTCCAACATATACAATAAGTGTTTCACTGCCCGGCATTTCAACACATGGCACAACATGTGCATCTTCACATTCGGAAAAGAGATCAACATCCTGAAGCTGGACATAACCTCATTGCTCGAAAAGAAAGGTGTGTTCCCCATGACTCCAACAGCAGGTGTATGCAAAATCGCCGTTCCTGTTACCAACGGCAAACTGAGCAAGCTTTTGAAGAAAACCGAACAGTTTGCCGTGTTCAAGGTGGATCTGGTCAATGGCCAAATCGTCAGCAAGACGATTCTCAGGGCTCCGCTTCCTCAACCGGATTTAATACCCGGGTGGCTGCAGGACCGCGGAGTGCTGGTCGTGATCGCCGGGGGGTTGGAATCCAGTTCACTATCGTCTTTCCAGCAGCTTGGAATCGAGGTAATTATCGAACCTTCATCCAATTACCCGGGAGCCATTGTCCAGGATTACCTTATCGGAGCACTGCGGCCTGAACTCATGCTGTAGTGGGATGATAAGTCATAGGGAGGCCGGACATTATGATCGATTTGAGCATACATGAGGAGCAGCTCAGGCAAACGGTTAACAGGGCCCGGGAGCGGGATATCATCATCCCCACTTTTGAGGAGCAGAAGCATCCGGAAAAAATCCCTCTTAAGGTCACAAGCAGGATTGAAGGTATCGGGCTCTGGGACATCGTGCCCGAAAACCTGTTCAGGATCACCTGGAAAAACGAGCCGGTGGCATCAGGCGGCGGATTCGGCGGGGTGAATTACCTCGAGCTGCCTTTTTCCTTAACCGGGGTAGACGCCAGGATCATCTGCCTGGTCGGGAAATGGTTCCCCACCGGATCCCACAAGGTCGGGGCCACGTTCGGCTGCCTGGTGCCCCGCCTGGTCACCGGCCAGTTCGATCCCACCAGGCACAAGGCCGTCTGGCCGTCCACGGGCAACTACTGCCGGGGAGGGGCTTATGACGCCACGCTCCTGGCCTGCGAATCGGTAGCGATTCTACCCCGGGAAATGAGCCGCGAACGGTTCGACTGGTTGAGCAAGGTGGCCGGGGAGGTCATCGCCACTCCCGGGTGCGAGAGCAACGTGAAGGAAATATTCGATAAGTGCCGGGAGCTCAGGGAAACCCGGGACGACATCGTAATCTTCAACCAGTTCGACGAGTTTGGCAACCATCTCTGGCACTACGATGTAACCGGCCACGCCATGTGCGAGGTGCTCGACGAGGTAATGGAAGAAGGCGACAGGTATGCCGGGGTGGTGCTCACTACCGGGTCCGCCGGTACCATCGGATGCGGCGATTTTCTGAAGGAGCGCTACCCCAACAGCCTCATTGCCGCAGGAGAGGCACTCCAGTGCCCGACACTGCTGTTGAACGGATTCGGCGGGCACCGGATAGAAGGGATCGGCGACAAGCACGTCCCCTGGATCCATAATGTTCGTAACACCGACATGGTTATTGCTACTGACGACAGGGACTGCATGAGGCTCATCAGGTTGTTCAACGAGCCGGAGGGGAAGGAGTTGCTGCGTTCCATGGGAGTGCCGGAGGACCTGGTCGAGAAGCTCGATCTGCTGGGGATATCTAGTATCGGCAACGTCTTGAGCGCCATCAAGTTCGCCAAATATTATGAGCTTACCCGGAAGGACATCGTCCTCACGGTCTTTACCGATTCGATGGAGCTTTATCAATCACGGCTTAAAGAACTGCGCGCACGATACGGTGAATACACTAGAGAAAATGCTGTCCGGGACTTCTACGCCTGCCTTCTCGGACAGGGGACGGACAACCTGGAAGAGTTGACCTACTACGAGAGAAAACGGATTCACAACCTCAAGTATTTTACCTGGGTGGAACAGCAGGGAAAGGAATTTCTTGAGCTCGATGAACAATGGTACGACCACCGGGAGTACTGGGGCAGGATTCATTCCCTGGTCCCGGAAATAGACAACCTGGTAAGAGAATTCAATACAATGACCGGCCTGTTGAGATGACTTTATTTACTGAACCGGAGAAGAGAGGACGCTCATGATGAACAGTAACAACCTGAAGCAGTGGGAAAATGAAATGAATGTATGTATCCGGTGCGGATACTGCTTTGAAGGGTGTCCTGTATTCAAGGAAGGCCTATGGGAGACGGACGGCCCACGCGGGAAGATGGTACTGGCCCACGCTCTTTTGACCGGGGCGCTGGAGCCCTCTCGATACGTAGCGGAAAAGATCTACCAGTGCACGTATTGCAAGGACTGCATTGAGCGGTGCTCGTCCAAGGTTTCCATTCCTGACGTAATGACGGCAGCCCGGGCGGACCTGCTCAACGCCGGCTTCAGTTATGATTCGCACCTGGCGCTCCTGGACAAGATCAAACGGAGCGGAAACATTTTCGGCAGGGGAATAGAATCTCCCGTCCGGGAAGGAGAGACACTGGTCCTGCTCGGATGCCGTTTTCTGGAAAGGACGGAGGCCGCCAAGCGGTACCTGGCTATATTGGAGAAACTTGGCCTCAAGCCCCGGGTAGTGAACGAAATCTGCTGCGGGATGCCGTTTGCCGTCCTTGGTTACAAAGACGAACTAGCTGCTCACAAAGAGGAGTTCCGAAAACGGTTTCCCTTCCAGGAATTCATCTGCCTGTGCACCACCTGCGCGTTTTTCATCAAGAAAGCTTACCCCGATCTCAAACCGAAGTATGTCATCCAGGAGATTGCCGAACGGCTACCGGGATACACCACCAGGAACCTCGGGCTGAAAGCCACCTACCACGACCCATGCAACCTGTCCCGAGGCATGGATATGACAGAGGAACCCAGGGCAATCCTCAGGCAAATAGGGGTGGACCTGGTGGAACTGCCTACCACCGGCAAACAGGCCGAATGCTGCGGCGGCGGGGGCGGCGTACTGGTCACCGACCGGGCACTATCGGAAAAACTGGCTGAAAAACGGCTGGAACAGGCTCTTGATCTCGAGGTGGAAGCCCTGGCTACCCTATGTCCTACCTGCGAGCTCAATCTGGGCAACGCCGCCGATCGCCAGGGTGGCACCATAAAGGTCCAGAACCTCCTCGACCTGGTATATGAAGCAGTAGTATAGATCTTTTAGCCGACGTTCCTCCTCAGCGGAATTAGACCCGCGAACGGCGTCCAGGCACCGTCCGCGGACCTGAGTCCTAAATCCCCAGTTTCTTACGGTTGGCCTCGATGTGGGCCAGCATCCCGTCAGCAGCCTTTGCCGGGTCTTTCTCCACGTCCAGGCGACCGCCCGTGACGTCCTTGATGGTCGTAAGCAACGGGTCCAGCGTGCCTCCCAGGGCATCCAGGAGACTCTCAGTGGAGAAATCCACCACCGCCTCGCCCATGGCCAGTCCCGTGACCGGTTCTACCGCCGCGCACCGGTGCTTGAAGTTCTCGATTCCCATGTTGAGAAGCTGCGCCGCCTGCTCTTGAGCCTTGTGCGGGTGATAATCGATTCTCTCGGTGATCCCTTCGAAAGCCATTAGTTCGCTCACGGGGACCAGCTTGAAGTTATACTTCTCAGCGTATAGCGGGTCGATGGGCATGGAGCAGTTCATGTCCGACACGAAGATATCCACGCAGCCGCTCGCCAGGACGGCCTACTGCATGATCCAGTTGCCGGTGAAACCGTAGAAGGCGTCATCCATCTCCCAGTGTTGGATCATCTCCTGATAGTTGTTGAACGTGATCTTGAGCAATGCCAGGTTGATAGCCTCAGTTCTGATTGGCGTCTGAGCATCGCCTACAACGCCGCTTTGCAGGCAGCTAAAGCGGCACTGTCTGCCGCTGGATACCGGGTAACTCATGAGGCCCACCATTACCGTGTTATTCAAAGTCTCGCATACACACTGGAAGTCGAACCTGCAGTTATCAACCAGTTTGATAAGTTTCGGAAAAAGCGAAACATTGGAGTGTATGAGCGGACCGGAGTTATCTCTGATCATGAAGCCAATGAAATGTTCCGTTTGTCCTGTAAACTACGAGATGAACTCCTGAATTGGCTAAAGAATAATTATCCTGAGTTGTCTGGGTAAACCCTATTAAATGCTGCTTTCCATCTTTCCACTACAGCAACTGCTACAGCAATGCCGGTATAAAACTATATAATCAATAGAAATCATAGAGCCCGGAAGTCACTGTAGATCACTGTATACAACTATGTAGAGCGCCAAATCTTGAATGGGGTTCAATGTGGTCTAATTCTTCGAATTTACGCTGGTTCAAATCCAGTCGCCCCGACTTTTACTTTTGTCTGGAATGATGAGGGTTTTCGCGGTTTTGTTAACTGAATATTCACTGGTTAAAAAATGGACTACTACAGCAACTAGGGTTTAAAATCCTGTTTTCTGTTGACAGAACTCACACAAAACATCATAATTTTTAAGCAGGCTCTCGAAAGGGTGTCTGCCTTCCAATTGGGAAGTGGTTAACCACCGGACGCTGCGTGCAGTGTCCGGTATTTGTGTAAAAGGCCTATTGTGGGGTGTTCATTAAAGATTCCGAACGTGAAATATTCCATTACATGTGGTAAATTGTGCCTATGTTAACACCAGAAGAACTTCGAGTAATATTCAGTAAGTTGATAGCCCTTCCCAGTGAAACCGAATGGGTTGAATTCAAAGAGGCTAAAACCAATTACCATTTTGATGAGTTGGGCAAATATTTCTCTGCTTTGAGCAACGAGGCCAACTTGATGGGAAAACCTGAAGGATGGCTAATATTTGGGGTAACGGATAAACCTCCACGTCAGGTTTGCGGAACAAATTACCGTTCCCAACGGCCTGCTCTGGACAGACTCAAGCAAGAGATCGCTCAACACACAAACAATCACATAAGTTTTATAGAGATACATGAAATAGCTTTTTCAGCCAGCCGGATAATAATGTTCCAAATTCCTCCTGCCTTGCGAGGAATGCCAACTTCATGGAAAGGACATCTATATGGACGCGCAGGGGAAAGTATAGGCCCATTAAGCATACATGAGATTGAACAGATTAGGCGGCAGACCGTCCTTGAAGACTGGTCGGCACAAATTTGTCATGAGGCCACGGTTAATGATCTTGATCCCAACGCGATTTCATTTGCTCGACAAGAATACAAACAAAAACATCCATCCCTTGCCGAAGAGGTGGAACAATGGGATGACATTACATTCTTGAATAAAGCAAAAATCAATATTCGTGGAAATATAACGCGAGCGGGGATTATTCTCCTCGGAAAACCGGAATCAGAACCATTTATTGAACCAGCCATTGCTCGTATTACCTGGATATTGAAGGACAGTCATGGTGAGGAAAAAGATTATCGGCATTTCACTCCTCCGATGATATTAGCCGTTGATGAAGTTTTCTCTAGAATAAGGAATTTGACCTATCGTTATCTACCTAATTTCAGCTTGTTTCCAACTGAGATCTCCCAATACGATCCCTGGGTCATTCGAGAGATACTGCACAATTGCATTGCCCATCAAGATTACACTCAAAGGGGGCGGATCAATGTTGTAGAAGAGGCAGAATCATTGATCTTCACTAACCTTGGTGATTTCCTCCCGGGGAGCGTTGAAGAGGTGATTAAGAGTGATGCACCACCGGAGCTCTACCGCAACCGTTTTCTCGCTGAGGCAATGGTCAATTTAAACATGATAGACAGCATAGGAAGCGGAATAAGGCGGATGTTTATCAAACAAAGACAGCGAAATTTTCCCATGCCTGACTACACACTTCATCATCTTGGACGGGTCAAAGTTCGGCTACTGGGCAAAGTGCTTGATGAAAGGTATACCCGGATGCTCATTGCCAAGACAGATCTCGATTTAATGGATGTTATTGCCCTTGATAAAGTGCAAAAACGAAAACCGCTTTCACAGAGAGAATTCAAGTCCTTGAAATCCAAGGAGATGGTTGAAGGACGTCGTCCCAATCTGTATGTTGCTTCAAAAATAGCTGCGGTCACCGAGACAAAAGCTGAATACATCAAACAACGGGCATTTGATAAAAAACATTTCAAGAAATTGGTCATTGAATACCTTTCCGAATACAAGGAAGCACGGCGGAAGGAACTGGATAGACTCCTCATAGAAAAGCTTTCCGACGTGTTATCGGAGAAGCAAAAAAAACGCTATGTCACCAACCTTTTACAGGAAATGCGCCTTGAGAGAACCTTGCAAGTAGAAGGCTCCACCAGATGGGCCAGATGGCTTTTATCTAAAAACCCCGCAGAAAAAAGAAGTTAGACATAAAATTAGACATAGATTTAGGCAGAGAAGGCTTTAAATCCCCAAGTTAGCACCAAGTTTGTTCTCGTTCACTACAGCAACTGCTACAGCAATGCCGGTAACAAATTATATAAATTATAGAAACAGTAGAGTCCGGAAGTCACTGTAGATCACGGTATACCACTGTGTAGAGTGCCAAATCTTGAATGGGGTTCAAGTGGTCGCTGGTTCAAATCCAGTCGCCCCGACTTTTACTTTTGTCGGGGTTGATGGTGGTTTTCGCTCATGGGGCGGATGTACATTTCCTGGTCAAAAATGGCCTACTGCAGCAACACACTCATCAAAAACCTTGTTTCAGGTCCCAAAAACGTCTGGTTTTGGTCCACTCAGTGCTACTCTGTGGAGATAATACTACTGTGTAGAATCCTACTTGATTATGCCTACTTGAAAACCCGATGGCTGTGTTTTCAAGCATCGATGATCTTTGTTGATAGATCTAAGACCAGATCATACGCCTTATCCAGATCGAATTTGGCGAAGTCTTCCGGTCGAAGCACCGGGCGGAGTTGCCCTTCCATTTGCCGCCTGATCTCTTCTTTTCGTTTTTCAGTTACATCGATTCCGGGAATACCCGGTATTGCCAGTTTTCTGCTCACCAGGTTAATAAATTCCGGGGTATCAAAATTCAATCCGGTTACGCTTACTGCGTAGAGCAGATCATAAAAATCTCTGATTGCCGCTATATCTCTTGTTGTTGCCGCCCGGAATTTTTCCGCGTAGGTTTCCATAACTGACATTGTGTGTACGGTGAAGGTTGGCAAAAGAGACTGATTGCTGAAGGGATTCACTGCGATTGTCCGGGCGGCTGCCGCTTCCTGAGGGGTGAGCAGCGGTTCACGGAGGCCAATTTCTATCTTGATCGTTCCCGGTTTTTCGATAATCCCGGAAGGATACTCCAGGGTGCCGATGTACTGCCGGGATTGGTTGTGTCCCGTCAACGGATTCGAGATAGTGACACCGGTAACTACTGATGAAATGCGCGAGAATTCCTTCTTGACTGTAACCATCTGGTTACGTCGCTGGGTTTTGGCGGTCTCAACCGGCACGGGGATGGCAAAATCCAGATCTTCGCTGAGTCGGTAGAAATCAGTATGTATTTTGCTGAGACTGGTGCCGCCTTTAAACACCAGTGCCGTATCGTGAGAGAACAAATGCTGCAGGATCAGGGAGCAGTAGTAATCTTTTTCTATTAATGTTGCGGGAAAACCGGTGACTGCTTCTGAGTAAGTT
>CAYSPT010000050.1:0-6423 GCA_964432985.1 uncultured bacterium
GAGATTTCCTCGGCGGCGCTTTTCTGACCGTAGAAGAAGTTGAGCGCGCAAACCGTTCCCCCGGCCGCCACCGTCGCCGCCAGGGCTACGGTGGAATCGAGCCCCCCCGAGAGAAGAACGACCGATCCGGACATCACGTGTTTACCCGCCCTCCGACAGATGATCCATCCGGAGAATAGGTGGCCCAGCACTTCTCGGACTCCGCCACCATCACCTGCAGGATGGACACGCCGGCGGGCCGATGCTGATCACACACCTTAGTATAGATGTAACGGGCTATGCTTTCAGCGGTGGGATTGACCTGGTCGAACGGTTTTACATCGTTGAGAACCGAGTGGTCAAGGGCTGCCGTTGCCTGCCGCAGAGCCTTCCTGAGGTCTCTGAAATCCATTACCATGCCCGAATCGTCGACATCTTCCGCTGCTGCCGTGACCTGTACCTCCCAGTTGTGCCCGTGCATGCGCTCGCAGTTTCCTTCGTACTCCCGAATGCGATGTGCAGCCGAAAAGCTGTATTTTACCGTAACCGTATACACCCTGTCGTACCTCCCCGGAAATCATTGTATGGTCTTTAAATAATTTGTGCGCACCCATTCCAGAGCATCCACCCAGCTATCAAACCGTCCCAGGGCTATGCCTTCGTCCATGACGTCCTGAATCTGTCCTACCAATGGCCCCTGAACGATACCGAGCCGACGCATTATCTCTCCGCCATCCACTACCTTGTGACGCCACCGAAACAGCCTGGCCCCGCCGTAAAACTCCTGCAGAACCCGGACTCCCCTCAGAATGAGGGAGGGGGCCTTTTCATCGTTTTCGCCGGGTGCCGGCGCTCTGCCGGGTGCCAGTCCATGAAGAAATCGATACTCCACCACCCCGGCCAGGAACGCGCCCATGAATCCCTGTTTACCGGCGTGTTTGAACGCTCTGAACACCTTCCGGGCCACCTGCTCGGAACGAATGTCCGTCAGAGGCTCCCGGATCATGGAATCAAGATCCGGTTGGGCCAGCGGGCAGATACCGGATTCTCCGCCGGCCAGCAGCTTGACGGCTCCCACGTATTCGGACAAGCTCGATTCTTCCCGGCGGGCAAGGGCGAGGCTTTTTCCCAGTTCCCTGACCGGTTTGACGGTGTTCCCGTTCAGACAGCCCGCCAGCAGTGACAGCTTGATGAGCGAACGGCGGGTACGGCCGGTTACCAGGCAGTGGTCACCGTCTTCTTCGATGTACCGGGACATATCGCTGATGGTCCCCATGGACTTAACTACATTTTCCAGGCTCCGCACTCTGGACACCCAATCTTTGAGCATCCGGGCATTCGCCTGCGGCACAGCCGCCGGCAGCACACCGCAGCGCCGGGCCGCTTCCAGATGGGCGCTGCTTAAGGAGTTGTCCATGATCTTGAACAGCTCATCCCGGACACGTTCCCGGGAAACGCGGCTGAGCATATGGGCGCAGCGACCGGCTTCGGTGACGGTGTCTTCGGTGACGGAGAAACCCAGCTGGGCGGCCATTCGGAACGCCCGCAAGGTCCGCAGCGGGTCATCGGGAAACGCCGTCAAGCCTGTAATCCTGACCTTCCTTTTTTCCACGTCTCCACAACCGCCGGTCACGTCGATGATCATGACGTCATCCCCCCCGCCGGAGGCAAAAACCCTGTCCAGGTCCACCGCCAGCGCATTTATGGTGAAATCGCGCAGGTGAAGGTCACCACGGATTGACGAAGCCCGCAGAGCAGCAATATCCAGGCTCATTACATCCTGCGGGGTGTCCAGCACCAGCCTGACGGTCTCGTGCTCCTCGTCCAGCTTGACGAAATACATACCGAGCTTTTTGGCAAGCTTCCGGGCAAGTGTCATGACGTCACCGGTGATGGCCAAATCGAGGTCCAGCTGGTTGCGGCCCCGGTGATCGCGCTTCGATTTCCGCTTAAGCAGCAGGTCCCGCACCGCGCCGCCCACCAGGTAGACGCGGCTGCGCCGCTGGTTAAGAAAGCGCCAGGCATCCTGCAAAAAGGGCAGTGCACGAATACGAGCCCGCAACGGCCGCTCAGGCATCGGGGCCCTCCTTCACATAGGTGTAGATGACCGTTGGCTTGGCGATCTGGTAGGCGATAATGCCGCCCAGGACGGCGGGGAGGCCGAAGTTGAGACCGAACCGCTCCATGACTACCACGCAGGCGGCCAGAGGTATATTCAGGATGGCGGCCAGTGACCCGGCAATGCCTGCCGCCATGAACGCGTGGGCGGCCACCGGGTTGTCCACCGGCAGAATGTGCAGAACCATGTGCCCGATCAGCGATCCGATCAGGAAAGCCGGAAAGGTGAAGCCGGCGCTGGGGCCGGACCCCACCGTGAAAGAGGTCATGCAGATGCGGCCGATGATCACTGCGACGATGAGGATGATCGGCACATGGTAAACCGGCGCCTCAAACAGGCAATCGTGAAGGTCCCGGTACAGGCCGAATCCCACCCCGGTGATACGGATATCGGTCAGGCTGTAAAACACCCATCCCATCAGACCACAGATTGCGCCGCCGATAACCGGTTTCCAGGCTCGGCGGATGGGCAGACGTTCGAACCAGTTGAACACCGTATTGTAAATAAAAACGAAGAGCAGGCCGAACAAACCGGCCAGTACTCCCGACAGCAGTACCCCGGGGATAATTTCTAAACTCACCGTCCCCATAAGAATGGGCTCCGGGCTTACCGACCAGGGCATCAGGGAATAGAACAGGTACCCGGAAGCGCTGGCCAAAACCGCCGGGAAGAGAAGATCGTAACTGATGGACGCCGCGTAAAGCACCTCCACGGCAAAAATACCGCCTCCGATGGGCGACCGCAAAAGCGCTCCCAGGGCGGCGGCCACACCGCACAGGGACACCACCCGGAAGTCTTCCTGCTTGAAGCTCAGAGACCGTGACACGGCCAGGAACTTGCGGATGAAGCGGCGCCCGAAAAATGACCCGATTCCCCCGTTTACCATGACCATGGGCCCCACCAGGCCGCCGGTTCCGCCGAAGGCCAGGGTGAGGGTGGCGGCGCAGAATTTCATCAGCGTGGTCACCTTGTCGATATACCCGTTTCGCTCGGTCATGGATTTAATGTACATGGGAACACCTTCACCGCTGGACTCGGGTGAGACCACGTAGATCATGAATCCCAGGAAAATTCCGGCCACAACCGGCAGTATGAATTCGAAGGGCGAATTTTCGGCATACCCCGCCGCTGCGATGACCACCTTTTGAAAGAGCAAAACCACTGCGGCGCAGACCGGTCCCAGCACCAGCGACGACACCGTCCACTGGAGCAGATACGAAACGCTTCGCTTATAAGCCTGTATGGTGTTTTGCACTTTCATACTTCAGAATTATATCTTAGAGGCTTGATAGGAACAAGACACCGGCAGTCTTCATGGGATTCTTCTCGTTCGTAACCGCTACGCCCACACCACTATCTGTTATCGTTCCGTGCTGGTGTTACCGCCCTCTGACAAGTGAGATTAGAAAGGTGGAGCAACGGTTGACGAATAGTTTCCGAAGCGCTAGAATGAATGTAAACACGGTCATATAAGGTCAAGCTGTTATCCGATTGAGTTTTAACGGAAGGAGCGAAAACCGTGGATTCAAGCATTGCCTCGTTCGCTCTGGTTGCCGCCCTGGTCGGGCTCATCCTGTACGGGATTATATCCACCGTTTTGAAAAACCTCAAGTTTAAGGACTCGCTTACGAAAGGAGTCAACCGCTCGACCAAAAGCGGTGTACTGGTGCAGTCGTACGGTGAAGAGGTGCTGGCCGATTTCTTTCACGAACACAAGATACGTTTTATCTACGATAAATCTACCCGATTTTCATTCTTCCAACCGGCGGCCATCCGGCCGGACTTCTACCTGCCTGATTACGATGTCTATGTTGAATACTGGGGGATGAAGGGCAACGCCGCCTACGACAAGAAAACCACCTGGAAGAAAAAAGTCTATGCCCGATACCACAAACGGCTCATCGACATCTGGGTACCCGACATCAAGAGCAAGCGATACATTAAAAAGTTCCAGGAGTTCGGCATCCAGTAAACGTTTTATTACCTAAGAGCCTTTACCTACTTTACCCTCGGGCGTTTTATGGTAGTCGTTACCAGGGCAGAAAAAAGTACAAAGCTACAAAAACTAAGACGGCAGGCCCACATCGAAGTTCCTCGGGGGGGTAAGGAAACCTTCAAGGACTACCGTCTTAATTTATACTTATTATATACCTCCCCCCGAGTTTTTGACAAGGATTAATTTACGGGGGACCCATCAGTAAATTACAGTATAGTCAAATCCTCCAAATACGTAGATAGTACCTTCTTTTTCTTCTCTAATGATCCGCGCAGCTCTTCGATCTCACCCCTGATTCTGGCCAGGTCATCCTCCTGGTCGTACAGGTTTTGCATGTAGCGTTTGTACAGCTTGGAGTTGCGGTCCACGGAAGCCATGTTGCGGCGAATCCGGTCCTGGTCGCTGGCAATGTTCCGCTCCTTGCGCTCCAGCTCGGCTATCTTGCGCTGGACATCATCCAAACCCTTACGGATGTCGATCACCTTGCTCAACGCCCGGGCCACGTTCCGGCTGGTTATGTTGTGCCTGAGGAAGTACTCGATCCGGGAGATGGGCTGATCGGTCAGGTAAAAGGTCTTGTTGAAGATGTGCTCTTCCTGGACGGTGTAATTCACGTTCTCATCAGCCTTAACCGGGAGGCGGAACCGGTAGAACTTGGCGGTTTTCTCTTCGGGATCTTTCGGTAACACCAGCTTCCAGCCCCCGCGGATCGGGTGCTCAATAACCAGGATTTTGGCCTTCTTTGCCTTGTTTCTCACCACGTACACCTTGCGGGAAACAGACTTGTTTTCCGTGGTCAATATCCCCTTTATCAGCTTGACTGAAAGAAGCGACTCCTGGGTGGAGCGGGATTTAGGATCCACCACGCACCCCAGATCCACGGCGTAGGAAAGCAGCTTCTTTTCCCCGGGCTGCATGTTGCCCAGCAGCGCATCACCGGCGTAACTGCCTCCGTCAAACACAGTCACCGGGCCAGCCTCCAGGTGAAGCCCGGTTGTGTTGTTAAGAAACACTCCGTTGAGCGGGTTTTCTTTGCGCACCGATTCGTTGTAGATCGAGACTTTTTCTCCCTCGATGAGCTGGTTGACGATGGGTATCATGGCCGAACGGCGCCGTTTTATGGTAACCGGTTCCTTGATGGCGTACTCGAACAACTCGCCTACCGCCTTGGCCTGCGCCTGGGACTGCACGCCGGCGTCACGGCGCGGTACCGCTGAAGGAGCCCTCGCCTCTTCGGCCAGCTCCATGTCGGCAAACTGCATTGACTTCGAAGCGAAAGCCATTTCTTTCCGCTCCCGGCCCAGAGACGCTCTCGGAGCGGCGCGTTTCTTGCGTTCCACCGCTCCCTCGTACTCCCGGGGAGCTACACCGGTGCGACGGGGTGGTTCGTAGAGCGGCCGCTTGATGTAAAGAGCACTGTACAGCTCCTGCACGAAAGATATGGGCATCCCGGAAACGAGCGAAAGAGACACGTCTTCCCAGTCCTCGTCCTGGGTGTTCTCGATGATAGCCCAGCCCTGCATGAAGGGTTTCTCACCGTCTGCCAGGGTGAGACGATAGCTCGTTTTCCACACCGGGGTCTCCAGCACGTAGCCGGCCACCAGCCGGTGCTCGTCCGTACCGCTGTAGCGGACCACCACGGTCTTATCATCCTGCCGGCGGCTGTCGGAGATGGCTTTCAGCGCCTCCTGGATTTCCCGCTCTATATCGGGATCGGTGAACAGCAGCCCCGACAAATCGGTCATTGAAAAGGAGCGTACCCCCTGGTCCTCGGTGAAGATATTCAGGTAGGGGACCGAAATCTTCTCATCATCGGCGAAATGGTCCCTGGTCTCAACGCCCAGGATAACTCCCTTGTAGGTGTCGGTCCCCACCGTGACCACCACCGGGGTGCCCCTGAGCTGACGGCACACCTCGAGCATAGCCGGGTTGCCGCCCAGGTTGACCGAGAAGCTTTTCAGTATGCGGGAAAGGGGTTCTTTCGATGCGAAAGAAACTACTGAGACCTGACCGCCATCCAGGTCTACCAGCGACAGCGACTTGAGCACGTCGTTGATCTGGTCGGTCTGAAACCGGAGCTTAATCTCGCCGTCTCCCGTCACCGATCCCTCGCGCTGGAAATACCCCACCCCGCTGTTGAACAGCACCACTTTCTTGAGAGGAAACCCGGCTTCACCGGCACAAGCCGCACCGGTCAGAAACGCCACCAGCAGCAGTCCGGCCAACACTTTTTTCATCATCATCAAGCCCTCCTTTACATTATGCTCATTGTACTGCGCTAGAGCCGACGGTGACAAATGGGGAAGAGATGTCTGCAGAGAATGGAGAA
>CAYSPT010000050.1:6523-17687 GCA_964432985.1 uncultured bacterium
GGTTCATCCGTCTCATTGGACGGATTTGCCAGTTCCGGAACCGCTTCCACCGGTACGCAGTACTGTGAGCGCCTCAGGTTTTCTATCCAGTCCCACACCGCCGGCAGCTTGCAACCGGCGGCGACGGTGTCCTCAAACACCCACAACGCCCGGTCATAATCGTTCAACTCCACCAGAGACTGCCCCAGACGGACCAGTTCCTGCACATCAGACTGGCTGCTTTTCCAGTGCTGAAGCATCCTGGTAACCGCAGCGGCCGTTTCCGCCATCGAGGTGTACCGCTCACTTTCCGCCAGGCGGCCTGCCTGGTCTTCGAGGAAGGCCAATGCGGTGTACAAAACGGCGTTGGTGGGATCGTAATGAAGCCCTATCTGGTACAGGTGCCGGGAACGCTCGTCGCCGGCATCGTTTTCAGACCAGAACGACGCCAGCTCATAGCAGGCAGTCCCGTTTGAAGGGTCCACTATGAGCGCTTGCTGCAGCAAGGAGAGAGCTTCATCCAGGCCACCCTTCATCCGGGCGTCCCTGCCTTCGTTCACCAGTTCGTCGGAACGCCTGATGATCTTCTGAAGCTCCTCTGCTTCCCGGGCGGCGGCTTCTGCAACCGCATCTTCCAAGCCACAACGGATGGCCTGCCGGTAGAACCACCAGGCCCGTCGGAAATCCCGGCTGTCTTTTAGAAGCCGGGCGATGAAGAGGAAAGCAGAGTGAAATGAGCCGTCGGCCCACAAAGCCCGACGGGCAGCACGGCGGGCGTCATCCAATTCACCGCGGGCCTCAAGCACCGTGGACAGAGTCCCCAGGTAAGCGGCTCGACCGGGATAGAAACGGATAACCAGGCGAACATAGTCCAGAGCCAGATTCTCGTTACCAGTGATAAGCAGCTTTAAAGCGGCGGTGTTAACCGCATCACATACCGCCTGCCGATCAACGGCCGAAGCCTCTATTAAAGATGCCGCTTCGTCGACATTGTCGGAACGGACCAATGCGCGAACCCGGTCGATTGTTTCTTTGAAAGGATCGTCGGGACGCCCCTCGCTGCCGCTTGCTGAAACCGGCAACAAGAGCAGGGCAACCAGTATTCCGACCGTCACATGTATCAGGTAAGTTCGTACCACCAGCATTTGCTCCCTTTACTCTGAAAAAGCGATTGTTTTTGCTATCTTACGTTTCTTACACCGAATTTACTCCACGCTGAGACCGGCCAGAAAATCCTCCAACTCCCTGCGTTTCTGCTCGAGCTGCGACTGCTTCTTTTCGGCCTCGGAGCGGGTCTTTTCCAGCTCGTCTTCCTGCTTGTACAGGGTGTCCATGTAGCGCTTGTACAATTTAGATCCGGTGTCAACCGCTGTCATGTTCTCTCGTATCCGCTCCTGGTCGTCGGTGATGGAGCTTTCTCGTTCTTCCAACACCTCGATCTCCCGCTGAACCGCTTCCTGGTTTTTGCGGTACTCCGCCACCTGCTTGAGCGTCTTTTTGAGTTTATCGCTGGCGCGCTTGTGGCGGATGAAGAACTCAAGTTGATACAACGACTGGTCCGTGAGGTATAACACGCTGGGATAGACGTTTTCTTCAGCCACGGTGAAGTCCACCGTCTGATGAGCCTCCAACGGGATGCGGAACCGGTAGTACCGGTCGGTCCTCTCTTCCAGTGTTCCGGGTTGATCGGCATCTTTGGGCGCTTTGAGCTCCCAGCCATGACGGACCGGGTACTCAAGGATGAGAGTTTTTTCCTTATCCGACTTGTTGTTCAGGGTATACACCTTGGTGGACCTGGCCTTATTGACGGTCTCAAGGGTACCGTTTACGATTTTGATCATCTGGATTCGCTCCGTGCTCGATTCAGGACCGGGATCGACCAGGCACGTCAGATCAACGGCGTATGAAAGCAGCTTTCTTTCGCCGGGACTGGTGTATCCCAGAAGCGCATCCCCGCCGTAGCTGCCGGAGTCGAACACGGTCACCGGACCGGATTCCAGGTGCAGCCCGCAGGTATTGCGAAGCAGCACGCCGTTTAAGGGGTTTTCCCGCCTGACCTCTTCGTTGTAAATAGACACCTTCTTGCCTTCCATCACCAGGTTGACGATGGGAATCATGGCGGAACAGCGACGCTTGATGCTCACCGTATCCTCGATGGCATACTCGAACAACTCACCAACTGATGCCGCCTGCACGCAAGCCTCCACCCCGGCAGACTGACGCGGCGCTTCGAGGCCGTCCATTGCGACCGTTTCGCTTTCGTCCATGAACTCCATGGGCGGTGGCGCGGCGATGGTGGCTTCGCGCAATTGTCTCATACGTTTCGGAGCGGATGGTTTTCTGGCTTTCAACATGGCGATCTCATCAGGTTTTCTCATATCCCGCACGGCGCCTTCGTAACTCCTGGGCCCTACCCCCGGCCTCAGAGGCGGCTCGTACCGCGGACGGTCGAGATAGAGGGGGTTGTAGAGGTCCTGGACAAACGAGATAGGGAGACCCGAAACAAGCGAAAGCTTGATGTCCTCCCAGTCTTCGTCCTGGGTGTTCTCCACGATGGCCCAGCCTTGCAGAAACGGCTTGTCTTCCGCGTCGAGCACCAGGCGGTAACTGGTTTTCCAGACAGGTGTTTCCAGAACATATCCCGCCACCAGGCGGCGCTTCCCTTTTCCGCAGAAATTGATGGTTACCGGCCGGTCATCCTTGCGGGAGTTATCGGCGATGGCCTCCAGGGCTTTGCTGACCTCGGCGGCAAGCCGGTCATCCATCAGCTTCAATGAATCCAGCTTCTCCATGGGAAAGCTCATTATTCCCTCAGAATCGGTGAGCAGGTGAAGATACGATACCGGTAGCCGCTCTTTTTCAACCACGTGGTCGCGTGTCTCCACACCCATGATGACTCCCTGGAACTGGTCGGTGCCAACGGTTACCGTAACCTCGGAACCACGAAGCTGCTCGCAGATACCAGCCAGGGGCGGATTGTTACCCAGGTCAACCGAAAAGCTCGACAGTATCCGGCTGATCGGCTCGTTGCCGGCGAACGAAACCACCGATACCCGGCCGCCGTCCAGGTCCAGAAGCGAGAGCGATTTGAGCACATCGTCCACCTGGGAGGTCCTGAACCGCAGTGTTACCTCCCCGCTGCCCGACACCCGGCCCTCCCGCTGGAAATACCCTACCCCGCTGTTGAACAAAACCACTTTTTTCAGGGAAAACGGTGTTTTTTTTGTGCCGCTCGTACGCCCTTTTTTCGATGGCATTGCTCGGCCACCTCACCTTCTAACCTGCTTATTTTAAAAATGTCAGCTACGACAACTTGTTTAATGAGAGAGTTGATTCTCATCTATTCCGTTATGGATTACCAGATCCGAGCTTATATCGCCGTTGTCGTCCCGCTCGTCAAATCCGGTGCTGTACAGTATAAACGCATTGCCTGCTTTGCGGTACCTGTAGTTTTTGCCGGAGAAGGGATCGACCAGGATATCCGAACCTTTCTCCGGACCGCTTGCTGATGCCATACCGGCCAAAGGAGACAGGATACCCGGATAGCTTCCCCGCTGGTGCCGGTACTCGTTGAGCAGGTGGATGATTTTCAGCCCGTCGCGCAGGGAAAAGACAGCCACCTCCTGGCCATAGGCCCGGGTAGCGTTGGGAATAGCAATCACCGCCAGCACCAGGGCCATGTACCTGGCCGGGGAAAGAATTTTACTGCCCCTTTCCACGTCCCTGTTGAGCTGCTGTATATAGATGGTTGATTTGTTTAAGTGAGGCTGGCTTTTCAGAAAACTTTTTCCCAGCCCTTTTTCCACCTCGCCATAATATGTTTCGATTATCTCTCTTAAATGACGGGTAGCCCGGGAGCCAAAAAAGAAAAGAAGAATCTTATCGAGCACGCCCTGCTTCATCTCTTTCTGCTGGGACTCCTCATCGCTGACCATCATAAAGGCTTTCAGGCTGAAATGTTTCTTGAAATCGAAGCTCTCCAGGAATTTCCGCTCGGCCAGAAACGCTTCGGCCACCGGAACCCGCTCCTCGAACAGGGCATCGACCTTCTTCAACAGGGCCCGCTCCTTGGCAGCGCTCAGCCCTCCCGTGGCGAAAAGGTCCGCCAGGCGCTCCAGGGCCCGTTTTTGAATTGCAATGGATATCATGTGGGTAATGAGAAACTTCAGCGTCCCGAAACCGTGACCGACGTCCAAACCTAACTTCAACACGTTCAGGTAGACGGAAGCCGCCTGTTCGGGCAGGCCGAGATGAAACTGGTAATCACCGAAGGCCAGCATCGCTCGGGCGGTGGTGCGGATGGCGTTGAAGTCGGGCACATCGCTTTGCGTCATTTCGAAAAACGTCATGTCGTCCTGCACAAGCGGCGGAATGACGACGATGGTGGGAAGAGAGCCCCGGTAGCGTTTCATGAAACGCTTGTACAGGTCCTGGTTCTTAATGGCGAATTCCCTGATTTTGGGAAGCTTGTTCTTGCTGAGGATACCCCCCCGTGAGATGAGGTCACCGTCCAGTTCGACTTTTTCACAAAAGGTGGGGAGGATTCTTTCAGCGCCGGCGGCCGGAACAATGAGGAGAATACACGCTAACAGAGCCAGTTTGAGAAATGTAACGCCGGCCTTCATCATGTCTGGCACACAGGACTCCTTACTTTCTATCCTCCCTGCTCAGGCTTCTTTCGCCAACTCACCTGCTAAACCGATATCCGTTTGGGTAGCCTCTTTTACGCTTCTTTCGCCAACTCACCTGCTAAACCGATATCCTCGGCTACCTCTCGCATCCCCATTATCACATCCTGAATCAACTCTCCGCGTTCCACTCCCAGCAACTCCGCTCCTTTGTCGATAACTTCGCGGTTGACCCCGGCGGCGAAGCGCTTGTCTTTCCACTTCTTTTTAACCGATTTGGGCTTCATATCCAGGACACTTTTGGAAGGGCGCACCAGGGCGGCGGCAGCCACCAGCCCGGTGAGCTCGTCGATGGCGTAGAGCACCTTTTCCATCCGGTGCTGAGGCTCAATGTCAGTAAACATACCCCAGGCGTGGGAGAGCACCGCCCGGATGTAATCCTCGGGCCAGTTCCGCTCCCTGAGTATCCGTTCAGTCTGCTGGCAGTGCCGCTCCGCGTACTGCTCGTAATCCAGGTCGTGCACCAGACCAATGACACCCCATTTTTCTACATCTTCATCGTACTTGGCGGCAATGTACCGCATGACGCCCTCTACCGAGAGCGCGTGCTTGATCAGGCTGTCGCTTTTGTTGAATTCCTTGAGAAGCGCCAACGCTTCATTCCTGTCAGGAACATGATTAGTCATGATAATGTTCACCTTACTTTCTACACCTACTTATCAGAGGGCGGGAAGAAGGAGCCCAGGTTACTGAACCATGTCCTACTGGCTATATCAACATCGAAAGACATTCTAGAGACCCCTTTCTACACTCACTTATCCAAGATAGACGATTTCGTCGCCGTCTTCCAGGACCATGCCGTCCAGCGCCTGCGGCCCCACGTTACGGCCGTCCCGGACCACGCCGATGACTACCATGTTTTCGAGATTTTTAGGGGCTTTCCCCGCCTCTTCCGGTTCTATCTTACGCTGGCGCAGGGTGGCGCCCCGGGTGGTGGTCAACAGGTCGCTCACCATCTCGACGCTGTTGGCGTTGGAGACCGCCATGGCCATCAGGTTGCCGCCGGTGAGTGACGGTGATATGAGCACGTCGGCACCGGCCCGTTTGAGCAGCTTGATGTTTTCTTCCTGGCTTACCCGGGACACTATTTTCACCTTCGGATTGAGGTCCCTGGCGGTGAGAGCAATGAGTACGTTGGTGTCATCCTGCGGGGTAGCAACGATCAGGACGCCGGCCCGGTCCACTCCGGCCAGGAGCAGGTTTTCTTCCCGGGTGGGATTGCCCAGCAGACCGTTGACTCCCAGGTCGGCAGCCTCCTTGATCCGCTGTTCGTCATCGTCGACCACCACCAGATTGTGTTGGCCGTAGCCGTTGGCGATCAGCTCCCTGACAGCGGCGGTACCGGTATTTGCGTAACCGGCCACAATCACGTGTCCCTGCATCTTCTTGAAGGCATGAGTCATTCTGTACTCCTCCCAGTATTTCTGGATAACGAACTGGTACGCGGTCCCGATAAAAAGGACCCATACCAGAATCCTCACCGGGGTGATAATCAGCGTGTCGAACATCCGGGCCCCTTCGGTAACCGGTACGATGTCGCCGTATCCCACGGTGGTCACGGTCACCACGGTGAAGTAGAGAGCGTCGACATATGAAAAGTTACCGTCGGTGTTGCAGTCCTTGATGTGGTCCTTTTCAACTACCCAGAAGACGGCCGAGACCACCAGCAGCAGCACCACGGCAAACAATATCCGGTACCCGATGATCTGAAGCGGCGGACGTTCCCTGCGGAAAAACTTCTTCGAGGGCGTCGAGCCTTGATTTCCGATCATACTCGTCCTTTCTACGTGTGCAGCTCAGGCGCTCTCACTGTTTTCTGAGAGCGTTGAGCGTCTCGACAAACCGCCAGACGCGCTTCTCTTCCACCGGGTTGTCAGCGTGACCGTCGATTTTAAAGCAGCTCCCCACGATAAAGCCGTCGGTACTGCGGTGATAGGTTTCCAGGTTGGCCTCGGTGACTCCACTTCCCACCAGGACCGGAAGATCCGTGCAGCTTTTCGCGGCGGCGATGTCACTCTCCTGCGCGGCTGCACCGGTACGGGTCCCCGAAATTATCAGGGCATCGGCCAGACCGCGTTCCGCGGCATCCTGCACTTCCTGCTCCAGGCTCCAGCCCCCCAGTGAGGTGGCGTGCTTCACCTGGATATCGGCCATGATCAAGACCTCCGACTGCAAAGCCCGGCGCAGCCTGAGAGCCCGGTGAGCCACTCCCTGGATAAGCCCCTGGTCGGCCACGTGGGCTCCCATGAGCATGTTGACCCGGATAAAATGAGCGCCGGTGGCGGCGGCGATGGCCAGGGCCGATTCGGCATCGTTTCTCAGTACGTTGACTCCCACGGGGATGTCCACTGTCTGGACGATGTCCCTGGTTATGGCTGACATGGCCGCCACCGTTTCTGCCGGGACCCGGCCCGGGTAGAACGGGGCATCACCGAAATTTTCCACGATCAGACCATCCGCGCCGCACCCCTGGTAAACCACCGCCTCTTCCAGGGCGAGACGGTACACCTCGTCCACCCGCATACCGACGGTTCCCCCATAACGGGGAGAACCGGGCAGCGCCTTGAGATGCACCACCGCTAAAAGCGGCTTAACCACCTCAGGTGGTTCAACCGCCAGGGGCGGTTTGGCCTTTTTGAACAATTTAGAAAAACTCATAGTACTCCCTTTCACACCACTTTGCCCACCGTGGCAACATAGATGGCAAACTGCTCTTCACCGTCCACGTCGAGTGTCCGGTTGAGGCTGTCGTCATCGAATGCCGCGATGGCGCAGACCCCGCAGTTCACCGCCTGGGCGGCCAGGTACAGGTTCTGACAGGCATGGCCGGCATCCAGGTGGAGGTACCGGTAGCCGCGCTGGCCATACCTCCAGCACATCCGGTACGGCACCGCCGTCCAGATGAACGTTGCGGCACTGGTAAGTATGAATCCCTGACCGAAGCAGCCTTCCGTAATCCTGGCAGCCAGGTGCTCACTGCTGGAGAGCAAAACCAGCTGATGTTCCACGGCCAGGAACCGGTACAGTCCGGGCTGCAGCCCTTCCACGTTGTTGATAAGAAGATAGGTCTCAAAAGCGTGCCGGGCTCCTGCGGAAGGGACCGTCCTGAGCGTCGCTCCGGGAAATGTTTCCCGGACGCCCTGGGTGCACCACAGCAATAACGAAAGCTCGTCAAGCTTTAGCGGTGTCCGTTTATAATCACGTACGCTTCGCCGCTGGTCGATCGCCTTGAGCAAACCGATTTCATCAGCGTGAATCTCCGTTATAGACGGCAGATCGATCACGGAACCGGTATTGGCTGCAGGTTCCTCGACGGGTGGCGGAGGCGTGCCCAGCATCTGGTCCGACTGCCCCATGTTGTGATATTTCGTTTTCACCATAAAATCGTGACCGCTACCCATAGTTGTTTCATCATCTCCATTATGTTTTATAGCAATAGCAAGAGATAGTGCTTTTACCATTTTACTGATTCAAATAGTAGACAAACAATACCACCATGTCAAGCAAGTGTGGCAGCCCAGGGTAAACCCGGTTAAAAGGAAAACCTTTCGATGTGGATACGACGGCGTGGAAAACCAAGTCCACACAGAGTTCTGAATACGCCAGCCATCATCGGCGGCGGGCCACAGAGAAACACCCGGGCGGAGCGATCCTGCTCGGACAGTAATCTCTCCAGAAGAAGCCAGGTTAAACGGCTGCCTGTTATAAGGCCGCTCGTTTTCCGGCCATTAGTAATCCGGTGGGTTTCACCGTCCTCTTCCGGCCCGGAAAGGACGTGATGCACCTTCACCCCGGGAAGTTTCTCCTGCAAAGCGCCTAGTTCACCGCTTAAGAACATGTCGCGCTTTTCCCTGTTTCCCCACAGCAGGGTTACCGGCCGTTTATCCCCGGTACCGTCCATGTTTCTCAGCATACTTATCATGGGTGTTATACCGACACCACCGGCAATGAACAGGAGAGGTTCTCGTTCGAACAGGCAATAACTGAAGTGCCCGTACGGGCCGTCGACACGGGCTTGGTCCCCCGGAGACAACCGGCCAATTATCTTTGTATAATCGCCGCTTTCCTTGACGGTAACGGTGATGTTTCCCCCAGCGGCCGGAGTGGGGGCTGACGACAGGGAAAACGGATGCTCCTGAGGCGGCAAATTCTTTCCATACGGGGTGAGAAAAACAAACTGGCCGGGCAGGTAGCTGAACTGTTTTGACCCGGGCGGTTTCAGGTGAATAGTCCACGTATTGTAGTTCTCCCGCTTTACAGCCACCACCGTAAAATGGTCCCCTTTTTTAAGCAGAGGACCGATAATCTGGGTCCAGATGAATAAAGCACCGTAAGCACACGACAGAACCATCCAGAACCAGTAGAACCATCCGCCGGCCATGTCGCTGCCGAGCCGGAAACCGTGCACCGCTGCCAGAACCGTGGCCGGAAACGCCAGCAGGAGGTGGATTCGCCGCCAGGCTTCAAACGAAAGCTCCAGAAACGCCCGCCAGAGGCTGGTGCAGATGACCGCTGCCAGCAGCGTCAGCGAAGCGGCGCCGGCCAGTTCTGGCCACAGGTACCACTGAAGCGCGCCGAGATTGTAGGTATCAAGCGCATAGAGAAGCATGGGATGCAGCGCCGCCAGTACACCGGCCGCGGCGCCCAGACGGCGGTGCCAGCTAAGCAGCCGGTCCAGGGCGAACACCCGGTCGAGAAACGCAAGCCGGGCGGCGATGAAAAACTGGAAAAAGAGCAGCAGCAGGGCTACCAGGCCACAGGCCTTGCCGGCGGCCCGGACATGGGCTTGAAGCGGTGTCAGCGCCGCCAGGTCGCCGGGCAGCTGCCGGTAGGCCGCCGCGACCACCCCCAGCACCAGGGCCACGGTCAGCATGACGAGCAAAACCTGAAAAAACGATCGCAAGCGGTAAGGTATCATCAGCTCAAAGTATATCACGGTTCATCATATGTCCCGGCTCAGACTAGAGATCAATTCGGTCCCGGTCATGGGTGTCCATTCACAGGTTGTTTCAAAATTCGAAACAACCTCCAGTTGAACATATAGGTCCCTTTCTCAGTAACTGATCCAGGATGCACACCGGGGCATCGGATAGCTTTATGCCAGTTCATAAAGGTAGAATCTGATATAATCACATTTTAATCTGTGCATGAGAAGGTGCATCTATGAGCCAGCAAATGTATGGCGCGTTATTCGACGGCGTTTCGGCGGTAATCGTGCTCGCGGACGAAAACTATATCATCCGGTATGTGAACGATATCGGAGTGGACAACTACCGGCGGTTCGGTGGGAGAGACATCGTGGGAACGAGCCTGTTCGACTGCCACAACGATCACTCCTGCCAGGTGATACGGGAAATATATGACGGGTTCAAAAGCGGAGATTTGAAATCAAAAATCGTGGTGCAGCCACAGGATGACCGGGTAAAGCACATCGTTTACCTTCCGGTTTTCCATTCAGATGAATTCAAGGGCTGCATGGAAATCCAGTATTTTGAATATCTTTGATAAACTCCTCTTCAGAAAGCAATGATGATGGGTACCAATCGCTCGAATACCGTCCTGGCGATCCTGGCCTGCCTTTTATGGTCCACCGCTTTCGTGGCCATCAAATACGGGCTGCGCTTCGCCGGTCCCATCACGTTTGCCGGAGCCCGGTTCACCCTGGCCGGGCTGTTGATCGCACCGTTTTGCGGGAACCCGAAAACATGGCTGCGCACCATCGGCGGAAACCTGAAGGCGGTACTGGTGCTGAGCGTGTTTCAGACATCACTTCACTACGGTCTGTTTTACGCCGGAATGACCCTGGTACCGGGGGCCCTGGCGGCCATCGTCATCGGTTCGGCTCCGCTCATCACCGCGGTGACGGCCCACTTCATGATGCCTAAGGAGAGACTGAATACCGTAAAAGTTGTCAGCCTCTTCGTCGGGATTATCGGAGTAGCAATAATCAGCCTCTCACGACAGCCCTGGCACGCTACCGGGCTGCGGGAACTGGGCGGGATCTCCCTGCTGCTGGTAAGCAGTTTTTCAGCGGCCCTGGGGTACATCATTGTGGCCCGGGACCGTCTGGCCATCCCGCCGCTGGCGCTCAACGCCTCTCAGATTTTTCTGGGCGGAGTAACCTTGCTGCTTCTCTCGCTGCCGCTGGAAGGCGTTCCGTCTGCTCACCCGCCGGCGGCCTTCTTCCTGGCCCTGGGCTGGCTGGCATGCGTGTCGGCGGTGGCAATATCCATCTGGTATTTTCTGCTGAAAATAAGGAAGGTAAAGGTATCCGACCTCAACGTGTGGCTGTTCATCATCCCCATAAACGGCGCCTTCCTCAGCTGGCTCCTCATCCCCGGTGAGTCGCCTTCGGTCCTGACCGTTACGGGTATGCTCTGCATAGCCCTCTCGATTATTACTTTTTTTAAAGCCGGGCGAAACGATCCACAGCAGGATAGCAGCGTTGCTACGCTTGAAGCACAAGATAAATGAGTTGACGGAGGGGTGAGTTCCTG
>CAYSPT010000050.1:17787-19290 GCA_964432985.1 uncultured bacterium
GATTGAAACAGAACCGCCTTGATCGTAACCGCCCCATGCCAGTGCTCGATAGAGTAATGCGTCATGGTGGCCACACCTACCACTACCGTCAGAAGATTCAGCAGGTAAGCCCATCCCACCGTCTCCTTGAAGTTGAATAGCAGCGGCAGGCATATGAGATTGACAATCCCGACTATGACCGGGATCCAGTTCTCCGCTTCCCTGGCCACCGGGTGGATTTTCAGATGAATCAGCAGTCCCCCAAGAGTGAGAAGGAAATGCGCCAGGATCAACCCTCTAATGCCTCGTGTGAACATTGTCGTATCGCACCTTTCCGGAAGATATCGTATTTCCGTATCGGATTAAGAATAATCCATACCTGAATATTACAGCGGACAACGCACGATACATCAACACTTCAACAGCATTGCTGTCAGAAATAACAAATCACTACTCCTTGTAAGTGAAAAACGCCCAATTCCAAGACCTGACCCCATTAGTATGGGCGTAGTGGTTATAAACAAGAAGAAGCCCCCGGTTGACATCGAAGCGGGAACCTTCTAGACTTGGGGCTCCGGTGGAACCTCAACGGTACCGCTCGGTGTTATAGATGACCAGGCAGGTGATAACGAAGGTGAAAAACGCTAAAAAGCAAGACCTTAACTTCCACCCTCAAGCAGGAAGCGTAGAAAGAAAGGTGGAGGAATGGGTGGATATAAACGCTAAAAAGCAAGACCTGACCCTATTGGGGAAACTGAAAGTACTCAAGCGGATACTGGCGGACCTGGGCAGTGTGCTGGTGGCTTACTCCGGAGGGGTGGACAGCACCTTTCTGTTCGCAGTCGCCCACGATGTTCTCGGTGATCGAGCACTTGCGGTGACCGCCCGTTCCGAGCTGTATACCGAAGGGGAGCTCAAGGACGCCCGCGCTTTTGCCGGCTTGATCGGCGGCGCCTACCAGGAGATAGAAACCTCGGAGCTTTCCGTGGAGAACTTCGCTGAAAATCCGCCCAACCGCTGTTACTACTGTAAAAAAGAGCTGTTCTCCACCCTCCAGGCAATCGCCCGGGACCACGGACTTGCGTGGGTGGCCGATGGATCGAACCACGACGACCTGAACGATTACCGCCCCGGTTCACAGGCTGCGGAGGAGCTGGGGGTGCAAAGCCCGCTAAAGGAAGCGGGGCTCACCAAGGAGGACATCCGGCACCTGTCCCGTACCATGAACCTTCCCAGCTGGAACAAGCCGGCCATGGCCTGCCTATCTTCGCGCTTTCCCTACGGGAGCCGCATCACGGTGGAAAAGCTTCAGAAAGTGGAGCAGGCCGAAGCATTCCTGCGCGGCCTTGGCCTGGTGCAGCTCAGGGTGCGCGACCACGGAGACACGGCCCGTATCGAGGTGGAACCCCGGCAGATGCCGTCCCTGGCAGAACCGGACACGGCCCGGGCAGTCGTCGAGAAGTTCAAATCCCTTGGTTACACCTACGTCACCCTGGATCTGCAGGGATACCGCACCGGCAGCCT
>CAYSPT010000050.1:19390-21100 GCA_964432985.1 uncultured bacterium
GTATACATACACTGTTGTCCACTTGCGCAGGGAGGGATCATGCACGTTATGAACAACAACAAGGATATCCAGGAAATAGATTAATGAACCTTCAGGGAGGGGACGGCGTCGTTCCCTCCTTTTTCATTTGAAGGGATTTCTTCCTGATGCAATGGAATATCCCGCGATGGAATATCCAGATACGTCATCTCCGTTCATGCCGTCACGGCTGAAAGGGGCAAAGCCGTGGACAAGGAAAAGCTCGCCGCACTGCTTGCATCCGTCAGGGACGGTCTCACCACCGTACCGGAGGCGCTCTCAACTCTCAGAACACTTCCCTATGAAGATCTTGGCTTCGCGAAACTCGACCATCACCGGGGAATACGAAAAGGATTTCCCGAAGTAGTTTTTTGCCAGGGCAAAACACTGGAACAAATCACCGGTATCATTGAGAAGATGGCCGCCCACAACGGTGTGATCCTGGCCTCACGGGCCACAGAAGAGGTCTACCGGGCTATCAAGAATGTCTGCCCGGAAGCCGTTTATCACCAGGCGGCCCGGATGGTGGTGGTGGGTAAACCACCGGTTACAACCGCCACCGGTGAGATCCTGGTCCTCAGCGCCGGGACCGCCGACATCCCGGTAGCCGAGGAGGCGGCGGTGACCGCCGCAACCATGGGCGGTTCCGTACGACGGCTTTTCGACATCGGAGTAGCCGGCATTCACCGGCTCCTGGATAATAAGAACCAGCTTTTTGCCGCCCGTGTCATCGTGGTGGTGGCCGGGATGGAAGGCGCCCTGGCCAGTATCGTAGGGGGGCTGGTTGACAAACCGGTCATCGCCGTTCCCACCAGCGTTGGATACGGCGCCAGCTTCGGCGGCATATCCGCCCTGCTCACCATGCTCAACAGCTGTGCTCCGGGAATCGCTGTGGTGAACATCGACAACGGATTCGGCGCCGGGTACCTGGCTGCCATTATCAACAGACTGGGGGAAGACCAGCCATGAAAATAGCCTACTTCGATTGCTTTTCGGGAATCAGCGGCAACATGATTTTGGGGGCGCTGCTGGATGCCGGTTTGACACTGGAGGACCTGCACGAAGAATTTACCAAACTCAACCTGTACGGGTACCGGGTCAGGGCCGAAGTAGTTTCACGTAAAGGTCTTTCCGGGATACTGGTGACTATCGAGGTGCTGGAAGCGCAGCCGGAACGGCACCTTTCCGATATCGAACGGATCATCAGCGTCAGCCATCTTGATATGGACGTCAAGAAGACCGTCATTACCGTTTTCCGCCAATTGGCCCAGGTCGAAGCGGACATCCACAACTGTACTGTGGAAGATCTGCATTTCCACGAAGTCGGAGCGCTGGACGCGATACTGGACATCGTCGGCGCCGTTGCCGGTATGAAGAAACTCGGCCTGGACACGGTATACGCTTCGCCGATACATGTAGGCCGCGGTTTCACCACCTGCCAGCACGGCACCATCCCCCTGCCGGCACCAGCCACCCTGGCCCTGCTCGAGGGGATTCCGGTGTACTCCCAGGGAATCGAGGTAGAACTGACCACTCCCACCGGAGCGGCAATAATCCGGACACTGGCCGAAGAGTTCGGCCCCCAGCCGGGTATGACCGTGGAACATATCGGGTACGGCGCCGGCAGCCGCGACCTGGCCATCCCCAATATGCTGCGGGTGATTACCGGCGAACAAACCCGGGAAGAGGACG
>CAYSPT010000050.1:21200-22736 GCA_964432985.1 uncultured bacterium
AAATCCGCTGTTTTCATAGTGCAGATAATTTTCTTTTCAAAATCCTTGACAGACCACTGCTGGCAATGTTTAATATCTACTAAACGTATAGACAATTTTTACATAAGAATTAGGGTGGGATACCCAAGATTACCGGATGTTTTCTAGACAATCTGTAGGACATGGTTCAGTAACATGGTTAGATCAGTTTTCTCTTTCTACACTCACTTATCAGAGGATGGGTAGATAGAGCAAGTGCGGGCAATGTCCGACGGACATTGTCCGGGCATAGAAAGTAGAGGGATTTATTGTGGCAGCGATGAGAATCAATACAAAATGCAGATACGGTACCAGGATTATGCTTTCTCTGGCCCTGCGGTTCGGGCAGGGTCCCGTTCAACTCAAGGAGATTGCCGCCGAGCAGGAGATATCCCTCAAGTACATGGAGCACGTTATCGCCTCCTTGAGAGACGCGGGCCTCGTGTACAGCCTGCGGGGCCGCAGAGGTGGTTACAAGCTTGCCCGGCAGCCCAAGGAAATCACGGTCCACGACATCGTCACAGCCTTGCAGGGAGCGCTGGTTCCCGTGGGCTGTCTGGAAACGCCCGACATGTGCCACCGGGTTGAAACCTGTGTCACCAGGGACGTGTGGCACCGGGCGCAGGTAGCTATCGTCAAAGTATTACAGTCCACTACCCTCGAGGACCTGATGGTCTCACACCGTAAGAAGCTGCGCAAAGCCAAACGGGCCCGTAAAGCAGCGAAGTAACCGACCGGAGCGAAATCGATGACCGCTAAGGAAGCATTCGAGATTAACCTCGATAATGCCGTGCAAAAAATGGTGGACACCATGCAGGATCCCATCGGTGTCAACACCGCCGAACGGTTCAACCTGGCCGGCTGCAAAGCCACCATTCTGGTGGTCGACAACCTGCTGACCGTCCTCTTCCCCGGTTACATGGGGAGCGCCCCGGTCAAGGGCGTCGAACTGGCGACCTTCGTGCAGAAGCGGCTCAAGCACGCGGCGGAAAAGCTCATAGAGCAGTGCGAGCGGGCCTACCGGTTCAACTGTCTGACCAATCAATGCGAGAACTGTGACTGCCGCCTCAAGGCGATGGAAGCGGTGCAGCACCTGATGGATTCGCTGTCAGTCATCCGCGAAGTGCTGGTAACCGATATCCAGGCCGCTTACGACGGAGACCCGGCTGCCCGTTCATACGATGAAATAATCATGAGCTACCCCTGCATAGAAGCCATCGCCATCTACCGTATAGCCCATGTGTTGTACGAAGACGAGGTCCCCATCATTCCCCGGGTGATGACCGAGTACGCCCACGCACGCACGGGAATAGATATCCATCCCGGGGCCAGTATCGGTAAACGGTTCTTTATCGATCACGGAACCGGTGTGGTCATCGGAGAAACCACTACCATCGGAGAGAACGTGAAAATCTACCAGGGAGTCACCCTGGGCGCTTTGAGCTTTCCGCTGGATGACGACGGCCGGCCGGTAAAGGGAATCAAACGGCACCCCGACATCGAGAACGACGTGGTCAT
>CAYSPT010000050.1:22836-26344 GCA_964432985.1 uncultured bacterium
CATCCGTTTCTCAAAGGGGCTGACGGTTTTTCTCCTGGCGGCAGTTGTCGTCTCTTCCGCATATCCGGCGGCAGGACAGGAGTTCACCCAACAGCAGCAGGCGTCCATCCAACAAGCGGCAGAGCTGCTGGACGGAGACGATATCCCGGCGGCCTACCGCCTCGTCAAACCCCTGCTGACCGCGTTTCCCGACTCTCCGGTGGTCAACTACCTGATGGGGACGGCGCTGCACAAAGCCAACAACGGAGTACTCGCCACCAAATTCCTGATCAAAGCGTTGAAAGGTACGCTCACTCCTACTGAGCAGGAAATGTGGCGGGGAATGCGGGAGGACACGTTCAAACAGCTTTTCGACGTCTACGCAGGTTCACTGGCATTGGACCGGGCCGAACGAATGATAGAGATGGGTGAACGGGAATTCGGCAAAGAGGCTTTCAGACCGCTGCGGGAAGCCTTCGTGCCGCTCAAAACCACTTTCGAGCAAATCATCACCTACGATACACTTAAGTTCTCTAACCAGGTGTGCTCGGTTGTCTTCCGTCTGCCCAAAGGGTGGTTCTGCTTTCAGAACCAGACCGATTTAAATAAATTCGAGTGCAGGCACACTAAATTTCTGCCCGATCACTCGTTTGAGAACCGTCTTATCATGCTTCAGACCATCCCCTATCCTCCGGAAATTGCCACCGAAGAGGACAGGCGGAATCTGCTGTCCTATACAACCAATAGTTATGCAGAGGAAATGGGTCACATCGGCATGAAGCCGACCATAACCGATCTGACCGTTGGCGGTTTTCCCGCCGTATCGATGATCACTTTCTCCAAAGTGGGATTCATGAAAGTCACCGCCATGACCATATTTGTCGATCTACCCGGCGGTTTGCTGCAGATTGTCATCCCCCACCGCAAGAAGTCGATAGTGGAAAAAGCGGGAAAATACCTGTTGAAAGTGTTGAAACTTAAGAGTTCGCGGTGAGCGGAGATTAAGGCGTAGGCGCTTTATCAAGGGCGTAGGTGCTTTTCAAGCATAGGCGCTTTATCAAGCATAGGCGCTTTATCAAGCGTAGGCGCTTTATCAAGCGTAGGAGTCGAAGTTGTACCCGGCTTCTCCGGGCATGGCGCTGGCGGATGCTTGTGCTATCACGGGATTCATGGCGGCGGCCACCTGGGCGGACTGCTTCTGAAGATCCAGAGTCTTCATCATGACCATGAGAGGGTAGTGACCGAGGGATTGGGACATCTTCAAGGCGCCGACTGTGGATTCAAGTCCCATGGGAAACCCTCCTTGGTTCAGTTGTACATCTTCCTAATATTCGTATCGGTACTTAGAGAAAAAAACCTTAGCGCCGAATACAGCGATTAATGGTAAATAGAGTTAAAATACGTCTGTTTTCATCAATTCCCTATCACTTTATATATTTTTGCATTTTTTTTTATTTTTGTTATTTTTTTTGTTTTGTTGTTTTGTTGTTCCACACACTGGTCCTTATCCCATAACGTGCAGCACTTATTGCCTGCTTACTTCATTCAACGCAGTTAAAAGCCTTTTTTTCTCCTGCCATTCAACATTCAACCGAAACTTTTTTACGCTCCACGCATAACACGGTGTAGAGGTAGAGAGGAGGAGAACTCTTTTTATGACTACTATATTTATATTAAGTTTGATCGGAGCAAGTGTCGTAGGATACTCCGGATGGCTGACCGGACAGATATTCGATGCCGGCTTACGAGGCGCGATCATCGGCGCCATCAGCGGAGCTATCTATCCCAAATTCATACTCCTGGCCCTCCCGGTGATTATCATCAACCTTTGTTACCTGTACGGAGAGTATCGGAGTGTCATAAAAAACAAGCTTAAAAGGAAACCGGAAGTACAGAAATCCAGCTGCTCCAGCTATTACTTCGGCGGAACAATGAAGCCCGCCGAATAGTTATCCCCGTTCCACTCCCCGTTCAATCACCTCGGCCAGCGCATCCAGAACGCTGCGGTAATCCGGTTCATCGGTTACCTCACCCACATACTGAACGTAGTGGACGGTGTTCTGCTCATCCACGATGAATATGGCCCTGGCCAGCAGGCGCAGCCCTTCGATGAGCACGCCGTACGCTTCGCCGAACTCTCCTGAACGGTGATCCGATAGGGTAATCACCCGGTCTATCCCGGCAGCGGCACAAAAGCGCTTCTGGGCAAACGGCAGGTCCATGGACACAAACAGCACGTGGACATTGTCACCGAGAGCCACGGCCTCCTGGTTGAACCGCCTTATCTCCATGTCGCACACCGGAGTGTCCAGGGAGGGCACCGCGGCGATGAGCAGCACCTTGCCGTAGTAGGCGTCGCGGGTAACCTCACCCAGAGCAGTGTCCACCAGGGTAAAATCGGGGGCTTCCTGTCCTACGGCAATCTCGGGTCCTATCAACGTCAGGGGGTTGCCTTTCATGGTTACAGCCTGTGTACGTTCGGTCATCTCATCGTCTCCTCTCGATTATTTACCTGCGGTATAACAGAAATGTTAGTTACACTTATTTAACGAACGGAAAATGACAGCGGTTTGTTCCACACCTTGAAGGCATTATTCAGCCAGGGCTTCGTTGCCTTTTATCAGGCTGGCATGCTTGGCGGCGATGTACCGTTTCAGCAATTTGATGGTCTCCTTGATATCCTTGACGCTGGCCATTTCGTAGGTCGAGTGCGGATATTTCACCGCGACTCCCACGAACAGGTAGGGGATGCCACCCCGCTGGTGGAAGATGGAGCGGGCATCGCTCTCGCCGGATTCGGTAACCTCGCGCTGGAACTTGAATCCTTCCTCCTGCGCCAGCCAGATTATTTCGTCCACATTTTCCCGGCGAGGAAGCAGACAGTCCTTGAGGCTGATCACGGTCCCCTGTCCACACACCACCGATTCGGTGTTGAACAAATCGGTGCCGTAGGTGGTATCCACGATAACGGCCAGGTCCAGCGGGTACTTGAGGTTGTGTACGGCGGAGAGAGCCCCCTGCTGGTCTGATTCTTCCTTGATGGTCCCCACGAATGCGATATCTTTCAGCTCCTTGAAGGCTTCCAGAGCGATAAAGCAGCCGGCCTTGTTGTCCAGACCCGGACCGATAATGGTGTTGCCTTCCCGTATCAGGTAAGGATTGTAGCCCACAAAATCCCCGATTTCCACCTCTTCACGTGCCCGCCGTATGGAGGTGTCGATGAATATCTGTTCGTCCTTTTTGAAAATGTGCCCCCGGATCACGGCGTTTCGGCAGTAGATCCTGACGCTCTGGCCGTGGAAATCTTCCGGGAACCCGATTCGGACCGCCTCTATAGTGTGTTCCCGGACCGCCTTTACCATGAACCCCACCGTATCGATGTGGGCAAAGATAGCGATACGGGGTTTTCCCTTGACAGCGATTACGTTGCCTATCTTGTCGTGAAACACCTGGTCTGCGTACTTCCCGAACTCTTTCTCCAGATACCGTGAGAAGTGCCCTTCATTCCCTGAGATAGACGGGATGTCAA
>CAYSPT010000050.1:26444-30335 GCA_964432985.1 uncultured bacterium
TGATTGGGCGACGCTCCCGGGTGTGGACACCAGATGCAGGGTCTGGGTCGGGAAGGCGAACTCCACTCCCAGGTGGTTGGCCAGGCGGACGATATCCACGAACAGACGGTGCTTCTCCTGAAGCTCCGTGGGCCAGTCCGGCGTCTGCCAGAACACGTACAGCAGGATATCCAGGGAGCTGGCGGCAAACTTGTTGAAATAGACGTTGAAATAATCTTTGCGGGTGTAGGGATGAATCCGCACCAGTTCCCTGATCCCCTCACAGAAGGCTTCGATTCGATCCGGCGGCGTGTCGTAGGTGACCGAAATCATGCAGCTGCAACGGCGGTAGGTGCGCATTCCAAGGTTGTCCACCTTGGTGTTTACGATGACGCTGTTAGGCAGGCTGATCAGGGAGTTGTAAAAGGTCCGTATCCGGGTGTAGCGGAATCCCACGTCTTCCACCGTGCCCTCGGCATCGCCGATAACCACCCAGTCGCCAATTCGGAAGGGCTGGTCCACCAGGATCATGACACTGCCGAAGATGTTGGCCAGCAGGTCTTTGGCCGCCAGGGCGAAAGCCAGACCTCCGATTCCCAGGCCGGCCAGCAGGCTGCTCACCTCTATGTTCAGGTTCTGGGCGATGAAGATCAAGCCGAAGGCCACCACGAAAACCTTAAGCGAGCGACGCACCATGGGAACCAGCAGATCATCAAGTTTGCTTTCGGTCTTTGACGCCATCCGGCCTACGTAGGCACCGACGATATCGATTATCCGGCAGGTCAACCACACCCCGGCGCAGGTCATAAAAATAGTGACAGCCACTTTTAGAACAGTGATAACACCGGCCGGAAGCAGCAGAAACGGCATCAACAGGCGAAACACCAGGCCCATGACCAGCAGTCCGGCGGGACGTTCCACATTGGTCCACACATCTTCGGGAACCGACGAGCGGTCGCCGCGCTCCAGGCGTTTCCGCCACTTCTTCAGTAAACCATCCAGAACAAAGTTGACGATCCGCCCGGAAATCATAGCCAACAGGATGAGCATGAAGAGCCCGATCCACTGCCAGCGCTCCAGCAGCAACATCGGTTTCTGCAGGCTTTCGGGGACCATAACGCGGACCCAGGTGAAGTCAGACCCCATATATATCATTCCTCTCAAGCGTCCGGATGCTATCACGCAGGAGGGGCAATGTCAAACCCGATCAGGGTAATCGCGTGATTGATAGTAAGGTGAAACTGATATATTCCTTCCGAGCTTCAACAGTACTCATGAATATCACCTGATCGGCCGACATTTGAAAGAGAGTGGTGGTACATGATATAAGCATACTAATATAACTACATTGATGGAGTTGATCTTTCACTATGAAAGTTATGAAATTTTTCATGAAGATGTTTGATGGGCTGGTTGACCGGATCTGCGCTGTCCTGGGAGCGGTGGGAGCAGCACAGCTGCCGGGATTCATGCAGCACTACGTGCAACGCCTGGGAGGCCATATAGACGAACTGCAGCGGGTCGTCAACGAGTACGCTGAAGCCGCATCGAAAGTAAATCTCACCCTGGAGCAGTACATCAAATCACTGGAAGTGCTCAAGAAGATAGAAGTCAGCCAGATGGCAGACGTCATTAAGAAACAGGTTATTCGGCTGGCGGACATGAAAGAGTCTCTGGATGGCATCACCTCAGCCGCCATGTGGGAGAAACCCTTCATTTTCATGAAGAACGCCGACTGGTCAATCGTCTCCCGGACCTGGGAAAACTACGTTCCCAACGTTCCCACCGACCTGGAAGGACTGGCGTATGCGTTCACCGGCATGGTAATCACGGTCCTGGTTTACCAGACGATACGGTTACTGACCGTGAAATCCGCCGAAGCGCTCAAGGAACCGGAACCGGCGGCGCCGAAACCTAAACGGGGACGGCGTAATTCGGATAAGTAGACGTGCTCCAGCACGTTCTTGACCACGAGGTCGTTTCAGCGTTTTGTTACCGGCTTCGACTCACTTTTCAGTGACGGCCGGCTTCAATCTCGAAATCAATTCTCAGATCGTTTCCGGCTTTGACCTTGAGATCATCAAGTACAATCGGCCAGAAGCCTTCAGCACCGACCCTGAGCATGTATTTGCCGGGGCCCAACCAAAACTCATACACGCTTCTTCCGTCCCCAACTTTCTCCATCTCCGCCACCGACAGCACACGGCCACGCTTGTTCATTACTGTCACCCTGGATTCGGCTGCGGACCTGACGACACCAACTATCCTTCCCCTGTCTTTCCAGGCTTTGTGCTTTTTCCTGAGGTAGCGCGGCGTGACCATCTCCATCAAGTCCGTGGGATAATCCCCGGCCACATCCGAGCCATCCTCACCGGTAAATTCCAGATCGATTCTCACGTCATAACCTGCCCTGATCTTCAGGCGCTCAAAGGAGGCTATTTTGAATCCGGGCGCGCTGATATGGAGACGATAGATACCGGGTTCGATCCAAATCTCAAATGCCCGCCTTTCATCTTTCGACTCTCCCTTTTCAGCTGTCGTAACGACTTTTCCGGATAGCTCCGTTATCGTTATCCGAAACTCAGAACCCGCCCCGGCGAGACCTGCAATCCGGCCCCGGTGCTTCCAGGCTTTATGATTTTTTCTCACATAATAGGGACCGGATTTTATAATCCCGTTTTCACCGGATGCAGCGGCATGAAACAACGGGACCAAACCGCACAACAGACCAACAATACAACCAATAGCGACTTGTTTTGATAACATTTGCAGAGATTTCATTTTCCACGACCTCCTCCGGACAATAAATAGCACAGACACCGGCTCATGGAAAAACGTTACAGGTAGAGCGAGGGGCGGGGATCAGACTCTCCGGTTGCCTCGGCAACAGTGTGTCGGGCGGTGTCGCCGCTGTCAATAAGCTTCTGCTGGTACTCCAGGATAGCCCGGATCTTTTCCTCTGGTTTTTGGGCAAGTCCCTCCGCGCACAGGATGGCAGCTTCATCCAGGGAACTGATGCAGCGCAGCAAGTCTACCAGCACCGCTTCTTCAGCACCGGTCTGGCTTGAGAAACCATTGTACATTTTACGGGCTGTTTTCAGCAAATCCACAGCTTTCTGCCGGCACCGGGCAGCGGCCTTTGCAGCGGTATCATCGGGTTCTATGGAAGCGTCATCACAGGCCCAGGCGGCGTGAATACAGGCCAGACCCGCATCAGCGTAGTCCTTCTCCTTTGCCTGAATAATGGAGTAACACAAGAAATTGTTGGCCAATTCGGGAAAGTCCGGATCGTTGAATTGCTCCTTGTATTCGCTGCTCTTGACCACCCGTGCAGCACTGCCGATCAGCTCGGAGATGTCCGGTGAACAATAGCCGCAGGAGATGCACCCCTGGATCCACATGTGGATGGTGGAGCGGGCAGGCTCAGAAGGACGGGTATCGAGATCGGGAGAGCTCTGCGTGTTGGTAGACATGACCCCGGTATACCTGGCGGCTTTGCCGCACAACGCGCACACCTTGTGCTCTTCGATCAACGTCGTCATAATCCGCCGGTTCCTTTCATCGCCCTCGGGCATCGGTGGGCCTCACGTCAGCCACACTTTACCAGACCGGATCCGGTTACTTCAACACTCCAGGGTGAATCGCGTGTTTCACAGCACTACAGCGTCACTCGAAAAAGAACTGCATTTGGCCATCATCATCCGCCTGTATCCGGGGCGCAATTTCCTTCTTCACGAGTTCTTTCTTCGCAGCGGTCTTTTTCACAGCTGCTTTCTTTACGGGTGTCTTCTTTACAGCCGGTTGCTTTTTCGTCGTGGTATTCTTCGCACCTGTTTTCTTTACCGATGTCTTCTTCGCAGCAGTCTTTTTCACTGGTTTCTTGACTGCCGTCTTCCGTTTGGGTTTGGTCTT
>CAYSPT010000050.1:30435-37626 GCA_964432985.1 uncultured bacterium
CAGCAGTCTTTTTCACTGGTTTCTTGACTGCCGTCTTCCGTTTGGGTTTGGTCTTCGCAGCGGTCTTTTTCACTGGTTTCTTGACTGCCGTCTTCCGTTTGGGTTTGGTCTTGGAAGCAGTCTTATTCCTCTTCGTCGCTGCTTTCTTCTTAACGGCTGTTTTTTTCGATGTGGACGGGCTTTTACCGGTTGTTTTTGCCCCAGGCGGCACCTGCTCCGTTATCCAGACCATGATGACTTCCAGAGTGTACTTAATCTCTTTTTCCGTCATGGTCCGGCCCGGCTCTACTCCGTGCCACTTTTCCAGGCACCGCCGGCAGCACGTGGCAGTGGCGTGCTGAGCCAGAAAAACGGGATGCCCGCGCAAAGGCGTCTGGTGGCCGTCGTTTTCGATACCGTCCGGAGCAAGCCTTTTTGTGACGAAGTCCCGAGCGTGCCGCATGATGGTGTCATGCCCTTTGCGCAAATAGTATTCACGCTCCTTTCCGGCAATGCGGAACCGGGAGCGGAACCGGGACTGGGAAAGCAGATTTTTCAGCCAGCGCCAGCGTTCAAGCGTCAGCAGTTTCGGCTTCCAGTCGGGCTGTAGTTTCTTTTTATCGTGAGTCGGCAGAGTTTTATCTCCAATCATCTGTTATTATACACATAATATAAAAAATAGGGCGAACATACCATACAATTGATAGAAGCAGCTAAACAAGCACGCTCTCTTCACGCTTGTGCAACACACCTGGGAAAGGATGAAACCGGATGTTGTTTTCATGGTCCACGCGAACCCGTATATCAATTCTGCTGGCTGGTTTCACAGCGGCGGCGCTCCTGTTGGCAGCGGTGCCTGAAGCTTCTGCTCAGGAGATGGAAGAAACACCGCAGGAAATGTCCCGCCGAGCCAAGAGGGCTTTTAAAAATAGAAACTACTTCGAGGCGATACTCCTTTTCGAGCAGGCATGCTTCGCCGAAGAGGATAACGCGGAGCACTTCTACAACATGGGGTATGTTTATTACAAGCTCAAAAATCTGCCGCAGGCGTCGTATTTCCTGGGGCAGGCACTCGAGAAAAATCCGGAACACAAAAAAGCTGCCAAATTGAACAGCGTAGTGCAGGGACATCTTCCCAAAATCAAAAAAAGGCAGTTTTCCCTGAACCTCCCCGCCGGGACAGAGATCACCATGGACTTCACCAGCAATGAGATCAACCACGCTCAGTCTCCAATGGGACCGCAGGTCATCGAATCCGAAACCACCGGTACCGCCAGGATTGTTGTTGACAGCGTGAACGAGCAGGGACAGGCACGCCTGGCCGTAACCACCGTGGCATACAAAGGACAGACTGCACCGGGTGACCTGGGACTGGCCATGGCAGGGCAGACCTACCACAAGGTAATCGACCGGTACGGCAATGTTCTGCGGGTTGAAGACATCACCGGGTCGGGAAACTTCGACAAGAGCGATTTCATTTACCCGGATTATCCCATAGAGCCCGGAGAGGTCTGGAAACGGCAGCTTGATGTCGTCATCAGCGGGATTCCTCTCTCTCTTGACTGTCGGCACTACATCGCGGGATTCGCCGCGTACAGGGGAGAGGAGTGCCCGATTCTGGCCTCTTTTCAGACAGCAAAGGTAAAAAACGAGGCAATCGATCTCGAGCTCATGTCACAGAGCTACAGGTATCTGGACCCGAAGACCCGTTTTCCCCTCACCAAGTACGAAACCTCCACCCTGAAAATGAAGAACCACCAGAACGGAATGACGGTCGATGGGCACAGCTTCGGAACCGGCGAAAACGATATTCAAACACCGTGACAGGATGAGCCGCTTCCATGATCGCAGCCGACAAACCTGCGAAATATACCGGATCGAGCGCTGACCATGAAATGAGAAACGCCTGATGACCAATCAGCGTAAATCGTATGGTTTCGCCCTGGGGGCGGTCCTGGCCTGGTCGACGGTGGCTTCAGCGTTCAAGCTCACTCTCAGGTACCTGACTCCGGTGGAGCTTCTCGTCTGGTCCAGCGTTGTTTCCACCCTCACCCTGGGCGCCGCCCTCCTGGTGCAGGGAAAGCTTTCCCGCCTCAGTGGCCTCTCCCGCCGTGACGTCCTGCAGTCGGTGCCGCTTGCACTGCTCAACCCGTTTCTCTACTACCTCATATTGTTCAAGGCCTACGACCTGCTGCCGGCCCAGGAGGCGCAGCCGTTGAATTACACCTGGGCCATCGTGCTGGCGTTTCTTTCCATCCCTCTTCTGAAACAGAAGATCCGGGCGCTCGATTTCGCCGCCGCTTTCATCTGCTATGCCGGCGTGGTGGTTATCAGCACACACGGCGATGTCACGGGGCTGAATTTTTCCAATCCGCTGGGGGTGGCGCTGGCGTTGGGAAGCACGGTTATCTGGGCCCTGTACTGGATCTACAATACCCGCAGCAGCCGGGATCCGACGGTGGGATTGTTTCTCAACTTCGCCTTCAGCCTGCCGCCAATAATCGCGGTGTGGCTGCTCATCGGGCCGGTACATCTCCCGTCCGTCCCTGGTCTTTTGGGGGCGGTCTACATCGGCGTGTTCGAGATGGGGCTGACCTTCCTGTTGTGGCTCAACGCGTTGAAGTTGACAGACAATACCGCTACCGTTGGCAACCTCATCTTCATTTCACCCTTTCTGTCGCTGGTGTTCATCCGGTTCCTGGTAGGTGAAACTATTCTCCCGTCGAGTATAGCGGGGCTGGTACTCATCGTTACGGGTTTGCTGGTGCAGCAATGGAAGAGACGGTGAGTATTTCTCGCTCATAGCTGCCTGGCGCAGCCAGAAAGCATATCATCGTTCTTTGACACCCGGCACGATACAATGCTATTAAATTGTATACTCATAAAAGGAGTGTGTAATTCTGAAAGGAGCGTGGTTTTTCATGCTTATCCGAAAACAAATCGTCCGGCAGACCGTCTGCCTGCTGCTGGCTGCGGGCATCTCTGCCGGCTGCTGCACCGCCGCCGGAGCAGCCGAAGCAAAAAGCCTGGTGGACCAGGCTAAAGCTTTGTTCAAAAAACGGCAGTTCGCCCGGTGTCTCGTCATGTTCGAACAGGCCCTGGCCGACGACAAGGACAACGCCACTATCCTGTACAGCCTGGGGTACGTTTTCTCGAAGCTGAAAAACAAAAAATCCGCTTCACTCTACCTCAGCAGAGCTCTGGAGATAAATCCAAATCATTCCAGGGCCCGCAAACTGCTGACCATGGTGGAAGAGAAGCTCAGCGATGATCAAACGTTCACCCTGCGGATAAAAACAGAACCGGGCATGGAGATACTGATGGAAGTCAACAGCCAGGAGAATAATGTCATCCAGATAAGCGGGCAACGCCAGGAGCAGTCAAGCTCCACCATCATGAAGGTAAAAATGGTTACGGAGAGAATCGACGAGAACGGCAATGCCCGGTTGTCCTTGAATACTCTGGATCTCCAAAGCGCGGTCAGCCCGGCCGACCTCGGAGCCGCACCCCCGGGGGAAACCTATTACAAGACGATCAGTCCGCTGGGTGAGATACTCAAGGTCGAAGGTCCTACCGGGCCGGGCAACTACCACCAGAACGACCTGACCTTCCCGGACAGGGCGGTGAGCATGGACGAGGCGTGGTCGCAGAATGCATCCATCAACATCAGCGGCATGCCCATACAAGTCACCTTCACGCACACGGTGGCCGGTATCGTTCCCTACAACAAGAAGCAGTGCCTGCTTCTGAAAACCATTCAGACAGGACGGATGAAACAGGGCCCGCTGCAGTTATCGCTGCGTTCCGTCAGCTACCGGTACCTCGACCCGGACCACCATCACCCGCTGCATCGGATAGAAAGTTCCAACGCCCTGATGAGCAATGCCCAGAACGGGATGAAGGTTACAGCAACGTCTTTCCTGGTTGGCAACTACTCCATCACGCTTCCTTAAAAGGTCAGTAGCCCGATCATGTAAGGAGCAAGATAATGTAAGGAGCAAGATAATGCAAGGAGCAAGATTATGCAAAAAGAATTCAAGGTACCCCACACCTACATAATCGTCAGCGCCATCATCGTCATCATGGCGGTGCTCACCTGGTTCGTACCCCTGGGAACATACCGGGTGCACACGGTGGCCTACACCGTCACCCAGGACGGAAAAGAAGTAGAAAAACAGAGGACGGTTCCCATCGACGGGTCGTTTACCGTAGTGCAGAACGAACAGGGCAAACCCGTTTATGGCCGCAAGGACCTGGGGGATGTTCTGCAGGCGCCGTTTTTGGGATTCACCGACCACGACGCCGTGGAGGTAATCGCCTTCATCCTGCTCATCGGCGGCGCCTTCGGAATAGTGATCAGAACCGGCGCCGTGGAAGCGACGCTTCTCAAGATCATCTCGAAGGTCAAAGGCTCCGAGATATTCATGATCCCCGTGCTGATGATTATCTTCTCGCTGGGAGGTGCCGTATTCGGCATGGCGGAAGAGTGCATCCCCTTCACCATGATCCTGGTACCTATCACCATTGCCGTAGGGTACGATTCCATCACCGCTTTGTGTATCGGGTTCGTGGCATCGCAGATCGGGTTTTCAACCGCGTTCATGAATCCCTTCACCCTGGGAATCGCCCAGGGGATATCGGGAGTGCCCTACATGAGCGGGTTTACCACGCGGTGCCTGATCTGGGCGGTGTTCACCGTCATCGGCATCGTCGTGGTCATGCGCTACGCCCTATCGGTGAAGAAGAACCCGGAGAAATCCCCCACCTACGACATCGACCAGCGGTGGCGCAAGGCGCTTGGTGAAGTGGACCTGGAGAAAATCAAACTCACCCGTGGGCACGTGGCGATCATGCTGTCGTTTCTGGGCTGCATGATCTGGCTGGTGTACGGTGTCATCCGGCACGGTTACTACCTGGTGGAGATATCCATGGTCTTTTTAGCGCTGGGCGTGTTGGCGGGACTCATAGCCATCATCAGCGGCATCATGAAGGTGAACGATACCGCCAAGGCGTTCGAGCAGGGTGCCGCCGACCTGCTCACCGCCGCCATCATCGTGGGGTTTGCCAAGGGTATCCTCTACGTCATGGGAGGCTCGGCCGCGGACAGTGCCTCCATCCTGAACACTTTCCTGCACTACACCAGTACCTGGCTGAAAGCCTTCGGACCGCAGTTGTGCGCCTTTTTCATGTACGTATTCCAGTCGGTATTCAACTTCTTCGTGGTGTCCGGTTCGGGCCAGGCGGCGTTGACCATGCCGCTCATGGCGCCCCTGGGGGAGATGGTGGGCGTCACCAAGGAAATGGCCATCCTGGCCTTCCAGTTCGGTGACGGGTTCACCAATATGATCGTCCCCACCAGCTCGGTGCTCATCGGGGTCCTCACCGTGGCCCGGGTGCCGTGGACCCGCTGGGCGAAGTGGCAGTGGAAGTACCAGTTATTCTGGTTTCTTCTCGGCGGCGTCACCCTGGTTATCGCAGTCAGCTTAGGATTTGGTGGTTAGTTTCTCCTGCTCTGCGCTCGTATCAACCGTCACCGGGCGAAGCCAGCCGTAGATGTCTTCCTGCACCTCGATGTGGATAGCGGTCAGCAGATCGTAGAGCTTCCGGGTGACCGGACCCACGTCACCGTTTTCCTCATCAGGCTTCTTGGCATCCTTGCTCCTATAGACTTTCACCTCGTCACCGTGCTCGATCCGCCCGATGGGAGTAATCACTGCGGCGGTCCCGGTACAGAACGCTTCGTCGGCCTTCATGGCCAGGTTGATGTCCACCTTCTGCTCAACCACGCTGTATCCCAGGTACCGGGCCAGTTTCATTACACTGTCACGGGTGATTCCCGGGAGAATGGTCCCGCCGAGTTCGGGAGTATAGAGCGTATCGTCCTTGATGCAGAAAAAGTTGGCGGCCCCCACCTCTTCGATATACCGCTGGTGTACGGCGTCCAGATAGAGAATTTCGCCGTACCCGTGTTTCTTCACCGTGCGTGACAGGATCAACCCGCTGGCGTAGTTGCCGATGGCTTTTACATTGCCCGTTCCCCCGGGTGCCGCCCGGAAGTGATACTTGGCAACGATGAGCCTGATGGGCTTGAATCCTCCCTTGAAATAGGGTCCCACGGGAGAGGTGTAGATTATGAAGGAGTAGGACGGAGCCGGGTTTACCCCCAGAACCGCACCGGACCCCCACAAAAGAGGCCTGATGTACAGGGCGCCCTTACCGGGAGGAGGCACCCACCGGGCGTTGGCCGCAACCACCGAGTAGACGGCGGCCAGATACAGGTTCTCCGGCACCGGCGGCATTCCCAATCGTTTGGCGCCGTCCATGAAACGCCGGGCATTGTCCTCGGGGCGGAACAGGACGATATTACCCCTGGTGGTACGGGTAGCTTTCATGCCCTCGAAAATCCCCTGCCCGTAGTTGAGCACTCCGGCGGCAGGATGCAGAGAAAGAGGCCCATAAGGGCGAAGTTCGCCGCTTTGCCACTCTTCACCGTCGTTACAGGTGGCGACATACATCATGTCGGTCTCGGTTACTTTAAAGCCGAGGTTGTCCCAGTCTGGAAGCTTGTTCATGTTATAACCTCCCCGTATTTGGTTCGGTGCTCTGTAAGCAAGCCTGGTTCTACGTTTTTCAGTTACGGGCACATCCAGTGGTGGTTGCCCGCTTTCGGATTCTATTATACCGGGTGGGACGGTACAAATACCAGTTGATTATGACAGTCCAGGTTGAGGGGTTGTTTGCAGCACAATATCATCAAGGCATAACACGCATAAACAAAAGGGTTGGAGGCCATTATTATACTTTACTATATCATCAAAATCACGGGATGTTCCACCGTTATAAGCACTCTCCACATTCACGGCGTGAAAAGCATTTTCTATTGCTGTCCGTGTACCCTGTTTACAACAGCGTTTTCTCACCTTTCACATAACAGTCCAACCGGACCCAATTATTCAACAATTTTTCCAAAGTTATACACAATACTGCCTGTTCAGCTTGTGACTGTAATGTTTTTAAGCCCCCGTTATTACAATGTTTTCGCCCCGAATAAGTTATCAACAAGTTATCCACAATTTTAATACCCCACGTCATTACTTGGTTTTCACGCTGGTGATTATCCAAAACCCTCTAAAACATTGACATTTAAGAAACACCTGATATCACTAGTGTCCGGACGTTGAAAATTATGAACTATACTAATCGCTTTAATGA
>CAYSPT010000051.1:0-23132 GCA_964432985.1 uncultured bacterium
CGGGAATGACGGTGTCTTCGTTGAGATTGGCCGTGGTGCTGATCAACCGGCTTCCCAGGTTGAACACCAGGGGGAAGGTGAGGATTGAAACCAGGACCAGGAACACAACGACCGCCGCCAGGAAACCTGGCGCGCGACGTGTAAACCGGCTCGTACTGCTCGACTGTCTCGACGACATAAAAAAAGCCCCTCTAAACTGGAGCGACCCCCGCCATCACACGTTGCATATAATAAGCACAGTAAAAGAGCCATAATTGTGCCTTCACTATAAGTTTATTGTTTTTATGTATATTAAACTACTGGGGATATCCTTATTTACAATATGGCAAAACACTCGGATCTTATTTCGTTTTACTTGGAATTTATAAGGGATTGGACTCATTAGTCCTTAACTTATATAGTAATTACTACTAGATGAAAGGGTACCAAACTCGGCTAAAGGATGATCTTGCGGTATGCGCTTCCTATTCCGCATGTAAGTTATGATTAAGCAGAAATAGCAATCAGTTTCGTCCTTTTGTGGAACACTTCCTGAAAGGCCATCCGCAGGTGTGGCATGTGCAGCAGCAGGGTCCTCCACTCCTGCTGGTGTCTGCCGGGCGGCAGACGTGCTTCAGATCGTAAACATCCACTCTCCGGTCACGGTAGATGGGAAACACTCCCAGTATTCCTGATAAAGACATCGTACCGGTACTTTCCGCGCTTGACAGCGCCAGCGTGTCCCGCCCCTGCTCTTCCCCTTCCGGATTCTTGTGCTGAATCACGAACCTGAATCCCATTTTCTTCAGCAGATTGAGATCGATGGATTCCTCCAGTATCCTAGCTCCGCTGTCGTGCCCGAATCCTGATAGATACTGCAGAAGAGGGTACCGGGCAACCATTTGCTTGAAGGAACCGGGGCTCGCATACCGGACATTAGCACCGGGACCGGCCAGCAGGGGACAGCCATGAACCATCTGATACCTCAAGGCGCGGGTGCACACCGTTTCAGTGAAGAAGGGAGCATTGATCGCCCCTCCCGGCAGTCCCTTAATCCTGGACATTCCTTCGGGCACTTCAAGAAGGGCATGCAGTTTCACGTTTCTGCCGATCTGCCAGCGGCCGGACGCACCGGCAATCAACACCAGCACCAGCACCAAAGCCAGCCTGGTACGGGCAGAGAATTTGAAGCGTCTGGAGCAACGGGCAAACGAACAGGCTGCCAGGATCGACAACGCCAGATAGGTTACCGCCAAAAAACGGTCGGTGCTCAGTATCCTGGAGAAGAACGGAACCGTGGCATAGAGCAGGGAAAACGGAAGTACAATCTGTTTTTCCACGCCGGGAAGCGTCAGGTACGGCCCCAGGGAAAGCGTGTAGAAAATGCCGGCGGTAACGATCCAGAGCCACGGCCGCTTTTTGAAAAACAGAAGCGGAATGCACAGGGCAAGCGTGAGCACAGCCACGGGATTCTTCCCCAGCGAAGCGGGGGAATCTGACCGTATTTTGAGCTGGTCCGCCTCCGTCTCCAGCATGCTGGGGCGGCCTGATGACCGGGGCGGAAACGTGAGTGGAACCACCGTTTTAGATGTCACACCCATCACTTTCCCTTCGGTCCTTCCCAGCGGGAGAAACGGCAGCAGAAACGGCATGGACAAGGCCAGAAACAATACCGAGACCGTCAGCGCCCTGATCACTGGCCGCCACCGGGACTTCCGGGGCGCCCGGAGGACAGCCACCCCGGTAGCAATCACCAGGAAAAGTCCCAGGAAAAGCCCATGGAACCAGTAGACGATGGAAGCCAGGAGAAAGAGCACGGCGGTGAACAGGGTTATTTTCCTTCCTCCCCGGGCCAGGCAGACGGGCAGAGCCGCCATGGCCAGCACCAGGCCCCACACGACGGCCTGCTCCTGTTTTCCGGCGGCGGCGGTGTGTATATAGTAGGGATTCAGGGTGACGAGGGCGCCACCAAGCACGGATGAAATCCTGTCCAATCCCATCTTCCGGAGCACGTGGAAAAGCAGTGCTCCGTTGAGACAGAGGGCCGCCAGTACCAGGAGGTTGGCATTGTACGGGTAACCCCAGACACCAATAACGGGAAACATGCCGATGACGAAAAATAAATTACTGATATGTGTCTGAACATCCTGGCCATAAGGCGTATACAGCATAGTGGTGTGGAACAATAATCCTGGATTTGACGGTATGGAAGCCAGGTTCTCTCGCAGATACCACCAGTACCAAACAGGAATGATGGTGTCTTCATTGAGACTGGTAGTGGTCCCGATCAACCTGCTTCCCAGGTTGAAAACAAGCGGGCAGGTAAACAGTCCGGTGATGATAAGAAAGAGCAGGCAGACGCCCAGAATACCTGGAACTCTGCTGGTTAAATGTTGTGAAGCACCCGGCAATTTCACTGTTGTTACATCCGGCCCCTTCGTGCCCGTGCCACTGTTAGCCGTTCCCACACCGATTACGGAAAGCTATTCTTTCTTTGTACATTATAACGTAATAACGTTCTGTGAAGAGTTGCCAACAACTTGTGAACCGGAAAAAATACAGAAAAGTTGCATCTGTTACGTGTTGGCAATTCTGCTGTAGAAAGCCTCGAAATCCTCCAGCAGCGGCAGCGTCAGGTCCGCTGCGGCGATGATATCGTGCTTCGCACCCGAGAGATCCTGTCCTAAAAGACGCCTGAACACCCGGTTGCACACGTCGTAGATGCCGTACGAATCACGGTAGCTTCGGAGATAATCTTTCTTCATAAAATTTTCGATTCTTTCCTTGACCACAGCGGGTTCATAATCGTAGACGGCGGTCAAACCTTCCAGGACATAGCCGAGATCGACACCGGCAAAGGCCTTGTATATGGCTTCCACGTGGTGGGGCTCTTTTTTGTTCAGCAGCGAATCCAGAGCGATCTCGATGATGAGGTGGGAAAAGGTGGCCACCCGCGGTATATGCAGCCCGTGTTCCTTGATCAGGCCGGCCAGATCTTCACACTTTTTAAGAAAAAACTCGGAATTGTGAAAAATCCTGTCGTACCGGATATGATTGAGCATCCCCTGCACCACCGCCCGAATACGAGGACAGGTGCCGGTGTACCTTTCGAGCACTTTCACGGTATGGGTGCTGGGAACCCTCTTCCCGGTAAACTTGAACATGTCAGGGAGACAAATACCCACGGTAAACCAGTTATCATCAGGACGGGGGTTGAAATACTGGTGGCTGATAAAATTCATGGGCTGCGATCTACCGGACACTCTCTTTTTCGGCGCAGACATAGAAAAAAATGGCTGCGTGACGGCGCCATCTTTCCAGCCAGCGATGCTTCTCGCACACCTGCGGGGAAGGACGGGGCTCACCTATTTTTTTCAACGTGAATCCCGTTTCGATCACCGTGTTGATATACTCGGTCATTGTCCTGGGATAGCAAGGGATGGCGAAGGGTTCGGTGGTCTCGGGAATGGGACTCTGGGAGAATTTCCAGCGGTCGACGTATGGCTGCTTATCAAAGTAATCGGACACCGTCAGATGCAGACCGGTACCGTCCGCATCCTGCTGCCACCCAAAACCCCGGGTAAGAAAACAGGGATGCGTGATGTTGAAGCAGAGCCGGCCGCCGGGCTTGAGAACCCTGAAAAATTCCCTGACGGCATCCGTGAATTCGGGGCTGTCCATCAGAGCCATAAAGGAAACCACCACATCGAAGGCCCCGTCGTGAAACAACGAAAGATCGTTGAAAGAGGCAACCTCGTACCGGATTCCACGGGGTTCCCGCCGCTCGGCTTCCCGGGCCAGTTCGAGCATCTTTTCGGAGATGTCCACCCCGGTCACATGAGCTCCACGCTCCGATAGAATACGCGTGTTGTATCCTTCGCCGCACCCGGCATCCAGAACGGTCTTTCCATTAAGATCTCCGATAAATTCCAGAAACGCGGGGTTGTTGAGGTACTCCCGGTACACGTCCCACCCCTGCCTGACATGCTCCGACCACTGCTCGGCGTTCCCGTTCCAGTAATCGGCGACGGCAGTAAGCCCCAGTTCCGAATCGTCCGCCATGACTTCCTCCTAACAGCTTGGAGAAAAAGTATAACATATTTCAACCCCTGGGCGGCAACGTCAACACCGAACGATGACAGGTCCAGTGGTGGGCGTAGTGGAAATGAACGAGATACACCACTGCAAATCGAGGCTCAGCCCATTCGTTTTGACGGTGGTAAATTAGTCTGATACAATTCAACCACCCAACCCGAAGAATTAGGGCCAACTCGAGGAATTCGAGCGAATCCGAGGAAATCGAGCAAACTCGAAGAATTCGAGCAAACTCGAAGAATTCGAGTTAATAAAGCTTAAGGAGTGATGATGATGATAAGGAAACTGTTGCTGGTTACCCTGGTGGTTCTGCTATCGCTGAACGGACTGGCCAAAGCCGAAGAAAGCACGACGTACCCAGTACGGCTGATTCCCATGCGGGACTTCTTCAAGAATCCCGAAAAGAGCGGATTTCAACTCTCGCCGGACGGTGTCCATCTCTCGTGGCTGCAACCCTGGCGGAACAGGATGAACATCCACGTACAGAGAATCGGGAGCGCAGAGGTAATCAGGATAACCGATGCCACCGAGCGGGATATCTACAGCTATTACTGGCTCAACAACGAGCGGATAGGTTTTATCCAGGACAAAGGCGGTGACGAGAATTTCCGGGCCTACGCGGTGGACGTCGACGGGTCCGACTTCAAGGACCTCACCCCCTTTGAAAACGTGCGGGTCAGGTTTATCGACGATCTGGAAGACGACGATGACCACATCCTGATCGGATTGAACAAACGCAACCCGCGTATCCACGACGTGTACCGTCTCAATGTCAACACGGGTAAATTGAAACTGATCGCCGAAAATCCCGGCAACGTGGCCGGGTGGAGCACCGACAACGACGGCCAACTGCGTATCGCGGTAACCTCCGACGGTGTCAACAGCAGCGTTCTGTACCGCAGCACCGAGAAGGATCCTTGGAAACTCCTGGTTACCACCAGCTTCAAGGACAGCTTCTACCCGCTGTATTTCACCCCCGACAACCGCCTCATGTATGTGGGATCCAACCTGCAGCGGGACAAGACCGCCGTGTACCGCTACGACCCGGAGACAGCCGAAACCCTGGACCTGATCTTCGAGCATCCGGAGGTAGACGTCTACCGCCTGATGCAATCTCCTCGAACCAAAAAGATTACGGGGATCAGCTATACCACCGACAAATCACATTACCACTTCTTCGATGAGGAGCGGAAGAAGCTCCAGGACATGGTCGAAGCGAAGCTCCCCGGCTACGAGGTGTCCTTGGCCGACATGAGCCGTGACGAGACCCGGGTGCTGGTCAGGACCTACAGCGATAAGTCACTGGGCGCCTACTACTACCTGGACCGCCCCACCGGGGTGTTCCAGAAACTGGTAGACGTGAGCCCCTGGATCAAAGAAGAAGAAATGGCAGACATGCAGCCCATCTCCTACACCTCCCGGGACGGGCTGACCATCCACGGATACCTGACTATCCCCCGCGGGATGGATCACAAAAAGCTGCCGGTGGTGGTCAATCCCCACGGCGGGCCCTGGGCGCGGGACCACTGGGGATTCAACCAGCAGGTACAGTTCATGGCCAACCGGGGCTACGCGGTGTTGCAGATGAATTTCCGCGGCTCAACCGGGTACGGCCGCTCATTCTGGACGGCCAGCTTCAAGCAGTGGGGCCGCCGGATGCAGGACGACATCACCGACGGCGTCCTGTGGCTCATCAAGCAGGGAACGGCGGACCCCGAACGGATAGGGATCTTCGGAGCGTCGTACGGAGGATATGCCGTGCTGGCAGGGCTGGTCTACACTCCGTCCCTGTACGCCTGCGGCGTCGATTACGTGGGAGTCTCCAACATCTTTACCCTGCTGGACACCCTTCCCCCCTACTGGGAGCTGGGACGGAAAAAGATGTACGAGATGATCGGCCACCCGGAAACGGAGAAAGCCCTGCTCAAAGCGGCCTCACCCGTTTTTCACGTGCACCGCATCAAAGCCCCCCTGTTCGTGGCCCAGGGCGCCAACGACCCCCGGGTCAAGAAGGCGGAGTCGGACCAGATTGTGGCGGCGCTTAAAAGCAGGGGGATCGATGTCCCATACATGGTCAAGGACAACGAGGGGCACGGATTCAGCAACGAGGAGAACCGCTTCGACTTTTGGCGCGCCATGGAGAAGTTCCTGGCCAAACACCTTGGAGGAAGAGCGGAATAATATTGCTCATTGCCTAAGCGGTTTGACCGCGTCTCCGAACTTCCAGGTTTTAAGGGTAAAGTCGAAACTGCCCGACACCAGGGTACCGCCGTCGGGACTGAAGGCCACGGTGGTGACGCGGTCATTGTGATCATAGAACGTGATGAGCGGTGAAAGTTCCAGGGCTGCTGAGGAATCCTCGGCAACGCCGGAATTTTTCCCCTTTTCCATCTCCGAGTACCGTGCCCGCACTTCCGCGATGTCCCACATTTTTATCGTCTTGTCAACGCTTCCGGAAGCCAATAAGTTACCGTCCGGGTGGAAAGAAACCGAGTACACTTTCCCCAGGTGTCCTCTCATGATACCAAGACATTTTTTCGACTTCACGCTCCACAGTTTGATCGTGTTGTCAAACGATCCCGATGCCAGGAGTTTCCCATCGGGGCTGAACACCACACAAGCGATTCTGTTGTCGTGGGCTGCTATCTTGCCGGAACGTTTTCTAGTGGCCATATCCCAGAACCGGAGGCACCCGTCCTTTACCCCCGCAACCAGCGTGCTCCCGTCACGGCTGAAAGCGAGACTCTCCACGCAGCCCTCAGTGTCGGTGACCACCGCAATACGCTTTTTTTCCTTTGTGCTGTAGAACCGTATGGTTTTATCATCGCTTCCCGAGACAAACACCGATCCGTCCGGGCTGAACACCACGGCATTCACGTTGCTTCTGTCGGCAGCGTGATCGTCGAAGGTGGCCAGACAGGTCCTGCGTTTCACGTCCCAGAGTTTAACCAGGTCGTCCTTGCCACCGCTGGCCAGTAAACGCCCGTCGGGAGAAAAGGCAACTGATAACACTCCCTTGTTGTGCCACATGAGAGACCCGACATACTTACCGGTCCCGGTTTCCAGGAGGTTGATGGAACATGGAATTTCCTGCTCGGTACCGTAGGCCATCAGGCTTCCGTCGGGACTGAACACCGCCTGGGTGATCTTCAAAAAATGAGTATGCAGGGTATCCACCTTATGGCTACTTCGCCACAGCTTGACGGTGTCATCCTCGCTTCCCGAAGCCAGCACCGTTCCGTCCGGGCTTACCGCCAGCGCCAGCACTTCGTCCTGGTGCTCCCGGAGAATCGATAGACCGCGGCCATGCTTTGTGTCCCACACCCGTACGGTCGCATCATTGCTGCCCGAGAAAAGCGCATTACCATCCGGGCGAAAGGCCAGCGCATTGACCGCGTCCCCATGTCCCTTGAATACGACCAGATGTTCCTCCCAATCGGGATTTTGCCACTGCCGATACCGGACGGTGGCGTCTTTGCTGCCGGAAGCGAGCCACTTCCCGTCGGGGCTGAACGCAAGAGAGCAAATATCATCACCGTGATCACCGAACTCCTGTATCACGCTCCCTACGTTCCCTATGGAAAGATCCCAGACCTTGACTTTTTTATCAACACTGCCTGAAGCCAGGTGGCGCCCGTCGGGGTGAAACACCACCGCCCACACACTTCGCTGATGGGAGCTTTCGCAGGCATCTTTGGGAAGATTCCTGAGTTTTTCATCTATCAAATCACCGACCGGCTGGCGGGACTTCAGGCTCCACAGGCGGACCATGTTGTCACGGCCGCCGGTGGCCAGAAATTTTCCGTCCGGCCGGAACGCCAGGCAGTACGCCTCTGCTCCATGTCTTCCAAGAATGGTAGTTTCATTGCTTTCCGGCTCCCACAACCTGACCGTCTTATCCTCGCTCACCGCGGCCACCAACCCACCATCAGGACTGCATGCAACTCCTCGAACATCGGTGTGAAACAGGCCGATCTCCCTGGGCACGGAGACTTCTTTCTGCGGCGATCCTTTTTCCCAATCCCAGAGCAGTACCTTGTTGTCATCGCTCCCGGAAACCAGCAGCGTGCCATCGGGATTGAAATCGAGGGACGTCACCGCGCTGTGGTGTTTTTTAAGCGTGCTGAAAACCTCATAATACCCTGGGCTTCCGTGCTTGATTTTCCAGATTCGCAGGTCGATGTACGGATAGCAGTCAAGATCCGACTCGACAATAATCCGTTTTGCTTCCGTGTAATCAGCCATGGCCTGGGAAAGCATCCGGTTCTCTTCCAGGAATTTACCCCGGTGAATCAGGCTGTCCACCAGTTTCTCATTGGCGTCCCGCTCACGAAACTCGGCAATGGTCCGCTGCCGCTGTTCTTCAGCCTGGGCTTCCTTGGCCGCCTGTTCGTTGTCAAGAGCTATTTGCCGCTGTTCCTCCGCCAGTGCCCGGGCACCTTCGGCTTTATCCCGCTCGTCCTGGGCGATTTCCATCTGCAAGCGGATCCTCACATGGGACACGGCAACTGAGGTAATGATGACCAGCAGAATGGCCATGATGGATGAAGCCAGAACCCGGTTGCGGTCCACCCACTTGTGAAACACCTGCCAGAGGTTGTACTCCATGGCTCCGATGGGCCGTCCGGCCAGGAAAAGCGCGATCTCGTCCTTCAACTCCTGGACGGATTGGTACCGATCCTCCCTGTCCTTGGCCATACACTTGAGCACCACCGCGTCCAGTTCGGGGGGGATTTCCCGCCCGGGAGCTTTTTCAGACGGAGGGACGGGATCTTCGCCGCAGACACGCTCCAGGATGTCCCACGGGTTCCGGCCGGTAAACGGCGGTACAACCGTCAACAGCTCGTACAGTAAAGCCCCCAGGGAATAAATGTCCGAGCGCTCGTCCATCTCATCCACCAGTCCCCTGGCCTGCTCCGGCGGCATGTAGGCGGGGGTTCCCACCACCGAGCCGGACATGGTTTTCATGGTGTCCCTGTCCTCTGCCCTGTCGGTGATGACCAGGCCTTCTTTGCGGCCGTCGGTGTGCCCCATGATCCGGGCCAGCCCCCAGTCCATGACATACACCTCACCGAAATCTCCCACCATGATGTTCCCCGGCTTCAGGTCGCGGTGAATGACACCTTTGGAATGCGCGTAGGCCAGACCGTCGCAAATCTTCAGAAATGTCCCCAGGGTGTCCGTGAGCCTGCGGGGATCCACCGAGGCCGGTTCTTCCCTGTCCTGCTTGACCATTTCCGCCAGGGACGATCCCTTGACCATCTTCATGGTGAAGTACACCCGGCCCTGGACATCGGTACCCAGCTCGTGCACTGGGCATATGTGGGGATGCTCGAGCTGCCCCTGAACCTGGACCTCCTCGATAAACCGCTCGATGGACTCTTTCGGGGCGCCTGAACCTCCGGAAATAACCTTCATGGCTACCTGGCGGCGGATATCGGTGTCGAGAGCATTCAGAATGATCCCCATTCCTCCGCGGCCCACTTCACCGGCTACGACATACTTTTGCTCGCTTACCTGCCGCTGCGGCCGTCCCACCAGCGTCTGCCGCGAAGAAGAACGCGAAGAAGAAATTGACCGGCGCGTGTCTTTCAGATCCACTTCAGCTTTGACGTCCAGCTCCGAGCGCAACGACGCCAGCACGGATTTCTGCCAGGCCGGAGCCTCGATGTCCGGGGTCAACTGGATCATTGACCCGTCATCGAAGGCCACAAAGGAATCAGTAGTGGCCAGATGCTCACTTTTGATGGCGAGTTTTTCCACCATGGATTCCGCAGCGGCATTACCTCGATCTTTCAGCATTCCCAGCGATGAGACCGCCTTTTCCGAGACACGCACGTCCCCGTCCCGGGACAGATCCCCCAGTACCTCCACGGCTTCTTCCGAGGCAATCTCCAGGCAGGCGTAAGCAGCGCTGGCCTTCATCCTCACATCCATCTCACCGGCCATGTCTTTAAGGGTCTCGATCGCTTTCTTCGGATACGCTTCCTTGAGAGATACAACCGCGTTGGCCCTAACCCGGTTGTTGTGATCATCGAGAAACGGGACCAGGCGCCCAAGGTTCTCCTTTTTATCAAGCACTCCAACGGTTTCTACCGCGTTGGCCCTGACCCGCGGATCCTTGTCTGAAAGATAGGGGATGGCCGCTTCGACGTCCTCACCCGAGCCCAGTTCACCCAGAGCACGGATAATAGTAGCTTTGACGTAATTATCCTTTTCACGTTCCAGGACCTCTTTCAGGGTCGGCAATACTCTGGAATCTCCCGACCTGACCAGCTCTTTAACCGCTTCAAGCCTCACCTGGAAATCCTTGTGGTCCAGCTTTCTGACCGGCTGCTCCTCCGACACCAGCGAGAAGTAATCGCTCAGGCCTTCCTGGTCGTCAGCAAAGATCCTGTCAAGCGCTTCCCGGGCCCGTGAATTGCCTTTACCAGCCAGCTCTTCGATACCTTTAACTGCTTTGAGACGCACCGTTTTCTTTTTGTCCTGGCTGGCTTTTATCAGGTGAGGGAGCGCGAGCTCGGAATCAAGGCGGGACAGGGCGAACGCAGCGGCATCACGCTTGTTAACACTGCGTGATTCAAGCATTTGCGACAGCCGGTCCACCACGGTCATAACACCGAACTCCTTCAGGGCAACGGCAGCGTTGGCGGCCACCCGGTGATCATCGTCCTGGAGAAGAGACACGATAAGGCGGATCAGGTCTTCATCTCCAGTCATTGAGGCGGCTTCCACCGCATTTGCCCGCAAACGATGATCCTCTGATTTCAGAGCGTTCTTGATAAGAGGACTGGCTTTTTTTCCGCCGACTATGGCCAGGCCCTGGATCATTTCCGACTTCAAAGCCGGTTCGGATTCCTGGATATACGACACCTGCAGGATAGAAAAGAGCCCGGGATCGTTGAGACGAACACCAAGCTTGAAACCCCTCCGCCGGTCTGCGGCTTCGGCAGACGAGACCAGGGATTTCACCTGCTCTCTAACAGCCTCCGGAGAGAAAGAATCAGAGACTGCCGCGCTGGGTAGTCCGGGAAGGGTGGCGGTTTGCGTGAGCGCATCGTGCGTGAGCACATCCTGCTTCAGCGCCCGGTCCTTTATCACCTTCAGCCCCTTGCGGGCCAGGTATCGGATCTGAGCGCTTTCATCATGCCCGGCCATCCGCTGAAGGTGCGGGATAACCCTTATATCATCGAACTTGACCAGGCTGATGACGGCTTGAATCCGCTTGATCTCGTGCGGGCTCTCCAGGCCGGACACGATGCTTTCAAGGGTTTCCATTACCGTTTACCTACCTTGCTTTCCGTTTCGACACCAGCGAGAAAAACCTGTCCTGCTTATACACCGTTTCCACCTTCATCCCGGGAAGCAGCGACGAGTAGTCTGTTCGTTCCCCGCCGGGTATGGCAAGGAAACGTTCCGGTCTTTTACTGATAACCAGGCCGTCCCGGCTAATATAAAAGAATGGGAAGGGGCAATCCAGCTTGCCGCCGCATCCGCGGCACTGGCCGAAGTTGAGACGGCGGGTCATCAGCATGTCCTCCAGTTCGGGTTCATACCCCAGGTTGACAACCGTACAGTAATTGATGATGGTCACCTTGCTGCACCGGGGGCAGCTGACGCGTCGTTTTCCCCACTTATCCCCCTTGACCAGGGCGAAGGTGGCAATTGAAAACTCGATTGCTTCCAGCTCCTGCGGCGATATCATCTGCTTCTTGTACCGCCGCTTAAGCAGCTCACCGATGGTCTTGTGCGGCTTGAACGGGACCGATTCCACCAGGTCGAAATAGGAAAATCCTGCTTCTTCACCCCACCGCTGGTAGTTTTCCATACCGGCCAGTCCCCCGTACAGGAAAATCCCGCCGCTGCGCTCGTACTCTTCCTGGAAAAATTTCGGTATTTTTCCCGACACTATCGGATCGCAAATCAAGACCGTTCCCCCATCTTTGACCACCCGGAAAAGCTCCCGAAGCACCTGCAGCCGGTCTCGTGCCAGGTGGACGACGGCGTGGGAATAGACGGCGTCAAAAAATCCGTTGATGAACGGCAGATCCTTGATATTGGCCCGCACCAGCGAGGGCTGAAATCCGTACTTCTGAAGTGCGATCCGTCCCTTGTGAAGCAGGTCGTGGCTCAGGTCGGCTCCCCAGTAATGGTGGTGCTGGTATTTCAGGTTGAGATAGTACAGGTCGAACCCGCCGCCGCAGCCGGCGTCCAGGATGTTCAGCGGCCTTTCCTCGGGGAACGCTTCGTGCCGCAGTGGGTGCCAGAGCCCCTGGGAAAGCTGTCTAAGCTCAGGGGGAATCAGAGTGAACATCGGATCGAACCGGTATCCCGACAGGGATTTTTCCTCACTGCCGAGAGCTTCTTTGCGATAAAGCTCGATGATGTTTGTTTCAAAACGGTCCATCGGGTGCCGATTATTCCCATCTGATTCCAAAATGAAGTCTGTTTAAATTACAGACCGGTCCTAACGTGCCGGTCTTCAGTATAACCTTCTAGCGTTAATAGAGTCAAAATCTTGTATAATTCACTTCCTGATCTGAATTTCAAGCTATTTAGATAAAAAAATATAATAGTATGATAATGTCCATGCAAAGTATGCTTTGTGATAAATATTGCTTATGGTGTATATCATTATAAAGAAGGGCTTAATTTTTAGAAAGTATCTTTGTCCCTTTGTGTAACATTACCGGGCACACAGGTCTATACAGTGATGAAACCGCGAACATGTAACCAGTTGTTGCGGCGCCAGGATATTCCTGGTATACTTTTTTCAGTACCAGCAAGGAGTGGAAACGATGAGGATCAACACGATCGGCCGGGACACACAGTCCCTGTAGCCGTTCTGGTTGTCTTCTCGTCTCTTCTTCAGTAAGTAATCCAACCGACGATGGACAGCCAGGCGGCATGCCTGGCTTTTTTCATTGTTATCACTTTTTCCTTTCCCAATCGATCCGATAATTATGAACTCCAGCCAGACAGGTCAGGACCAGCCAATTATTACCCGGAGAATACCGTTGTTTTCCTGATTGTGCGAAGAACCCACAGTATTTTCCGGATCTATCCACAAGGAAAGGAGGTGATTTTTATGTTGTACTTCCATCTGCAACATCTTGATTTTCAGTATGAACAACAGGATAGCCCGCTTCTGAAAGATGTATCCGTTTCTCTGGATTCATCTCAGCGTATCGGACTTATCGGGAAGAATGGCTGCGGTAAAACCACCCTGATCAGACTGATTCGGGGTGAGTTGTCTCCAACCGGTGGCACGATCTATCTCAAAGAGAGGCTGAAGATCGGTTACCTGCCCCAGCAGACACCGCTTTACCGGGAGGCTGCCGTAGAAGAATACCTCTGGTCGGCCAAACCGCATCTTGAGGATGTGCAGCGCAGGATGAACCGTTATTTTAACGGTCTGACTGATGATTACACATCCGTGACCGAGTATCAGGAGGCCGGTGGCTACCGGTTCGAAGTGACAGTGGAACAGGTAATCAGCCGTTTTGGTTTCGCGAGGGAATTCCTCCGGACGTCCCTGACCGCTCTGAGCAGCGGAGAGCGGAGTCGAATCGGGCTGGCACGGGTACTGCTGACGGAGCCGGACCTGCTGATCCTGGATGAGCCAACCAATCACCTGGACCTGGACGCTCTCCAGTGGCTGGAAAGTTTCATGTCGGAGTGCTCACTGCCCTTTGTGGTTATCAGCCACGACCGGCACTTTCTAGACACGTGCTGCACCTCCATATGGGAAATCGAGAAAGGAGAACTCACCACCTATTCCGGTAACTACTCCTGGTACCGGGATTACAAAAACAAAGAAAAGGAAAGGATGATGGCAGAGTATGAAAAGCAAACAAAAAAAATCAGGCAGCTCAAAGCGGCAGCAGCCAAACGGAAAGGCTGGGCATTATCTCACCAGCCTCAGACAGGACCGAACGGATACGCCCCGGTCTTCGAAAGCATACATAATGAAGCCAAGCAGGCGATGGTGCAAGCCAAATCAATCGAAAAAAGGATCGAGCTTGCAGTGCAGCGGGAGGAGGCAAAGAAACCGGTAATCGAGAAAAAACGGAAGATTTCCTTTGAAGAAAGTGTCCTGAGAAACAGGATAATCTTAACGGTGGACAACCTGGGGAAGGACTATGACGGATGTGAGATCTTCCGTAATCTGTCCTTTTACGTTCCTAACGGAGCCAGGCTGGCCGTAACAGGTAAAAACGGCTGCGGGAAAACCACTCTCCTGGATATCATAACCGGACGGTCGGCCGATTATGCAGGTTCCTACCGGTGGGTACCGCAGGCAGCGGTCGGGTACTTCTCACAGGAACATGAAACGCTCGATCTGGCACGATCGGTGCTCGATAATATGCCGGGTGGCGGAAGAGGCGATCAAACCAGGACGAGGAGTCTCCTGGGGAGCCTGAATATCCGGGGAGAGACAGTGTTCAGAAAGCTTACGGAATTGAGCCTCGGTCAGCGAAGCAAGGCGGCTGTGGCCGCATTGATACTTTCCGAAGCCAATGTGCTGGTGCTGGACGAACCGACCAACCACCTGGAAATTTCCGCCCGGGAAGCTATCGAGGAAGCGTTGCTGGAGTATACCGGTACGGTGATATTCGTATCGCACGACCGCTACTTCACCAGTAACCTGGCCACCTGTGTGCTCGACATGGAAACCGGGATATTCCGGGAAACCAGCCCGGGAGGAATCGTTTGATATGTCCAACCACTGATAGGTCATTGTAGCTAGACGTACCCGGAAAACTCAGGTTGAGTCAACACTCTTATCTGCGAGCATGGAAAGGAGATGGGACCATGAGGAAGTAAACTGGCGCAGTTTCTGCGCCACGCAAATTCCTGCGCCACGCAAATTCCTGCGCCACGCAGTTCCTGCGCCACACGGTGTCCGCACCATTACAGAAGCATCGCAGCTTTTTCAATGATAGATTCAAGCTCTTCTTCGGACAGCAGTTCCGTATCCTTGCATTGGAAAGAATACTCCACGTCCGGGATCACTCCCCTGCCCTCAAGCTGGACTCCGCCGGCACTGATCAGTTCGGCAAACGGCAGCAGCAAACTGTAGCCGTCACCGCAGTCAAAATCATCACGGGCAGCCACAACCGCCCCGGCCGAGGCACGCCCCACAACCACAGCCCGGCCGTTCTCCTTGAGAGCCTGCACGAAAACCTCACCGCATGAGTAGTTACGTTCATCTGACAGGATTATGATGCCCGAAGATGACAGAAAATCGAGCTTCAGCGAAGTCCGCCACTCCACCAGGCAGTGAGTGGCCACGATGGGAATATCAAGCGCACCTCCATGGTTCAGTTCTTCCGGTTGAGGATAAACTACCACGTAATCAGTTTCATCTTCCCAGCCGGCAAGCCTGGAGCGGCAAAATGGCTTGTCCGCCCCGATGAGAAGACCGAGCACCTCACCCGCGGCGGATATGGAGCCACCGCTTTGAAGCCGGACATCAAGAATTATCCTTCTCGTTTCATCGCAGGTCCTCAACAATTCCAAAACAGGGGCAAATCCGAACAGGGGGATTTGAAACGTGGGCAGCTTTACGTACAGATAATCGGTAGTACACATATGCTTCAGGCGAAGCGCATCGGGAATATCGATGCCCGACTCCTGCTGCTCAATATACCGTGATTTTTCAGGCGTGATGAACTCTGTGTGACTCAGTTTCAACTCTTTTCCCACCAGATCCTCCATAACCTGGTGGAACGACGTCTCACCACCGGTCAACTTCCTTACTTTCTTCTGGTAGTCCCTTCTGATGCCCGGCCACGGCCCCCTGACAAAGTCCCGATCGATGTAAGATTGTTCGATATGTGCCACAGCCCTGTTAAAAATTTCCCCGTACCTGTGTACCGGGATCTGATTATCAGACATTCGATTTTTCCTTACCTTTCTGCTTCTCCCACCCGGTTAATTTAGCAGAATCCCCGAGCGTATTAGGCTACCTCCGACTTCGCTTTATAAGCCCCAGTACCCGGTCCTTGGCCGGATCTATTCCGCCTGTGACCGTGCTGTTCACCTTTATGTGAGGAATCACTCCCCGACCGGTGTCCTTCCCGTTGGGACGTACGAATCGCTTGTAAGACACCCTGACGGGGACATGTGACTCGGGAAGCCTGAACCGGAGCGTATCGCCATAACTGGTTGCCAGCCCGCCGGTTTCTTCACCGACCAGGATTCCCACCGAATTATCTTTGAACAGGGCGGCCAGGTCAGCCGCGGATGAGAATGTGTAAGGTCCGACCAAGGTGTAGACATTTCCCGAGAAACGATTTTCCACAATACCCGGGTTCTCCGGTTTGAAATCACTAACCAACAGTGCGCCTTTCTCGTCGTCCTCGTACCAATCATACGTCATTTTAGCCAGGTTGGAAATCTTAGTTTCCACGCGCAAGTAGGTCGTGTACGGTCTGGCGCACACGCACTCGTAAAGATAGTCGCAGAGCTTCGAGTTTCCGCCCGAGTTGTCACGAATGTCCACGATGAAATCCTTGATGTTCTTTTCCTTCATCTCCTTGAGCGCTGCCTGCATCAGGGTTTCAAAGCTCCCGAGATCGTTGCAGGAATAGAAATCAAGAATTCCCACCCGGTGGACCTCATCTACATGAAACTCGTAATCGTTCTTTGCTTTCGTACCGGACAGGACCTGGTTCATCACTTCCTCCAGTCCGCCGCTGACCGCCACCTTGACCACTTCACCCGTGGGAAGTTCCAGGGTCATGATAAACGGTTCCACGATATCGAAACCGTACCACAGGTAATAGCCGAAATACCGGGCAACCATCATGTTGAACATTTCCGCTCGTTCAAAACCCTGGTATTTTTCAAGGTCCGCAAGCATCCTTGAGACAGCGACACTGTTTATGTCCACGATCCTGGTTCCGGCCGGGATATCCGCTTCGGAAAAATTACCGGTAATAATCATGGAATCTCCCGCCCTTTCAACCGCGAAGGGAAATATCCCACCGAAGGCTGCATACGTGAAGAATTCACGGTGAAAAGCACCCCCGGTATGTCCCTCTTTGAACGAGGCTCCCAGTTCGTTGACCAACCGCGAAAACTCTTTGACCGGCCTTGACTCACCGCAGTGCTCCATGACCCGGTCGAATGACTCCATAAACACTTCTTTCTCGATAAAAGCGTAGAGGTTTGGATGCGACTCTTCCAGGGTGGAAATGAAATGAGTGAGATCACTCCGCTGCTGTTCGGGTGACAGTATCCGGGAGAAGTCCTTGTTCAGAATGTCCAGGGATTCACGCTTCGTATTGGTAATGACCGACCGGGTCTGCTCGTGGTTTTCGAAGGTGATTATCAGGTCTGCGTATGATGTCATGGTGGCTGTGTAACGGCCGACAATCGAGGCGACCAGGCAGGGAGTTCCCTGCCCTTGCACCGGGCTGAAGTTGACTTCCCACGATTTGATGTTGTCGTAATCATTCTCCTTTATGATGAACTTCATCATCCGTACTACAAAGGCTTTATCGCCGATATTGAGGGACGACTTCAGCTTGGTCACATCCCTGCCCCTGATTAGTTCAATGATGTGCTCCCCTATATCATTAGCCGTCTGAAAAGCTCGGCGCGTCACCTGATTGGAGGGAAGAACCGCAGTATCATTTGCCCAGTCATCCGCCGCCGCGTAACCGTTACTGAATATCACTACAAGAAAAATAACACTTAGAATCAGCCCGATTTTATCCACCGCACAGCGTTTCATCACATCACACTCCTTATTTACTTTTATTCGAAAGCTGCAATTTTAATACAATCAAAACACTAATTAATACTAAATGAATCTGGCTATGGATAGCAACATCAAGCACCGCTTGCCGGTGTACAGTACGATGTGGTTAGAAATATCACAGGAACAGTCGCTTATTGCGTAACATCAATGACTCTGCACCAAAATCGGTAAACATTATTGATGAGGAACAGCCTGGTTGAGTATCATGCCAGTACCATGACGACGCGGGAAGAAATTGTCAGACTTGCCTATACCCCCGGGCAGATCAAGGATAAAACCGATCTGATCTACCGGCTAATGCTGGACAGGTCACCCACTGTGCGGGAGGGTAATTTCACCCGGATTTCCCCGGAAGATGTTGAATACATGTTCAACCTCTACGACTATTACTTTTTCAGCAGCTTTTTCAAGCATAACCTGCATGAAAAAATATTTTTCCGGGTAACTCAAATGATCGATGCCGCCGGGAAAACACTCACCCATTTCCGAAGTAAGACCTACATCATCTCGCTTTCAGCCGCTCTCCTGCTGCAGACGTTCAGCGACATAAAACGCGAAATAGTGGTCAACGGGCTGGTCTGCCGCGACCGGTTGGAAGCCGCCCAGCGAGTACTGGAGCACGAGATCACCCATATCCTGGAGCGCGAGCTTTTCAACGCCGGGTCCGATTGTTTCCGGCACCGCTACCGCCGGTTGGTCAAGAAACTGTTCGGTCACACCGGCGTGACCCATCAGTTGGTGACTCCCCGGGAACGAGCGGGGGTGATCTACCATCTTAAGGAAGGTGACGAGGTGACGTTCATGTACCATGACCGGGTTTTTCGGGGAACCATATTCCGAATAGAAGCCGACGAAGCTGCTGTCCTGGTACCCGACCCGAACGGGATCTTGCTCGACGCGCAGCGCCGGCGGTGCAACCGCTACCAGGTACCCCTTGAAAATCTAAAGCGCCCCTTTGTTTGAACCGTTCGGAGAGGACGTTCGTATAAACCACCCGAAACCCGCAGTTCGCTTTTAACACTGGGCTCAGTGGCACGCCCTGATTCATTATTATTCAATAGTGTATGCGCTTCCTTTTTCAGGCTTACTGATGCTCTTATTCCTTTCAAATGCTAGTTTCTTAGAGTCTCTTATTTATTTTATTTGCATTTCTGTTTTTCATTACCTTATAATCGTTGTACGATTTAAATAATCGTTGTACGATTTAAATAATCGTTGTATGATTTAATAAATTCTAAGAAAGTAACCTGTGGGAGGTGCTGTTCGTGAAAAAATATTGTGGAATTCTGCTTGTCAGTATATGTCTTGTGTGCTTTATCTCCCCCGCTGTAGCCGATGAAACGGCTGTAGCCGATGAAACGGCGTCCGTTGCAGAGAAACCATGGGGTTTCCAGGTAGCGATGGGGTTTTATTATCCGGATGACGGTGATCTCGATGAGTCGCTCACCCATGGATTCGCAATCAGCTACAAACTGAAAGAACGGCAGTGGCTGGAAGCGCAGATAGAGTACGGCAACCTGGACGTCAACGGAAGCACCTTCCAGGCCGACATTACCAAACTGCACCTCACCTACTTCATGCACCCGAAGGAGCGGCGGAAAACGACCACGGGTTTTCTAACCAGGTGGTATTACGGAGCCGGCTTGACTTACACCTCGCTGGATTACCCGTCCAGCCTGACCGATCTCGGTCTGGACGGCCCGGACAAGACCGGAGGACATTTTGCGGCCGGCTACATAGTAAATGACCGGGTCAAGCTGGAATTCCTCGTTGACTTTTCCGGCAGTGAAAACCTGGGTGCCGGCAAGGGAGTGGCCGACATGGGCGGTTTCAGAAGCATGATGAAAGTGAAGTTCTAATCAAAACCCCACAAACAGCTCCAGGAAGATCAGATCATTATCCTTGCCCGGGACGCCGTTTGGAGGATCTTCCGAGTTGATTTCGTACTCCAGCTGAAGCCAGCTTTTCTTTGCCAGTTTGTGCTTCCATGATACGGCCAGCTGCTGTTTGTCCCAGGTCCTGGTATCGGCGGCAGTGACGGCAGCATAATCAACCTGACCGTACTGAAGGTAGACCGTGTCTTTCTCGGAAATATCACAGCCCACCACCGACTGATACCCATCATAGCCGTTGCCAGCCAGCCTGGCCGTGGTGTACTCCCCCTGCCAGATCCATTGCCCTTCCCGGAACCGGAAATCACCACCCAGCATGGTGTGTCTGCGGCCTGTTGCCGTGAATCCATAGCCCGCCAGAGTTGCGATATCCGCTTCTGATATCCGGCTAAAATACGCACTTATCCCCGCGGTCAGCGTGTCATTGCATCGGCCGCCTACCCGCAATGACACGGCTTTATTGTTGTCTCCATCGAATCCGTTTTCCCGGTTGGCCAGCACCAGCGTGGTGTCGGCCAGGCTCCCCCGTCCCCCCAGCCCGTCACCGGGTGCTCCCACATCGAAATTGAGCAGGGCCACACCGGTAGTGCGGATTCCAACCTTGTATCCGTTGATGACGGCCAGGTTGAGATCTATCTTACCGTCATCCATTTTGTTGAGAAACTGCAAACCGTACACCCGGTCGTGGTGGAACGAGTCGGAGTAAAGGCTGTAATTTGAAAGCAGACGCCCGCCACCGGTGGGGGTTATCCCGTACGCCCAGTTGCGAGTCTTGCCCACGATGAGCTGTGAGCTTTCCGTCAGACCTACACCATCGAAGATGGCCATAGCGCTTTCTATGTAGTTATTCGTGTTACCAATCCCGCCGGCTGAAGGCCAGAACCAGATATGGGTTTCACCATGGATACGGTCGGTGACGTCCCAGCGGGGATGAAAAGTCAATTCGGTAGCTTCGAATGTGCCTGGTTCGCTATCCAGGGTGGAGCTGTGGAACCGACAGCGGAAATACCCGTGAAAACTCAGGTTGCCCGGCAGTTTGAATGCCGGCGCGGGAACCGCCCGCTGAGATTCCAGGTCGGCCAGCCGCTGCTTCAGAACCGCTACCTGCCCCTTGAGAAATTCTATCTGACCGGCTGAATTTCCGGCCCGGGTCCCCGGAACCAGCAGTACGGCCACCAGGATGGTGGTCATGACAACCAGCACTGGCTTCATCGGGAATTGTGCCCTGTTTCCGCTGCAAACCATACGATCGCCCCTTACTTCGCTTATTTGTTACATATTTCGGGACGAACAAGGGTTTTATTTACTACCGGCTTTGGTTTCGTTCCAGAACACGACCACCAGGGTGAGAAAAGGCCATAGTACAGATGCCAGGATCAATAAAACCAGGCCATTGAAGACTTTCTGGATAGTTTTATCCGATGTTTTTTCGAGATCCAGCAGTTTAATAGAGAGATTCTTCAAAGCTTCCGGCGTATTAGCTTTTTCTATTTTATCCTTTATTTTATTGTAGCTTTCCGGGTAAAACGGTTCGTATCTCGAGTGGATGATGTAATAGACGCCAGCGCTGGCAATAAGCGATATCAATATTGCCATTATGTTCAACCACTTGATGTTGTTCAGAGTGTTCATCGCGGCACCTCCCGGGACTGCCAGCGGAGGAAGAAATACACCGAGCGTGAGCACTCTCCATCGCACTCCATCAACGGTTCTTCCAGGTAGTGCTCCTGCGAGAGAGGAGACATCAGGTCCCGGCCGAAACCGTTGATGAAAAACCGGTCGGCAAAGGTGCCGAAGGAGCGGTACTTGGTTATGGGATGCGTCCCGTACACCGGCAGCGACATGAACCGACTGGTGTCAGCCGGTATCCAACCGTAGTTGGGCAGGTACACCTCCGGAAGTTCGTGATCCAGATAACCAAGACGGCTGTCGTCTTTCCAGAGAGAAAAACCGGTAATACTGCGGGTGGCAAGTCCCACTGCCTGGCACAGAGCGATGTAAATGGTAGTGTGATTTCCGCAGCTTCCCCGGCTCTGCTCGAGTATTTTCAAGCTGCTCAGGCTCATGTATGGCAGGATATACCCGATTTTATCCACCACGAAATCGTAAATTTTCCTGGCCATCCAGAAAGGATTCCGCTCCTGCCCGACTATCTCCGCTGCCTTGTCTCTGAGCGCTTGTTCCCCGGTCTGGAAGAGATACTGGGCTCGTTTCAGCACTTCACGGAGCCGCTCGTTACCTTTATTTTCTATCTCCGAAAAGAGGTACCTGTCCCTGATCTCAGCAGGAATTTTATCCAGCGATCCAACCCGGTGGGGATAGATATGGAATTTGACATCGAAGGTATCTATATCGAAAGACAGGCAGGTTTCCCGGTCTTCGTTAGGCGCGATATCCTTGATGTAATTGACTGCCATCTCTCCACCCTCACCTTCCCACTCGCAGGGGAAGGACCGATCAGGATTTGGTATAACCTTGGGCATAGAAAGCATCCGTTGGTTGATATAATCGAACGGAAGCTGTTGTGAAAACTCCATCTTCCTGATCATACCGGGGCCGTTGTTGTGTATGCGGTTGACTACTTCCACGTGGGAGCGCCGCCCGCCCGAAACCGTGTGCGGTACAGACCGGTCGAGAGAATAGGTAAGGAGTTTGTTGTCTTTGAGATCCAGGGTCCACACCATGTCATCGGCGACTACCAGGCTGGTCGGAAGCTTGACCTCGGGAAGTTCATACGATGTAACGATTCCCCCGTGCAGGGGATCCAGGGCGAAGATCTCTTTTCCTTCCAGATCCAGCGTCCAGAGGTACCGGCCGTCGTGACTGAGCCCCCGGCAGGAGTAAAGAGGAGCCTCGTAGGTTTCGAACTTGATCCGTCGGGGGAACTTGATCACGGTAATCTCGTTGTTGGCAACCGTGAAGAACGGCTGGTCCGGAGAAATGAGCCAGAGCGTGTCGTCGCGGTAGGCCAGTCCCAGGTACGGCGTGACCACTCCTTCCACCTGTCCGAAATAGCGGCATTCATCCCCCTCCAGCGAGCGTTTGTACAGGTTGGAGCTTTCTTCGTCGTACTCCCAGAGATAGTCACCGTCCCAGCTGATGGTCTGGGGACGGCGGACGATGGTCTTCTGTCTCTTGATAACGTCTCCGGTGGCGTAATCCACCAGAAACAGCATCGCGTTTTCAATGTCGGCAACCCAGATCCCGTCCCGATTGTAGGCAATGGAAGTGGGGGTTTTCGTTGGAAGATCAACCGTGTGTTTCAGCGTAATGGCTTTTTTCACTGCAATTTCCTGCTCCATTAGTAATCCCTCCACATTATCGTGAGTAAAACATTATCGTGAGTAAAACATTATCGTGAATTCAACATCATCGCGAATTCAACATCATCGCGA
>CAYSPT010000051.1:23232-29931 GCA_964432985.1 uncultured bacterium
TTCAACATCATCGCGAGTTCAACATCATCACAGTATCAAATAGGGGAACAACAGGTCAAATGATCGTATGATACTTCTCGTTTATTGCCACTGAGCCATCTTTACTGCCTGCCAACGCTTAACGAGCGCTTTTTGCAAACCAATAACGAAGCGAATAGGCAGTGCCGAACGCTAATGTCCAAAAGTCAAGCATGACCCTTCCTTGCAGCTAGGCATGAAACATGATTAAATTGGTGTGGAGAAATTCCTACCCGGAGGACCGATAGTGGACAGATTGAACGAAATCATCTCCGATCTGGAGAATCCGGTCGAATCGACCAGGATACGGGCCGTGGTTAACCTGGTCAGGTCCGGTCAACCAAAGGTTATTCCCCACCTCGAACGAAGTGCCGAGCACGATGAGAGCCCCCAGATCCGCTATTTAGCCCGCAAGGGGTTGAAACTCCTCAAAGACAGGGCCTTAAACAGCGAACAAAGGAAAACCGAGGTGGAACATTTCGGACGGGACGCCGGGCACACTGTGACCGATCTGGTGAAATCGCACGACACCGAGGAACGCCGACGGGGATTTCAACTGGCCGCCTACCTGAAGGATGCTTCTCTATATCCCTTATTGGAAAACGCTTATATCCGCGAAGAGGTGCCGATAGTAAAACCCTCCATGCTCAGTGTGCTGACCATCCTGGATAAAGAAAAAGCCATCCCCCACATTCGGGAAGCTCTGAAAAGTCCCGAGCACCGGCTGCGGGCAGCAGCCGTAGAAACAGCTGGTATGGTCATGAGCGATGAACTGGTGGACTGTATCATTCCCCGCCTCAACGACCGGGACAACCGGGTGGCAGCAAACGCTGCCCTGGCTCTGAAAGAGCACGGTTCCGCTGCGGTTCTGAAGTCCCTGGAGCGAATGCTCGATTCACCTGATGTCGGCCGGCGCGACTCAGCGGTCTTTGCCCTGGCCGAGATGAAAAGTGAAGCGGCCCTGCCGCTGCTGGCCCGGGCCTGCCTGGACGACATGAAAACGGTCCGGGGCAAAGCGGTAGAGGGACTGAAAACTCTGGCAGAACGCGGAGCGCAGCAGGCCGGAGAGCTTCTGGAAAAAGTTCGCCGGGAAGACAAGGAAGGTTTGGCGGATTTTTTCACACTGGCGGCCGGTGAGTCAGTAACGGTAGATCTGTACCACGAAGACTTTTCCGTGCGGCTGCAGGCGGTGAAAGATCTGGTCAAATCTGCCAACCACTCCATGTTACAGGACCTGAAAGAGGCTTTGCAGCAGGAGCATGACACCTTCGTTGCATCCGCCATGGTCCGGGCCCTCGGTGAACTCGGTTCCAGCGATGATATTACCGCTGTAACCCCCCACCTGGAGAGCCGCGATCCGAGAATCAGGGCCAATGCCGTGGAGGCTGCCGCCAGACTGGCTCCCGCCGGAGACACGCTCAAGCTGCTGCTTCCGACCTTGAAAGACGGTAACAACAGGGTACGTGCCAACGCGGTGGTGGCGCTGGCAAAAATATTTCCACGGGAAGCTATTGAGGCCCTGCGGACAATGGTGGAAGAACCGGATATCAGGATGAAACTGAGCGCCGCATACGCCTGCCTGGAGACCGCCTCGGATGAAGCGGTCGAACTGCTGAAAACCATGGCCAGCGAGCGCGACCTCAGGATAGCGGAAAAAGCCCTGACATCGCTGTCACTACTGAAAGACCGGGGGCACCCGGCTGCAACCGAAGCACTGAAACAGCTGGAGAAACGAGACGAAAACCTGGCTGACACTGATTCTTTCGTTGCCTTCGAGGACGGTTCGGTCATTCACCTGACCCCGGGACCGGATACGGAATCTACCGGTGATGATGAACAACTGCCCGGACAGATGTCGGTCATATCGCCTCTCAAATCGGAGTATGGGCTCGAGAGCAACGTCGACCTTCATCAGCCTGAAGAATCAGTATTTCACAGCTCCTCCACCCGTGATAAATACGTTATTTCCGGAGAGGTCGGCCGGGGAGGGATGGGGGTCATTCTCAACGCCGTGGACACCGACATCCGCCGGGAAGTAGCCATGAAGGTTATTACCGGCCGCAGAGGCGAGTCCCGTGACTACCTGGAGCGGTTCGTAGGGGAGGCGCAGGTGCAGGGGCAGCTTGAGCATCCTAATATCTGCCCGGTCCACGAGCTGGGAGTAGACCGGGACGGCCGGGTTTATTTCACCATGAAGATAGTGAAAGGCTCGTCGCTGGCGGAGATGATCAAGCAGGCCAGGGAAAGCGGCGGGACCGCCGATTCCAGGCGGCTCACCAACGCTTTGAACATCTTCCTGAAGATCTGTGACGGCATGGCGTTCGCTCACTCGCGGGGGGTTATCCACAGGGACTTGAAGCCGGACAACATCATGGTGGGAGACTTCGGAGAGGTGTACGTCATGGACTGGGGTTTGGCCAAGATAATTGGCCGCGAGGACGACCGGATGGACGGGCTGGTTATCACCGACCGCTCCGAAGAAGACGGCGAGATGAAGACCATGACCGGCTCCGTGGTAGGAACCCCTTCCTACATGCCTCCCGAGCAGTCAAAAGGAATAGTGGAGGAGATGGACGAGCGGTCCGACATCTACTCTCTGGGAGGACTGCTGTACGAGCTTCTGTCCCTCGAGCGGCCCTTTACCGGGAAAACTCCGTGGGAAATACTGGAGAAGGTCACCGGAGAGCCTCCTGTTCCTCCATCGACGCAGGCTCCGGAACAAAACATTTCCCCCGAGCTCGACACCGTGGTGCTTAAGTGCCTGGAGAAGGACAAGGAAGACCGGTACGGATCGATTCAAGAGCTGAAACACGATGTGGAGCTCTTTCTTTCCGGGCGCCCTATCGAGGCCATGGAGTACAGTCCATGGCAGGTGTTCGCCAAGTGGATGAGCAGAAACAGGGTGCTCACGGCAGCCATCGCGGCAGTCGTGTCGGTCATTGTCGTTTCCTGTATCGTGGGATACATAAACAATGTTGAGAAGAAAAATATAGCTGAAGAAGCCCTGGTAAAAGTTAAGAGAGAGAGCGACCGGACAAAAGATGCGCTGGCGCAGGTTGAAGAGCAAAAACTGATAGCTGAAGCAAATGAGAAAAAAGCAAAGATAGCCCAGGCAGATGCGGAACAGCAGAAATCAATAGCTGAAGACGAACGGCACAAAGCCGAGGAGCGGCTGGTAAAAAGCCTGGTTTCCGCGGGAAGACTGGCGGAGGACAACCGCAACATCCGCGAGGCTATGGAGCACTACAAAGAAGCAAAAGCCATAATGCGATCTTTAAAGAAGCCTATACACCCTTATATAGATCTGGATATATGGAGAGCCGTGAACTGCGGTGGAGGTTTCCAGACCACGATAGCCAGAATCCCCTTTAAAACCGATGTCAGGGCGGTGACCTTCAGCCCGGACGGCAGGTCCCTCATTATCGGATGTGACGGACAGGGTGATCCGACCAATCCCAACCATCCGGAAAGCACCGAGCTGATATTCCTGTACAACCTGGATTCGGGAAAACTGTCTCCCCTTTCGGATACTGATGGCTTCGGCGTATTGTGCCTGAGCACCCACCCGAAGGATAACAAGCTGGCTTTTGGCAAACGATTGGGAGCGGTGAAGATCTGGGACCTTGCCCAGCCCCCACGGTTGTCCTTCCTGGGGATCCATCGGAAAGATGCCAATTTTGTTGCCTTCAGTCCCGACGGAAAGCTGCTGGCTTCCGGGGGGGAAGAGAAAACGGTGCACCTCTGGGACCTCCAGCAGCAAACAAACCTGAAAACAATTGCCGATTTCAAAAGGTCTGTTCTTTCCGGTGTCTTCAGTTCCGACGGGAACTACCTGGTGACCGGTACCCGGAACTACGTGGTCAAGGTCTTTGACGTGGCAACGGGTGAGTTAAAAACCACCCTGTGGGGGCACTCCGATCACGTGGATACGGTAGCCGCCAGTCCCAGCGGGAAAATCATCGCCTCCGGAAGCCGGGACAACACTATTAAAATCTGGGATTTCGAGAGAATCAAGACCGATTGGAAGCGCACGGAGCCCGTGACTCTGAGGGGGCACGGTGAGAACGTAGAATCTATCGACTTCAGCCCCGACGGCCAGGTGCTTGCCTCTGGAAGTGCGGACGGTACGGTAAAACTCTGGCAGGTGGGAAGAAAAGAAGAAGCCACCACCAGTATCCTTCACACGGTAAAAAAAACCGCCCTGACCACCATACGGGATCACAGTGGAATCGTGTACGGGGTCGCCTTCAGCCCCGACGGCATGCTCCTGGCTTCAGGAGGCAAGGACGACAATGTCATCGTCAGGCACGTGGGTGACATCATCACGATTCCCTTCACCTTTGAAACCGGTACAATGAAAGGCGGAACCAGCCAACCGGCTACTGCCACGGGATCTTTTTCCCTGAAAGTGGATTCACTGGCTTTCAGCGCGGACGGTAAAAGAATCTTTGCCGGCCCCGATGGCGACGGAGCCGCACCTATCAGGTCCTGGGACACCACTGGAAGACCGGTCCATACCTTTCCCGGGCACTGGCGCACCGTGCTTTCCCTGGCCGTTTCCCCCGATGGAACCCTGCTGGCATCCGGCAGCCGCGATGGGGCCTTAAAACTCTGGGACATCGAGAACAACTCGTACATCACCACCTTTGACAGGGGAGGTTTCTTCGCCCTTCTCACCGACCAGGACTACGACATCCACACTCTTGGTTTCAGCCCCGACGGGACCCTCTTGGCGGCGGGCACCAAGGACTGCTCGGTGGACATCTGGAACGTTTCATCCAGGACTCTCGTCAGGTCACTGAAGATATTCAATGATGATATAAAAACCCTGGTCTTCTCTCCCGACGGTACGAGGCTGGCAACGGGTGAAAAGAACGGTGCTATTTCTCTCTGGGATGCTTCTTCGAGCCAATTGCTGAAGACCACATGGGGACACGAAGGCAATGTCTACGACCTGGCGTTCAGCCCGGACGGGAAACTATTGATATCAGCGGGGCAGGACAACTTTCTCAAGCTGTGGGACGCGCATACGCTTGCACCTTTCGGTCAACTCGAAGGCCATAGAGGCGATGTGACGTCGGTCTGCTTCCGGCCGGACGGGAAACTGATGGTTTCGGGAAGTGTCGATGACACGGTGAAAATCTGGGACACGGCGACCTTCAAGTGCCTGGAAACCTTCTCAGAACACAACGGCGACGTCACCGACGTTCTGTTCAGCCCCGACGGAAAGCTCCTGGCCACAGGCAGCGCCGACCGGACCATCAAGCTGTGGCGGTTCGGTGACATCTTCAAGCCGCTGAGTTTCGCGCCCCGGGACACGCATGAAAAGCAGCCCTGATATGAAGAACGCTTCCGGCAACAATGAAAACAGGCACCCCGGCTTCGAAGGTCTGTCTGATACCAACCCACGCCGACGGCTGCAAGCCGTGCAGAGCCTGACCCGGGAGACCAGTCGTATATCCACTGGTGAAGGCCCGGCACCTGCCATGGAAAGCAAACCTGTGAGGCAGGATCCGGCCGCCGGTTGGGACATACCCGAATTACTGACCGCTTTCAAAGACATGCTGCATCGGGAAACCGACAGCTACGTGGCGGCCACTGTTATCCGCTCTATCGGGTTGCTCGGAGGACCGGACGATTTGGAATCTGTCATTCCCTTCCTATCAGACCGGGCGCCGCGGGTGCGAGCCAACACCGTGGAAATCCTCGGGCGCCTGGGTAACAAAGAGCAGCTTAAACAGCTGCTTCCCTGCCTGAATGATCTGAACAACCGGGTGCGAGCCAATGCCGCTGTTGCTCTCAACGGCGAATACCCGCAGCGCTGCCTGGAAGTATTGGGAGACATGATCAGGAACCGGGACACCCGCTCCAGGCTCAGCGCGGTCTATGGCTGCCTGGAGATCGACACCGCTGAAGCGGCGACGCTTCTGGAAGCACTCACACAGGACGACAACGAGCAGGTAGCAGCAACGGCAGCCAGTGCTCTGCGCACCATGAACGACAGGGGAAATGAAACCGCCGGCATGATCATCGAACGCCTGGGAGACGAATTAGCCGGCCCCGGAGGGACTGATTCGTTTGTCATGGTGAACGACGGTTCGCTGATAAAACTGACTCCCGAACCCGATGCCGTCGGTGCCCAGAGATCGCTCCTGGCTTCGCTGCGCTCGTCATTCGAGATAAAAGCCAACATCGATCTGAAAAAACCGTCGAGGGGGAGGGGGGACCCTGGATGGGAGCGGGAAGGGAGCACTTCCGGGAAGCCGGATGGAGAAGAGAGAAAGGCCGAAAAACAATCCCGGACCTTCACCGGCTGGTCCTATATGCGCTCCAGCGATGAAAAGTACATGGTGGGGGGGGAGATCGGCCGCGGAGGCATGGGGGTCATCCTCAACGCCCTTGACACCGACATCCGCCGGGAAGTGGCCATGAAGGTCATGTCCTGCGATCGCGCCGTTCCCCGGGAACATATCGAACGCTTCGTGGAAGAGGTGCAGGTACAGGGGCAGCTGGAGCACCCTCACATCTGCCCGGTGCACGAGCTGGGGATGGACTCAAAAGGCCGGGTCTATTTCACCATGAAAATGGTAAAGGGCGCCTCCCTGGCAAACCAGGTAAAAAAAGCCCGGGAAAACGAAACACAACCCGATGCTCAAGCCCTGACCGGTCTGCTCAACACCT
>CAYSPT010000051.1:30031-36403 GCA_964432985.1 uncultured bacterium
GAGATGGATGAGCGCTCGGATATCTACTCCCTGGGAGCGCTTCTCTACGAGTTGCTGACCCTGGAGTCTCCCTTCGATGGTTCCTGTCCCTGGGACATCATCCGGAAGGTAAAGCAGGAAATCCCTGCCCTGCCTTCCGCGCGCGCCCCACGGCAATTCATTCCGCCGGAGCTCGATGTGGTGGTCATGAAATGCATGGCAAAAGAAAAAAACGAGCGGTATCAATCAGTCGGCGAGCTGAAGCACGATATAGAGCTGTACCTTTCCGGGCGGCCAATTGAGTCTATGGAGTACAGCCTGTGGCAGGTGTTCCGAAAATGGGTGAAGCGAAATATAGTTCTGACCGTTTCCATCGCAGCGGTTCTAGCCATTCTGGGTTCCTCCTTCACCGTTTCTTACATAAAGATTTCCCGATCGGAAAAAAATGCTGTGCAGGCCAGGGAGATTGCTGAAGAACAGAAAATAATCGCCGAGCAAAAAGAAAAGGAGGCAACAACTGCCAAAATAGAAGAGGAAATGCAAAAGGAAATAGCTAATGCACAACGGGATCTCGCCCGGGCAAGCGCACGGGAAGCCAACGAAAGGCTGGTAATGAGCCTGGTCAGCCAGGGAACTTTTCTGGAAGAAAAAGGTGACCTGACCGGAGCAGTCCGCACCTATGAAGAAGCACGCAAACTCATTATAGAATACGGGCTTGACCTGTTTCCATTTATTGACCTGATGTTGTGGAAGGCACGTTATTGCAGTGGCGGATACAGAAAACTGATAGCCAGTTGGGACACCGAAAACAAGGTGTACGCGGTAGATATCAGTTCCGACGGCAACATGGTGGCTTCCGGTGGACTGGACGAGAAAGTCACCGTGCGAAACCTGAAGACCGGCGAAATTGAAAGAATTCTCAGTGTCAACGGTGATAATGACATCCACTGTGTAGCGTTCAATCACAACGGTACTCTCCTGGCGGCGGGAAACGAAAGCGGTTCTATCAGAATCTGGCAACCGAAAACCGGCCGCCTGATAACCACTCTGCTCAAGCACACGGCCCCCGTCCGATCCGTAAATTTCAGCCACGATGGCCAACAGCTTATCTCGGGAGGTGACGATGGTAAGATTCGGACCTGGGATCTCGAAACGGGTACTACCAGAACAATGGATTCAGATCAAACCGTGGCATCAGCGGTCCTCAGTCCGGACAATTCCATATTGGCCGCGGGCGGCCACGATAACACCGTCACGTTGTGGCAGGCGCAGACACACGAGAGACTGCCTTTCTTATACGGCCATGAAGGTTATGTCAACGATGTCGTTTTCAGTCCGGACGGCGGGCTCCTGGCTTCGGGCAGCAGCGATAAGACGTTGAAACTGTGTGCGCTGAACAGAAACAACATTCATTCCAGCAGAGTAGTGGCAACATTACAGGGACACGGAGACGAGATACTGGCTACCGCAATGAGCCCCGACGGAAGGTTACTGGCCACCGCAAGCGGCGACACCACCATCAGGTTTTGGGATGTCAGGAAGAGAAAAAGCCTTTCATTTGTAAAAGGGCACACAGATGCCGTGTGCTCTATTGCGTTCGGCTCCGGGAAAAATTTTATGGTCTCGGGAGGTAAGGACTGCAAGGTGAATGTCTGGGATATGACGGATACTGGGAACATCATTACCATCGATACCCAGGGTTGTCCCGTATCATGTCTTGCCTTCAGTCCCGATGGAACGATGCTCGCCTCAGCTCTCTACATGCCGGCAACCGGGCCGGTCATCTCCTGGGGAGTGGAAGATGGTAAAAAAATCGCCTCTTACTGGGGACATGCCGGCAGCGCTTACACCATTGCGTTCAGTCAGAATGGGAAAATACTTGCATCTGCCGGCAGGGATGAAGCAATCAGGCTATTGGATCCCCGGAAAGGGACCGAAATCAGCTCCATGAGAGAAAGAGGAATTTTGTCATGGGCTTTGAGCAAAGTTAATAAGCTCGAGAAAAAAAATGTGTACGCTCTCACGTTCAGTACCGACGGGAAAACACTGTTCACAGGGGGACAGGACAGGTCAATCAAATTATGGGATATAGAAAACAAGGTTCTTGCCGCAAGTCTGGAAGGCTGTCATGGAGATATCGTGTCGCTGTCCGTACATCCCGAAGGAAGGCTTCTGGCGGCCGGATGTAAAAACAAGGTCCTCGAACTGTGGGATATCGTCAAACATCGCCGTAGCAGAACTTTTGAGGCACATCAGGGGGATATAAAAGCTTTAGCCTTTAATTACGCGGGAACGGTACTGGCTACAGGGGCCACCGACAACACCATCAAGTTCTGGAATATTCACGACAAAAATTGGATAAGAAACCCTACAGCTATTTTAAAAGGTCACACCGGTAACATCAATTCCCTGGCGTTCAACACCAAAGGGACCATCCTGGCGTCCGGAAGCGGTGACGGAACCGTCAAACTGTGGCTGGTTTCCGATGTTCTGGATGACGCCAGGAGTTATATCGAGCCCTTGATTACATTGGAGGAACATGACGGAGGAGTCACCTCCGTGGCCTTCAGCCCGGACGGTTCCACCCTTGTTTCCGGGGGAGAAGATTCTACCATCGTGATCTTTAAACTCGGAAATGTTTTGAAACCACTTAAACGCTGATATAATTGTCCTTGAGATGCACGGAGGTTCACGAAGTGAACACATTCGAAGAGCTGCTGTTCGATCTGGAAAATCCGGTGGAGGCCACCAGGGTCCGGGCGGTGGTGCACCTGGTCAGGTTTAACAGTATCAAGGCCATCCCCCACCTCGAAGGAATAGCGGAGCGTGACGAGAGCGCCCAGGTGAGGTACCTGGCCCGCAAGGGACTCAAGCTTCTCAGAGACAGAGCCCTGAGCAGCCAGGGGCCGGGAACCACGGAGGATTTTGCCAGAGACGTGGAAGAGGCTGTCACCAGGCTCACGGCTTCTAACAACACCGACGACCGCCGCCGGGGTTTCGAACTTGCAGCGCGAATCAACGACCCCTCCCTGTTTCACCGCCTGGAACAAGCCTACCAGGCGGAAGATGTACCATTTTTAAAACCCATGATGCTCGGAGTCCTGGCCATGCTTGACGGTGTCGCATCCCGGCCCTACATCCTCGAAGCCCTGGAAAGCCCCGAGCACCGTCTTCGAGCCAGCGCCGTGGAAGCCGCCGGCCTGATCCAGAACGATGATCTGCTGCAACGGGTGCTGCCCCTGCTGAGGGACCAGGACAACCGGGTGGCAGCCAACGCCGCGGTGGCCTTGAAAGATTTCGGTTCCATCAAAGTGCTGGAAGCCCTGGAGCAGATGCTCGAATCGGAGGATGTCAACCGGCGTGATTCCGCGGCTTTCGCCCTGGCACACCTGAAATCGGAAGCCGCCCTCTATCTCCTGGTGAAAGCAAGCCGCGACCCGGCCAAAACAGTGCGCAACAAGGTGGTAAAAGGGCTGGAAGCACTGGCGGCGGAAGGATCTTCCGAAGCGGCCGAGGTACTGGAAAAGATACTGAAAGACGACGAAGAGGGGCTGGCCGATTATTTCGCCCTAGCTGCTGCCGACACCACCGCGTCCTATCTGGCCCACGACGATTTCAGTGTCAGACTCAAGGCGGTGAAGGACATCGTCAAAGCCGCTGACGGTACGAAGCTTCCCGCTCTCAAGGAAGCCTTGAAGCGGGAACGGGACACCTTCGTCAAATCGGCCATCATCCGGGCCGTAGGAGAACTGGGAACAGAGGACGAAGTAGAGACCATCACGCCCTACCTGATCGACCGGGAGTCACGAATCAGAGCCAACGCAGTGGAGGCTGCCGGTCTCCTGGCCCGTGAAGACGACACCCTGAAACTGCTTTTCCCCGCCTTGAAGGACAAAAACAACCGCGTCAGAGCCAATGCCGCCGTGGCCATAAAAACATCGTTTCCCCTGGACGCCCTGGAAACCCTGAGAGAAATGGCCGCTTCGGGTGATGTACGGATGAAACTGAGTGCCACCTACGCCTGCCTGGAAATCGGCACCGACTCGGCGGTTGGCCTGCTGGCCAACCTGGCGCGGGAACAGGACCTCAGAATATCCGAGAAAGCGGTTTCTGCCCTGGCGCTGCTGAGAGACCGCGGCAGCGCCGCAGCCGAAAGGGTGTTGAGCCGGCTCCAACTCCCTGCGGATGATTCTCCCGCTTCCGACTCCTTCGTCTCCTTCGAGGACGGATCGCTCATCCGTCTGACTGCGGAGCCGGATGAGAGCCAGACCGGCACCCGTCACCACAAACCGGTTTCGGTGGCTTCCTCGCTCAGGATGGAGTACGGAATCGAAAGCGGTATAGATCTGCTTGACCCAGAAAGCAAAGGCAGCTTAGAGCCCCTGTCGGCATCAGCTGAGTCTTCAGACAAACCGGGAAAGAAATCCATCGCTTCAGGTATCTTCACCGGTCTATGCCCGGGTGCCGGGATCGACAAGTACATGATGGCCGGTGAGGTTGGACGAGGCGGCATGGGTGTCATCCTTAACGCTTATGACACCGACATCCGCCGGGAGGTGGCCATGAAAGTCATCACCGGACGTAAAAGCGAATCACGGGAGTTCCTGGAGCGGTTTGTGGAAGAGGCCCAGGTCCAGGGGCAGCTGGAGCACCCCAACATCTGCCCGGTCCACGAGCTAGGAGTGGACGGTGACGGCCGGATCTACTTCACCATGAAGATGGTCAAGGGCTCGTCCCTGGCCGAGATCATCAAGCAGGCGCAGGAAGAGACGCAGGAAGCGAGGGAAAGCGGAAGGACGGCTGGCCAACGCAGTTTGACCGACACCCTGCACATTTTCCTCAAGATTTGTGACGGTATTGCCTATGCCCACTCCAAGGGAGTCATCCACCGGGACCTGAAGCCGGATAACATCATGGTGGGCGACTTCGGAGAAGTTTACGTCATGGACTGGGGACTGGCCAAGATCATCGGCAGGGACGACGTCATCCGAGACCACCTGGTGATTACCGACCGTTCCGAAGACACAAAAGAGATGAAGACCATGAGCGGCTCCGTGGTGGGGACTCCGTCGTATATGCCCCCCGAGCAGTCCAGAGGCGTGGTGGAGGAGATGGACGAGCGGTCGGACATCTACTCCCTGGGGGCGGTGCTGTACGAACTGGTGAGCCTGAAACGGCCCTTTACGGGCCGCAATCCCTGGGAAATTCTCGAAAAGGCGCTCGAGGAAAAACCACCCGCTCCATCGCAGTTGTCTCCCGAACTGACGATACCGCCGGAGCTCGACTCCATGGTGCTTAAGTGCCTGAAAAAACAGAAGTCCGACCGCTATCAATCCATCCAGGAACTGAAGCACGATATTGAACTTTTTCTCTCGGGCCGGCCCATCGGGGCCATGGAGTACAACCTCTGGCAGGTGTTCAGAAAATGGGTGGAGCGCAACCGGGTGCTGGCCGCCTCCGTGATAACCGTTCTGCTGGTGATTGTCGCGGCTGCTCTTATTAGCTTCTTCAATGTCCGGCAGGAAATGGAGAGGGCAGTAAAAGCCGAACAAGAAGCGATACGACAGAAAAATATTGCCGAAGAGCAACAAGCGAAAGCGGTTGAAAGCGAGAAAAAAGCCCTTGACCGCGAAGAGGAAGCCTTAAGGAACCAAGAGGAAGCCCTCAGGAACCAGAAGAAGAGCGAACTTAATATCGCCCGGTTCTACGAGGAAAAGGGAGAAATAGGAGAGGTTATCAGGCGCTACGGAGCAATCCGCCGCTGGATGATCGACAGCAGGAAAAACCTCTTTCCATTTATTAACCTGCGGTTGTGGAAGGTCCGGCACACCGGTGGGCGTTATAAGGAGGTACTGGATACCCTTGTCCAGACCAAGCACAACCACCCGGGGGAGAAAACCGGGGTCTATTCCGTTGCCATCAGCCCGGATGGGAAAATCCTGGCGGTAGGATGCCATGACTGGACCGTCAAGCTGTGGAACCTGACCACCCGGAGCCTGCAGGGGATCCTCAAAGGACACGGCAAACCGGTAAAATACGTCACCTTCAGCCCGGATGGGACACTCCTGGCATCCGGTGATGAACGAGGAGATCTCATCCTCTGGGATCCGGTCAAACAGGAACAAACAGCAAAACTCACCACTCGGTTTACCCCGGATGAGACATCTTTCACCTCGATGGTCGAATGTATCTCCTTCAGCCCGGACGGAACGTTAATGGCCACGAGCAACAGGGAGGATAAGGTGGTTCTTCTCTGGAAAATCGGGTTTCCAAAACCGGTGTCTGTCATCCATTCCGGCACCGGAGCCATCCTTTCAATGATGTTCAGCCCCGACGGCAAGCGACTGGTCCTGGGAAGCAGAGATAACAGCGTCAGACTGTGCGACCTGGAAA
>CAYSPT010000052.1:0-13804 GCA_964432985.1 uncultured bacterium
CTGGACACTGTCCTACATGCAATTCTACAGGCAATATAGGAAGCTATCTGCTGACAGAATCTGATGAAGTGGAACGTCGTTCATTCAAGGTTGCTGAAATACTTGCTTATTATCCTGTGTTTGAAAATGTAAGATTTCATCTCCAGCATGACGAGGCGCTGCCCCACTACGGCCGCGGATAATCCTGTTTGCGCAGCGATTTCTTCGGCAAAAGCCCCATCTTCCCCGATAGCCTCGATAATCGCCCGCTCATCGTCAGTGAGAGCGACCTTTGTTTTCTTAAGCTTTCCGGTGTCGGATCCCTCATCACCGGTGATCATCATTTTGGTGAAGATGTATTTAAGTTCATCGATAATCGGGAATTGCATATTCAAAGCAAAATATTTCTGTTTTCCGCGCAAGTGGGATGTGAGAAGGCCGGCCTTTTCCAGATTCACAAGCTCCCTGCCTATTGCTGCCGCAAGTTCGTCCAGTTCCCTGGCCAACTCACGCACATACAACGAATCGTGAGGATGGGTGATGAAGAACAGTATAACCTTGATGCGCACTCTGGAAGAAAAAAGCCGCATGAGCGCGGGCGGGACCTTCACTGCAGGCGGATCATCTTTCAAAAGACTACTCCTAATAAGTTTCCCACGAAAGCTGGAAACTTCCTATTGGTCTGTAGAACACCATCCAGTAACAGTGCCAAACGATCCCTCCCTCTGAACAGGATGTGAAAGCAAGGGGGATAGACCTGTTCAGGGGTTGTATCAAATCTGTTACAATTGTAACAGATTTGATACAACCCCACAAGCGAGCATATACCTGCGTCAGCGTGCGCCCTAATCGGGAGCGCACGCTCCTGATTTCCTTGGAATATTGACTATTCCAATCTCTGCGAGTACTATGTAAATGGAATCATGAAATATCTCTGGCTTATAAAAAAGTGGCTTATTGTTGAGATAACCGGGTGGGTGGGTGACGGAATCATCACCCCCGTGCAGCGGGAGCTTATCCTGGAGAGATACGGACTCGACGATGAAGCCATGCAATCCAGAAAGTCCCACCACGGTACTATCCTGCTCACGCTGGCCGCCCTGTTTACCGGGGTGGCGCTCCTCCTCATAATCGGCGAAAACTGGGAGCGTATGGGACGGTGGGTAAAATTTGCCCTGGTACTGGCCGGGGTAATTGCCGCTCACGGTGGTGGATTGTATTTCCACCTCCGCGGAAGAGGCGGCTACGCCCGGGCCCTATTTTTCCTGGGATCCATGTTTTACGGGGGCGGTATCTGGCTCACCGCCCAGATCTTCCACATCGACGCCCACTACCCAAACGGTGTTCTTGCCTGGTGTCTGGGTGTGCTTCCCATCGGGTTGACGGGGGGCGGCGCGGCGGTGGTGCTGCTTTCGTCGCTGCTGGCCTTTCTCTGGTTCGTGATGGAAGCTTCCATGGAGCGGATAGTGTTTCTGTACGTTCCCCTGGGCGTGCTGTACCTGGTCTATTCCTACCGCAGCAAGGAACGGCCCATCCTGGTGTTTCTCTCGTCTCTGATCGGGCTGGTCACCTGGCTCGAGGTCTGGATGAAGATCCGCCTGGATGTACCGCCAGAAGCCCTGTTCGCGCCGCTGGTTTTTTACGGTCTTACCGCCGTAGCGGCGGGTTATTATCATCGGGACGTGCTGGGAAACGCGCGTTTCGGGGCGGTGCTCTACCTGTGGGGCGGCCGGCTGTTTCTGCTGATGTCCTTCCTGTTCAGTTTTCGAGGCATACTGGAAGAGTTTTTCGAGGAGATTGTGGAGCCGGGCGCGCTCATCGGCTACCTGGTGATTCCCCTGGTGTGCTACGTTTTGCTCTGGATTTTCCTTTCTCTGGGAGGTGAACGGCGGATCGGGTTCAGGAAGCACCCGGGCCTGTTGATCGCCGGGATGTTCTTTCTCATCCTGTACTTGGGCATGTATTACGGCGGCGGTCAGTCCGATGACCTGATAGTCATGGCTGTGGTAGTGATGAATATTTTCTGCCTGGGCTGCGGGGTGTACATGATCAACAAGGGGATTCTGCGTGACGACGGGCTCAACTTCTTCGGCGGGGTGTGCTTCCTGCTGCTGTTGGCCATGGTACGCTACTTCGATCTTCTGGGAGGTTACCTGGGAGGCTCTCTGTCCTTCCTGGTGGCCGCGGGAATACTGTATCTTTCGGGCCGGTTCTGGAGCGCCCGCCACCGTCAGGAGGACGGGGTACGTAAGAAGGAAGGGACACCTCAGGAGGACGGGGTACGTAAGAAGGTAGGGGTACCTGAGAAAGTAGGGGCGGAATGAAGAAGAAAAGTATTTTGATCGCCGCGGCATGCTTGCTGCAGGTAGTGATCCTGGCGGTGATGGTGACCGCGAAATACTTGCCGCTGGCCACCGGGCGGGAGATCCTGCTCAGGGTGGCGCCGGTGGATCCCCGTTCCCTGTTTAGAGGGCAGTACGTCGCCCTTTCCTACCCTGACCTGCGCCCGCTCGATCCCGGAGCGCTCGAGACCGACTTTTCCCTGGACACGGAGTTCAGACGGGGTGACCCGTTTTATGTCTCTCTCGAGCAGGACGGCCGGTACTGGAAACCCGTTGCCATCGCCACGGGGCGTCCGCCGGAAGGGCTGTTCATTGAAGGACTCCTGCGGTACCGGTGGAGCGGCGGGCAGATTGACCTCAAGTACAGTGGGATCGAGGCTTTTTTTGCCAGCCCCGAACGAGCGCTTCAGCTCGAGCGGATGGTGGTCGACCGGAAGGTGGAAGCGGTGGTAGCGGTGACCTCGGGCGGGAAGGTCGCGCTGAAAGACCTGGTCGAGGCGGGGGACATAAACCAGCAGTACGGGACGCTGGAGGATCTGCTGGAATAGTACGAAGCGAGGCGTTGAATTTCATGGACGTGTTATGTATCCGACACGGGCAGACGGTGGCCAACCTGGGTGATATCCATGGCCTGCCCGACACTCTGCTGACGCCGAAAGGAAAAGAGCAGGCCGGGGCCTTGGCCGATAGTATGGTGCGTGACGGTACCGTTGTTGATATAGTGGTGTCGTCTCCCCTGGTCCGGGCGGTTCAGACCGCACGGATCATCGCGGAGCACTTGCAGGTCCCCCATGAGGTCATGCAGAACCTGGCTCCCCGTGATCTGGGATTGTTGGCTGGATCTGACGGCCCCACGTTCAACCGATGGATGGAACACTCCGGCTACAGCACCAGGCCCGAAGGCGGGGAATCGTTGCTCGACCTGGAGCACAGGATGAAAAAAGACCTGGCGGTTGTAAAGAAAAATCACGAGGGAAGCAGGGTGCTGATCGTGGTGCACAACGCGGTGCTGCGCATCTTCGATCATGTCTTCGGCGGCTTGACCGAAGTGGAGGTCATGCGGAAAAACTACCGGCCATGCACCCTCTACCGGTATAAACTGTGAATTCTGGTGACCAGTTTTCTGGCCGCAGATAGCAAAAGGAAGGTGGAGCCATGAAGAAAAAAACCGGGTTTTCGTCATGTGCCGTCCGGTGTAGTGCCGTTCTCGCCGCCGTGCTGGTGATGACCGGACTACTGCTTCTCTCTCAGGCTGCAGCACAGCCGTTCAGTCTCGAAGGTGATGTGGCGGATGAGGTTCCCGGCGCTGCCGGTGAGCCGGCGTCTGATTCCACCGACTCGGCTGCGAATCAAGAGTATGTCACGTCCGATGATCCTCTGCCGGAACTGATACTGGATTCAGATATTGACGATACGCCGCTTGCTCCTCTTTCGTTCCCCGCCGATATCGAAAGTCTGACTCCCATGCTGCAGTCCCTGGTTCAGGACGGTGATTTCCTTCGTATCCTGGAATCGGAGTCCTTCCGTGGGCTGATCGACATGGAAGAATTACATAAACGTATGAAAGACGGTAGTATTGACGGTCTCACCGCGGGCGGGGATCTGGAAAGCCTCTTCAACCCGCAGGCGATGGAATCTCTGCTTGGCAACGAGGACTTCCATAAGCTCATCAGCACCCCCCAGTTCCAGCATCTCATCAACAGCTTCGGGAGCATGGACTTGACCCAGGAAATCGACCTGGACGAGGTGCGAAACGGTGAGCTCGGTTCCTACCTGGACTCGGTCCTGGGTGAGGGCGGCGACATCGACCCGACGCTGCTGGATGACATCATCGAGCGGTTCGGCCAGATGGAAGAACTGCTGGAAGAGTGAGTAGATTGGGCTACTCTTGCGAGATCGAGTTGCCGGCCCGGTTGATAAACTCGGCTATCCCTTTTGAGTACATCTCTTTTGAGGCAATAAAACCTTCGTTGTGTGATCCGGCGAACTCCAGGAACTCTTTCGGATCGTTGGCCGCTTCGAACAGTTTCCGGCCGTGCTTAACAGATATCATCTCGTCATCCTTGCTGTGAGAGATCAGCACCGGGCAGGTGACCTTTTTCAGGTAATCGGCAGTGGAATACTTGAAACGGGCCAGCAGCCGTACGGGCAGAAAAGGATAGATATCAGCCCCCATGTCTGTAACCGAGGTAAAGGACGACTCGACAATCAGAGCCTGGGGAGAGCGGGACTGGGCCAGGTGGGCGGCAATGGAGCCTCCCAGGGAGCGGCCGAAGAGGACGATGCGTCCCGGATCGATACCGCGTTCCCGGGTCAGGTAATCCCAGGCTGCTTCTGCGTCCAGGTAGGTGCCCTTCTCCGAAGGTTTCCCCTGACTTTTGCCGTAGCCGCGGTAATCAAACAGGAAAAAATCATGTCCGAGACGGTGAAACAGATGCATGGTGTCCAACCGGTGCGAAATGTTTCCGGCGTTTCCATGACAGAGGATGACCACCAGCCGGTCTTCTCCCCGGCCGGCTCCGGCTCCGGTTACGGTGGGATCACCAGTCGTCGTGTCCTCCTTGCCTGCCTGGGCGGAGGGTGGATCGGGGACTGCCGGGATGAACCATCCTGAAAGTTCAAGGCCGTCTGATGTCGGGAAGGTTACATCGTCGAAGTTTAGCCCGATGATTTCGGGAGTGGCCCTGACCTCCTTGATGGGAAAATAGATGAAGTTGGGCTGAAACAGGAACAGCATCAGGCATATGCCAAGGTACGAGAAAACGACTATCCATATGAGTGACATCAACATGCGTTTGACGTTCAAATTCCTTTCAAAAAACGGCGATCTAAGCTCATTATACCATGGAGCATACGCTCTGGATTGTGGTAAGCCTCATGTGCCCGGAGTTGCAGCTTCATGCCATCTTAACCTGTACTTGGCAGATCGTTTACTGCCGTGGTTGCGTTAAAGGCTAACGAAGAGCAACACACGAAGAGCGACGCACATTGTACACTTATTCTCTGTCTGGTATACTGGCTGTTGGCTGCGCTGGCTGCGCTGGCTGCGCCGCCTCATGACTAACTGCCGTATTCAAATACTATCGTACGACAGCGGTCCACAGGTGAAACGAGGACAGCAACGATGAAACCTCCCGCCGGGCGCACGAGAATTGCGCTCGTTTCGATATACGACATAGAAAACAACGCCACCCGGAGCCTGGCGGCACTGCTGCGGCAAAAAGGGTACAGCCCCATCGAGGTGTATCTCAAGGACTGGGCCAACAACGATTTCATCCCTCCCACCGATAAAGAATGGCAATTGACGCTAGAGTTGCTGAAAAGGGAAAACATCGGCCTGTTGGCTGTCAGCCTCCGGGCTTCGGCCTACATCACCGTTGCCCGCGAGCTTTCACACCGGGTTCGCGAAGAGCTTAATATTCCGGTTTTATGGGGCGGCCTGCACGCTTCGCTCATGCCCGACCAGTGTCTGGAGACGGCGGACATGATCTGCCGGGGAGAAGGGGAGGAGGCCATCCTTCGCCTGGCGGCGGGCCTGAAAGAAGGTGAGCTGCCCACAAAGGTCTCCAACCTCTGGATCAGGCAGGGAGACAAGATCATCAAAAATCCCCCGGCGCCCCTCATCCAGGACCTGGATTCGCTTCCTTTCAGGGACTACCGTACCCTCAACCGGAAGTTCTACGTGAACTTCAACCGGGTGCTGTTGGGCGACCCCATGATTGACGATCCGCTCTTCCAGATGATGAACTCCCGCGGCTGTCCGTTCTCATGCTCCTTTTGCTATAACAAGTCGCTGAAAGAGCAGGTGTACCCGGGAGAAAAACCGTATTTCCGCCTCAGGAGCGTAGACAATGTGCTGGCCGAAATCAAGGACGCCCGCAAGTATTTCCGCAACATGCGCCGCGTGCGTTTCGACGACGAGGTTTTTCCCTTTGACAAAGACTGGATGACGGAATTCAGCGAGCGTTACCCCAGGGAGGTCGGGCTGCCGTTCCAGTGCTTCGTCCAGCCGACCCTGGTCAACAGGGAGTATGTCCAGAAGCTCAAAACCGCCGGGCTGGAAACGGTGTTCATGGGCATCCAGAACTCGGAGATGACCAACAAGCGCTATTACAACCGGGCCGGCAGCGACGACCAGGTGAGGCAGGCGGTGGAGATGTTCAGGGAATTCAGGATAGAGGGCTGCTACCACATCATCTGGGACAATCCCCTGTCCGAACAGGAGGAGAAGGAGCACACCGTGGGTTTCCTGCTGAGCCTGCCGCGCCCTTTTCACCTCTTCCTGTTCTCCCTCACTCATTTTCCCAACACCGGTACCACCGACCTGCTGCTTCAGAAGGGGATCATTACAGCCGGCGAGATAGAGGGGCTGGGGGGTACCAAGACCTTCAGCCAATACCGGGTGGACCTGGCCTATCCTCGTTCCCGAGAGGACCTGTTCTACCTGAGCATCATCATTCTGCTGACCAAGCGGTTCCTGCCGAAATGGCTCATCCGCAGGCTGTGGAGGAGCCGCTACTTCCGGCGTCACCCGCGTATACTGTCCATTTTCGCCCAGGTAGTGAACTTCCTCAAGATGGGATTCATCGCCGCCCGTATGACCATCCGGGGAGAAATGACCTGGGCGCTGGTGCGCAGGTGGCTGAACATGCGCTCGCTGATTACCGAGTGACCGTTTGGGCTTAGTGACCTGCGCAGGTGGCTGAACATGCGCTCGCTGATTACCTAACTGCTCTGCCGGTTATCCGCTCTACAGTAATACTGCCTACAGTAGTATACTGCCTACAGTAGTATACTGCCTATTCGTCGGTTTCTTCGCCTTGCTCTTGCGGCTGTTCGCTGCTGGGAGGAGCAAAGGTTTCCGACAGTTGTGAGAGAATCTTTTCGGCCCTGGTCATCCAGGTAAATTTGTTGATCTGCTTGGCATCGTCCAGGTCCCGGCCCAGACGTCGCTGCTCCATAAAAGCGGTGAGGTCCCGTGAGGCAATGACATACAGTTCCTTTTTTTCAAACGGATGCACTTCACGTCGTGACCAAATTGCTTCGAAAATCTTGGTTTTAACAAGGAGCAGGTCGATGAAAACGGGTAGCCCGCCTCCCTCGAATTCGAACCGGGCCAGGGCCATATTATCGTTTATCTTACTGGTTTTTCCGCTTGGTTTGTAGCCGTGGGGACGCATCGCTTCGACAGCCTGTTTGACGTTGTTACCGTCGATCATCAGGTCGATGTCGTCGGTTGGTCGCGGACCCAGATGAAAAGCGGCCGCTATCCCACCTATGATCATGAACTGGATTTTACTATTTTTCAGCGAGGTGGTTACCTCGTCAAAGTGCTTATATAAATTCATTATCAGGCTCCTTGCCGCACCGGGCGTCAGCCACCCCGTGTTATCTTGCGCTCACACTATCAAAATAGGAGGGATTCGTCAAGCCGTTGAACGGTCAGGTAGGCCGCCGGTTTGTCAGTCGCGCGGCGAAGTACTGCTCAAGGAGCAGTCGTGGTGCTGCCGGTGTAGAGGACCATGTTTTCGCCGTGGAAAATAAACTCCAGCGCTTCGCTGAAACCGAGCTTTCCAAGGAGTTTTCTCACCGGCTTGTTGCCGGCCACCGTGGAGACCTTGACAGTATCTACTCCCCTGGCTCTGAGCTCCTTGAGAATTTCGATGATGAGCGCTTTGCCCAGTCCCTTTTTCCGTGCGGTGGGATCGATGACGATGAACATGAGCTCCTCTTCCAGCCCGGCCACCGTTGTCCGCTTCGTGTAGAGAAAATTCTCCAACGCCCCCGGCAGGGCTTTCAGAGAACCGGGGAAGCCTTTTGCCAGGCCGGCTGCCAGGCCCGGAGCTTCACGGGACAGGATGTCGGTCAGCATGTTCCCGGACGAAAAAGTGGCGGTTATGAAGCCCTGTATGTCGCCCTGGCAGGGGGTAACCAGCTCGATGGACCACTTGCTGGCCACCATTCCCCTGAACAGGGCATTGAGAAAATGTTTCCCGAATCGGGCGAACTGGGAGTAGGGCATGTAGGTGTGAAACAGGTCCACAGCCCGCGGCAGGTCCTGGGGTGTCATCACCCGGAAGGTGTACGTCTCCTTCGGATTGTCGGTTTGTTTCTTCACAGGAGACTCTCACTTTCAGCTAACGTATTGTTTTCCTTGTGGTCACTGTAATTTTACGGCTGCGCCAGCTCATTCTTATGGCTGCAGCCTCCAACAGGTGTCCTTCAGGTAAATCATACTGTGAATAGTATGTAACAACTTTGTTGATCTATTACAAAACGGGCGGTTCGGGTGTTACCACAATGCGGTCGATACCCAGGTCCCTTAAGCCGTCGGGCAGTTTGTCGTTGTGGTAGAACTGGGTGTTTCCCTTCAGGATGACGGGGACCGGCATGTCCTTGTGTTCGAGGCGGAATGTGTATTTGCGGCACTCGAAACCGCAGGGGAAAACAGCGCGCTGGTGGGGGCGGGTTTCCCAATCACAGCCGGCACTCAGGCATATACGGGTTGTCGAAACGTAGACAAACGGGAGGTAGAGAGAAGCTTTAAATGAGCTTCCGTGCCTGATTCCCTGCAGCAGGTTGTCCAGTTCTACCCGCTCGACTCCCACTTCCTTCAGGTAAGCGGCCGTTTGGGGCACCTCGAACCCGCCATGCCTGAAATGGTCCATGAGGGTCTCGGGGACCTTCCCTGCGATGGTGACCAACCTCGGCCCGCGTTTTTGTTTCGTGAGCAGTCTTCCCAGTACCGGTTTCAGGCTGGTAAAGCGTGTGGTCAGCAGGCGCAGCGTCCCCCAGTCGTTGAAAATAACTTCCGATCCCGCCGCCCGCTCAGCCAGGTGTTCCAGCTGCTGTGTAACAGTTCTCAAGCCGGCACCGGTCATGTAGGGTGTTACCAGGGTAAGCGGCACGTCGTGGTCTGCAGCGAATGCCAGCACATCCTCCAGTTCCGCGCTCCCGGCGATGAGCCGTTCGCAAAACTCCACTCCGAAATAGAGCCGCTTCCAGGTCCCCGAGTCCCAGTGGCGCAGGCGATCGGCCCTGGTTACATAGAGGGCCTGGTCCACCCCCAGTTCTTCCCAGGCGGCGGTGAGGACCTTCCAATGGGGAAGCCTGCAAGGCAAGCAGCTCGGTGTCTTGCGGTTGCCGCTATGTTTTTCCATGACCAACGCTCATTTCGTAACAGTGATGATGTGCATCTCAGGTCTTGCCGCAGCCCGGGCACCCGGCGCACGCTTTCCCGTCTCTGGCCGCTTTGGCCATCAATTCCGGCCAGTAACACCCGAAGCCGCAATCCACTCCGTAAACCTCTTTGAACCATCCCCGGGCCCACTCCTTGTACGTGTTCCGCGCTTCTTCCCGTGCCGATTGGCGTTCTTCCAGGTAGTCGAGACAGCCGCGGAGAAACGTCACATCGGTGACTTTCTTGATGGTGGTATTGCTGCGCCCGACTATCTTGATGCCGGCTATTCCGGCGTGAAGCAGGTCGTACAGCGCACAGGCGCCGCAGGTGTCGACTCCCGTCAGGAGATTGAATGTGTTGGCGATAAAACTTCTGGCCCTTTCCATTTTCGCCGCGTCGGACTCCGTGGTAGAGACGAGTGATACGTCGTATTCCAGGAAGCACGCTCCCACCGAGGAGAAGGGGTTGCCTTTGAGCAGGGCCAGTGCCATCTTGCGGGGAATTCTTCGCATGATTCCCAGCACCAACTGATCAATGTTCAGCTTCTTGGGGATGTCCCAGAGCTTCCCGTACTTGACTTCGTTGACCCCGTGCTGGAAGGTGCAGAATCCGTCGATGTTCTTGCATCCCCGGTTCATGATGAACACTTCGAAGTCCATCCCGGGATTTTCTTTCACCATGTCCGCCGCTTCCCACGGTTGAACGTGCCGGGGCAGTACGATGCGTTTGGCGCCCAGGTCACTGAAAAACCGTGCCGCTTCCGGATTGAAAATGGTGCATCCCGTGGAAGCGTGGATGGGGGTGGTGATTCCTTGCTCCCGCAGATAGAGCATTAATCCAAGGTCGGCCACGATCAGGACGTCCACTCCGGTAGCCAGAAAATCGTTCAACTCGGCGGTGATGACCGGATACTGGCTGGCGGTGTAAAAAGCGTTCATGGTCAGGTGGACGGTGATTCCGCGAGCGTGGGCCTCACGAACGGTCTCCGAAAGGGCTTCCACCGTGGGCAGGTTGGACGATTTCCATTCCCGCCGGTTTATGGATCCGACGTTGGTGTACTTTTCTTTCCACTTTTTCGAAAGCACGCCGCAATAAATTTCGTTACAGCCGGCTTCAGCTACCAGGGCCACTTCCTGCGGCTTGTTCACCGGTGCCAGGATTTTCATAGTCTTACCGCCATCAATAACTATTTGAGCCCAAGCGGTTGCTCTTAAACTCAATCAATAACTTTTTGAGCCCAAGCGGTTACTCTTAAACTCAATCAATAACTTTTTGAGCCCAAGCGGTTGCTCTTAAACTCAATCAATAACTTTTTGAGCCCAAGCGGTTACTCTTAAACTCAATCAATAACTTTTTGAGCCCAAGCGGTTGCTCTTAAACTCAATCAATAACTACTAAAACTCATGTTTTTAACCCAGTCCATTACGGTGGCAATGTTGAGGGCAAACAGGTGGTTATATTCGATAAAACAGGTGGCCAGACACGACTCGCAGGGCAGGGGGGCAATACGGTCGAAAGCCCACATGAATCCCTTGTTAAGAGCACTGGGCGCTGAGACCTCCTCCACCAGAAGCGAGCAGGGGTAGACGCATCCGTCGGTGTCGATGTTGCAATACAGAGACCGGGCCAGGCAGGCCACACCCCGGTGCTGTCCCGGGCGTTTGCTGATTCGGTAATCACCCCAGGAATATGCGTACCGCAGGTAATTGTAAGAATTGATGATGGGCAGTCCCGATTTTTTCATAACGTACAGATCCCTGATGATTGCCTGGTACTCCCCGGTGGAAGGCATTAATTCATCGTGCCCGCGGCCGAGATACTCGTTGTGGTGCAGCACCTGGTAGGTGGTCTGAAAACCCATTTTGGCCGCCAGGTCGTTGATCCATTGAAGGTTGCCCCGGCTGTGGCGGGTGAGGACGGAAAGCGTCCACACCGGCACGTTCCCCACGGAAAGCTCCAGGGCCTTCATGGTTTTATCGAAACTGCCCGGTTCACGGTTGGCATCGTGGACTTCCTGGGGACCGTCCAGTGAGATGACCAGGTGGTCGAGCATTTTAATGACGTCGATTTTGTCCGGCACCAGGTAACCGTTGGTGTCCATGGTCACGTACAGGCCGTGTTTCTTGACTCTCTCAACGATTTCGCCTATGTCGTCACGGACCAGGGGCTCTCCTCCCCAGAAACCGATCCGGGCACACCCGTGCTGGGCCAGTTCATCGATGATACCAAAGATCTCATCGGTGGTCATCTCCCGCTGCTTCCGCTGCGGAATCTGGCAGTACCGGCAGTTGCTCGGGCACCGATTGGTCACCGAGATCATGACGTTGAGCGGACAGCGCCGCCCGGTAAGCTTGTGGGTAAGCGCACCCATCCCCATCCGGAAAGCGTGTCTGACGTTCATGACAGGTTTCAGTTCCTCTCCACCCAGAACGGTCCTATGGCCAGGGCGCCGAGCCTGGTCCCTTTAAAGGCCGATACCGCGTCTTCCGGGGTACAGACGATAGGTTCTCCCCGGCGGTTAAACGATGTGTTTACCAGCAGAGGCACCCCGGTCAACTGCCTGAACGATTCTATCACGTTCCAGTACAAAGGGTTGTCTTTTTTAGAAACAGTTTGCACCCGGGCGGTGCCGTCGGTGTGGACGACTCCCGGGATTTCCGCCTGCTTTTCGTCCCTGACCTTGAAAACCCTGAGCATGTAGGGGGACCGGCCGGCCATCTCGAAATAGGCCCCGGCCTGTTCCTCGAGCACTGCGGGCGCATAGGGCCGGAACGATTCGCGCCGCTTGACCTCGTCGTTGAGCCGGTCCTTGATGTCCTGAGGACGCGGGTCGGCCAGGATACTCCGGTGCCCCAGGGCCCGGGGCCCGGCTTCCATCTTACCCTGGAACCACCCCACGATGGTTCCCTGCGCCAGCGCTTCAGCTGCTACCGAGGCAATATCGTCAACCTTCCTGTACTGTAAACGGTTCTCCTTGAGAACGGATTCGATTTCGCTGTCGGAAAAAGCGGGACCAAGACCGGCGTCGCTCAGTGGGCGCGGCCGTTTGCCCCGTTTGATGTCCGGGTCGAGCATCAAGGCCGCTCCTGCGCAGCAGCCGCAGTCATTGGCCATGGGAGGGATGAACAGGTCCTTGAAGGGAGTGCGCTGAAGTATCGTGCCGTTTGCCAGGCTGTTGAGAGCCAGCCCTCCCGAGAAGCAGAGACGTGTTTCACCGCTGAGCCGGGCAAGCTTTTTAAGCAGGGCCATGAGGGCCTCCTCGTAAACCGTCTGAAGGCTGCAAGCGATGTTGGCGTGACGCTCGTCCAGCGGTTCGTCCCGGTGCCGTCGCGGTCCCATGAGCTGTTCGAATTCCGCCGTGGTGTAGTGCTCTTTGTCCAGGTGCACGTCGAAGTATTTCATCTGCAGATCGAACCCGCCGTCGGGTTTGATGCGCAGTATCTTCCTGAACTGGGTAACGTACCTGGGCTCACCGTAAGCGGCCAGTCCCATGACCTTGCCCTCGTCCCAGTTTTCCCTGAATCCCAGGTACTCGGTCACCGAGAGGTACAGCAGCCCCAGAGAATGCGGATAGGGTATACGCTCCAGCTCCCTGATGGACGTTCCCGTACCAACCGCCAGCAATCCCGTGTCCTGCTCACCGTTGGCATCCAGGGACAGGACTGCGGCTGTTTCGAAATCGGATAGTAAAAAGGAACTGGCGGCGTGGCAGAGATGGTGGTCCAGGTAGTGGAATGCTCCAGTGTAATTGAACTGTTTTTTCAGGCGCCCGGGGAGCCTGAGCATGGCGTGAAGGATACGCTGCCGCCCACCCGGATTGATCAGGGCGGCCGGTTTGCTGCGGGAGAGAAGCAACAGGCGCCGGGCGATTCCCTTCCAGGGATGCCAGTAGAAGCCGATTTTCCTGATGTCCTCGAAGCGCGCTCCTGCGTGCTTCAGACACCATCGCATGGCCCGGGCGGGAAACCGGCCGGTGTGCTTTTCCCGGCTGAATCGTTCTTCTTCAGCATACGCCACGATTTCACCATCTTCAACAAGACAGACGGCCGAATCGTGCATAAAAGCGTTTATCCCCGCTGTCAGCACCTGTACCGGCTTTCGAGCAGCTGGATTCCCTCCCCTCTCCCACACCTTCCCGCACGCTTGCTGGAAACCATGGGAAAACTATCCCAGCACCAGACCATACCGTCGAGTGTTTCGTAGATGCAGATTATATGAGTCTACCATCTTTAATGCAACAAATACACAAACGGTTCCCTGCGCGTGAAGGTTTTATGAAAGGATCCAACTCAAGCAAGGAAGT
>CAYSPT010000052.1:13904-16035 GCA_964432985.1 uncultured bacterium
CCAGGGCTCTTAAAGTCTTATAAATGTTAAATAATTTCTTTGCCGAGTAATATCCTTGATTAAGCTGGAGAGTAGATGGTACAATTTGCCCGCGAGGTGGAGGTTGACCAATGGCTGTTCTGCGATGGGCTGAAGATCCCGATCGCCTGTATCCGATAATGGGAAAAGTGGTGTCGATAGGCAGAAGTTTCCGTAACGACATCGTGCTTGACGACACGAAAGTATCGCGCCACCACGCCCGGATAGAGGAACGCGCCGGGGTTTTTTATGTCGTCGATCTCGAGAGCACCAACGGAGTCTTCGTCGACGGCCGCCAAATAGAGGACGAGCCCCTGAAAGAAGGAGACAGGGTCCTGATAGGCTCTACCATACTGATCTTTACCGAAGGCGCTGACGATCAGGAAAAACATCTGTCCAAGAAACTCAAGGAGCTTGCCGGAAATCTGTCGGCGGACCAGGAAAACCTGGCTCGTAAGCTCAGGGTGTATTCGCGCCGTATCGAGCAGATGGAAAAGAGCGATCGGCTTTCTTCTTTGCTACTCGAAATTACCCGCCGGCTCACCTCGATCCTGGACATCCGGAAACTGCTTGCGCAAACCATGGATGACCTGGTCAAGTTGACTGCCGCTGAACGTGGTCTCATCGTGCTGTACGACAAAAAGAAAAAAAAGCTTGCTCCGGCTCTTGCCCGGGGTATCGGCAAGGAGATCGAGGCGGACGAGCGGGACGAGATAAGCTATAGCATTGTAAAAGAGGTTTACCAGACGGGTGTGTCGGTTCTCACCACCGACGCCCAGGATGATCCCCGGTTCAGCGCCGGACAGAGCGTGTTTTCCTTCAACATCCGCTCAGTGATGTGCGCGCCTCTTAAATCGAAGAAAAAAATCCTGGGTGTCATCTACATCGACAACCGGCAGGAAAGCGGTATGTTCTCCGATGTGGACCTGAGGTTCCTGGAGGCGTTTGCCGCCCAGACAGCCGTGGCCCTGGAAAACGCAATGCTCTACCGCGAGATTACAGATGAGAAAAGTAAAATAGAAAGCATATTGCATAGTATGGATGATGCCATGGTGGTTGCCGACGGGCAGGGGACTGTGGACATGATGAATCCTTCCGCCCTGAGGCTGTTCGAAGTGGAAGAGGCTTCTTCGGGTGAGCTGTATCCGAGTAAAAGCGCCCAGTCCCACCGGCTCGGAGTCCTGCTTTCAGAAGTGATGGATGTGGACGAGAGCACCACCTTTGATGTTTTTAACATGAAACCCGATCCTGAAATGTTTTCCAACCGTGTCACCGTATTGAAACGGGGAAAAAAGAAGCGGACCGGCGCCATCATGGCCTTGAGAAATGTCACTCGCATGAAAGATATTCACCGTTCATCAATCCGGTTTCTCTACATGGTGGCCCGTCATCTCGAAGACAAGCTGACCGGGATTGAATCTGCTTTGGAGCAGGACAACGGTCAACAAAGCGGCGTTTCCCTGTCGTCGATCAAGGACGCGGTCTACCGGATCATACGGTTTGCCCGGATGATCGCGGGCCCCATCCGGCTTCACCGGAGCGTGCATGTTCCCGCAGATTTATTTGTGGATGAGATCAAACAGGTGGAAGCAGAGCTTGCGGAAAGAAACATAAGCCTGGAATGTACCGGCCTTGGGGAGAATTGGACCGAAGAGATAACTATTGACCCCGACAAAATGAAGGACACGATGCGGTTCACCCTGCGCAGTGCGGCCGACATGGCAGAGGAGGGCAGCACCCTGAAGGCATCGTTCCTGACTGAAGGCAAAGAAATGATCATGACCGTCGATATTTCCTCCATGACGGCTCCCGATTATGTAAGACGGGTACTGGAAGCTCCTTCAATGCAGGCCGATATGGTCGATTCCGTCTCATCGGCTGATGAGCTGGCCCTCATGGTCGATCTGGCTTTTTCCCGATTCGTGCTTGATGCTCATGGGGGGGCCCTGGAATTAGAGAACGAAAACCGGATTTGCGTCCGGTTCCCGATATTGAAGCTGTAGAAAACTGTGGTTTGAAGGAGCTTTTATGAAGCCTATTGGGCTTGCCTTTAGAAAATTGTCATTTTGAATTGAAGGAGTCTTTATGAAGCCTATTGGGCTTGCCTTTAGAA
>CAYSPT010000052.1:16135-33739 GCA_964432985.1 uncultured bacterium
TTGTCATTTTGAATTGAAGGAGTCTTTATGAAGCCTATTGGGCTTGCCTTTAGAAAATTGTCATTTTGAATTGAAGGAGTCTTTATGAAGCCTATTGGGCTTGCCTTTAGAATATTGCCATTATAAATTGAAGGAGCTTTTATGAAGCCGTTGAGAGTTGAACACCAGATGGAGTTTCCGTGTCACCCGCGGCATCTGGACGAGGTCCGGTCATTTGTCGCCGGGGTTTGGGAAAAGCTTGACATACCCATGGCCCTGCGGTTCCAGCTCGACCTGGTTCTCGATGAAGCCTGTATGAACGCCATCGACCACGGGTCCAGATTCAGCGAGGAAATGACGTTTTCGCTCGGTATCGGCCGGCGCGGCGACGATCTGATCCTCCTGATTAAGGACCGGGGCGGTAAATCGTTCGACCCGGATTACTTCGAGAAAATGGCCAAAAGAGGCGTAATGGAAGAAGGAGGGCGGGGCATTTTCCTCATAAACCAGATGATGGATGAAGTGGTGTACCTCTTCAATCCCGGGAAAACAACCTTGCTCTACCTGGTCAAGAAAGTGGTGGAACAGTAACAATTCCAGTGCATGATATACATGTGATAGAGAGTTGCAGAAAAATATCATTGATAATTCTGAACTCCCATGCTAAAATACTCTGGAGCTGAATGGGGGCTTCTTAAGTGGAGATCAGTACGGAAGATAGAAACAACGTTACGGTAGTAAGAATCTCCGGGAAGATTAATGTGCCTGAGGCACAGGAACTGATGAACTTCATCGAGAAGTTGATCGATGACGGTCAGCACCAGCTGGTTATTGATTTCAGCGAGATCAAATACATCGGTAGCCTCGGCGTAGGTGTTCTGGCAACACTTCTGCGGAAGATTATCCAGGTTGGAGGAAGCATGAAGCTGGTTTCACTCAACCTGTTCGTGAAGAAAATCTTCACCGTAACCAAGCTTGACAAAATATTTGAAATCTACGAAACACTCGACGAGTGTATGACTAGTTACTCCCAATAACCAGGGGGGGAGGTGACAGCGCATGGGAGGCACAGGAGATTATTCCTTTATCATAAAGGTTAAGTTCGAAGAAGAGACTCGTAACCTAGTCGGCTTTTTCATGGTACTCGGATCAGCCAAAGAGCAGGTCATCATGAAGTGCGACGTGGTGGTCAATTATTACACCGAGCGCTTCGCCAACAAGATCAACCTGATCACCCCCTGGGCCAGTTTCCTGGAGCGGATCGCGGAACAAAACGAATTGATCGCCGAGCTCATGCTCAAAGATTTTGCTGACAGCATCCGTGCCAGGTTTGAATCGTTTGGTCCCGACCGGGTAGGAAAACTGGCCGAAATCGTCTGTGAAGTCTCCGACATGAACCTCAAGCGGGTGATGATGAACGATTTCCTCATGGAGGATTTGATGTTCGTCTTCCCCAAAGGAGAACCATCGGTTGATTTCGTTACCGAAATTATAGGTGTCGACGAAGAGGGCGAAGAAGAACCTGACGCAGAGGGCGAAGAAGGTGAAGAGGGAGAAGACGAGGAAACCGGCCCGGTAGAAGGTGACGGCGTAACGACCATTGCCGTAGAACCGGTGGTTGATCCCGTTGACGGACTTCCTGCCAATAAACTCAGTCTCCACGACGTTGTCACCGTCACGATTGATCGTCAGGACAGGGTCCAGGCGACTGTACTATCCGCGTTTCCCACCCAGAAAGGCGCGGACAGATGGGTCGTCAAGGTGGCTATTGACGATGATACCTGGGGTCAGATGGTGGTATCCAAGAATACCATGATCCGGGTTGAACGTGGCCCAGAGGAAGAGAAAAAGCCCACCGACATGATTTTCTATATCGTTCTCGGTGTGGTCGTGATCGTCGTTATAATATTCCTCATCATGCTCGTCGCTTCCATTTAGACCAAATAATTCACTCAGGCTAAAAAATTTACCAATAATCTGCTGCGGCTCGAAAATTCTTCTGCGCACGCCTTACAGACAAGATATATTTGGTATTCTTTAAGATGAATTCTGGCACCCTTTTGTAGTGATGAGATCTTCATTTCTTGTAGTACCGTATCTATATAATGTATAATCTCTTTCTGTTATGATCGTTTGTTAAAAACATAATATGCGGTTACTGATAGTATAATCGTTGTTAAAGATACAAATGGGTGTTACTGCTATTTTTACTATTGTTACAAATATAATGATAGTTACAGGCTAAATCATTGGTGAACCATCTGAATCATTGGTGAACAATACCGTCGGTTGAGGTAATTCACCCGGACAGGCCGGTAGATTTTTTTTAGTGTGCGGAACGCCGACCGGGTGCTGATGCGTTACAACAGGCAGGAAGGAGCGGTACAGCGTTACATGTTTGGACATTACGGACGGAAGAATAAATTGGTTTCTGATGGTAGGCTGACATTATCAGAAATAATCGAAGCTTTTGGCAGGCGTGACATGCTGGTGCTGATACCCATGTACTCGCTGGTATTGATCCCATTGGCGTGCTTTATGCTCTGGTTGTGCCGCAAAATCGACAAAAAACTGAATATGCCCACTATGCCCCGCAAGCCGTTCAATATCGTGCTGTGGATGCTGTTCACCGCCGTGGCCGGGACCATCTGGTGGTGTACCTACGCCTACCTGTCACTCCTGGGAAAAGGCAGCCCGATGACCTTTGTAAACCGGACAAAACGCCTGGTCATCAGCGGACCGTATGCGTACACCCGGAACCCGTCCATCGTTGCCAAACTCCTGGGAGTTGTCGGACTGGGATTCCTGGGCCGATCGTTCACTTTCACGTTTCTGTTGGTCCCGCTGCTGCTGACAGGATCGTTGATAGAAAAGTACATCAACGAGGAACCGGCGCTCACGGAGCAGTTCGGCGAGGAATTTCTGGAATATAAAAAGAACGTACCAATGTTCATTCCACGGGTGACAAAATACGTGCGTTAAACGGGCCAGACCGGCAAGAGGACAGCTATGAAAGTACTTCTGATTAATCCACCGAAACGCCACCGTATCTGGGTGGGCATCCCGGAGATATTCAGCCGGGGTATTTTCCTCTTCCCACCCCTGGGGCTGATGTATTTGAAAGCCTATCTCCAGGCGCACACGGATCACCAGGTGGAACTGCTGGACACCCTGCTTGACGACCTGTCGTTCTCTGAAATTGAAGAGCGTGTCAAAGCTTCGAAACCGGACCTGGTGGGAATCATGGCGCTCACTCACAACCTGGTGGATGTGCAGTTGACCGTGGCGGCTGTCAAGAATGCCCTTCCCGATGTCCCGGTGGTACTGGGAGGGCCGCACGTGCACTCGTTTCCACGCCGGACCATGCAGCTTAAGGGCGTGGATTACGCTATCTGCGGCGACGGCGAAGTGCCGCTGGCCCGGTTGGCCGATGCCCTGGACGGCGGGGGCGACCTGGACACTGTCCCATCACTGCTGTTCCGCTGCGACGGGGAGATCGTGGCCAACGAGATCGAACTGTACCGCGACCTGGACTCGCTTCCGTTTCCCGACCGCAGCATTCAGCGTTTCGAGGAGTATTACACGCCGCTGATGACCGGTACCAGCACCACCACTATGATAACCAGTCGTGGATGTCCCAACCGGTGCGTGTTCTGTAACACGCGCAAGGACTACCGTTCGCGGTCGGCGGAAAACATTGCAGACGAGATCGAAGAATGCGTCAAGATGGGCATCAACGAGCTGTTTTTCATCGACGACATCTTCAACGTATCGGCCTCCCGGGTGATCGGTATCTGCCGGGAGATCATCAAACGGGATCTCAAAGTAAAATGGGGTATGAAGGCCCGGTGTGACGGCGTGACCGAAGAGATGCTCAAGCTGGCCCGGCGGGCGGGCTGCTTCAGGATACATTACGGGGTGGAAACGGGCACCGACGAGGGGCTGCGCCTCATGGACAAGAAAATTACCATATCCCGCATCGAGGAAACCTTCAAGTTGACCCGCCGCTGCGGCATCATGTCCATCGCCTATTTCATGATCGGGTGCCCCCACGAGAAATCACGGGACAATATCCTGGAAAGCGCGCGGTTCGCTTCGCGGCTCAAAGCCGATTACGCGGTATTCGCACTGTATTCACCGTATCCAGACACCCAGACGTACCGGGACGGGATCTCCCGGGAGTTGTTTGAGAGCACCTGGGAGGAGTTCCTGGTCAATCCGACTCTGGATATTTCGCTGCCGACGCTGTGGGAGGAGCATTTCTCCCAGGCAGAGCTGCTGGAGTTGTTTAAAATTGCGCACCGCAAGTTCTATTTTTCTCCCCGGGTCATGCTCAACGCACTCTTTACCCTGAAGGGATTACCCGACCTGGCCCGCAAGGTACGGGGCTTGTTCTCGTTGATCAAGCTGCAACTCCTGGGGGATTTCGAAAAACACGGTTACCTGAAGCACGGTGACGAAACGGAAAAAACAAACCTGCGGACGGGACGGTCCGCCTGGTTCAAACGGAGGAGCGACACGTGAAAAAAGTTGTGGTAGTGGGCGGAGGAGTGGCCGGTCTCACGATGGCATATCAGCTTGTGCAAAAAGGCCGGAAGGTGACTGTCCTGGAAAAGGAAGAGGCCCTGGGCGGGCTGGCCAGGTCGTTCAGATACGGTGACTTCGTTTTTGACATCGGCCCGCACCGGTTCCACACGGACCGTCCGGCTATCGAGGAATTCATCAAGAAGGTACTGGGCGACTCGGCGGAGACCATCGTCCGCAGAAGCGGCGTATGGATGTTCAACCGGTACTTCTCCTGGCCGCTTCACCCGTCGGTCATCGTCGGGCTGCCTCCCATGGTGATCATCAAAGTGGGATTGGACTTGTTGACCACCATCTACCACCGCCGGGACGTGCAGAACTTCGAGGACTACATCGTCAACATGTACGGGCGCACGCTGTACGATGTGTTCTTCAAGAAGTATACGGAGAAGTTCCTGGAAATCCCCCCGGACCAGACCCACGTCGACTGGGCCCGCACCGGTATCGACCGGGCTGTCATCGACAAGCGTCTCAAGATGAACTCCCTGGTGGACCTGATCATATCCACCCTGTTCAAGCCCAAGAAGGATACGTATTTCATCTATCCCACAGGAGGGATAGACATTTTCTGCACGCACCTGGCGGACATGATTCGTGACGGGGGAGGGACGGTGCTTTCTGGTGCTGCGGTCGACGATGTACGGATCACAGGACCCGACTGCGCCGGGACAACTTCCGAATCCGGGAATGGCAGCGCACCGTCGGCTGGCATCACCGCTGAAAAGAAACGAATTTCCGCCGTAAAAGCGGGGGATACCTGGTATGACGCGGACGAAGTAATCTGGACGGCGCCGCTTCCGCAGCTCATGGGGCTGCTTGAGGAAGAGCACGGGGAGATGGACTACCTGGCGCTCCTGGCCTTCAATTTCGAGCTGGATTCGGAGCCCAACGCGCCGTTTCAATGGTGTTATTTCGGGGCGGATGACATATCGTTCAACCGCATCACCAACCCCGCGCTGTTCAGCGATTCGGTGGTCCCGGCAGGGCGGGGGGCGCTGTGCGTCGAAGTCACCTGCCGCACCGGGGATGAAAAGTGGAACCACCCGGAAAAGCTGTACAACCTGATTGTGTCTGACCTGGTACGTACCCGGGTGATCGAAAAACCGGCCCGTATTTCGGCAGTGCATGTGGAGAAGGTCCCTTACACTTACCCGATCTACACCCTGGACTATCTGGATATAGTGAAGGCGGCCGAGACGTTGATCGACGAGAAATACGAAAACATCTACCCGGCCGGGCGAACCGGGTTGTTCTGGTACAACAACATGGACCAGTCTATCGAGCAGGCAATGGAACTGGCCGGTAAACTGACCACCGGATAACCCAGCTTACAGAGCGGAGGCCGGCAACATTCTTTAATAGGAGAGGGTGGCAACGTCAGCTTAGAACGATGACAGTCTTGATAGTGGGCGTAACGACTTTGAACGATATGAATCCCAAGCTTGTTGGTAACTTCCTATTGGTTTATAGGACATGATTCAGTAACAGTGCCTGTCAATCCCGCCCTCAAGCAAGGGCGGACAATGTCCGGTGGACATTGTCCGGGCGTAGAAAGCAGAGGGATCAGGCTTAACGTTTTAACATAAGAGATTTTAATCCGGAGAAATTAGAGGAATTATGGCAGGGAACATGGACTCCAAACGTGATGTGATTCGAGATGTAATCCGCGAGACCTCCAGCGTGTGCCCGGAGTGTATCCGTGATCTCCCGGCTCAGGTCATCGAGGAAGACGGGCAGGTATTTCTGCTCAAAACCTGCCCCGAGCACGGGGAGTTCAAGATATTCCTGTCCCATCATCCCTGGTACTACCGCGGTCTGGCCGACTTTTACTTCACCCTGATGAAAAAGACATATCCCCAGCGCGATTACATCATCCGTCTCACCGAGCGGTGCAATATGCGCTGCCCCATCTGCCTGGCCTTCGCCAATGTCGACCCCACCACCGATTTCCCATTCGAGAAATTCGAGGAGTTTTGCCGCACCGCCGGGCGGAAGATGAAGATCGACCTGATGGGCGCCGAGCCCACGGTGCGCAAGGACCTCCCTGAAATAATCAGGATAACCAAGCGTTACGGGCACATCGCCGCGCTTCACTCAAACGGCCGCAAGCTTCTTGAGCCGGGCTACCTGGATGAACTGGTGGCGGCGGGCCTGGACGAGGTGCACCTGCAGTTCGACGGATTTAACGACGAAGCCTACATGAAACTCAGGGGAGAGCCGCTGGTAGCTGAGAAGATGAAGGTCCTGGAGAACCTCAAGCACGCGCAGGTAGCCACGGACCTGGTGGTCACTGTGGGGCGGGGGATCAACGAGCGGGAAGTCATCCGTGCGCTCAATTACGGTATTGAGCACCCGAACATCAAGGAAGTGTTCTACCTGGGGTGCCGCTACCTGGGGACCATGAGGGAGAACTTCGACTATAATGCCTGCCTCCTCCCCGACCAGGTGATCGATATATTCGTGGAGCAGTCCGACGGCGCGGTGAGCCGGGAGGACATCTACCGATTCCAGAAAGTGTATTTTGCCTTCCTGCACATGTTCGGGGTGAAGAAGTGTTTCACCATCCACCACTACCTGTTCGTACGGCGCGGCGGCAAGGCGGTACCCATCCACCGGCTGCTCGACCTGAAGTTCGTAGAACGGGTGCTGGACCGGTACAAAGAAGATGTCAAACGTGGCAGCTGGCTGGCGCGTCCGAAAATGTTCCTGGGGTTCCTGCCGCTGCTGCTACAGCCCCGGACCTGGGGGCTCATCCGGGACGCCTTCATGTTGCAGGTCCTTTTGTTCTTCGGATTCGATATCTCGAAACTGCCGTTGAACCTGCTGGTGCTGGGATTCATCACCGCTTGCGACCCCTATTTCTACGACGCCGAAGCTTCCCGCAACTGCGGCAAGGGGGAGTTTTCCCTGGACCTGGGCTTGCAGGACCGCGGCGCCTGGGCCAACGTGCATCGCGAAGAACGGTTCTCGGAGCGGGAAAAAGTGAACAGCAAGAATGCTGATTCCGGCAAACCAGCCGAAGATAGCAAGCAAGCCGGCCCTGTAAAAAACGTCGGTGATAGAAATAAAACGGCTAAGAAAGAATCCCCACAAAAGAAAAAAGCCCGTAAACGCAGAAAGAGCCGCAGCGCTGCGAAGGGGAAGAAAGCATGAAGGTTCTCCTGGTAAATCCGCCGATACATCCCGCCAACCGGCGCCGCCCGGTGGTCAAGCGGCTGTTTTACAACTCGCCGCCCCTGGGAATCGGCTACCTGGCTGCCTGGGTGCGCGAGCGGGGCGTGGACGTCAAACTCATCGACGCGCCCTCCGCCGGCCTGGGTATCCCGGAGATCATCAGCCACACCCGCGAGTTTCGGCCCCAGGTCCTGGGGATCACCTCAACCACCGTGTCCTTCCCCAACACCCTCTGCCTGGCCCGGGCCATGAAGACGGTGTTCCCGGACCTTAAAATCGTGGTTGGCGGCCCCCACGTATCCGCCAATCCGGCCAGCAGCGTAGCCTCAAAATGGATAGATGTGGGCGTCATGGGCGAAGGGGAGGTCACTTTCGAAAAGCTGCTGGAGTGCTTCGATAAGGATTCCAGCTACGAGGACCTGGCGGGAATCTGCTATCTTAACGGCAACCGGGTGGTGGTCAATCCCCGCCGGGAGCACATAGAGGACCTGGACAAGGTGCCGTTTCCCGCCCGGGACCTGATGAACCTGAACGACTACCTGCCCATGCCCAACGACGAGTACCGGCTTCCCAAAACCGCCATGATAACCTCACGGGGATGTATTTTCGGCTGCATTTTCTGCGACAAGTCGGTGTTCGGGCGCGGGTACCGGTTCCAGAGCACCGAGCGGGTGCTGGCGGAGATCGACGAGTTGGTCCATCGTTACGGCGTGAAAGACATCGCCTTCGTGGACTCGCTGTTCTTCCACCACGAGAGCAAGATCTTTGATTTCGCCGAGAAGCTGAGAAAGAAGCGGTGGGACGTGACCTGGACCTGCTCCATCCACGTGAACCGCGTGGAGCGGGAATTGCTGGAGCTGATGAAAGCCTCCGGCTGCTGGCGTATCCGTATCGGTATCGAAAGCGGCTGTCAGGAAGTGCTGGATTTCATCAACAAGAAGACGAAACTGGAGAAGATCCGTCGGGTGGCCCGGTGGTCCGAGGAACTCAATCTCAAGACCAAGGCGTTCATCATCGTGGGGCACCTGATCGATTCGCGAAAGACCATCGAAGAATCTATCGACTTCGTGCGCCAGCTGCCGCTGAAAGACATCACCGTGCAGATCAACACCCCCATGATCAACACGGCCCAATACGACATGGCGCCTGAATACGGCCGAATGCGCGATTACTCCCCGGAGCACCTGAATTACTGGGAACCGGTGTTCGTGCCCCACGCCCTCACGGCGGCCGAACTGCTGGAGTTCCAGAAGAAATTCTACCGCTCCTTCTATTTCAGGCCCGACGTGATGTGGCGGCACCTCCGGGACCTCCGCAGCATCAAAGACGCCTGGCGGTACGCGCGGGCAGTGGGATTGATCATGAGCCTATTTTTCACGCGGAAAGTGGGGGGGCTGTGATGGGAAATTTCCCACGAAAGCTGTTTACAGGAGGCGGACGTGAGTGCTTATCTTGTGGTGTAAAGGAATTGAGTGCGCCCACCCTCAAGCAAGAGGAGTAGAAAGTAAGGTTCTGGTGATATGGCCATGAACGTTCTTCTCATCCGTCCGCCAGAATCGCTGAAGATGGGCTTGCTGCAGGCCACCAACGTCACCGGCTGCTTCCCGGCCCTGGGGATCGCCTACCTGGCCGCCGTTCTTCGAGACGCCGGTGTGCCGGTCTCCATTATCGACATGGAAGCGGAAGAAATGTCCCTGGGGGATGACCTGGAACTGCGCCTGCGCCGCGCTGAGCCTGCGCTGGTCGGCATAACCTGCACCACGCTGATCTGGCCCGCGGCGGCCCGGATAGCCCGGTTCGTAAAACGGATACTTCCCGATACTTTCGTGGCGGTAGGCGGTCCCCAGCCCACCATCTATCCGAAAGAGTGCTTGATGAACAACGCGGTGGACGCGGCCTGTATCGGTGAAGGGGAGCAGACCATCCTGGAGCTGGTGGAAGTGGTAAGGGGAGAGCGTGATCTCAAGGACGTGGCCGGAATCGCCTACCGCAAGACCACCGCCACAGGCACCCCCACGGGGGCTACCATGGCTACCAATACCAGCGTTGCCATGGGGGCTACCACCGGCACTACCACGGGTGCTTCAACGGTTGCTACTGCGGGTTCTACGATCACTCTCACGCCGAAGCGCCAGCCCATCACCGACCTGGACTCCATCCCGCTTCCGGCGGTGGACCTGCTGCCCATGGACCGCTACTACGCCCTGACCGTGGAATCGCCCTTCATGACCATGGTCACCAGCCGCGGCTGCCCGTACAAGTGCACCTTCTGCTCCCAGGTGTACGTGGGAGGTAAGTTCAGGCAGCGCTCCGCGGAAAACGTACTGGCGGAGTTCAAGCGCAACGCCGAAGAACTGGGCATGCGGGAGATCGTCATCTTCGACGAGACCTTCACCGTCAACAAGGAGCGCCTGGTGGCCATCTGCCGTGGTATCGTGGAGGCGGGATGGAACATACGCTGGACCCTGCGTGGCCGCCTGGACAACATGGATGAAGAGGTGGCGCACTGGCTGAAAAAATCCGGATGCTACGGGGTGCACATGGGAGTGGAGTCCGGAGAGCAGTTCGTGCTCGACATGATGCAGAAATCCCTGGACATCGCAACCATCAAAAACAACTTCCGTCTGGCCAGGGAAGCGGGTCTGGAGACCCGGGGCTACTTCATGCTGGGCTACCCCGGCGAAACCCGCGCATCCATCGAGAAGACCATCCGGTTCCCCCGTGAATTGGGCCTGGACTGGGCCAGCTTCACCATCACCGTCCCTCACCCCGCCTGCCCGCTGTACGACCTGGCTCTTGAAGCGGGGGTGCTCACCGAAGACTACTGGCGGGAGTACACCATCAAGGAAGAGGCGGACCGGAAGCTTCCGTTTTTCATCACCGACGAGTACGGACGCTTCAAGCTCACCTGGCTCAAATGGAAAGCCTACACCTCCTTCTATCTGCGGCCATCGCTCATCTTGAAAAAACTGACCTCACCCAGGGCATGGATACTGGTCCTGTCCACACTGCGGTACATGGCTCGGAATCTCAGGAAATATCTCTTTTCTTCGTGATCCTGACACTGTCAACGCTCCGATACACAGTCAGCAACGTATATGGTTACTCACAGATTAGTGTAGATTTACTGGACATGCGCTGATTTTCAACCGGTACCTGTCGGCTCCGGTATCTGTTCTATTTGACAGTTATACTCAATTTTAGTATGATCATACCCAAATTAGGTATAAACTTTTTAATAAGGGATACGTCCCGGATGACACGTACTGATCGTTTATCTAATAGTAAAATTTCCTTCTTTTCTCCCTTGCAGATGGCCGGCTTCTGGAGGATACGTAAAGGCCCGGGCAATTAACAAGGAGTGTTTTTATTGGCGAATAAGCTTTTTTTACTATCTCCCATACTGAAGAAATTGTTTTCATCAAAAGTGCGCATTAAAGTTTTATCTCATTATTTCTCACATCCTGGAGAAGATTTTTATATCAATGAATTGATGAGAATCTTGGACGAGTTCCCAGGGTCATTGCCCAGGGAGCTTGTCAATTTGGAGGAAGCCGGAATCCTTGTTTCCAACTTCCTTGGTCGGAAGAAGTACTATGCTTTGAACCAGAAGTCTCCAATAATCGGCGATCTGAGAAATATCTTCATGAAAACAACTGGTGAAGCTTCTCTGAGGGCAGAAAATAAAATCGAGCCTGATGAGAAAGCAACGGTAGTTCTCTCCACAGAACAGCAAGTTATTCTGCAGGCAATCGGAGATGACGGAGCCATCGCCGAGGACATTTTTTCCGCTACAGGACTACCTGCCGCCGTGGTGCAGCGGAACCTGGTAATGCTGGAACTGAAAAATTGTGTTAGCAAGACGGGGCGGGGACTCTATTGCCGCAAGGACGGCATTACTTACATCATAGCGTAGATATAAGGCAGGACCTGCTGCTGCTCGCTTAAGAGAATAAAACCGATGAGAAGTCCCAGGATGATGACGATGGGGAGGATCCACCACTTCTTGTTGGTCATCATGATGTGGTAGACTTCACCGAAAAATCCCCGTTTGGCCGCCGCGGGCTCCTCTGCCGGGGCCGCCTCCGGGCCGGACTCGACTTCTGCGGTTGATTCGGTCGCTTCTTTCACTTCCTCGCTCATCTTCCTCTTCCTCCCTGAACCGGGAATTCCAGACCCGGTAACTACCAGTTATCTTTTACTGTTAACCGTACTAGCAATAGAATGATTTCCCGCACTGGCCTGTTCACTATGTTAAACGTTCTTAATCCTCACCGGGTTCTGTTTAATATCAATGCTTTTTTCGCTATCAACCCGCTCTGTTGGCTGCCGGTTTTACCGGCCTTCTTGCCGCTCGATAGTGCTGTCCCTGTAAGCCCGCCGGTTTCGCGGATCCCGCCGGTCTGGAGCCGCTCCGGTTACCGTTTCGGTAACGGAAACCTCAGCTTGAAGTAGAGGTTCCTGATACGGTCGTACAGCCGCAGCTTTCGCAGCACCCGGATAATTGTATCCTCGATCCGGCCTGTGGTCAACCTTTTGTGTGCCCGGGTGAGCATGTCCCGGATGGGAAGGTTGTAAGGGCAGATCTCTTCGCACCGGCCGCACCCCTGGCAGCACGAAGCGTTTTTGCCCAGCCGGCGGTACTCCTCACGGGCATAGGTTGCGTTGAGAATAAGGTAGTTTTCGCAGCGGAACACGTCGGCGATCTTGATCTCTTCCGGGCAGTGTTTCTCACAGTAGCGGCACCGGCGGCAGAACTGCTCGTCAAGGGAGTTGATCTCTTCCTGCAGCCGGGTTTTCTCTTCATCAGTCAGGTTTCCCGCCTGCGCTCCCACCTGGATGTCCAGGGTGATTTCTTCGGGGGTGGAAGCTCCCACCAGCACGCACGATACGTCAAAACTGAGAGCGAACTTAAGCGCCGCTTCCACAGACTGAATGTGTCCTCCGGCCAGGGGCTTCATGATGAAAATTCCCTGCTCGCGCCGTCCGGCTTCTTCGATGGCCGGCAGGAACTGCTCTTTTTCCACCGGGTTGAGCGGCACCTGGATCACGTCGAAACGGTCGGATTTGACCGCTTCCAGCATTACTCCCGGGTGGTGTGAGCTGATCCCGATACATTTGATCAGACCTTCCTCGCGCGCACGCTTAAGGCCTTCCAGGGCACCTCCCGGCTCCAGGATCTTCTTCAGCTCGTAGTCGTACTGCACGTGGTGGGTGTAATAGATGTCCACGGTTTTTACCTGCATGGTCTTGAGGCTGGTCAGGACTTCGCGGTAGGCGCCGTCGGCGTCGCGGCGGTAGGTCTTTGAGGACAGGATGGGGCGGGGATAGCGGTCTCGCAGCCGATCCAGGGCCGCTCCGATCAGGCTCTCGCTGCTGTAGTAGGTGCGGGCGGTGTCGATGACGTTTACGCCACCAGCCAGAGCGGTACGGACGGTTTCGCCGCAGCGTTTCTCTATGTCGCTGCCGCCAAGCATGAATCCCATGCCGCCCAGTCCGATACAGGAAACCTCGAGTCCCGTTTTTCCAAGCTTACGCATGTGCATGGTCTGGTTCATACAGCCTTTCAACATCTCATCCGCTTAACGTCTCGTCTGCTCAACATCTCATCCGCTCACCGTCTCATCCGATCAACGTCTCAATCGCTCAGCGTCTCATCCGCGGGAAACGGTCCCGGGTTCCCACACGGGGGAAGTAATCCCGTGCCACCACCTGGAACTGCTCCCAGGCCGAGGGACGGTGGTGGATGCCCAGGGTGGGCTCCACCCAGCACGGCCGCAGGCAGTCGGTACAGTCTTTGCGGTAACGGGTGGCTTCTTTCTGGACATCTGCGGAACGGTATTTTTTTTCGAAATCAGAATCGAGCACCGAAGCGAAGGCTTCAGCCTGGTGGCAGAAAGAGGCGGCTCCCGTGGGATCGATGGACAAAAACAACTGCCCGGCCCGGCAGGGCCACTTCATGGTGCGCCCGCGCAGGTACTCGCAGCACATGCTCAGGAAAGCGGTGGAGTTGAATATGGGATACCCGCCGTGTTTCATCCTGATCAATTCCTGAAAAGATTTTATCAGCACCGGCCATTTTTCCTCGGTTATGGCCATGTCCGGCGCATAGGCGGCAAAGGGGTTGTCTTCATCAGCGGACCCCGCCAGCTCAAGCGGTACGAAGGAGATGTGAAACCCGTGCCCGGCGGCGAACTCCACCAGGTCGGCCAGATCATCCAGGTTGAGACCTGAAACCACCGTGTTCAGCAGCACGAACAGGTTCCGCTCCCTCACCGCCCGGGACAGCCACTGAAGGTTCTCCCGGATGCGGGGCCACACGTCCTGGCCGTCGTAGATGTTGGCCTGGATCTGTGGGTTCAGGGTGTCCAGCGACACCGAGATGTCCCGCAGTCCGCCCGCAAACACCCGTTCGAAATCTTCCACCGCCGGCGTGGCGCCGTTGGTCAGGACTCTGGTGCGGATACCCGCCGACACGAAGGCGCCGACAATGTCGGGAAGATCGGAGCGGACGAAAGGCTCACCACCTCCCAGGCTGGCGGCTACGCAGCCGAGCCGGGCGAGTTTACCAGCCACTTCCGCGTACCGGTTCGTGGGAATTTCTGTGGCTTTGTCGGCGGTCTTCCAGACGGTGCACATCCGGCACCGAAACGGGCAGCGGTGGGTAATCCCGTGGTGCACGTAGAACAGGCTGCGGCCCGTGATGAGGTTACGCAGCACCTTCAGTGGCAGCATGGGTCAAACTCCCATCAGATGTTATATGCCAGCCTTGCCAACATATCTATTGCCTTACTTCCAAAATAATTAGATCTACAAATTGAGCGCCACTTTGGCCTTGTGCACCAGGTCGCCGAAGCTCTTTACGCGCTGAAGCTCCCGCATGACTACTTTCGGGCGGTAATAGAACCGGTGGTTCGCCTCTTTGAGCATACCGCGGAGCTTGGCGGCTGAAAAATACAGGGTCCACAGCGGCACCTGGAAACCGGGCTCGGGCTTGGCGGCGAAGGTGCTCCAGGTATTCTCCCTGATGACACCGGACTCCACCGCCAGGTCGTGAATCCTGGTTCCGGGAAAGATGGCCATGGCGTTAAATACGGCGTAGTCCGGGTCCAGCGAAATGGCGAAATCGACGGTGCGGCGAACATCGTTGGGGTGCTTTTCGTGAGGGCATCCAAGGATAAAATAAGCCACAGTGAGAATCCCCGCTTCCCGCGCCATCCGGAAAGCTTTTTCCACATCGTCGATACTGCAGTTTTTCCCGATGAGCGACAGCCCCTCGTCGGTGGATGTCTCCACACCGAACTGGATCCGCTCCGCTCCGGCCAGCTTCGCCAGAGTGAACATGTCCTTGGAGACCGCATCCACCCGGGCCCGGAAACTCCAGGTCGCTTTGAGCCCGCTGAGGGAAAGCGCCCGGCTGAATTCCTTCACCCGGTCGGCAGTGATGTTGAACACGTCGTCCACGAAGTAGAAGTGCCGCACTCCCGCGTTGCGGTAGAACTTCATCTCCGCGATGATGCTCTCGGGGGAGCGCGCCCGGTAGTACACGTGGGGAGTGCTGCAGAACACGCACCGAAACGGGCAGCCCCGGCTGGAGAGAATAGTGGCCACCGGTTCTGATTCCAGCGGCCCGTGATAACGGCTGTCGGAGACGGCCGCGGGGAAGGGCAGGTCATCCAGTTCCAGCGGAAGTTCCGTGTTTTCGTTGATGATTATCTGACCATCGGGGTCTTTCCAGATAAGCTGGGGCACGGTCTTAAGTTTTGCTTCCTTAAGGTCGAGCCGCGCTTCGGTCAGCGCGTCCAGGAGAAGCGGGAACGCCTTTTCGCACTCTCCGTACATGGCCAGTTGCGCGCCTTGAAGCTCGATCGATTCCGCCGGGAAAACATCGATGTGGGGACCGCCCAGGACACAGATGGCGTCGGGACGGATTCGTTTTATCGTGAGCAGGGTCTCTTTGACGTCCAGGATATTGTGGGTCAGGACGGATACGCCCACCAGGTCCGGGGCGTTTTCCCGCACCGCGTGGGCCACCTCCACCTGGCTGTAGCCGGGAAACTGCAGGTCGGCCAGGATGACTTCGTGGGTTCCTGCCTGCTCCACCACGGCCTTCAGGTAGGCCAGCCCCAGGGGCGGATACACGTTGAGGGCTTCCGACAGGTTGTCTTCGATCTCACCGCGGATGGTCTGCTGCCGCGGCGGGTTGATCAACAGGATTTTCACAACCGGTCCCTCCTCTTCTGCTGCAGCTCAAACATTCGTGAATTATTCGGGTCACTCAATTGTACCATTCACTACGGCCTAACTGCGACAGCAGCTTACTGAGACAGCTATTTATTGAGACTATCGTTCTACTGCGACAGCAGTCCCCCGATATTGCTGTACTGCCTGATCTTGAACCAGGTGAGCTCCCCGCGCCGCCACATCCTGAAGGCGAAAATTCCCATCTTGATGAAGTTGGCGGCTTCCGCCGCACGGCGCACCAACGCCGGGTGCCGCTTGAGAAACGTGCTGCGGCTGATGGCCCGAAGCAGCCACCGGGGGATGAAGTCCTTGCTCGCCATCACGTACAGCGAGCACCAGAACAGGTCCCGCGGCGGCCGGGGGTAATCCAGCCCCAGCCTGAACTGCCGGTAGGTCTTCAGGGACCGTCCCACAACGTCCGACTCTTTGATGATCCCCTGGTCAAGCAGCGATTGGGTGAGCTCGGTTTCCGGGAAAAAGTTGAGTGAGTAGATAAACAGGTTGAACGGCCTGGGGAGTTCAAGCAGCAGATCGAACAACTCGCGGCAATCTTCCTCCGACGAGGTAGGGTTGTCGGCGATGATGTCGTAAACTACCTCCAGGCCTTCGTCCCTGAGCATGGTAGCCAGCTCGAGCAGTTTTTCCCGGGTCATTTTGCGGCTGTAAGAGGATGTCTCCTTCTCCGAAGCGGTCTGGATGCCGAGCTGCACCCGCACCAGTCCTCCCTTTTTCAAAACGAGAATGAGATCCCGGTCCACCAGCTCCGGGTTGAGCAGGCACTCCAGCTGCACCCCGATCTCTTCGGCGTACAGCCGGCACACCTCGTCCAGGTAGTCCTTGTCGTTGGGCAGGGTGTCGTCGTCGAACTTGACCCGCCTGAGCCGGGGGAACTTCTTCACGATCTCCCTGAGCTCCCCGATCACGTGCCCGGGGCTGCGGATACGCCAGTATTTGCCCAGCCCCTTGTAGATCTTCCGCATGCTGGAGTTGTAGCAGTAGGTGCACGAAAAGGGGCACCCGCGGGTAAGGTAGATTCGAAACTCCGCTCCCTGGAATACGGGATCTTCCCGGGACACCCGGTCCTGGTCGATGAACCACACGTTGTCTCCGTCATAGTCACGGTAGGGCAGGGAATCAAGATCGTCTATCAACACTCGCAGCGGGTTGCGTTTCGCCGCCAGGCCCGAGCGGATCCAGAGGTTCTCGATATCATCGTACGGTTTCCCTTCACCCATTCGTTTCACCAGCTCGAGAAGCGGCAGCTCCCCCTCGCCGCGGCATATGATGTCGGCGATGGAGATGCACTCCTGCGGCCTGATGGTGGGATGGATCCCTCCCCAGATGACGGGCACGCCAAGCTCGCGGCGGATCCGCTTCGTGACCATGGTGGCCAGGCGGAAATGGGAGGAGGGGACGCTTAAGCCCACCAGGTCGGTTTTGAACTCCCGCAGGGCTCCGATAAGCAGGTCCATCTCGCGCTCCGTGGGCGGGTGCAGGTTGTTGTTGCGCCAGGCCTTGAGAAAGATGATCTGCGCCGGGAATCCTTCCCGTTTCAGGGTGGCGGACAGACTCCGAACCGCGGAGTTTTCCACCCCGAAAAAGGCGATCAGGCTGGTGTTGACT
>CAYSPT010000052.1:33839-36028 GCA_964432985.1 uncultured bacterium
CCAATCGTCCTCAGGAAATCTTTGCGCGCCTTTACGTCCTCTTCCGATTCCACTCCCTTGGGCGGATAACCGTCGATGACGCCCAGTATCCCCGAGCAGTCATCCTCGGTTGCCCTGACCACCTTGAGCGGGTTGGCAGTGGCGCAGATGATGTGGCACACTTCCTGGACCATTTTGACGGCATTGAGCACGTTGATGGGGAAACAGTCCTTGAGAAAGATGTACAGGGTGTGCCCGCAGGCCACTTTGAGACAGTTTTTTTCCGCCAGATCGATGAGGGCCTGGTCGGTTCCCGATGAGCGCACCAGGCAGGGGCCGCTGGCCTCGCTGAACGCCAGTCCGAACTTGATCCCGGGAATCGCCGTGATCAGCGTTTCATGCACGTCCTCCACCGTCTTGATGAAATGGGATTGGGCGATGATGACATTGAGTTCTTCGGGATTCTCGATAACGACCGTGTCGATGGTGACCGCCATGTGATGCTCACTCCTTTTCGTACCAGATTACGTTAACGCCATACACGCCGTGCGCGTGACACTGTTTGCTGTTCAGTTTTCCTTTTCCTGTTCGGGCAAGTCCCCGGATGGCTGCTCCGGTTTTTTCGTTTTGCGGCGTTTCGCCGATTTCTTTCCCGCCTCTACTGCTTTCATGGCTTGCTCAAGCAATTCTTTTTCGGAGGCGGCCGACTTTTTTCTTTTCTTCTTTTTCTTTTTGCCAGGCTTTCCCGTACCAGGCTTGCCCGGTGATTTCTTTTTCTTCGGCTGTGCCTGCTCCGACTCTACTGGTTTATCAGTGCTGGTTTGTTCCTTGTTCATGTCCTTCTTCGGTTTCTTCCGCGGTTTCTTCTTTTGCTGTTTTTTTCGTCGCTCCGCGCCCTTTTCTTCCATGGCCGATTCGGCCATGGCCCTGACCTTGGCCGAGCTGTCGGTAAGCGCTTTCTTCAAGGCCTTTCGCGCTTTGGCCGAAACCTTGCGGTACTTCGAAAGAGTTTCAACGGCGGCATATCGCACCGCCCAGGAGGCGTCGTTGAGGGCTTCTATGAGAAAAGTTACACCGTTTTCTCCCAAGTCTTCCTCTACCGACGTTATCGCTTCGAGGCGTCTGAACTCGTCATCGGAGGAATACATCTTTTTCAACGAGTCGATCCGGTTGTCAACGGCGTCCGCGAACGGCGGCAGTTCAAGCGGTTGTTCCTGCGCCATCACCTCCAGCAGCAGTTCATCGCTCAATCCAGGCGGCGCCACCTTGATCAGGGCATCGAACACCGTTTCCTTGTAATCTCCCTCTGCCTGTTTCCAGATGGGAAGCAGCACTTCGGCCATCCGTTCATCACCCAGGCTGCCCATGGTTTCGATAAGGGCCAGCGCCTTGGGAGTACCTTTCTCCAGGCTGTCCGGTTCCAGTTTGTCGAAGCGTTCTTTGAGCCAGAGATACGCCTTTTCCTTGAGGTTGTCACGCACCTGGCTGCGGGCCTCGTCCAGCTGGGGATCGGTCTTGCCCCCGGGGACACCTGCTGGCCCCCTCGCAGAAGATCCGGCCACACCGCCGAAGGGCAGTCCTCCGGCGCCGAACAGCTCTCCCGCCTGCCGCTGGGTGAAACGAAGCAAAGGCTCCGCCGCCCGGGGATCACCGATCTTCTCGAGCACGCTGCCGATAACGTCGCCGTCGTCGCCGGAAGCGGTCTCCAGGGAGGCGATGAGGATGGGCAGCGACACCTCGGGATTGAGCTCCGAGAGTATCCTCTGGGCTTCCTTGCGGATGGCCGGCCTGTCGGTGCAGGCCAGGGCCAGGAGTGTGGATACGGACACGCTCAGCGGTGACGCCTTCCAGGAGTTCTCCAATTCCACCGCCAGCGTGGTGTCGCCGCCGGCCAGCGCCCGGCGCCAGGTCTCCACGGTGGCCAGAGCGGATTTCCGGTGGATAGCCGCGGCTTGCTTAATATCTTCGGCCGAGGCTTTATCTGGAGTTTGGCCTGAACTTGATGTGCGGCCCGGAACTCGGCCCGGCAGTGCTTCTCGCACGGTCTTCTCAGCGGTTTCAGGCACGGCGGAACGTGACGGTCTCTTCGCCCGGCGCCTGCGCCGCGCAGGAGGCGTCAGCGTCACGTCAGAGCCCGGTGAAAGATGACGTCCAAAGGGCGCGTGCTGCCGGTAGATCAGGTCCAGGTACTCCTCGCCGGACACCGGTTT
>CAYSPT010000053.1:0-7533 GCA_964432985.1 uncultured bacterium
TCTTGACAGTAATGGGGTCCCATTCTTGACAGTAATGGGGTCCCATTCTTGACAGTAATGGGGTCCCATTCTTGACAGAATGGGATTGAACATTATATATTAAAATAATCGATAGCACAAATTTAAATTTTCAATGGAAGTGGGAAATTGTATCGGCGGTTCTCCTGTGTCCGAACTTCATTTTCTGATGGATCCGCCGGTTAAACCGGCGGATGACTATATAAAACCAGCTGGTACTGTTTCATGTGAAAGGGAGCACTCATGTCAACCATAGAGCTCAGTCACTTGAAGACCTTTTGCGCCGTGGTCGAGCACCGGAGCTTCACGAAAGCGGGTGAGGTTGTCAACCGGACCCAGTCCACGGTCAGCTCGCAGATAGGCCACCTGGAAAAAGCCTACGGAGAAACGCTGCTTACACGCCACCCCCGGGATGTAGTGCCCACCGAAAGCGGACGCGTCCTGTACGAATACGCCGTAAAAATACTTAAGCTGCTGGACGAATCCGCCGAACGGATAGGCGAGCTCAAGCAGGTGGTCAAGGGGAACCTGGTAATCGGCGCCAGCACCATCCCCGGGACCTATATCGTGCCGCACATCCTCAACGGTTTCCGCACCCGGTATCCCGACGTAGCCGTCACCCTCACCATATCCAACAGCCGCTCGGTTCTCAAAGCCATTGCCGAGCACGATCTGGAGATCGGAGCGGTGGGGGAGATGATCGAGGACCGGCGGTTGGAGTACACCGCTCTGGCGGAGGACCGGCTGGTTCTTATCGTCCCTCCGGATCATCCCTGGACGCAGCGCGGCACGGTGCCGCTTGACGAGCTGAGAAACGAGAAATTCATCTGTCGCGAGCACGGCTCCGGTACCCGGGACACCCTGGAGTCCGCCTTGCGGGAGAGAGGAATCAAGCGGCTGCCGGTGGTGATGGAGCTTGGGAGCACCGAAGCGGTCAAGCAGGGAGTGCTGGCTGGGCTGGGGCTGTCGTTCGTCTCGGAGTGGGCGGTGCGTGACGGACAGGTGCCGGTGGTCGGGGTGGAAGATTTCGACGTTACACGAAGGTTCTACCTGGTCCGCCATCGAAGCGGCCCCAGGCGGTACGTGGTGGACAGGTTTATGGACTTTGTTCAGTCCGCGTGACGGATGGCATGATACGATATGATATTATCTTCCAATGGGTGAAGATCCAATGTGTTACCGGATAGGAAACAGACGTTCTAACAGGTGAGGTAACGAACGATGAGTACGATCAAGTTGACACAGTTTGCCAGAGCCGCCGGCTGAGCTGCGAAACTCTGCCAAAAAGACCTGGTCCAGGTCTTGCGCCAGCTGCCACGGTTCAACGATCCCAACCTGATGTCGGGATACGACACGTTGAGCGATGCCGGGGTGTACGCCATCGACGATACGCACGCCCTGGTGCAGACGGTGGACATTCTCACACCCATCGTGGATGATCCGCACACTTTCGGAGAGATAGCGGCCGCCAACGCCCTCTCAGACGTTTATACCGTGGGAGCCAAACCGCTGACAGCCCTGAACATCGTGTGCTTTCCTGCCTCGGAGCTGGGACCGGAAATCATCAGTGATATCGTCCTGGGCGGAAGCTCCAAGGTACGGGAAGCCGGGGCCGTCATCGTGGGCGGGCACACGGTCAAAAACGAGCAACTTATCTACGGCCTGTCAGTCACCGGAATAGTTAAAAAAGCCAAAATCATCGGCAACGATTCCGCACAACCGGGAGACAGACTGATACTTACCAAACCCCTGGGGACTGGAATAATCTCCACTGCTTTGAAAGCGGGCCTGGCCTCGAAAGAGTCACAAACCGCCATGATCGACTCCATGCGTACCCTGAACAAATCGGCCGCCGAAATCATGGTCCGCACCGGTGTTACCGCGTGTACCGACGTAACCGGATTCGGGCTGCTAGGACACGCGCTCAACATTTCTCAGGCCAGCCGGGTAGGCCTGGAGATACTAGCAAAGGATGTGCCGCTTCTTCCCGGGGCCCACGATTATGCCATGCTGTCGCTCTTCCCCGGCGGCTCGTCGTTGAACTTCGAGTATACCGATCCCCAGGTGTCATGGGACGCCGCCGTCACCGAAGAGATGCGGATGCTCCTGTGCGATGCCCAGACCTCGGGGGGACTGCTGATAGCGGTTGATGCGAAGCGAGCTGATGAACTGCTGAACCGTCTTCAGGAAGCCGGTGTTATCGCCGCCCGGCTTATTGGAGAAGTGGTGAAGACCGGCAAACAAGGAATTCGGGTCGTTTAAAACATCATTGGCGAAGTGATGAAGACCGGCAGACCAAGTTATCAACTGGCCACATCTGAGAATATCGCCGTACGATGACATCAACACCTGTTAAAAACTTCCCACTAAATGCAGGTTTTTATACACTTTCATTACTGGTTTCACCTCCCAATAACGATCTTCGCCCAGTATATGAAGCTGATGTGCTGTCTGGAAGCGGGAAACCCAAAATACCAGAAATAATTATAATTCTGGCATTATTTTTGCACTAACAAAATTTGGTTTATTTAATTTAACCTTTATTAAAAGTAGAGGGGAGCATTTATGTTCTTCTTCAAAAAAAATAATGGGAAAAACGGCGTAAAACCATTTCAATTGCGTTTAAAGAAAGGCGAAGCCGGGATCTTTTCAAGCAGGCCGAAACCAGAAGATTCAATATTTCCGTTGAACAAGGATAGAACTACCATCGGACGAAGATCCTCCAATGACATCACGCTGCGGGACACGTCCGTCTCCGGCCAGCACGGTACCATCATCAAAGGAGATACCAATTACGTTTACAGGGACAACAGCAAGAACGGTACCTGGCTGCTGCGGAAAGGAAACGACGAGCGTCTCATCCACGACTCCGTGGCCGATCTGATGGACGGAGATGTTCTCGAATTCGGGAAAAAGCAGAACCGTGTTTTCCGGTTAATTCTGGAAGCGGCTTAGAGTTAGCGCCCAATCAAAATGGCGGAGGCGTGTAGGAATCGAACCTACCTATCCCGGCAACCGGGACAGACTGGATTTGAAGTCCAGCAGGCACACCAGCACCTATCCGCCTCCGCTGAAAAGTATTCTCGTATTCTCCCGTCGTTCGGTAAACTGAATTCTGTCGAAATATTCAAGAAGTGGAATAGCATATTTTCTGGTGGTTTGCAAGAGGTTTTTAATCTCGGCTGCCGTGGCGGCGCCGTTTTCCTGAATGTGGTCCCGGATACTTTTTTTGGCATCTTCGATAGTCTGGTGGTGAAAGAAAAGGCCGTCTGAAATCTTGATAAGCACCCGGTCGTCAACCAGGGTTTTAAAGATGTCATCCTCCTGCACCGCCGGCGGATTGAACCTGGCTTCCTGGAATTTCATTTCTATATCAGACCGTTTCTGCAACTGATCGGTACTGAATTGGGGTTTCCATTCCGCCAGTTTTACCAGATCGTTTCTGGTTTCTATTACCTCTATCTGCGATGCCAGCAGGTTGAATATCTCACGGTCCAGATTAAGTTTCTTGAATATCTTGTCCCGGCGGATCCACGACCTGAGCGGTGCTTTTTTGTGGGCGGCCGTCAACGTGTGAACGAGCTTTGTTTTTAGCTCGCCGAAGACAGTTTCGCTGAACAGGTACTGTCCCAGCCGGCGTGCCCGGTGCTCGCTTTCCAGGTTGTGCACTATCGTGTCGAACTCTTCCCGGGTAAACTGCAGTTTCTTTGCCAGGAGCGATGCTGCTTCATAGCCTCGCTGAAGGCAGGCCAGGACGGTTTCCTCGTTGTTGCCGCCGGCCATGACTTCAAGGCGCTTCAGGCGTTTTTCATCCTTGCGCCGGTAACGCCCGGGGTAGACGTCCAGGATGGTACCGCCGCCGATAGTGGCTTGCGGCGAGTAACTGCGAATGATGAACCGGTCACCCCGCAGGGCCGCTACCGGTTTCTCCAATTTCAACTGTAGAAAAGCGGTTTCACCGGGTTTTATCACATCGGTTACGAAGGGTTTTACCCGGGCCATCACCTCGGTGGTGCCCACGTGGAACCGCACCCGGGTCCAGTACTTCAGCGGCCGTTTGGCTACTGATAAAAGCTCGAGCTTCGCGTCAACCGCCCGGGTCGCTTCCAGCACTCCGGGTTGGCTGAGAACGTCGCCGCGGCTGATTTCGTGCTTGCTCGCATCGGCCACGTTGAGCGCCGTGCGCTGACCGGCCACCGCTTGATCGACCTGCTGTTTGTGCACCTGAATTCCCCGTATGCGGACTCTCTGAGCGCGGGGGAGAAGCTCCAACCGATCACCGGTTGAAACCGTTCCCGACACCAGGGTGCCGGTGATCACAGTCCCGAATCCCGGCAGGGAGAACACCCGGTCGATAGGCATTACCAGCAACCCTTCCGGGTCTCTTCGGGTGATGTGCTTACCCAGCGTAATTATCTCTTGCTTCAATGAGTCGAGACCGCGGCCGTCTACCACCGAAACGGGGATGATCGAGGCGCCTTCCAGAAAAGAGGATTCCACCAGCAGCTCGATTTCTTCTTTGACCATTTCCAGCATGTCATCGTCCACCAGGTCGGCCTTGGTGACGGCAATGATACCGTGTTTCAGATCCAGCAGTTTGATGATCTGGAAGTGCTCGTTGGTCTGCGGCATCACGCCGTCATCGGCGGCGATAGTAAAGAGGACGATGTCAATACCGCCCACGCCGGCCACCATGTTGCGGATAAAACGCTCGTGCCCCGGCACATCGACGATACTGGCCATCAGCCCATCTTCGAGTTTCAGGGGAGCAAATCCCAGATCGATGGACATTTCACGCTGCTTTTCTTCCGGCAGACGGTCGGTGTCTATACCGGTGAGCGCCTTCGTCAGCTGTGTTTTACCGTGATCGATGTGCCCGGCGGTACCGATGATGACGTGTTTCATGACCATTCCTGCATCACCGATCTGAACGCAGCAGCCAGCTCCTTCTCCTGCCCGGGCAGGACCGTCCGCATGTCGAACAACAGCCGGCCGCCGGCAATCCTCCCGATCACCGGAGGAGTGCCCACCCGCAGTTTTGCCGCCAGCGCGTCCATGGAGAATTCCTGCGATGACACCGCCACCAGCTTTGTCGGCAGCTCGTCGGTGGCGAAGGACCCGCCGCCTATCATCGAGTACCCGTCCACAACCTCCACTGCCAGGCGGTCAGTTAAACGGTCACCGGATGCCGCAGCCAATGACGCTTTCAACTCAGTGGACAGCGATGAAGCGGCTGATTCTATTTCATCCAGCGGTGCGGCGATACACTTCAAGGTCGGATTGACGGAGAAGATATCCTTGTTCACCAGGTAGTCGTGCACCGTGGCTTCCAGCGCCGCCAGGGTGAGCTTGCACACCCGCGTAACCCGCGTTAAGGGATTCCCTTTCATCAGGTTTATATACCGTTTTTTCCCCAGGATGACACCGGCCTGGGGACCGCCCAGCATCTTGTCGGCGCTGAAGGTGATAATGTCGGCACTCGTGCGGACGGCGTCGGATATCAACGGCTCCGTGCTGAGCCCGAACCGGGCTATGGAGGCGCTGCTTCCGCTGCCAAGGTCGTACATGACGGGGATGTGCAGCTCATCGCCCAGGTACACCAGCTCGCTTAAGGACACCTCCGTGGTGTACCCGACGATTCGGTAGTTGCTGGGATGGACTTTGAGAAAAATACCGGTGTTGTCGGTTACGGCATGACGGTAATCGGCCACTGTCACCCGGTTGGTGGTTCCTATTTCCACCAGGTGGGACTCGCTGCTCTCCATGATATCCGGCATCCGGAACGATCCGCCTATTTCCACCAGCTGCCCCCGGGCCACCACCACTTCCTTGTTATAGGCCAGCGTGTTGAGTGCCAGCATGACGGCGGCGGCGTTGTTGTTGACCACCATGGCTGCTTCGGCGCCGGTCAGGTCGCAAAGCACCTGCTGAATGTGCTCTTGCCGCGAGCCGCGCTGGCCGCTTTGAAGATCCAGCTCCAGGTTGCAGTAATTACCCGCGGCGGTGGTCAGCGCTTCCCGGGCAGTTTTGCTCAGCACCGCTCGCCCCAGCCCCGTGTGGAGAATAATGCCGGTGGCGTTGATGACCTTTCGAAGCGAGGGAACGGCAGCCTGTTCAACCCGGGTAAACACGCGGCCGGCAACCATGTCCAGTGAGAGGTTCACCGCGCAGCCCGATAAAATATCCTGCCTGATTTCATCCAGTACATACTGCACGTTCTGCACGATGAAAGATCGCTTATACGATGCAACGAGCTTCTCGATCTCCGGTGTCTGCAGTATTTTTTCCACCGATGGGATTTTCCTTATATCGGTCTGTAATAGTTCGGTTTCCATCTAGTCTGCCTCCCTGGCCTCAATACATTTTACCGGCCTGTTCCCCGGTTTTGCCGCAGAAACAGCCGGTTATGCGGTATCCCATGGTAATTCCGCCGCTCTTTGTTTGTCAAGTTATCCTGATTTTACGTGACTTTTCCTGGATTTTTTCCGTCCACACAGCTATACTGTTTGTTCCATGATAATCCACAATCAGGCGTTTTCTCTGGATCGATACAGCGGCCTGATTACACGTTATATCTGGATCACTATTAATCCGAGAGGAGACATCAAACAATGACCGAAATACACAAGCGAGCCGCCGAAGCCATCAAGATGGCCATCCAGATGGAGAAGGACGGCCGCGCTTTCTACGAGGAGGCTGCCCGGAAAACCACCAGCAAGCTGGGGAAAGAAATCTTCGAGTCGCTGGCCAAAGACGAGATAAAGCACCTCCACACCTTCCAGAAGATGTTCGAGGCCATGACCGGTGAGGGAGACTGGAAAGCGGAAGTCGATAAATATACTTCCCAGGTCCGCAAAGCCCCTATTTTCCAGGACAGTGCTGAAAAAGCAGGAGAGGCAGACCCCAACGACGTCGAGGCCATCCGCCTGGCAATGGACAAAGAAAGGGGCGGCATCGAGTACTATGGGAAGCTCGCTGAAGAAACCGGCGACGACCTGGCCAGAGAGCTGTTTACCAGGATAAAAGATGAGGAAGTCTATCACTACGACCTTCTTCAACTGCAGTATGATTCGCTGACCGGAGCCGGCGTCTGGTATGACATGAGCGAGTTTCAGATGGACGGGATGTATTGATTTTCGGGAACAAGCTGGCAGAGCCTGGCGTTTAAGTATCAGAGACACAATTCGTACCTGGAAGGTGAATAGCGTGCTCGTAGACAACCGCACCATTTGACCGCCGGGGCAGTGCTGCAGTTCGGTAGTGGAAGGCGTAACCAGGATCGGGTTCAGCGACGGCGTTGAAATCGGCGTCCTTCACCTGTACCAGGTTTTTCAAAATGTCAAACCCCTCGAACTACAGGGCGAGCTCCTGGTGGAGGAGCTTTTAAAAGGGATAAAAAAACATAACTGGGTCGCCCCCAGCAGGGAGCGCGAGCTGGGAGAGATTGTATCCCGTTCCTACCACGATTTTGATTGGGATGACTAATACTTTCCCGACAGGTCCCCCATGATTGTT
>CAYSPT010000053.1:7633-9995 GCA_964432985.1 uncultured bacterium
GACAGGTCCCCCATGATTGTTCGCCCGAAATAGGTACCGTAGAACCGCTCGTCCAGGACCTTGCCCAGGTCTTTTACCGACACGATTCCCACCAGTTTGCCGTCCTTGAGTACCGGGATGTGTCGGATATTTTTAGACACGCATATATGATATGCCACACCAACGCTGGTTGTGTCCTCCACCGTAATATACTCGCTGGTCATTACATCACCCACTGTTGTCTTAGCCGGGTCTTTCTCCTCGGCCACTATCCGTTTAAGCAGGTCCCTCTCGGTAAAGATTCCCACCAGTTCGTCGTCGCGTATCACGATCAGGCAGCCAATATTGAACATGGCCATCTTTTTGGCCGCCGAGGTGATGCTTTCATCCTCGGTACAGGTCTTGACGTCCCGCTTCATATGCTGCTGGATATCCATGGGGCTCCTCCTCTTTCCAAGCCGCTGTTTCATGAGCAGTTTTTACGCTTTTTTCATCAACTATTAATAGAGTATAAAACTAATGTCCAAAGGTCAAGTCTAAAGAGTTAATATACGTATCTAGCAAAACTAAAACAAATTGCCAGGCAATTATAATGTACTTGTACTTGATCCTGGCAGATAACAAAAATGGTATCTGTAGATGAAATTCTTCAGAGTGAAAAAGAAATCCAGGAGTTCAGGAGTCGGGAGCCGGGGCGTTATAGCGGCGCAAACCGCTAAGGTCAGAAGGTCAAGCCTGATAGGGCGGGTGAGGACAAAGCTTAACCGAGGAGCTGTAAGACATTCTGCGGGATCTGGTTGGCCTGTGCCAGCATGGCCGTACCCGCCTGCATCATGATCTGGTTTTTAGTGAATTCCATCATCTCGTCGGCCATGTCGGCGTCCCGGATCCGCGACTCGCTGGACTGCAGGTTCTCCTCGGTCACGCCCAGGTTCTTGATGGTGTGTTCCAGCCGGTTCTGGAAAGCACCCAGCACCCCCCGCTGCTTGGAGACCCGGTTGATGGCCGTGTCTACCATTCCCGAGTCGATCAGGTCCATGGCCGCGCCCTGGGTGGAGACATCAAGATCGTTGGTGAGGCCGATCCCCGTAACCGACATGTCGTCGATGGTCATGGTGGTGCGGTGCTCGCCGCCTTTGTTCTGCCCGATCTGCAGGGTCAGACTCCCGGCGGAGGCCAGGATGGAGAAGGCGTCAACGCCCAGTTCCTTCATCTGAATCTCTTCCAGGGTGAAGCTCACCCCGGCGATACCGCCGGCACCGGCTTCGATCTCCCCGGCGTAGTCCGGATCGACACCGCTGCTGAGCAGTGTCATAGAGCTGTTCTGGGCAGCGAAGTAACTGGAACGGTCGCCCTGGTTGGCCCGCAGGAAAGCCTCGTTCAAGCCCGGGTCGGTGACCCGCAGCACGTAGTCCTCCGTGCGCGAGATCCGCACGCCTTCGATGGTATCCCCGAACTCGGCGCGGTACAGGCCGATCAGGTCCGTCAATCCATAGTCCTCGTCATTGCCGTTGAGAACCTGGAAGTTGCCTGTCCCCGACGAGGTGTCGGTCAGGCTGAACGCCCCGGTGGACTCGTCATAGGTAGCCGACACGTTGGTCACGTCATTGAGACGGGTGAGCAGGTCATCGATAGTGGCAGCGGCGGTAGTGGCCACCATGGAAACCACGTTGACTATGTTACGGGTGCCGTCGCGGGTGACTACGGCGAAGGTGCCGGTAGACACCGCCTGCAGCAGCCCCAGGTCGTCGATGCTGCCCCCGGAGAGCTTGGTTTCACTGTCGAGTTTGCCGTCGGTGTCGGTGAGGTCGGAGTTGTAGATGGTGACGCCGCCTCCGCCGGTGGAGAACTTAGAAACCTCGCCGCTGCCCCATTCGGTCACGTAGAGGTTGCCGCTGTCATCGAATTCCACACCGGTAGGATTCGTGAGCAGCCCGGCCCCGACTTCAGAAACATAGGTGCCGGTTGAATCGAATTTCTGGACGCGGCTGTTGAACGTGTCGGCCACATAGATGTTGCCCGCAGTGTCGGTGGTCACGTCCCAGGGCTGGTCGAATTGCCCGGCTCCGGCGCCGCCGCTGCCGAACTGAAACAGGAAGTTGCCACCGGAGTCGTACTTCTGGATACGGTTGTTGCCAATGTCGGCCACGAAGATGTTGTCCGCCGAGTCAACGTGGACTGAAGTAGGGTTGCCGATGACGGCGAACTGGTCCAGGTACCCGCCGGCCGAGTTGAATTTCTGGATGCGGCTATTGGCATTATCGGTCACGTAGATGTTGCCGGCCGAGTCAAAGGCCATGTTATAGGGGCCGGAGCCACCGAACTGGCCGTCTCCGGCGCCCGCGCTGCCGAACTGGCTCTGGTAGACGCCGGCCGAGTTGAA
>CAYSPT010000053.1:10095-14888 GCA_964432985.1 uncultured bacterium
GCTGCCGAACTGGCTCTGGTAGACGCCGGCCGAGTTGAACTGCTGCACGCGGAAGTTGCCGTAGTCGGTCGTGTAGACGTTGCCGGACGAGTCGACCGCCGTCCAGTAGGGAATAGTCATCCCCACTCCGCCGCTTGCCCAGACGAACTCGGGTTCGGTGATCGTCCCCGCCTGCGGAGCGCTGGCGAGTTCAAGGTGGATGTCGTGCTTCGATCCGTATTCTTTGGCCTGGATGATGATGGAGGCGGTACCGTTCCCATAGGCCGCCGCGCCGCTCGGATCGTAGGAGGCGGTGGCGTCGATTCCGGCCGCCGCCATGCCCTCGTTAAATTTTCGCAGCACGTCGCTTATGTTGTCGCCGGCGTTCTCCTCGGCTATAACCGTGACCAGGGCAATCTGTCCCTCAGACTCGATCTTGAAGGCGTAATCGCCGTCGGCCTGCCCCATGAGGGTGGAGAAACCGCCCTCGTCGTTAACGCCGGGCGCGGCGGCGGCGGCAACATTGCCCACGATGATTCCCTTGGCCCGCTCGGCGGCGTTGTAGATGCTGACCTTGTACTCCCCGGTGGTCCTTATCTGCCCGTCAACCACCAGCTTCGCATCGTTGTTGATGCCGTCCGTGTCGGCCTTCTCCTCCGCCTTGCCGCCCACGGTGCCATTGAGCAGCTTGAGAGTATTGTACTCGGTGGTCTCGGCGATGCGGTCGATCTCGGTCAGAAGCGCCTCCACCTCGGCCTGGTAGTGCTCGCGGTCGCCGTCGGTCTTGTCGCCGTTGGCGGCCATCTCGGTCAGGTCCCGGATGCGGCGCAGGATGGCGTGGGTGCGGTCAAGGGCCCCTTCGGCGGTCTGTATGAGTGAAATCCCATCCTGGGCGTTTGAGACGGCCACCTCGAGGCCGCTCACCTGGGCCCGCAGCTTCTCGCTGATGGCCAGCCCGCCGGCGTCGTCGGCAGCGCGGTTGACCCTGAGGCCGGAAGAGAGCCGTTCAAGTGTCACGTTCAGGCTGCCGTTCGTCATCGCCAGGTTGCGATGCGAATTCATAGACGAGATGTTATGTGCAACTCTGATGGCGGTGATCCTCCTTGATCACGGGGCCGGACTTCCCTGCCCGGCATCTCCGGGAAAGCAAATAAAATAATCCCCTACTATACTTATCGGATTGGTTACATTTTTCTACTAACAGGTAAAGTGCAAAAAAATGGAGTTTCAGGGACTCCCCTATAGGCCGATAGGGGCCTCAATAAATGGATGTTTTTTATATGGGATAGAGCACTATCTACCGTTCAGTATGACAAAAAGAGGAAGCCCGAGAGACAGGCTTCCTCTTTTACCGTCTTACAAGTACAACGTCCGTTCCGTATGCTTCGCAAGCTTACATGCTGCAACAGCTCATGAAACGAACAGTCTACTTCTCTTTCTTTTTACGCAGCTTGCGGATGGAGTTGCTTCCGCACTCCGGGCACATCCGTTCCACCAGGGCTCCGCCCTTCTTGAAGGCCCCTTCGTACTCGTGCCCGCACCGCATGCATCTGTAGTCGCTTGTTTCTTCCATGGCTAACCCTCTGCTTTCTTAGCCTTGGCAGCTTTAGCGGCTTTAGCGGCCTCTTTTGCCTTTTTCTTCTCATCCTCCGCGGTGAGGATGCGGATGGTCTCCTCGATTTCCTCTTTGGTGACCTCGCTGCGCATCTTCTCCGCCACGGTCATGATCTCCTGCCACCGGGACGCTTCCGCCGCCGAGCACCATTCCAGCTGCAGACGCTCGGGTCTGATACCGAGCTTCTCCAGCTTGTCCCAGAGGGTGTCGACTCGCTTAACACACCACCGGTTGGCGCTGATGTAGTGACAATCGGCAAAGTGGCAGCCGGTGACGAAGACCACCGGCGCGCCCTTCTTGAAGGCGTGCAGGATGAACTCGGAGGACACGCGCCCGCTGCACATCACCCGGATCAACCGGGCATTGGGCGGGTACTGCATCCGGGACAACCCGGCCAGGTCCGCGCCGCCGTAGGAGCACCAGTTGCAGGCGAAGGTGACCACCTTCTCCTCTGGATTTTCCGCCAGCATGGCATCGATCATGGAGGTGATCTGCTCGTCTCTGAAGTGGCGCATGGTGATTGCCCCGAAGCGGCATTCGGCACCGCAGGTGCCGCACCCCTTGCAGGCGGCTTCCACCACCATTATTGACTTGGCTTTCTTGTCCACATGGATGGCACCGTAAGGACAGACCTTGGCGCACAACCCGCAGAGCGTGCAGATTTCTTTGTCGATCCGGCACGTAATAGCCGGGACCTTCACCTTTCCCGTGGCCAGCAGCCGCTCGGCGCGGCCGGCGGCCCCGGAGGCCTGGATGACCGAAGCTTTGATGTCCTTGGGGGACTCGCAGCAACCGGCTAAAAACACGCCTCCCGTGGGAGAGTCGATGGGATTCAACTGGTAGTGGGTCTCCATCAGGAACCCGTCCGGGGACGTGGACAGGGTCAGCGCCCGCTGGACATCAGCGGTCTTAGCCGTTGGTACCACGCCTACCGAGAGGACCACCATTTCCACCTCGTGCTTCTCTATCTTGCCGGCGGTGGTGTTCTCCACGGTCAGGATCAGGTTCTTGGTCTCGGGATCTTCTTCGATGCCTCCCGGGATGCCCCTGATGTATTTCACTCCCAGCGCTTTGCTCCGGGTGTACAGGTCCTCGTACGCTTTGCCGAAACAGCGCATGTCCATGTAGAACACCTTGCAGTCCATCTCCGGGTGATGATCCCTGAGAAAGAGGGTGTCCTTGACGGTGTTCATACAACAGATGTTGCTGCAGTAGGACTTACCGCGCTTCATGGACCGCGAACCGACACACTGGATAAAGGCCACGCTCTTGGGCATCTTTCGGTCTGTGGCCCGGATCAGTTCACCTTTGGTGACGTAGCCGGGACCGGTCAGGACCTCGAACTCCCAGGAGGTGATGACATTTTCGAACTTGGTGTAGTTGTACTCGTCCAGGATAGTGGGATCATAGCCCTCCATACCGGTGGCGACCACCACCACGCCAACGTCCAGATCTACGAATGTGTCTTTATCGTCAAAGTCGATGCACCGCTTGTCGCACGCCTCCAGGCACTTGCCGCAGGCAATGGGATTCGTCCCCAGGCACTCGTCCATATTGATCAGGTACGAGGCGGGCACGGACTGGGCAAACGGAATGTATATGGCTTTCCTGGTTGCCATTCCCATCTGGTGCTCGTCATGAACGATTTCCGGACATACCGACACGCACTCGCCGCACGAGGTACATTTCTCTTCATCAACGTACCGTGCCTTGCGGCGCACTTTCACGTGAAAATTACCGATATACCCGGTTACTTCTTCTACTTCTGAGTAAGCTAACAGCTTAATTTTGGGATGTCGACCGACATCCATCATCCTCGGACCGAGGATTCAAATAGCTCAATCCATGGTGGGGAAGGTTTTGTTGATAACAGCCATCAACCCACCAATAGTCGGTTCTTTTTCAACGAGATAAACCTGGTAGCCTGCATCCGCCAGATCGAGTGAGGACTGGATGCCGGCGATACCACCGCCTATTACGAGCGCGGCAGGTTCCACCGGGACCTCGAGCTCTTCCTGCTCTTCCAGGAGACGGGCCCGGGCCACAGCCATTCCAACCAGATCTTTTGCTTTTTTAGTGGCAAACTCCATATCTGCATGCACCCAGCTGCAGTGCTCGCGGATATTGGCCATCTCGAACAGATAAGGGTTCAGCCCGGCTGCCGCACAGCACGCCTTGAAGGTGGGCTCGTGCATCCGGGGTGAACAGCTGGCCACCACCACCCGGTTCAGGTTGTGCTCCTCGATATACTTCTGTATTTCCTGCTGCCCGGGTTCTGCGCATGAGTACCGGTTCTTGACCGCGCACACCACGTCGGGGAGCGTCAGTGCATACTCCACCAACCCGGCACAGTCCACGGTCGAAGCAATGTTTATCCCGCATTCACAAATGAATACGCCGATTCTCAGATCTTCCGCCAAAGGATTGATCACCTCCTTTTTTAGGCTCGAGTAATTATCAAAATATTCTGCTGCGGCTTGAAAATGATTGCATCTACTTTGTTGCGCTTGAAAAACGTTCTCGACGTACCTTACAGGTACGCCTCCGAGCGTTTTCCGGCGTGCGCCTCGTAGCTGCTGCCATTTTCTTCACCTCGCGACGAATATTTGTAAATTACCCGAGCGACAAGATTTTATTCTATCAGTCGCTACACAATTACTGAGGACGTTAGTCCTCACCAAATGGGGGACGCTAGTCCCTCATTCAATCAACCGTGTGACGCCTCTAAACCGGCGTCACCAGAAACATCCTTTTCATCAGTTTTCTCAACAGCTTCGAGCTGCTCCGCCACCAGCACGGCCAGGTCTTTCATGGGAATACGGGCCTCCGCCGGCACATCTTCGTCCTTAAGCGCGCAGGCGAAGTGGATCTGGCACTTGGGGCAGGCGGTTACCAGCATATCCGCCCCGGTCTTCTTCGCCTCGGTCAGCCGGTTAACCTGGATCTGCTTGCTGCAGGTGCCGCAGTTCATCCAGCCGCTGGTGCCGCAGCAAATGGCGCTTTTGCGGTTCTTGCCCATCTCCGCAAGCTCCAGGCCCGGGACAGCGTTCATCACCTGGCGGGGCTCTTCGTAGATGCCGGACAGACGGCCCAGGCGGCACGGGTCCTGGTAGGTCACCTTGGCCTTTATGGGTTTCAGTTTCAGCTCCGCCGCCTTCTCCGCCATGAGTTGGGTAATGTGGAGCACCTTGAATTTGAG
>CAYSPT010000053.1:14988-22751 GCA_964432985.1 uncultured bacterium
GCCACGGTCAGGCGCGGCAGACATTTTTCGTTCAGCAGGGAGATGGGACAGACGGCGCTGCACTTGCCGCAATCGAGGCAGTTGTAGGCTTTCGTGTCCCTGACTATTTTCTCAATGTTTTTTTTGATTTTATCCATGCTGTTTTACAGGTTCTGTATGCGAGAGGCAAAAGAACCCATGACCTCCTGTAATTTTTCAGGTTCGGCCCGTGAGAGCCGCTCAAAGCTCACCCGTGAGGGTTCGATCCCGAGCGTGTGTAATATCTCTTTCGCCTTATCAAAGGTCTTCTCGGCAGTCTCGTTGCCCTTGACGTACTGGCACTGATCCGGCGGGCACCCGACACCGATGACACCGTCGGCCCCGTGCTCGAAGGCTTTCACGATGGCGCCCGGGGTGATACGGCCCGAGCACATGACCTTGATCAGGCTCTGGCCGGCGGCCTCCTCGAAATCGCCCCGCATGTTGTAGGCCCAGTTGCAGACGAAGGCAACAACCTTCTTCTCATCGGCAGACTTCCTGGAAAGGCTGTCCAGGCGGCTGCCGGTGAAATGGTTCAGAGAAATGGCGCTTGAGGGGCAGATGTTGGCGCAGACCCCGCACCCTTTGCACAGGTCGGGATCGATGTACGATATCTTCACGCCGTCGCCGCGGTCCTGAAGCTTCGGTGCGGAGTACACGCAGATCTCGGCGCAGTCACCGCAGCCGCGGCACAGGTCTTTTCTAACCCTGGCTACGAGAGGCTCCAGGGCCACCGGGATCGTTTTGCCGTCGCTCCACGAAAGCTTTCCTGCAAGCGGAGCGTCGGTGAGCGGCAGCACGCAGGTGTCAAACGGCACCCGCAGCAGCAGCCCGGCATCTTCCCCCGGCTGCACCAGCGAGGCCAGCTTGTTCTCGCACTCGCCCACGCACTCGCTGCACTCCATGCAGGGGCCGCATCGCAGGCAGCGGGCGGCTTCCCTGACGGCCATCTCCTCGGTCAGGCCCAGCTCCACCTCGTTGAAGTTCGCGCGGTCCTCAAGCGGCAGAGCGGGCATGTGGGCCCGAGCTTTTTTCGTTTCGCTTTTGGCCTTGACGGCGTACTCCACCGGCTGGGCGGGGGCCGCTTTACCGGTCACCTTCTCGCCCTTGAGGTACTGGACGATGGACCGGGCGGCCTGGTGCCCTGCGGCGATGGCTTCGATGACGGTCTGGGGACCGGTCACCGAGTCGCCGCCGGCGAAGATACCCGGCTGATTGGTCTCCATGGTCTCCTCGTTGATGACGAAGGAGTTCCACTTCGACAGCTCCAACCCATGCCCCTCGGGGAGCCATTCCATATCGGGTTCCTGGCTGATGGCCGGGATGATCAGGTCGGCGTTAATGACGAACTCCGATCCTTCCATGGCTACGGGACGGCGCCGGCCGCTGGAGTCGGGCTCGCCCAGCTTGTTCTTGATGCACTCCATCCCCACTACCTTCCCGTCTTCACCGATAATCTTCACCGGTGAGGCCAGGTAGTGCATCTTGATGCCTTCCTTTTCGGCGTCCTCGATCTCGTGCAGGTTGGCCGGCATCTCTTTTCTCGAGCGGCGGTAGACGATGTGCACGTCGCATCCCAGTCTCAGCGCCGAACGGGCCGAATCGATGGCGGCGTTGCCGCCGCCGATGACGATCACCTTGCAGGGCTCCGGAATATTCTTCTTCCACAGGTTGACCTCCAGCAGGAAGGTGATGCAGTCCATGAACCCTTCAAAGTCGTCCTCTCCGGGAACTCTGAGCTTCTTGCCCTTATAGGCTCCGGTGGCGAGAAAGACGGCCTTGTACCCTTCCTTCTTGAGGTCTTCCAGGGTGTGGTTCTGGTCGATGGCTGAGTCCAGTTTGAGCTCCACCCCCAGGTCCTTGATGGCGTCGATTTCGCATTCGATGATGTCACGCGGCAAACGGTAGGACGGTATACCGCTGGTGAGCATTCCCCCGGCTATCGGCAGCTTCTCAAACACGGTTACCGGGTACCCAAGACGGGCCAGATCGCTTGCGCAGGTCAGTCCTCCGGGTCCCGAGCCCACCACGGCCACCTTGGCCATGTCCGGCTTGACCGTGGGTTTGGCCTTGTCGCCGGGTTCCAGGTTCAGCTCGTAATCGGCGATGAACCGCTTCAGCGCGCATATGGCCACCGGGTCATCCACATCGAGACGCTGGCACTCGCTTTCACAGGGGTGGGTACATACCCGTCCACAGATGCCCGGAAGCGGGTTTTCGCGTCTGACCACTTCCAGGGCGTCGCGAAACTTGCCCGCCGCGATCAGCCCCAGGTAGGCTTTCACGTTGACGTCCGCCGGGCAGCCCACCGCGCAGGAAGACGACGCAATCTTTTCTATCTGGTATTCAACCGTCGGATCGCTGTTCAGGGTCAGGGTTACCTGTTCCCGCTCCAGAAGATCCGGAAGGTTTTCAACTCTGGCGTGGCTTTCCTCGTTCATTTCACTTAACTCCATATCCTGGGCAAGCCTCTTTATAGGCTTGCCACATCTACTCAGGGCACAATTATCCCTGGCTACGCTTCCGCTCCAGTTTCCGCTTCGGCTTCAGCCGTAGTGCCTTCAAGCAGCCGCTTTCCGTGCTCGTACCCTTTGTCAAAAGCCTTCAGGTTGAGATTGATAAAGCGCGACGGCACCGACTCGGGAACTGCCTTTTTCATGGCCTCCAGCGAAACCACTCCCGTGATGGCGGTGAAGGCCCCCAGCATCACCACGTTGGCGGCGATACGGGCGCCCAGCTCTTCGGCGTACCTGGTGGCCGGAATGCAGTAAAGCTCGTACTCTTCCTCGTGCTCTTCCAGCTTGACCAGGTCCTCGTCATACAGCAGTTTTCCGCCCGGTTTCAGTTCCGGGTAGAACTTCTCGTATGCCGCCTGGGACATGGCTATACAGATATCTGACCTGGTGACGTACGGGTACAGGATTGCTTCATCGGACACCAGCAGCTGCGAGCTGCACGCACCGCCCCGGGCCTCCGGCCCGAAGGACTGGTTCATGGTGGAGTGCTTGTTGTCGTAGATGGAAGCGGCGCGCCCCACGATGATACCGGACCGGATGATACCCTGCCCTCCGTAACCTGCGAACCTTATCTCAAACATAATCTCCTCCATACGCGGTAAACTTATCACCGAGAACCTTGCCCAGCTGCTCGTTGTACTGCTCGATGTAGGTCGGCCGTTCCTGCCTGGTGAATGTGCCCACCACTATTTTATCTTCCGCTGCTATACCCGCGTTGCGGGGATTTACGTCGTTCTTGACCACCGAGTTGGCGTGGTAGAACTCCAGCAGATTAGAATCGCTCTGGGAAATCGTGCTGTAGAAGTTGGGCCCCGGGCACAAAACCTCGATCACGGAAAACCCCTTGTTCTGCAGCGCCTCGCCGATGCACTCCGCCAGCTCTTCGGTGTGCAGGGCCGTCCACCTGGCGGTGAAGATGGCGCCGCACGAGTTGGCCAGGTGAGGAGCGTTGAAGGGCTCCTCGAAGGTGGCGAACGGTGAAAAGTACTCACTGGGTACGGGTGCTTTCTGACCGGCTACCTTCCTGTAGGCAAAACTGTTGACGCAGATGACCAGCTGCTCCATGTTCCGCCGCCCGTTGTGCACGAAGTGATTGCCGCCCAGGGTCATGGAATCACCAATAAAGGACACCACCCGCAGGTTCGGGTTGCTGAGCTTCATCCCTGCCCCGAAGGCGATGGCCCGTCCGCGGTTGACGTGAAAATAGTCGATTCCCAGGCCGGAGGCCACTTCGGGCTCGAAGATGATGTCCGATGTGACCGTTACACGGGCCGGCTCAAATCCCGACTTCTCTATCCCTTTTTCAAACGCTGTTATTAATGGATTCATTCGCCTATCCCGCCACCTTCCTCAAACACCTTCCGCTCGAGCTTGGTCTTGAAGTCGACAACGCCTTCCAGGCGCTGTTCCTCTCCGGCGGCGTACTCGATAGCGGCGGCAATGTCCTCGGGATTGGTCACCCCGGCGCCGCCGTGTCCCACCAGGACCACGTTGGCTTCTCCTTCGGCGCAGCGGGCCACCTCGAACACCACCTGCCCGTAGTTGATCTCCGGCACCACGAAGGCTTTCACCTTCTTGGCCAGCTCGCGAATCCGCTCGTCGGGGAAGGGCCAGACGGTGACCAGCCTGAGCTGCCCCACCTTGATTCCCTTCTCCCGGGCCAGCTCGATTCCCTTGACGGCCACCCGGGAGGAGATGCCATAGGCGACCACCGCTATCTCGGCGTCTTCCAGGTTGTATTCCCGAAGCTCGATGATATCGTCCTTGTTACGCCTGATCTTGTCCACCAGGCGTTTGGTGTAGTCCGACTTGTAGGTTTCGCTGGTGACCGGATGGCCGTTCTCGTCATGGGCCTGCGCCGTGACGTACAGCTTCATCCCGTCACCGGCCTTGGCCATCTTGGGTACCAGGTTCTCCTCCGGTTTGTAAGGCTTATACTCCTCGGGTGGGCCTTCGTAGAAATCCCTGGGAACGACATCAATCTCCTCGGCGGGAGGAATGACCACCTTCTCGGTCATGTGCCCCACGCACTCATCGGTCATGACCATCACCGGGCAGCGATAGGTCTCCGCCAGGTTGAACGCCTTGACGGTGTAATCGAACAGCTCCTGGGGAGAGACGGGAGCTATGGCAATGACCTCGTAGTCGCCGTGAGAGCCCCACCGCGACTGCATAATGTCACCCTGCCCCGTCTTGGTGGGCACGCCGGTGGAGGGGCCGGCCCGCTGTACGTTGAGAAGCACCAGCGGGGTCTCCATCATGGCGGATAGCCCCACGGTCTCCATCATCAGCGAGTAGCCGGGGCCGGAGGTGATAGTCATGGTCTTGACTCCCGCCCAGGCGCCGCCCACCACCGCTGCTACAGATCCGAGCTCGTCCTCCATCTGGATGAACATCGCCCCGGCCATCGGCGCCACCTTGGCAAACGATTCGGCGGCCTCGGTGGATGGGGTGATGGGGTAGCCAGCGATGAACCGGCAACCGGCGGCCAGCGCGCCTCGACCAGCCGCTATATCACCGTCCATGTAGAACGTTCCCGAAGTAACATGTTTGGGATCAGCTTTCATGCGCCGGCACCTCCCTCCTGCTCCATCTCGGCCAACTCCTGCAGCTCGCCCTTACCCTTCTCAACCTTCTCCTGCATTTCGTCCAGCCAGGCGTTGAGGTTGTCGTTATACGTCGGCCGTTCCCGATCCACGAACTTGCCGCAGGTGATGGGGGTCTGGAACCCGATATCCAGGTTCTTGGTGTCCTCCCAGTTTTTCACCTCGGAGTTCTCGTGGTAGAACTTCATCAGCGACAGCCCGTCTCCCAGTTTGTTGATCCGCCCGTAATACATGGCGCAGGGAGAGATGGCTTCGATAACGGAAAATCCCGGCTTCTGCAGGGCCTCCACCATGGCGTTTTCGAGCCGTCGCACGTGCAACACCGTGTACCGCGCCACGTACACCGCCCCGGCGCTGTCGGCCAGGTACGGTATATTGTACGGCGGTTCCACGCACCCGAAGGGCGAGGTGGTGGCATATGCCCCCAGGGGGGTGGTCGGCGCCACCTGGCCGCCAGTCATGGCGTAGATGAAGTTGTTCACACAGATGACCAGCATGTCGATGTTTCTCCGGGCGGCGTGAATGAAGTGATTGCCCCCGATGGAGATCAGGTCACCGTCGCCGGAAAACACTACCACTTTCAATTTCGGGTTCCCCATCTTGATGCCGGTGGCAAAGGCGATGGCCCGGCCATGGGTGGTGTGGAAGGAGTCGAGCTTGACATAGCCCGCCACACGCCCGGTGCAGCCGATGCCGGAGACGATGGCCATCTGGTTCAGGTCCATGTTCGCTTTCTCCAGCGCCGAAGCAAAGGCCGTGACTGCCACACCGATGCCGCAACCGGGGCACCAGATGTGAGGTATCCGGTCCATCCTCAGAACGTCCTCCATGGGATGGAATTCTTGGGCTTCGTTCATCGGTAAAGGATCCTTTCTCAGTCCTGCTTGACTGCGTTTTGTATCGCCGCGAGAATGTCGTCGGCGTTTTCCACTCCCTTATCCCCGTGGGGGACGAACACCACGTCGGCGCGGCCGTAGGTGCAGCGCTTGACCTCATCCACCACCTGGCCGAAGTTGAGCTCGGGAACCACGAAGGCTTTCACTTTCTCGGAAAGCTCGCTGATCCGTTTGACCGGGAAGGGCCAGACGGTGATCAGCCTCAGGCTGCCGGCTTTCATCCCCGCGTCCCGGGCCTGCTTCACCGCCGCGCGGGCGGCCCGGGAGGTGGAACCGTAAGAGACCACCACCACGTCGGCGTCATCCAGGTTTTCCTCTTCTATCATGATGATGTCGTCCACGTATTGGCGGACCTTCCAGAGCAGCGGGTGTACGTTGTACTCCTGGCACTCCTCGGTCATGACGGGATACCCGCGGTCGTCGTGGGTCAGGCCCGTCACGTGGAACCGGTAGCCCTGGCCGATATCCACCATACGGGGGATGAGGTCGTCATCCCGCTTGTAGGGAAGATACTGGTCGGTGGGTCCGTCGAAATACCGCCGGGGCGTAAGCTCGATGTCATCCGCCGCGGGAATCTCCACCGGCTCCTTGAGCTGCGCCAGATAAGCGTCGGACATGAGCATCACCGGCAGGCGGTAACGCTCCGACAGGTTGAAGGCCTGGATGGTCAGGTCGAACAACTCCTGGGGCGACGAGGGGGCGATGGTTATCAGCTCGTAATCGCCGTGAGAGCCCCAGCGGGCCTGCATCATGTCGCCCTGGCTGGGATGCTCGGGAATTCCCTCGGAGGGCCCCACCCGCTGCACGTCAAGAATGACACACGGGGTCTCCAGCATCACGCCCAGTCCGACATGCTCCATCATCAGCGAGAGTCCCGGCCCCGAGGTTACCGCCAGCGATTTCTTACCGGTCCAGGACGCTCCGATGACCGCTGCCAGGACCGAAATCTCGTCCTCCATCTGGATGAAGGATCCGTTGACGTCCAGGCATCGATGGGCGAAGCGGTCCGATACCTCAAGGGACGGCTTGATAGGATAGACGCCCATGAACCGGCAGCCGCCGGCCAGTGCTCCTTCGGCGGTGGCTTCGTTGCCGGTTAGCTCATGGGTGCCCGTCATTACTCCAATGGGATCAGCTTTCATGGTTCACCCTTCATTCATCCCCGGAGGCCGCTTCTTTGGCGGACTCCTTGAGAACACTGTAGATAGCAAAATCCGGACAGATCATCTCGCACAAGCCGCAGTTGACACAGTCTTCCTCTACGGCGGCTTCCGGCGGATGGTATCCCTTGGTATTGAACTCATCCGACAGCTTGAGTACGTCCTTGGGGCAGTACTCCACGCAGAATCCACATCCCTTGCACCTGTCCTTGAGAATGTGGACTATACCGCGGATAAGTTCCACGTCATCTAAATCATACGGTTTTCGCCAGAACTTCATGGAGCGTTAGCTCCTTTCTCAAAACATTTTTATAGTGAAAAACTCTCCTAAACCAACACACTCTTCTCCGGGTGATTCACCCGGCTTTTTCTCGCTTTTTATCGGGTAAATGCTACAGACATTAGGTAAAGAAAGCGGTAGGAGATTATATCAAGTAAAGATTCTCAAGTCAACGAATTAAAACAATCTTTTTACATGTAATGTCTGATATCTAAAGGGCAAATACCATTCATCGAAAAAACAAATTATGAGATCAGGTAGTCGTGCATGGAGCGGGCGGCTATTTT
>CAYSPT010000053.1:22851-35640 GCA_964432985.1 uncultured bacterium
TCGTGCATGGAGCGGGCGGCTATTTTGGCCTGCCCCATGGCCAGGATGACGGTGGCGGCGCCGCTGACGATGTCGCCGCCGGCATAGACGCCCTCGATGGAGGAAGCCATGGTGTCCTCGTTCACGATGATGGTGCCCCAGGAGGTCATGTCCAGCTCGGGAGTGACCGACGGTATCAGCGGGTTGGGGCTGTTGCCCAGTGCGGGGATGAACGTGTCGGCCTCGATGATGAACTCGCTTCCTTCCATGGGTACCGGCCGGCGCCGCCCGGAATCGTCGGGCTCACCCAGCTCCATGCGCAGGCACTCAACCGCCACCACGCGCCCCCGGTCGTCGCCGATAACCCGGAGAGGGTTACAAAGAAGGTTGAGCACCACACCCTCTTCTTCGGCATGATGGATCTCTTCGTCCCGGGCGGGCATCTCCACCCGGCTGCGGCGGTACACGATTTCGGACTGCGCCCCCAGCCTCAGCGCGGTACGGGCGGCGTCCATGGCCACGTTGCCGCCGCCGATGGTGACCACTTTCTTGCTGCGGATGGGTGCCGTGCCGTACTCGGGAAAACGGAAGGCTTTCATCAGGTTGGAGCGGGTGAGATACTCGTTGGCGGAGTAGACGCCGATCAGGTTCTCACCGGGGATTTTCATGAACTTGGGCAGTCCGGCCCCCGAGCCGATGAACACCACGTCGTAATCGGTAAGCAGCTGCTTGACGCTGATAGCCATCCCGATGACCACGTCCAGACGAAGCTCCACGCCCAGGGCCTTCAGGTAGTTGATCTCGGTCAGGACCATCTCCTTGGGCAGGCGGAACTCCGGGATACCGTACATCAGCACGCCACCGGGCAGGTGCAGCGCCTCGAAAACAGTTACCTGGTGGCCCAGCTTGACCAGGTCCCCGGCCACGGTCAGCCCGGCGGGACCGGAGCCCACCACCGCCACCTTCTTCCCGGTGTTCGGTGCCACCTTCGGGATCTCGATCTGGCCGGTGTGGCGCTCGTAATCGGCGGCGAACCGCTCCAGACGGCCGATACTCACCGGGTCCCCTTTCTTGGCCAGCACGCACTTGATCTCGCACTGGGTCTCCTGGGGGCACACCCGGCCGGTCATGGCCGGCAGCGAGTTTTCTTCTCTCAGCTTCCTGGCCGCCTCCACAAACTTGCCTTCTTCGATCAGCTTGATAAAACCGGGAATGTCGATACACACCGGGCAGCCCGCGACACACATCGGTTTCTTGCATCCCAGGCACCGCTGCGCTTCCTTGATGGCGGTCTCTTCACTGAAGCCGTGGGGGACCTCATCGTAGTTGTGGATCCGCACCGTCGGGTCCTGCTCCGGCATCTTCTGTCTCGGAATGGCCATTCGTTCTTTAGGATTCACAGCTCAGCGCTCCTTCTTGAGGTTCAAAACACCGCCGGTGCGGTTCTTGCGGCAGCGTGCTTGCCTCTTCTCCGGTGCCGGTACCGCGCCGCCGTTGAGGCCCCAACGGCAATGCTTCCACCTCTTCCCTGGCGTATGCGCCACGCCGCTGCATGAGCTCCTCCCAGTCTATCTGGTGCCCATCCAGAAACGGGCCGGTTACACAGGCGAACACGGTCTTGCCTCCAACCGTAACCCGGCAGGCGCCGCACATACCGGTACCGTCCAGCATGATCGGATTCAGGGCGGTCATGGTGGGTATCCCGAACTCCTTAGTGGCTTCGCTCACCAGCATCATCATGAAGGTGCAGCCGATGATGAAAGCCTGGTCGATGGTCTCACCCCGTTCAACCAGGTGTCCTATCCCTTCCTGGACACCACCTTTGATCCCGGTGGACCCGTCCTTGGTGGTGATGATCAGCTCGTCACAGACAGCGGCCAGTTTGTCCTGCCAGTGCAGCAGGTAGGAGCTGGAGGCTTCTTCGATACAGAACACCCGGTTACCAGCTTCTTTTAAAGCGCGGGCGAGGGGCAGTATGGAGCCTACGCCGTAACATCCCCCGCCGCACACCACGGTGCCGTACTTCTTAACCTCGATGGATTTACCCAGGGGTCCCACGAAGTGGTCCAGGTAGTCCCCAGCTTCCAGAAGCGCCAGCTCCCGGCTGGAGCGGCCCGCTTCAAGCACGTTGATGGTCACCGTACCTTTCTCCCGGTCAAAGTCGGCCACGGTGTACGGGATTCGTTCCGACGTTTCGTTGACGATGGCGATGACGAACTGTCCCGGCTGGCATGATTCGGCCACCAGGGGGGCGTGGATGGTCACCATGTGGGTATTGGGAACGACTTCCACCTTATCCACGATCTTGAATCCCTGCTCTTTTCGCGGCGGCGCTGTCTGTTCTGCTTGCTCCTCCGGCGCACCGCCGGTGTGCTGCCTGCGCAACACCGATTTCAGCGCGCAGGCGATGTCTGAAAGCCGGTGCCCCCGGTAAGTGCGAGGCAGAGCGGACAGGTCGTCAAGGGGTGAAGGATCGAGAGCAGCCGGCGGGCGCTCATCGTTCTTCTCCTTCTCCATCTCCTCCCGGATTTTAACCACAGAAGCGAAATCAAATCCTTTCGCTCCCATGGCAACGGCGATGTCGCACAAGATTTTCCAGTCGGGATGCACGTCATCGGGGCTCTGGGCGGCAGCAGCGAGTGTCCGGACCTGTCCGGAAAACGTTGGGGCCTGCCCAGAAGACGTAAGGAAGGTGCCGTCCACTTCCGCCAGGACCGCCGCACCGAAAACAACATCCGCCGAAACGGACGCTGCCGACGGCAGGATGTCCGCCACGATGACCGTATCACACCCTTCACGTGAGGGCAAATCAACCAGGTCTCCGGTGGTAAATACCGCTTTCACCCCGGCGTCAAGAGTAACCGGCGTATTGCCGGTAGTAACCGGCGTATTGCCGGCATCGGTCAGAATGAAGTTTTCCGATTTCATTATCTCCCGGGTGAACTTCTGCATGATGAACAGATCTTCCCGGGTGACCGCGGGATGAGTGACAAAAGCAAATCGTGATCCGGTGAATCCGGTAAGATGTTTGGCGGCCGCTGACACTGCTTCGCGGTACGGGACCTTTTTCACTCCTTCATCAACGCGGACCTGGTGACGGACCAGACGGTCCGGGCTTTCGAGTATCTGGGGAAGCACGAACCGCCCCACGGCGCACACACGCGCTTCGGCGGTGAAGGCGGTAGCGGCGCTGGCCACTACCCGGCCCTCCTTGATCTTGATGTCGAGAGCACATCCCAACGGGCAGAGAATACAGGTGGTTTCCACCGTGCGATCGGCGGTGCCCCGCCACCTGGCGAAACGGTCCGCCAGCGCCCCGGTGGGACAGATATCTATACACGCTCCACAGAACTGGCAGTCGGTATCCAGGTGGTCGCGATGAAACGCCGTTCCCACCCGGACATCGGTGCTTCGACCGATGAAATCGATACTCGCTTTTCCGTGGAGTTTCTTGCAGATACGGACGCACCGTTCGCACAGAACGCACAGGTTGTAATCCCGGGCCATGAACGGATCGAGGCGCTCAAGCGGCATGTTCTTGTAGGCTATCGGCAGTTGAAGATCATCGATTCCGTACTCTTCGGCCAGGTCCCTGAGCTCGCAGGAAGTGCGGTTGCTGCAAAACGCGCAGCTCACCGTCTTGCCCGCTTTTGAAGGATGGGGCCGGTACTCCTGGCATTTTTCCCGGTGCAGGCACACCAGGCACGGGCTGGTGTGACCGCTGAGCAGAAGCTTGAGAATGTTCCGCCGAAGTTCGATGACCTCCGCGCTGCTCGTGGTGACAACCATCCCATCAACCGCGGGTGTAGTACAGGCGGTTGGAAAACCCCGCTGACCTTCGATCTGGACCACGCACAACCGGCAGGCGCCGGTGGGTGTGAGGTCGGGATGAGCACACAGGGTCGGAATATTAATCCCGGCACCGGTGGCAGCTTCGAGCACCGTGGCGCCCGGCGTGACTTCTACCTGTTGGCCGTCGATGGTGATAAAATTCATAGTTACGTCCTCTTCACCGCATCAAATGTGCACACTTCGAAGCAGGCGCCGCATTTGATACAACCGGATTCGTCTATAGTATGGACTGCTTTTTTCTCCCCGGATATGACCCGGGGGGGACAGACCTTGCTGCATGCGGTACACCCGGTGCACAGTTCAGCGTCGATAGAGAAAGTCAGCAGGCTTGTACACACCCCGGCCAGGCATCGATGGTCCCGGATGTGGTCCAGGTACTCGTCGGTAAAATACCGGACGGCCGTCAGCACGGGATTGGGTGCAGTCTGACCCAGCCCGCACAGGGAACCGTCCCGGACCGTTTCTCCGATCCTTTTCAGCGCTTCCAGGTGAGTGGGTGTGCCGTTTCCGTCGGTGATCTCAGTCAGCAGCCTGAGCAGGTGCTGGGAGCCCATCCGGCACGGGGTGCACTTGCCGCACGATTCGTTATGGGTAAACTCCAGGAAGTACCGGGCGATATCCACCATGCACGAATCCTCATCCATGACGATCATGCCGCCGGAGCCCATGATGGCCCCGGCTTCCGCCAGGCACTCATAATCAACCGGCAGGTCCAGACATGAAGCCGGAAGGCAGCCGCCGGAGGGACCGCCGGTCTGAACCGCTTTGAACTTTTTGTTCCCAGGGATGCCGCCGCCGATATCGAAGATTACTTCCTTAAGCGGGATTCCCATGGGCACTTCTATGAGACCGGTGCGATTGATAGTGCCCGCCAGGGCGAAGGTCTTGGTACCCTTGCTTTTTTCGGTACCGTACTGCGCGTACCAGCCCGCTCCCCGCTCCAGGATGGCCGACACGTTGGCCAGGGTTTCCACGTTATTGATAACCGTGGGCTTTTCGTGAAGGCCCGCGTCGGTAGGAAACGGCGGCCTGGGCATGGGCATACCACGCCTGCCTTCCACCGATGCCATGAGCGCCGTTTCCTCGCCGCAGACGAAGGCGCCGGCACCCTCCTTGATCCGGAGTGACAAATCAAACCCTGAGTCCATGATGTTCTGCCCGATAAAACCGTGCTCTTTCATCTGGCCGATGGCTTTTTCAAGCCGTTGCACCGCCAGCGGGTACTCCGCCCGCGCGTAGATAAAACCATGGGATGCGCCGATGGCGTAGGCGGCGATGGCCAGTCCTTCCAGTACCGCGTGAGGGTCGCTTTCCAGGACCAGCCGGTCCATGAATGCCCCCGGATCACCCTCGTCGGCGTTACAAATGACGTACTTGCTGTCACCTGCTGAGGCCCGGGCCAGCTCCCACTTCGTCGCGGTGGGAAAACCGGCACCGCCGCGGCCACGAAGCCCTGAGTTTTTCACCTCGTCGATGACCTCTTCAGGTTTCATACCCAGCGCCCGCACCAGCCCGGAATAACCGCCCCTGGCCACGTAGTGCTCGATAGAGGTGGGATCGATAGATCCCGCGTTTCGCATCACCACCCTGACCTGCCCGGCCATCATGGGCAGATCGTCCATGGCAGGGATATCCTCCACGGTGCTGTCGCCCAGGGTACACAGAGCCAGGTCCGGCCGTTGGCCACTGTCACGAATGACGTCGTAAACCAACTCGGTGGCGGTCTCTTCGTTGACGTTTTTATATAATACCCGGCTGCCGCCGGGAAGGCCGATCTCCACCAGGGGCTCGGCATAGCACATCCCCAGGCAGCCCACCTCGACTATGTCCACCTCGATAGAGCGCTCTGCGAGCGCTTTTTCGAAAGCTTTTCTGACACTGCCGGCCCCTGCGGCCAGGCCGCAGGTGGCCGCTCCGATCAGGATACGCGGGCGCGCAAAAGCGCTAAACGTTTCCCAGTTCTGCTTCGCTTCCGTCTGTATCTGCTGGAACGTCACTGGATAACTCCTTGAGCAGTTTTTTCAGTTTCTTCGGCGTCATTCTGCCGTGTACCACATCATCCACAACCACTACCGGCGACAGAGCGCAGGAACCGAAACAGGCCACGCTCTCCAGGCTGAACCGGTAATCATCGGTGGTCTCACCCGGTTGAATACCCAGGTGACGGACCGCTTCATCCACGATCCGCCGGACGCCCTGCACATGGCAGGCGGTACCCTGGCACACTTTTATCACGTGATCCCCGGGCCGGGTGAATCTGAACTGGGTGTAGAAGGTGGCCACACCATAGATATCGCTTTGGGAAATATCCAGGTAGCCGGAAACCGCTTCCACCGCATCTTCGGAAATATACCCAGTTTCCTGCTGCACTGCCTGGAGGATGGGGATCAGGTTATCCCGCTGCTGTTCGAACTGCTTCAGTACGTCGTCAATGATTCGTTTCATTTCGAGCTCGTCCGATCATGAATAAGGGTTAGATAGGTCATTATAACAATCTCTGCACGAGTGAGACAAACAAAAAAAAAGAGGAGGCTGCGAGAGCCTCCTCTTTTGTTTGCGTTGGTTCAGCCTAGGCCTCTGCCTCCAGCTCCGCGGCCATCATGGCGTCGATGATGGCGTTGAGCGTGGCGCTCGGGCGCATGGACTTTTCGCAGAGCGCGGCATCAGGGAGGTAATATCCGCCGATGTCAACGGGATCGCCCTGGGCGGCGAGAAGTTCCTCTACGATTGTTGCCTCGTTCTCCTCGAGCTCTGCGGCCACCCTGGCGAAGCGCGCCTTGAGGGCGGCGTCCTTGTCCTGCGCGGCCAGCGCCCGGGCCCAGTAGAGGGCGAGATAGAAGGTGCTGTCGCGGTTGTCTGTCTGCTTCACCTTTCGACCTGGAAGCTTCTCATTGTCCAGGTACTGGCCGATAGCTACATCCAGGGTTTCGGCGAGCAAGGAAGCCTTCTCGTTGCGGGTGTTCTCGGCAATGAGCTCCAGCGAGGGCACTAACGCGCAGTACTCGCCCAGGGAGTCCCAGCGCAAATGACCTTCCCGGGTGAACTGCTTCACGTGCTTGGGCGCTGACCCCCCCGCACCGGTCTCGAAAAGCCCCCCGCCGTTTAGAAGCGGCACGATGGAGAGCACCCGGGCGCTGGTGCCGAGTTCGAGAATGGGGAAGAGGTCGGTGAGGTAGTCTCTCAGCACGTTACCGGTGACCGAGATCGTGTTCTCGTTCTTGCGGCTCCGGTCCAGCGAGAACTGCATGGCCTCCGCCGGCTTCATGATGCGGATGTCGAGGCCCTCCGTGTTGTGATCGGGGAGGTACTTTTTCACCTTCTTGATGAGCTCTGTATCATGGCCGCGCCGCTCATCGAGCCAGAAGACGGCCGGCGATCCCGAAGCGCGGGCGCGGCGTACAGCGAGCTTGATCCAGTCGCGGATAGGTTCGTCCTTGGCCTGGCACATGCGGAAGATGTCATTGATCTCCACCACCTGCTCGAGCAATGTAGTGCCTGAAGAATCCACCACCCGGACGGTGCCGTCCGCCGGTGCCTCGAAGGTCTTGTCGTGCGAGCCGTATTCCTCGGCTTTCGCCGCCATGAGCCCCACATTGGAGACATTGCCCATAGTGGCGCAATCAAACTGGCCCTTGGCTTTGGCATCCTCGAGGATCACGGAGTACATGGTGGCGTAGCTGCGGTCCGGTACCATGGCGATGCAGTCCTGCAGCTCGTCATCGTTGTTCCACATCTTGCCGCCGTCGCGAATCACATTGGGCATGGATGCGTCCACGATTATGTTGTTGGGCACGTGGAGATTGGTGATGCCATTGTGCGAGTCCACCATGGCGAGACATGGCTGTTTCTCGTACACGGCCGCGATGTCCGCCTCGATCTCGGCCTTCTTGTCCGCCGGGAGCTTAGCGAGCTTGGCGAGCACATCGGCAAGGCCGTAGTTCACATTGGCGCCGATCTCCTTGAGCGTATCCGCGTGCTTCTGAAGCGCTTCGGCATAGTACACGGACACGCAGTGGCCGAACATGATGGGATCTGAAATCTTCATCATGGTGGCTTTGAGGTGCAGGGACAGAAGCACGTCGTCCTTCCGTGCCTCTTCGATCTGTTCAGCAAAGAAGGCGCGGAGTGCGGCCACGTTCATGACGGCCGTGTCGATGACCTCGCCCTCTTGAAGTTTCAAACCCTCCTTGAGCACGGTAACAGCGCCGTCCTTGCCCACGAACTCGATTTTGATCACATCGGCTTTGGACATGGTCATGGAGTTCTCGCTCTCGAAGTAATCCTTCTCCTTCATGTGAGCCACGCGGGCTTTTGAGCCGGACTCGGGCCAGGGCTTCATGAGCGCGTAGGGATGCTGCTGCGCATAACGCTTGACCGAGGCTGCCGGTCTGCGGTCGGAATTGCCTTCGCGTATTACCGGGTTGACTGCAGACCCGAGAACCACGGAGAACCGATCCTGCAGGGCCTTCTCCTCGTCGTTCTTTGGCTCCTCGGGATACGTGGGGATGTCATACCCCTTCTCCTGCAGTTCTTTGATCGCAGCCTGGAGCTGCGGGATGGACGCGCTGATGTTGGGCAGCTTGATAACGTTACCCTCGGGCGTCTTGACGAGTTCGCCAAGCTGAGTCAAATAATCGGGGATCTTCTGCTCGTCTGTGAGATTGTCAGGGAAGTTGGCAATGGTTCTTCCGGCCAGGGAGATGTCTGCAATGTCCATCTCCACGCCGGTGCCCTTGGTGAAGGCCTTCAGCACAGGGAGCAACGCGTACGTTGCCAGGGCCGGTGCTTCATCGACCTTTGTCCAGGTGATCTTCGCGGTCATGCTCTCTCCTTCCACATTTGCAGCAGTTCTGCCTAAGCTTACTGCAGTTCTACCTACACTTGCCGCAGTCCTGCTGCAGCAACAAACGATATAGACCGCAAGTTGCAGCTTTCAACTGCAACTTGCGGCTTGATTGATATCTTTCAGTTTTCGGCTTCCAGCTCTCCTGAAACGTTCGAAACTTCACCGCTCAGTTTGTCCCTGAGAAATCCGAGCCGCCCGCCTGTCTTCAGAATGTTCTGCTCTTCTTCCGACAGCGTACAGCTCACGGTGTAACTCTCGCCGCGGGTGGTGTTTTTCAACGCTCCCCCGCCGGTTTCGATCAAACCAGTCACGTTTTCAATAACCAGATCATCGTCCTGGTTCAGCCGGTCATAATCCGCTTCGTTCACGAACAGCAGCGGCAGGATGCCGAAGTTGATCAGGTTGGCCCGGTGAATGCGCTCCATGGACTTGGCTACCACCGCCCGTACACCCAGGTGGCTGGGACAGATGGCGGCGTGCTCCCGACTGGAGCCCTGGCCGTAACTGAACCCGGCTGCAACCAGGTTGGCCACGCCGTTTTTGACGTTCTCCCGGCATTTCAGGTGGAACTCAGGATCAACCGGCTCGAAGACGAACTCGGAGTACTTGTCCACGTTGGAACGGTACTTGAGACGCGAGCCGGCGGGCATTATGTGGTCGGTAGTGATCTTGTCCTGAACCTTGAGCGTCGTCTTGAGTTTCAACGGTTCCGGGAACGGCCGACCCACCGGCGGCTTGCCGATGTTCGGCCCCCGCAGGATTTCCACCTTCGAGGAGTCCTTTGGCGGGAAGATGAGCATGGAGTCGTCACGAATGAACCGCTTGGGTTCCTGAACCAGAGGATACTCGATCCCCAGGTCCCGGGGATCGGTCATCTTTCCGGTCAGGGCACAGGCTGCCGCCGTCTCGGGAGACGACAGGTAGACCTGGGCGCTCTTGGTTCCGGAGCGGCCCTCGAAGTTGCGGTTGTTGGTCCTCACCGACACTTCGTCGCTGCCCGGAGAGTGACCGCGGCCGATACAGAAACCGCACACGCACTCGCCGAACCGGGCGCCGGAGTCCATGAGCATCATCAGATGACCGCTCTCGGCGATCATCCTCAGTGCCTGCTTGGAACCGGGTGTGATCACCAGGCTCATCTCGGGGGTAATATGCCTTCCCCTGAGCATCTCCGCCACTTTCACCAGGTCGGTGTAGGAGGAGTTGGTGCAGCTTCCGATACAGACCTGGTGTACCTTCATGCCCGCAAGCTCTTTCACCGTCTTCACGTTGCCCGGGCTGTGCGGACAGGCAAACATGGGAACCACCGTGGCGAGATCGATGTCGATTACCCGGTCGTATTCGGCGCCGGGATCGGCCTTGAGCTCCGTGAATTCCTCTCCCCTGTGCTGGGCGATCATGAACTGCCTGGTCACCGCGTCGGCGGGGAAGATGCTGGTGGTCACGCCGGTCTCGGCGCCCATGTTGGTGATAGTGGCCCGGTCGGTTACCGTCAGGGTCTCCACCCCGGGACCGCCGTACTCCAGCATGGTGCCCACGTTACCCATGGTCGATATCTTTTGAAGCACCGTCAGGATGACGTCCTTGCCCGAACAGAAGGGCTGGAGCTTACCGGTCAGGTTGACCAGGGTCACCTTCGGGTACGGCAGCCAGAAAGGCTCGCCGGCCATGGCGGCGGCGATGTCAAGCCCGCCGGCGCCGATGGCCATGGCGCCGATGCCGCCCCCCGTAGGAGTGTGGCTGTCGGCACCCAGCAGGGTCTTACCTGGACGGGCGAACCGCTCAAGCTGAACCTGGTGACAGATACCGTTTCCGGCCCGGGAGTATACCGCGCCGAACTTGGCCGCGGTGCTCCGCAGGTACCGGTGGTCGTCGGCGTTCTCGTAGCCGTCCTGCACCGTGTTGTGGTCCACGTAGCTCACCGAAAGCTCGGTGCTCACCCGCGGCACTCCCATAGCCTCGAACTCCAGGTAGGCCATGGTCCCGGTGGCGTCCTGGGTCAGGGTCTGATCGATCCTGATGGCCACCGCCTTGCCCGGGACCTTTTCGCCTCCCCGGTAATGCTCATCGATGATCTTCTCAACGATGTTCCTTGCCATTCTTAAGCCTCAAGTCCGGCGCCAAGCTGCTCCTGAGCTTTCTCGATGGCCCCCACCGAGTGACGCATCCAGCGGGTGGTCACCGATTTGGGCCTGGTGATGGCGGTACCCAGCGCCCGGTTGATGACGAGCTGGCTCAACATGCCCATGGCCCGGGATACACCGAAGAACACCGTGTAGAAGCTGAATTCTTTGACTCCGTAGTGGTGCAGAAGCGATCCTGAACCGGCGTCCACGTTGGGCCACGGATTCGCCGCTTTGCCGTGCTCTTTGAGCACGTCGGGAATGGTCCTGAACATCAGGTCCACGGTCTGGAACACGGGCGAAGTGGAGCAGTACTTCAGGCCGAACTCCCTGAACGCGGTGAACCGCGGGTCGGTGGCCCTGAGTACCGCATGCCCGTACCCCGGAATGACATTGCCGGAGTTCAGAGTGTCCCAGGCGAACTGCTTGAGCTGATCGGCGGTGGGAACACCGTCGTACTGCTTCGTGATGTCCAGGACGAACTTCAGGCACATCTGGTTGGCCAGCCCGTGCAGCGGCCCGGCCAGCCCGTTGAGCCCGGCCGCCACCGCGTAGAACGGGTCGGACAGGGCGGAGCCAACCGTGTGGCAGGTGTTGGCGCTGACGTTGCCGCCTTCGTGGTCGCAGTGCAGCACCAGGTAGAGGCGCATCAGGTCGGCGAAATCGCCGTTGGGATCGTCGATTCCCATCATGTGGGCGAAGTTGCCGGCCCAGTCCAGGTCGTCCCGCGGGGCGATCCGGTCCCCCTTGTTGAATCGCAGCCGGTAGATACCCGCTGCCAGACCGGTCATGCGGCCCAGCACCGTGATGGAATCAGCCAGGGCGGGCTCCCAGTACTCGGTCTTGTGCATTCCCTCGTTGTACCGCCGGACGAATTCCGATTCAATCTCCATGGCCATGATGCCCGTGCTGAGCATGGCCATGGGATGCGAGTCCTTGTGCATGGCGGCCATTACGTCCCACACGTACTGGGGTACTTCCGCCGCCGCCCGGAACTGCTCTTGCAGGTCCTTGAGCCCCGCGGCATCGGGAAGCTCGCCGGTGAGCAGCAGGTAGTAGATCTCCTCCGGGGTGCGCTCTTTGAGCTTGAGGATCGAGTTGCGGCGGACCCGCAGCCCCTCCATCGGATCCACGTAGGAGGTGTCGCACACCATTCCCTTGACCCCGCGCATACCGCCGTAGGCCTGCTTGATTGTTACTTCCGAGATAACTGTGCTTCCGTACTCCTTGACAAACGCTTTGATATCTTCCCGCAGCTTCGGAATCTGCTGTGACAGCTTTTCCTGTAATGTAGCCACTTTGGATATCCCCCTTCCAGTTACTGTTAGTTATTTGACTTCCACATACTCGTTAATGCTGCTTACTGGTTTATGATGACACCCGTTGAGGGTGGGACAAATGGTAATAGGAGAGGCGATAATGTGATGAATCTTTATAGACCTGCGTTTTGTACACAGGCGGCGCACCCCCAGAAGATACACCTCAGGAAAATACATGCCTGTTTTCCTCCGCTGTTTCGTATATCTGCCCCTCTGGATATTTCCAGCGGTACAACAAACTTGGTATCACAGTATACAAAAAGTATTGCCTGGATGTCCATATCTTTTCTAGACAAAACTTGACAAAAGGCAGATTATAGAAGACATTTGTGTTATTCAGGCCGAACTGAAGGACGTCTGGACTGAACCGAAGCCGCTACATTCGAGTCTCGGCCCTCACCCAATCGAGATAGTCTGCATTGCCGTCCAAAACCGGCAGCGAAACGATACACGGGCAGTCGTAGCTGTGCAACTCTTTCACCCGGGCGATAACGCCCGTAACCAGGGTCTCCCTGGTCTTGGCTATAATCACCGCTTCCCGGTCGTCCTGGATCTTCCCGTCCCACCAGTACAAGGAATTCATCCCGCCGAGTATGTTGACGCAGGAAACAAGCCGCTCCGAGACCAGGACACGGCCGATAGTCCTTGCTTCCTCCTCCCCCGACGCCGT
>CAYSPT010000054.1:0-2834 GCA_964432985.1 uncultured bacterium
ACCACAATCCCGCTCGGCATTGTCTGGTTATTGTCTTTCTCCCACCGATCGATAACCTGACCAGCATGAGTACATTTTCAATACAGTGATGGTAGGTATACCCGTCCGTCCAGACTCCAAAAGAGCTAAACCTGACATAGGCCCAGGCGGCGAATATCAAGCAGCACATCACTATAAAAGTAGTCGGGAACCCTGAAAAGTAGTCGGGAACCCTGATTCGATTTGCTGTTTATTTTTACTGGGCTTTTTTTCGGGTTGATCGTCTTTCTTCAGGTGTGCGCCACAGAATCGGCAATGGGTTTGATCAGCTTCAACCGACGAATAGCAGCGGTAACATGTATCACCCATAAGCAAACCGTTCTTCAAGAGCACTGCTTTCTGCCATGCAGCCGTATCACCACCACAGTACCGGCCTGCCGCTCAACCGCGTAATCAGAGACGTGGTCGCAGGGTGGATCAATACCAGGATGTACATAATCAAATTGGCCTTGAACACGGGAACGAGGTAGTTCGTCGACGTGTCGGGGGGACGGGTGAGCGCGGCGATAGTCCACTCTTCCCAGATACTGGTCAAGCCGAAACTGATGGTGATTGCCAGATAGACGTACAGGAACTTCATTATCCAGAATGTCACCATCGAGCGCTCCCCGGTATCGAACGATTGGGAAACGCCAAACAGTAATATGCTCAAAATAAACATCAGGAGAACCATGAAAGCCAGTAACCAGGGATTCCATCGTCTGAAATAACCCCAGGGATCGTGCTTGACCAGGCGTTTCGCCGGCAGGAGAGCCAGGAAATAGACTATCGGCAGGATCAAGGCACCCGCGTCGGGATCGGGTCCGGCTATCATTCCCGACATGAGGAAACCGATGATGGTGCTCACGATGTTGGCGATAATCATGAAAATAACCGCCTTTTCCAGGGCCAGGCACTCCCGCACGAAATAAGTGAAGATGAGAGACTTTACGACTATCACCACGGCCAGCATAGTCAGCGAGCGGACCCCTATCAACTGTCCTGCAAATAACTGCATCAGCGGTACAATCGGCGTACAGGCCAGGACCGGCCGGGCCGCACCCAGGAGTATTATCACAACCCAGGGGACAACAAAGGATAATCCGTGTTTTCCATGAGGACCAGACATCATTGCACCTTTATCATTTCATCTTTATCGTGCATAATTATACTCTATGTGGTTGTAGCTGCTATCCGGCCGTCACCATTTTTTTAAATGAGTCCACCAGGTCCTGTTTGGGATCATCGCTTATCAAGCGTCCATCATCTTTCGAAACGTCTCCACCAGGTCCTGTCCGTAAATCTCGAAGGCCCGGTTCGACAGCTCATCCAGCGCCTTTTCCGGAGTCATCGATCCCAGCACTTCGGTTACGGTGTCAAAGAAGTCGGCAATGGCAATTATCCTGGCACCCACCGGAATGTCCTCACCCGCCAGCCCGCGGGGGTATCCCGTCCCGTCGTACTTCTCGTGGTGGGAATACACCAGCTCCGCCGCTCTTTCCAGCCCCAGGGTGTGCAGCAGGTCGTAGCAGATTGCCACGTGGCGCTGAATTGCCTTAAGTTCCTCCGGACTGCAGGATCCCTTCTTTTTCAACAAATCGTCGGGTATCCCTAACTTGCCGGCATCGTGAAGGAGAGCGGCCATTTTAACTGCTTCTCTTTCATCCACCGGCAGTTCAAGCGCTTCGGCGAACCGCTCCGCCAGGCCGGCCACCCGCTCCGAATGACCCGCCGTCAACACGCCCTTTTCCTCCAGGGCGCGCAGGAGGAACAGCCCGACACCCAGGTTCCGCTCCTTTATCCACCGGTGCAGCTCCTCGCGGTCCCGGCGGAAGAACTTGTACTTTTTGAGCAGGTCATCAAGGGCCTCCCGCAGCAGGAACGCCTCAGTTTTTTCCGTTTCCCCGGCCAGCTCCTGCAGTTTCGTCAGCTGACTTTTCGTGTAGTAGTTGCTCTTCAAGGTCATTTTTTCATCCATGGATATGAGGATACGGTTCCGGCCGCCAGCCTTGGCTCGGAAAAGAGCGTTGTCGGCTTTGCGTAGAAGCCCGGTTACCTCCTTCCCGTCTTTTGGGCAGCAGGCGATTCCGCCGCTCACGGTCAGGGCAATGGTGGCGGTCTCGCCACTCGCCGTCAGCTCGAAGGGGTTGGCCACGATGTAGCGGCGTATATCCTCCACCATGAAGAGAGTCTCCTCAGAGGAGAGCCCCGGCAGCAGCAGAACGAACTCTTCCCCGCCGTAGCGGGCGACGAAATCGATGTCTCGGGTGTTCTTCTTGATGATGCGGGCCAGCGTCCTCAGATACTCATCACCCATGGCGTGCCCCTTCTCGTCGTTGAACGCCTTGAACAGGTCCACGTCGAGCAGCGCCACCGAGAAGAGCTTTTTTTCGTGCACCATTTTTGCTATCCTGCTCATCATCTCGTTGCGGTTGTAAAGACCGGTCAGCTGATCCACCTTCAAAATGTTCACCATGTTGAAAACCTCCCTTTTCCCTTGGGCTTTTTCACCCCTGTTTAGTTTATCTACAACGACCTTCCAGCCCGTTAACGCGATCTGCAACACCCCCCATCAATATATATATACTGATGTATATATATAAGTATATTACCTTTCCGTATGTATGTCAACAGGCCGGTTAAAAAAAACCAGGTTTAGATGAATCTCGCATCGTTCATAGCAGCTACGCCCACACCAATACACGCAGGCAGGAAGTAACCAGCGAACGCCGAAGGCGGGTATTTGCTCGCTCAGGGATATAGGCACGGTGAAGCGGATATATGCTGCCCATGGGGTTGTATCAGATTTGATACAA
>CAYSPT010000054.1:2934-35300 GCA_964432985.1 uncultured bacterium
AGATGTCATATGAAAGTAGATGCCATATGAAGGTAGATGCCATATGAAGGTAGATACCATATTGAGGAAGATGTAACATGAAGGAGGCCGTAACATGAGCGCCATGGACATCCCCATTACGGCCCTGGTACTGGGATACGGAATGCTCTTGTTGCCGATTGGAGCCATCCTCTGGCTGCGGATACCGCTCCTGGGCAAATTGCTGACGGCCACGGCCAGGATGACCGTACAGCTGCTGTTCGTCGGACTCTATCTGCAGGTGGTTTTCGACCTGGACCGTGCCTGGCTGAATCTTCTCTGGCTGATAGTCATGATCACGGTGGCGGACATCTCCATCATCAGGGGGTGCAGCCTGCGGGTGAAGCGGTTCGTCCTGCCGTTGTTCGTTTCACTGGTGGCTGGTACCGCCGTGCCCCTGGGAGTGTTCGTATTCGTCATCCTTAAACGTCCCCTGCTCCTGGAAGCCCACTACCTTATTCCCCTGGGGGGCATGATCCTGGGAAACTGCCTGCGGGCGGACATCATCGGCTTCAACACGTTTTACTCCTCCATCAAGACGCGCGAGAAGGAGTTCAGCTGCGAGCTTACCCGGGGTGCTCACCTGCACGAAGCGGTGCGGCCGTTTATTCGCACAGCCTGCGAAGCGGCCCTGCTGCCCACCATCGCCACCATGGCTACCATCGGGCTGGTCGCCCTGCCGGGGATGATGACCGGAGTGATACTCGGCGGCGCCGAACCCATGACCGCCATCAAGTATCAGATCGCCATCATGATTGCCATCCTCACCGGCACCTCGATTACGGTGGTGTCGGGAATCTTCATGTCGGTACGGTCCGGTTTCAACGCCTACGGCCTGTTGGACCACGACATTTTCACGTGAGAGGACACCCATGGGAATCGAACGGGGAGCCATAAGCGGGCTGCTGTACCTGGCGGGGATGGTGGTCCAGTCGTTCATGATGATCGGCGGCCGCGAGATCTCCGAGAAACGCCTGCCCTTCAACCGCAAGACGTTCACCAAACGGTCGCTGACCTTTTTTATCCTTTTCGGCGCCGCCTACCTGGTGGTGCCGTACCACATCGTCAGCCCGCTGGTCTTCTCGTTTTCCATTTTCTACGGGATCTTCTTCATTTTCCAGTACTACGCGTACATCGCACCGCGGCTCAACGAACACCTGCTTCTGCTGTTTACCCTGACCGTCTGGATGATTGTCCTCACCGAGTGGCAGTGGAACCGGGTTCTGATGATCTTCACCCTGCTGGCGGCGGCGCCCACCATGGGCATTCTCTATCATTCCTTCACCGCGAAGATCATCCCTCCGGTACAGAAGTTCTGGTACACCATGTGGTTCCTGTTCGCGGTCCTGTACCTTCAGTGGTTCGGGATCTCCACATTTTTTCTCAACGAGATGATGGATCCCGTCCATCGCGGCGGTGCGGTCAAGTGGGATTTCATGCTCGGTTCGGGCATGGGAATGATGCTGTTCTTCGGTTACATCTTCCTGATAAGCTTTCCCCTGGTGGTGCTCTTCACTGCCCGCCGTACCAGTTTCAAATCCCTGTCAAAAATGAGCGATTACCTGCCCTTCGGCGACGAGCAGCTGTCCCGCACCCAGGCCTATCTCATCATCGGCGCCGTGTGCGGTATCATCGGGGTGAACCAGTGGCTGAAGCTCGCCAGCCCGTACCTGCTGATCAACCTGGTGCTGGGCAACATGACCAGGCTGCACGGTCTGATGGTAAGCAGGGCGGCACCGGGAATCCGGCTGCAAAACACACCGGGCAGCCATGAAGAGTCGGACGACCTTCATCGACAGTAAGTCAGTTCTCGCTTGAGCTAGCGTTGTGTAAACCCGGCAGCGAGTGTTTCTACTCCTGCAAGTGGCACCTACTCCTGTAGGTGGTAGACAAACGAGCCCATAATCCCGTAATCGTTTTCCTCCACACCCGGCAGCGGGCGGGAATCGTGCTCCCTGGCGTAGGTGATCTTGAAGGAATACTTCTGCGGGACGATACTCAAACGCAGGTACGGTTCGATGTAAAAACGGTAATCCCCGAAATCCGAAACGTCCGGGATATACATGAAGTCGCCGCCCAGAGTGGCTGTTTCCGAGATGGCGTTTTCGAAGTTGATCCGCAGTGTGGCCCTGGTTGCGCTGTCTTTTACCCCCGTCTCGAATGTCTCGGATTCGAAGGTGGGGTGGAGGCTGACGAGAAAGAGATCGAACCGGTCCGCCAGGAGCTGGTGCCAGCAGATGCCGGGCAGGCCGTAGGTGATCCGGCTATCGAGCCTGGTGCCGCTGTCTTTCGCGAAGGTGGAACTGAAATACAGGTTGATACCCGGCTTCCACTTGTAGATGTACAGAAACGATCCCTTTTGCTTATCCTGTATCACGTTGCCGCTGAACTTGCCCCTGGTAGTTTTTCCTTCCACGAGAACTTCCCGCTTTTCATCCACGAGATACTTCAGGGACAGGCCTCCCCCGATATTGCGGGTCTCGATGTTCCCCGAAAGGGCGGATCCGCCGAGGGAAAGATCCAGGGTGTACTTCGTAACTTCGGGCCAGCGCTCGGGAACCTTGGGACGCAAATCGTCCGAACGGGCAAAGACCTGCCCGGATACCTGAGATCCGTTTGTCAGCACGGCAAAACACACTGCAACTACCACACACCACAATGAAAATTTGAACGTTTTCTGCATGTTCTCCCACCTCGCCATTTCCCTGGAATTTGACCTGTACTGCTCAACGTCTAGTACTTATCTTACAGAAATGATTTAACCATTTGCAACTGATTTATAATCATGGTTATCATGCATTAAAACCGTCAAATGTTCGTGCAAAGGGACAGCCTGTTTCCAGGCCGGTTGACGAAAGGGCTATAAATTCATGAAACTGCCCATATTTCTGAAGTACCGCGTGGTGATCTACTTTATTTTTGCGATTCTGATAGCCGACTGTTTTACCGGTTTCTTCGAAATCAAGGCGGCGGTTCCCGTGCTCGAAGAAGGAATCCAGCACGAACAGAAACGCATACTCCGGGAACGGGAAACCGGGGACACCGGGACCGAGGTACCAGCCGACAAACCGCACCAGGCCAGGTGGGATGCCATCATGGACGAAATAGTGATCGCCGGATACCTGGAGATGCTTATTTTTGCCGCCCTGATTGTTATCCTGATAATCTACAACCGGCCGGTTACCAGGGTGTTGAAACGGGGCAGCGACCAGGCAGAAACGGACACCCTTTCCAAGGCTAAAATAAGGATACTGAACGTGACCCGCTTTACCCTGCTGCTCTGCTGGATCTACACCCTGGTTAAGTTTATCCTCGCGTTGTACGTTCAGTGGATGTATGCCGGAAGTTTGAGCCTGATGAACGTAGTGTTCTTGACCATGGTTTGTGTGTTTTACGGAATCATTGCTTCCACCATAGTCCTGGCCATCAGTGACACTCACATCTTCAAGTTCATACCCCGCATTTATCCGAACGAGGAAATCTACTGGGAGAAACGGGAAGGACGCAACCTGACCATCGATACCAGGATCAGGCTCATGGTGCTCACCACCAGCATCATTCCGCTTGCCCTGCTTCTCTACATCCACCTGATCAGCCAGGGAGCGGCCATTTCCTCCATGGCGGAGCACCTCATGGCCAAAGACGAGATAGCCATTCTCGATGAACTTCCTGCCTTTCTCTGGCTCCTGTTCGCTCTCGGGGTAACTTTTTTCTCTATTATAATTTCCCTGATGGTAAGTAACGGGATACGCAAATCCATCGTCCATCCCCTGAGCAACATGGTTAAAAAGATGCACAAAGCCAGCGAAGGGGATCTGTCCGTGAAAGCCACGGTGTTCACCAACGACGAGATCGGCCAGCTGCGGGCCAGCTACAACACCATGCTGGACGGTCTGAAGCAGCGGGATTACATCAAGGACACCTTCGGCAAGTTCATGAGCCTGGAAATCGCCCGGGAGATACTTGATCACGGCAAAATCGACCTGGGGGGCGAAGAGGTGGAAGGCACCATCCTTTTCTCCGACATCCGCAACTTCACCGCCATGTCGAGCAAGATGTCCGCCCGGGAAGTGGTGGATTTTCTGAACGATTTCTTCTCCCACATCGTGGAGCCCATCCTCAGCAACCACGGGGTGGTGAACAAGTATATCGGCGACTGCGTCATGGCTCTGTTCGGGGTGCCGAACAAAATCGACGAACATCCCGACATGGCCGTGCTCTCGGCGCTTGACATGCGAAAAGCCCTGGCCGCCTACAACAGGCAGCGACGGGAACAGGGAAAAGATCCCATCAACATCGGAATCGGTATCCACTCCGGGACCCTCATCTCGGGCAACATCGGGTCGCGGGACCGCCTGGAGTACACCGTTATCGGAGACACGGTCAACGTCGCCTCCCGGATTGAGTCCCAGACCAAGAACCTGGACTGCGACATCCTGATAAGCAAAGAGACCTACTCCCGCCTCAGCGAGAACACCAGGGGGAAGATCAGGTGGGAGACCTGTCACGATGTCAGGGTTAAAGGGAAGGATGTCGCACTCACCTTGTACAAGGCCCTGCCACTGCACGCGTGAAGCTACAATAACAACATATCAATTTGTAGAATGTATGGTTGTTAGTTTTGCTCATTTGAGAAGTCATGGAAGGGGAAAATCCGCATGGTATACCAACGGTGTAATTCAGCAGTACTGATCCTGGTAATGATACTTGTCACGGCGGTTTCGACCGGAAATGCTGTTCAATCTGAACCTCTGCTCATGCTGGGTGATACTGCTCCACCGTTATCTGCGAGTAACGTTCTTCACAATGGATTGGTGCCGGCGGAAAAGGCAGCGGTAACCGTGGTGGTATTCTGGGCATCCTGGTGCCCATTGAGCCGAACCGTGCTTGAACTGTACAATGAACAGCAACAACAACTGGCCGGGAAAAACGTATGTTTCATGGCCGTCACGTCCGAACAGCCGAAACTGATACAGCTGTTTCTCTCCCAGAGTAAGTGGAATAATCTGACAATCTGCTGCGATCCGGAGCGCGATGTTTTCCGCTCGTTTATGGAGGCTTGCAGAATCAGGAAACTCCCTTACATTTTTGTTCTGAACCGGGATTCCGAAACGAAGCAGAACCGCCTGTACTACCATGGTCTGGCTGTTAAACAGCAGGCTGACGATCCTCTCGCTGATTTCACCACCGCCTTGAGTACGATTATCGACGGCAGCTATGATCTGGCCGGCGCTGTTGACCGAGAGCGGTATTATGAGACTGTTTTCCAGCTCCGGGCAGACATCCACGAAGCATGGAAGTCGGATGATCTCACCCGTCTGGCTGACCTGGTGAAACAGGGCCGCTCACTGGAAATTCCCGAAGGTGAAGAAGATACCGTCATCAGCATGTTCAACGAAATCGGCTGGGATCTGGTGACGTCTAAAGAAAGAACCAGACAGCACATTACTGTGGGATTGGCCGCGGCTCTGGTGGCTGTGGAAGCCGGTGGCAGGGCACGAGGCTATGTCGTGGACACCTACGCCCGGGCCCTGTTCGAAAACGGAGAACTCAAGCAAGCGGTGACGATGCAAAAAGACGCGGTTAAGCTTGCCCGGGATGAGCAGGAGGCGAATGAACTTCAAGCAACCCTTGACTGGTACCTGGCCGAGTTACACAAGAAGACATCCCCGGAAGAAGCACCAGCCGGGGCTGACGGTACAAAGGACGGTACAAAGGATGGCGGGGGAGATGCCGACGCCACGACCGAAGCGGAGACTCCGTCCGTTTCAGGAGCAGCGGTATCCCTGGAAGCCGGCGAGGAAGAACCGGCCCTGTGGAACAAGCACGTCAATGCTGCCTGGGGCGCTTATGAAACTCACGGCGGGATGTTGGTTGTTCCTTCCACGTTTTCCTCCGGCGATATAAAACAAAAATGGGACAAAGAGATAGGCTTCTTGAAGAAAAGATTCTTTTCGGATTGTCCCTGTAAAACCGCCGATGAGGTGACCGGTGAAGAACGGCGTTCAAAAGTACTGGTGCTGTACGGCACGCCGCAAACCAACCCTATCATCGGGACAATACTGAAACGGTACGCGATAACCCTGAAGGCGGATGGTGTCACCGTGGGAGAAAAAGCCTTTCCTGCCGGCGGACCGATTATTATCACCAGTCTCCCAAATCCTGATAATCCCTCGCTTCCGGTAATTATCTATACTGCCTTTAATGAAACAGATGCGCTGCATCTCAATTCCTTCATGCACGGCGGCAATGCATTTCTGCTGGGCCAATGGGGACCGGAAGGCCGCAAGGATACGATAATTGAAGCCAACTACATACTTAAGAATGACGAATCAGGTGCGCTTCTAGTAAACCTGGATCTGAGCACCTATGCCCAGGGAATCCTGACCCGTCAGCAGGCCCTGGCCGACCTGGACCACCTTCATGATCTGCTGTTTCTTAACTATGGCGGCTATGAAGACCTGGACTGGAAACTGAAAGCTACCGGATCATCCTGGCAGGAGCGCACCGGCCGGTTCAAGCAGCGTGTGAAAAAGCGTACTGCCTGGCCGTGGACGGATTACTTCGAACTCTTGAAAGAGTATCTTGATATCGTTCAGGATTCGCATTTTTACATGGAAGGAAGGGCTTTGCAGGACGACCGGGCGGTCATGGCCGGAGCATCATTCGCTAAACGATATAATCCTTACTTCAGTGATATCAGGGTGCGGCGCGAGGCAAATAGTTTCCTCATAACCGCGGCTCCCGCCTGGCTCGAATGGTGCGTAGGAAAAGAACTTGAGAAAATAGAAGTGATCGAGGACCCCTACCTGACAACCCCCGGTCGGCCTTACCTGTTTCCGACGCTTCCGCTTCCCGGCTCGGTTGAACTGAAGAACGCGGACCGGAAGCAAGACATTTTCCCGGAAAACCCCGAAAATGCCCGCGTATTCCTGCTGGGAATGTTAGCCGACCCGGCTGATCCTCCCCCGCAGATGACAGTTCGGGTAGAAGATAAATCCGTCGGAGTAGGACTTCACCGGGGTCGAGTATATATGCAGTCCCGATCACAGGAAGCATGGAGTTTGACTCTGCCTCCGGAGTCCCCGCTACCGGTGCTGGGAGTCCGTACTATGAATGTTCGACGGGTAGGAGACATGCCTTCTACTGCCGACAGGCTGCGGGATTTTCCCTCGGTGGTGCTCGACCTTCGGCGAAACGGCGGAGGCGGGGATGGTCCGGCCATGGAATGGTGTGCCCGATTCAGCAAGCAGTTCTACCAGTGGATCAGCGGCTCGAACCTTACCAGGGGGGAGCGGGACCGTTTAAGACGGTGGAGTTCCTGGGTCGGATCGGTTTCCACCACGTTTGGAAAACAATTTGCGGCGCCACTTCCCCAGATCCCCTATTCGGGAAGATTACTGGTGATTATCGACCGGGGAATCGCCTCGTCCGGCGAAACGTTCACCATGTTGTCCAGCCAGGTGAAGGGGGCGGTAGTGCTTGGCGAAAATACCGCCGGGTGCGTGGCCTACGGTAACTGCGTGCACCATGATCCTCTTCCTGTCAGTAAAATCCACCTCACTTTCGGGCACACTAAGTTCGTGGTGGATGTCGTCCGGCACAACCCCGAAGGCATGGGATATTTTCCCGACTACTGGCTCGATGTCGCCGACCCGGTATCGTTCATCACCCGGCTGGTTAAAGTGCAGAAGTGAGCCCGGCCAGGGCCCCGAACTGCCTGCTTAACTATGAAATAAAGTGATTATTTTCATACCTTTATGTTTCTTTTTTTTATTTGACCTATCTGCTATTGTTATCATAAACTCTAAGAAATAAATAAAAATATATGTAAGCAGTTTTATGGGTTATTTGAGCCAAAAGTGTATACAGCAATAATATAACCAATGATCAATAATGCAATATAAGGAGTGACACGTGACGTTCGCCTGAAATATTGAGGAGGAATAGAGTATGCGATTGAAAAACCGGATTTCGCTTTTTGGTACGGCCTGCTTTGCGGCAGGTATTTTTGTTTGTCTGGTCATCGGACTGGCCGGATGCGGCGGCGGCGGCGGAAACGATTCCGGCGGCGGTTCGTCCCCGGATGGCAGTTCACCGGTTCAGACCCTTGGCTACACGCTTACCGGTAAAGTCGTGCTTCCCGACGGCTCTTCCGGGCCCGGCATCCTGGTGCTGGCCAGCCAGGTGGACGAAGGCGGCGTGAGCCGCAAGCAGGCCCGAGTACTGGCCGCACGGCCCGCGGTCAGGACGTCCTTTAACCGGGCCGTAACCACGGCCGCGAGCGAAGCCCAGGGCTCCTACGCCACCGTCACCGACACCAACGGCGTTTACGTGCTCACGGGGCTTGATACCGGCACCTATTACATCGAAGCCACCCGGGGCGGTCTCAAGGCTAAGGGACGGGGCACCGTGTCACCGCTGGAAGCAACGGTAGTCGACCTGGCCCTGACACCCACCGGCTCCATCACCGGCTACTGCCTGTTGTCCGACCAAACCACCGGAGGGCACGCCGGTACCTTCGTCATCATCAAGGGCACCGACTACATCGGGTTCACCGGCGACGACGGCGGATTCATCATCAGCCAGGTCCCGGTGGGCGACTACCAGGTGAGCTTCATGCACCCGGGCTACGAGAGTGCCGATTACTCTTCCACAGTCACCGTGCCGGCAGCGGACGCTGCGGTGCTGGAATCAAGCATGGAGCTTACCGCCCTGGTTGGCGGCACCATTTCCGGCACGGTACTCGCCCAGGACGAGCTTCCCGTCGAGGGCGTCATGGTCCGGCTTATGGAAGACGACTACTTTGCCGAAACCGACGGGAACGGGACCTACCAGTTCGACGGGATACAGCCCGGGGAATACACCGTTGGATTCAGGCACGACCTGATCGACAACGGCGCCCTGTCCGAACCTGTCCAGGTAACCGAAGGAAGCCAGCATACCGTAGATACTACTCTCCACGATGACCGGGCACCGGGGTGGGAAAGCACCGCCGGCGTTACTTTCGTGACTTCAATAGACGGCACCTCCTACGGACAGACAACCCCCGCGGCCGATACGCTCACTGTGGCGGTGGAGTTCGGCCGTGTCCTCGACGCCTCGGCACCGCTTACCTTCACTGTTTACCACAACACGGCGGAAAGCTGGGACGCCGAAGCCTGGGAGAACAATATCACCACCGACTACTCAGTGGCCGACATCTACGACGGTATCCGCGGCGAGCAGGGCGTGGTGCTGGAAGGAATTCCGGCTACCGGGCGGTTTATTTTCGGTGTGCGGGCAAAGGACCGCCATGGGAACATGGAGTACAACCTGAATGAGTACCTGTTCGTGGCCAGTGACAGCGGGACCACACCCGAGGAGCGAGACAACCTTCTCACAGCCGTAGGCAGTATCGGTATCGGCACCAGGGACCCGCAGGGACTGCTCCATGTTGAGGCTGCCGACGGCTCATCCTTCGTGGTGGACAGCGATACCGGCAACGTCGGCATCGGCACCACCGACCCGCACGCGGCCCTGACGGTAGGCAGCACGGGGCAGACCCAGCCCGGAAGCACCACCGGGACCTTTGCCGTGGATTCCTCAGGCAACATCATCTCCGGAGCCTGGCAGGGCGACGCAATCGCCGACGACTACATCGAGACAGTCAGCGGATCGAAGATTACCGGCGACATCACCGCCTCGCAGGTTGTGGGTGATATTCCGTCATCGCAAATTGTGGGTGACATCCCGTCTTCACAGGTTGTCGGCGATATTCCATCATCGCAAATTGTGGGTGACATCCCATCTTCACAGGTGGTCGGTGACATCCCTTCATCACAAATTGCCGGCGATATACCGTCCTCCCAGATAGTTGGTGATATCCCTTCATCACAAATTACCGGCGATATTCCCGGGTCGCAGATTGCTGGAGACATCACCGGCAATGCCGCCAATGTCACCGGTACAGTGACGATAGCCAACGGAGGTACTGGCGCTGCAACTGCCGAAGATGCCCGCGCCAATCTGGGACTGGGAAGCCTGTCAATCCTGGATACGGTTGCCGGCGGTACCGCGGGCGCTATCCAGGACGGCACCATCACCAACGACGACATCGGCGCTTCGGCGGCCATCGATTTTTCAAAGCTGAACATTGTCAAGAGCGACATTACCGGTCTGGGTATCCCGGGTGACGACACCGGCGCCTCCTATTCCGCCGGTCTCGGAATCACCCTGGAAAACGAAACATTTTCCCTGGACCCGCAAGACGCCGCCAACGGCCAGGTACTGAAATGGTCCGGCGCGGCCTGGGAACCGGCTGACGACGCCGATACTCAGTTGAGTGATTCCGATATCGGCACTCTTGGCTACATCAAGACTGACACCAAGCTCAGCGACTCCGACATCGAGAACATGGGATATATCAAGACCGACACCAAGCTCAGCGACTCCGATATCGAAACCATGGGATATATCAAGACCGACACCAAGCTCAGCGACTCCGACATCGAGAACATGGGTTACATCAAGACGTACACGGAAACCGACCCGTCGGTGGACCTGGCAAAACTGCAGCAGCTGGTAACCAACGACTACCACAACCTGGGCGGCACCGACGCTGACACCCAGCTCAGCGACTCCGATATCGCCAATATGGGTTATATAAAAACCGACACCACTCTCAGTGACGAAGCCATCGCCACAATGGGCTACATCAAGACATACACTGAGACCGACCCGAAAATAGGTACCATCACCACTGGTTATGTGCCCAAATGGGACGGCACGGCTTTGACAGCGGGAGCAATTTTTGATGACGGAACCAATGTCGGCATCGGGACCTCCACTCCTACCAGTGCTCTTGACGTTTCGGGCACTATCAAGGCCACCGCTTTCCAGGGCGATGGCTCCGCCCTGACCAACCTGAGCGGCGGCAGCAGCATCCTCACCAACGACACGCAGGTGGCCACCACCGACACCGGCACCGACGGCACCATCGCCTTCACCACGGATAACATCGAGCGGATGCGTATCATCGCCAACGGCAACGTCGGTATCGGCACTACGAATCCTAATCACCAACTGTGTATTGTTAATGCTAGCGGGAATTCTTCATTAGCAGTGGGGGAAAGCAGCACTGTCAATGGTAGTTTAAGCTGGAATGCAGCGAATGATCACGTGCTTTTGGCTGGAACGGGTTTCAATTACCCTGTTAATATTGGTCCTGTAGGTACCGGTACGGGTGGCATCTTTGTAGATACGTATGCAAACGACGGCAAGGTCGGTATCGGCACAACCGTCCCTGCCGCGCTGCTCGACGTGCAGGGGGGCGCCCAGTTCGGCTCCGGCAACGTCGACCTGGTGGACGCTACCGGCAGGATCCCGGCCCTAAGCTCGACGTATTTCGCCTCCCTCGACGGCTCCGCTTTGACCAACCTGCCCGGCTGCAGCATCATCACCACCAACGACACCTCCGTGGGCACCACCGATACCGGCACCGACGGCACCATCGCCTTCACCACGGATAACACCGAAGTCATGCGCGCCACGGCCGACGGCAACGTGGGTATCGGCACCGCCACCCCGGGTGCTAAGCTGCATCTGGTGGATGGTAGTTTCCGGCTGGAATCTACTTCAACAGCTGGTTCTCCGATTCAATTTATAGGAACTGGTGACAACTGGTCTGTATTTGCTTCAGGTAGTGGCAATGCTATTGGTACCGGCAAATTAGCATTCCTAAATACTACAGATGCTGAATATCGAATGGTCATCGACACAGACGGCAACGTCGGGGTAGGCACCACCGACCCCGTAGAAACACTCGACGTCGCTGGCAGCGTCGCCCTGCGGGCCCAGGGCGAGCTGAAGCTGAAAGATTCCGACAGCAGCAACTACGTCTCTCTGAAATCACCGGCCACAGTGGCAGCAGACGTAGCCTGGATCCTCCCGGCGGCGGACGGCACCGCCGACCAGGTCCTCAAAACCGACGGATCAGGCACCCTCAGCTGGACCACCGCCGGCGGCGGAGCGTCGGAGATCAATGATCTCTCCGATGGAAAATCGGATGGCAATAGCGTCTTTCTGGGCACGGGAAGCGGTGCCAGTGATGATGGTAGTGATAACCACAGTGTTGCGATTGGAATGAATGCTTTGAGTAGCAACACCACCTCCGAGGAAAACACGGCCGTCGGAGAGTCCGCACTTCAGGCCACCACCGGGATGTGTAACACGGCCGTCGGATATAGAGCACTTTGGAACAACACCGGCGGGATGATGAACAACGCTATCGGAAGTGGGGCACTGATGTATGCTACCTCTGGAGATCACAACAACGCAATGGGACGGATTGCTCTTTGGAAAAATACTACCGGTGAAAACAATATAGGGATAGGTTCTGGCGCGAACGCATGGAACCAGGCGGGGAATAACAATACCATCATCGGTTGCGAGGCCGGTTATGGCACGGCGAACCATGACAAGAGCGGCTGCGTGATGATCGGTTACCAGGCCGGCTACAACGATACCAACAGCAACAAGCTGTATATTGAGAACTCAAACAGCGACACTCCCCTCATCTACGGCGAGTTCGACAACGACATTCTGGCAGTAAACGGCGACCTGCAGCTGAAGGACGGAACGGCTGTCGGAAACATTGCCTTATATGAAGGCAGCGGCGACGGCACCAACAAGATCACTCTCCAGGCACAGGCCATGGCCGCCGATTACACGCTGACCCTCCCGGCTGCGGACGGCACCGCCGACCAGGTCCTCACCACCGACGGCGCCGGCACCCTCAGCTGGGCCACCGCCGCCGGCGGCAGCAGTATTTGGACGGAAGACACCGGTTTTATCAAGTACAACGGCGACGTCGGAATCGGCACTACCGATCCGGGAGCGGACTTTGCCGTGTCAGGAAGCGCGGCCATTGGATCCGCCTATTATCAAAATACAGCGCCCACCAATGGACTTCTGGTTGAAGGCACGGTCGGGATCGGCACCGCCGCCCCAGAATCGAAATTGCATGTATCAATAGACAGCGATACAACTTATTCAGGAACTACGTGGGTAGAACCGGTACTGAGAGTTTCTAATCTTGGTGATGGAGGAGCAGCGAACGCTTTTGCTCACCTTGAATTACTTGCCTCAAGCACGCCCACAAAGAATGCCGTTGGTGTGATTAATGTAATTCAACCCAATACCTCAACTCATGGTGCTGAATTTGCATTTCAGTTAAGACAGGATAACGGTGATTATTCTGAAATTATGAGGATGAAAAACTCCGGCAAGGTCGGTATCGGCACCACCGCCCCGGGGGCTGATTTGCATATTAAATCTGGTGCTTCAGGACAAACACCAACAAATGTTCTTGGTCTGTATATTGAAAACAACGGTGCCAGTAACGGCTGGTTCGCATTTCAGACTGCCACTGCCGGAGGAGGGAAGAGTTTCTCCATAACAAACGACGGTAAGGTAGGCATCGGCAGCACGCTGCCTGGAAGCACGCTTGACGTGAAGGGTGAGATTCGTCTCTCCGGTTCTACATCCGGCCACGTGGGTCTTGCTCCGGCAGCAGCGGCGGGCAGCACCACCTACATCCTCCCGGCTGCGGACGGCACTGCTGACCAGGTCCTCTCCACCGACGGCTCCGGCACTTTAAGCTGGGCCACCGCCGGCGGCGGCAGCAGCCAGTGGGACGACGTTACCGGCGGCATCAACTACGCCAGCGGCAAGGTCGGCATCGGAACCACCACTCCGGGATCGCCATTTCACGTCTATAATGCCACCGATGGGAACATCAGGATCGAATCCGGTGCAAACGCCACCCTTTTCCTGCAAAGGGGAGCCTCGGGCAACACTTCCCAAATCATGTTCCAGGAGGATGCTTCCGATTTGTTCCAAATGAATGCTTACGGTGATCAGTTCTACATGTTCAATTATGGGAGCAGTAAACCAGCTCTCAGGATTTTTTATTCTACCAATAACATTGCGTTGGTACCCGACGGCGGCAACATCGGAATCGGCAATACCGATCCTGCCGAAAAGCTTGACGTCGCCGGCAACGTCGCTCTGCGGGCCCAGGGTGAGCTGAAGCTGAAAGATTCCGACAGCAGCAACTTCGTCTCACTGAAATCCCCTGCCACCGTGGCGGCAGATGTGGCCTGGACCCTCCCGGCGGCGGACGGCACCGCCGACCAGGTCCTCAAAACCGACGGCTCCGGCACCCTCAGCTGGGCCACCGCCGGCGGCGGTGGAGCGTCGGTTATCAATGACCTTTCCGACGCGGTGGCGGACGCTGCCAGCGTCTTCATCGGCACGGGAAGCGGCGCCAATAAAGACGGCACCAACTTGATGAATACAGCCGTCGGGATCTCCGCCCTCGGCGCCAATACCACCGGTTACTGGAATACCGCGATCGGCTACCACGCAGCCAAATCGCTAACATCAGGCTACCACAACACGGCGGTGGGCAAGGAAGCTCTCTACAGCGCCAGCAACGCCGTCGGCTCCTGCACGGCGCTGGGCATCAAGGCCCTCTACTCAAACACGGCAGGCCACTATAACACCGCGGTGGGAGACCAGGCTTTGTTTGGCACTTCAGGCAGCAAAAACACGGGTGTTGGTAATGAAGCTCTCAAGAATTCTTCTTCGGGAGATAATAATGTAGCTATTGGTTTTCAGGCTGGATTATTCCAGGCGGATGGCAGTACAGCGTTAACCACGCCTGCGAACAGTATCTATATTGGTAACGAGTCAAGAGGGCTCAACAACAGCGACAACAACTCCATCGTTATCGGATACCAGGCCATCGGTATCGGCGCCAACTCCGTCGTGCTCGGCAACGGCAGCATCACAAAGACCGCCTTGAAAGGCAACGTCGGAATCGGCACCGATACTCCGGGAGAGAAGCTCGACGTCGTGGGCAACGTCGCCTTGCGCGCCCAGGGCGAACTGAAGCTGAAAGATTCCGACAGCAGCAACTACGTCTCACTGAAATCCCCTGCCACTGTGGCGGCAGATGTGGCCTGGACCCTACCGGCTGCGGACGGAACCGCCGACCAGGTGCTCACCACCGACGGCTCCGGCGTCCTCAGCTGGGCCACCGCCAGCGGAGGAACAGCGACCAACATAACCACCGACGACACGCAGGTAGCCACCACCGACACCGGCACCGACGGCATTATCACCTTCACCACGGAAAACAGTGAAGCCATGCGCATCACCGCCGACGGCAAGGTCGGAATCGGGACAACCAACCCAGGTGCAAAATTACATTTATCTGATAGTGGCGACCAATCTATCGCATTAACACGAGCAGATGGAACTTTTGGGTGGGAAATTTACAGAAACAACGCTGCTGGATCCAACACATTTCGCGCAAAGTTATCGGATGATACTACATGGCACGATTTCATCAAAATGGGTGAAGGTGAAACTTCTCACTCAGTGGCACATTTAGTTTTGCAAGGACAAGGCGGCAACGTCGGTATCGGCACTCCCGCGCCTGCGGCGCTGCTCGACGTGCAGGGAGGCGCCCAGTTCGGATCCGGCAACGTCGACCTGGTGGACGCCACCGGTAAGATCCCGGCCATAAGCTCGACGTATTTCGCCTCCCTTGACGGCTCCGCCCTGACCAACCTGAGCGGCGGCAGCAACATAACCACCGACGACACGCAGGTAGCCACCACCGACACCGGCACCGACGGCATTATCACCTTCACCACGGAGAACAGTGAAGCCATGCGCATCACCAACGCCGGCAACGTCGGCATCGGCACCACCGCGCCTGCCGAAACACTCGACGTCGTCGGCAATGTCTCCCTGCAGGCCCAGGGCGAACTGAAGCTGAAAGATTCCGACAGCAGCAACTACGTCTCACTGAAATCCCCTGCCACTGTGGCGGCAGATGTGGCCTGGACCCTACCGGCTGCGGACGGAACCGCCGACCAGGTGCTCACCACCGACGGCTCCGGCACCCTCAGCTGGGCCACCGCCGGCGGCGCCTCGGCGCTCACCGACCTCTCCGACGTGATAACGGATGCCAGCTGCGTGTTCCTCGGCTCGGGAAGCGGCGCCAATGACGATGGCTCAACCAACAGGAACGTGGCAGTTGGTATAGATACTCTCACCGCCAACACCACCGGCTACCAAAACGTGGGGGTGGGCTACACGACACTCGCCAGCAATACCACCGGTAATGGTAACGTGGCCATGGGCTACCGGGCCCTGAATGCCAATACCGACGGGAACAGCAACGTCGCTGTGGGTAACGACGCGCTCAAGGGCGGTACCTCAACCGATTACAACACGGCGCTGGGATACAGCGCCATGAGCGGCCTCTCCACCACCGGCAATTACAACACGGCCGTCGGTATCAATACCTTGAGCGCCCTCACTACCGGTGAAACCAATATCGCGGCCGGCTGCAACGCGATGCAGTACGCCACCTCGGGCAGCAGTAACGTCGCTGTTGGGTACTATGCGCTCCGGAATGGCACCAGCGCCGCATATAACGTCGGGGTCGGGCCGAGCGCGGGGCATAATAACCAGACCGGGTACAAGAACGTGTTTGTGGGTAATGCCGCCGGGTACAGCGCACTCGGAGGGTACAATGTCTTTATCGGGAGCAAGGCCGGCTACGCCGAAACGGGCTCGAACAAGCTCTACATCGACAGCTCGAACGACAATGACAGCACCCCGCTGATCTACGGCGATTTCGTAGAGGAAACGTTGACCTTCAACGCCAACGTCGGCATCGGCACCACCACCATCGGTGCGACACTGGAGGTGGTGGGCACCGTCCACCTCAGAGGCGCAGCAGGCGTTACGGGATTAGTTGTCGACGGCTCTGGCAACGTCGGCATCGGCTCCGATACTCCGGGTGAGAAGCTCGACGTCAAGGGCACCCTGCACCTCTCCGGTTCCACCTCCGGCTATGTCGGCCTTGCCCCGGCGGCGGAGGCGGGCAGCACCACCTACATCCTCCCGGCGGCGGACGGTACCGCCGACCAGGTCCTTTCCACCAATGGCTCCGGCACTCTCAGCTGGGCAACCGCCGGCGGCGCATCGGCGCTCAACGATCTTTCCGATGCGAAGTACGATACATCAAGTCTCTTCCTCGGTTCGGGCAGCGGCGCCAATGATGACGGCAGTAATGCGAATACCGGTATTGGTAGAAATGCACTGACTTCCAACACCACCGGTTCGTCCAACACGGCTGTTGGCTACTACAGCCTCAGGGTCAACAGTACTGGTATTAGTAACTCGGCTTTTGGCCGTGAAGCCCTCGATGCTAACATCGGTGGTAATTACAACTCTGCGGTAGGCTATCAAAGTCTAAAAAGCAACACATCCGGCCAATATAACACAGCTTTCGGCAACAAGGGGCTCTACTCCACCACCACTGGCCTTGGTAACGTGACTTCAGGCTCCTCGGCCCTTTACAACAACACCACCGGCTCGTACAATGTCGCTCTTGGCTATAATGCGGGATCGAAGCAGGCCGACGGGTCCACCAATCTAGTCTCGCCTGATAACAGTATCTACATAGGATCCAACGTCAGAGGCTATAACGACAGCGACAACAATTCCATCGTTATCGGCTACATGGCTATCGGACTCGGCGCCAACACCGTCGTGCTCGGCAACGACAACATAACCACCACCGCATTGAAAGGCAACGTCGGTATCGGCACCACAGCACCCAGTTATCCCCTTCACGTACGCGCGAGTAGCGGGGTGTTATTCGCAGAATCAACCAACAGCTTAAATGGGGCACAGATCAGGATGCAGGCCGGCGGCGCCAGTGATGTCTGGAAGCTGAATGCTCTTCCTGATGCGGGAAGCAATCCTCAGGATTTTTCGATGGCATACGGTAGTTCATACATGATGCGGGTTTCAGATACGGGTGATGTCTGGGCCGGGGGTACATCAGCGGATACGGCTCCGGTGCTGGCTGTGCTGGCCACCGGCAACGTCGGTATCGGCACCACCAGCCCAGGCGCAGCGCTTGATGTCGTTGGTGCCAACATCTGGAATACCTACTACGGCAATTACTCTAACTATTTTCTCCAACGCGCAAACGGGACATCCGCTTCTCCCACAACAGTGGCCGATACCAACCTGCTCGGGACCTACCGGTGGAACGGTTATGACGGCGACAGTTTCGAACCAGCGGCGCAAATCCAGGCCAAGGTCACGGGCACGGTGGCCGACGGCAAAATCCCCGGTCAATTGGATTTCTTTACCAAGCGGGATTCGGATGGCGACTGGAGCTCCCGGATGACAATCGCCGACACCGGCAACGTCGGCATCGGCACCACCACGCCGGGTGTGCTGCTCGATGTTGTTTCAACGAGTAACCAAATATCATCATTTTCAACGACCGCATCCTGGGGAGAAATACGGGTAATATCACCCACCGCTCGCGCCTTGATGAATGCGGGAGATTCAGTTATGTTCGGATCGGACAGTAATCATGACGTGCACTTTGGCATTGGCCGTATTACTAAAGCCGTTCTTGATACCAGCGGCAACTTCGGTATCGGCACCACCGCCCCGGCAACTACGATGGAGATCAGAGATGCTTCCCATACGGCGCTCCAACTGCGATCGACAGGATCTGATGCTGCGGCATATCTTAAATTAGTGGGTAAGATCGGTGGTGCGGACCGTTTGTCTGAAATTTACGCTGATTACAACGGGGGTCTCAACTACAATGCCGCTGCCGAATCTTCACCCTATGCCCATGAGTTCCTCATAGGCGGGACGACGGAAATGGTAATCAAGAACGACGGCAACGTCGGTATCGGCACCACAAGCCCGACTGAGTTATTGCAGGTAGGTTCGCTTAGTGGAACAGGAGACCGGTTTATTAAAGTGCAGGCCGATTCAGGATACAATACTGGTATCAAGTTCGTTGGCAGTACCGCTGATGTTTGGCATATTACGCATCATGATACTACCCGGATTCTCCAAATTGGCATGGACTCAAGTGAGTATGTAACGATTAAGGAAGATGGCAGCGTCGGCATCGGCACCGACACTCCCACCTCTACACTGCATGTGAACGGTTCGCTGTCAAAGAGCAGCGGCTCGTTCGACATCCCACACCCCGACCCGGAGAAGAAGGAGGCCGGCTACCGCCTCAGGCACTGTTTCGTGGAGAGTCCCACCCGGGGCGACAACCTGTACCGCTTCCAGGTTGAGGTAACCGGCGGGGAAGCCGTCATCGACCTTCCCGATTACTTCAAGCACCTGAACGAGGATGTGCAGGTCTGGGTGTCCGCCGAGGAGCACTTCGGCCGGGCCTACGGCAAGGTGAACCCCGGGCAGACCGCCATCACTGTTACAGCCGACAGCGACGGGATCTACAACGTCCTGGCGGTGGGCACCCGCAAGGACGGTCTGGCCAAGGACTGGTTCGACGAAAACGGGGTGGAATACGTCGCTGACACTCCGGCACCGTTAACGGAGTAAAGCCATTGTCTTACCGCTTGCGGAATAATTCATCTTAGCCGAGCGCGGCAGGTTTTTTTGCCGATTACGATAGGGCCTTTGCAGAAACCGATGGGGCATATACAGGAAACTTGATTTTCTTTGTCTTATCTGTCCGGCTGAACCGGGTATCAGGTGTATAATGGTTTTCATGAGCCCCCGCGACCGGACGACGCCTCCTGGCAGCACCGGACAGAATTCTCCCCTGATAAGCGTGCTTATGTACGCCCGCAACTGCGAAAGCACCATCGAAGAATCGGTGCGAAGCGTCCTTGGGCAGACCTATCCGCACCTTGAACTCATCGTGGTGGACGACGAGTCGTCCGACGACACGGCTGATGTCGTGTCCCGATTATCCGACCGGCGCATCACGCTCATCCGGAAGGACCACACCGGGGAAGCAGACTCGAAGAACACCGCCCGGAACCACTGCCGGGGCGAGTACCAGGTGTGGGTGGGGGCCCGTGACCGCTGCGCCCCGGAGCTGCTCGAAAAGGAGCTGGCAGCGCTTATGGGCTCGACCTCGTTCTCAGGCTCGAAAACGCGCCCAGGTTCGTCCGTCACCGAACGGGCGGTTTTCTGCTGGTTTGCAATGATGGACCTGCAGGGTAACGCTGAAGAAGGCGTGTGTCGTTTCGGAAGCTACCGCCGCGAAAATATCGTTCCCGTCCTGTTCGGCGCCGGCAAGAACATCATCCCCGAGCTGTCCATGATGGTCCCCAGCGCACTGGTTGAAAAAGCCGGTCTTTACGATACCTCGATCAAGGACCCTTCCGGGGAGTACCTGGCCCGGCTGGTATGCCATACGGAAGAGTTCACCTGTCTTCCCGAAGCCCTGTACTCGCTTCGGGCAAGTGGCGGAAGCGCCGCCGGGGACGAACTGGAGGACCGGTGCCTGTCCGCGCTTAAAATGCTTCAAACCATGCGGGAATTGTTTCCTTTGGAGCAGCTCTTCAAACCGGAGCTGAAAAAAGGTATCCCGGAAGAGGACCTGGAAGCGGAGCTTCATTTCCTGATGTTCAAGGTGTTCTGGCAGCACCACCATTACGCTGCCGGCACGGGTGCGCAGCAGCGGTTCCTCGAAGAGTGCCTCCATCATCTTCTCAAGACCCTGGCGCTCAAACCCGGGCACCAGCAGGCCCGCTCCATTGCCGCCATCATCAACAAACAGTTCGAAGATGAAAAGACCAGAACATTCGGAGACAAGCAACGCACCTACTACGACGCCAAACGCTACTGGACCAGGCGGGGCAAAAACTACCAGGTCGATGAAGACGTGCGCTGGAGTAATGCCATACGGACCAGGGGGCTGGAAAAACTCGCCGGACGGACCCTGATCGAAGTCGGCTGCGGTTATGGGGAGGCCATCAAGGCCATCCGCGCCCGCTTCCCGCACCTGGCCCTTACCGGAATAGATATCAGCCCTTCCATGGTGGAGCGGTCGAGAGAAGAGCTGGCCGCTCACCCCGATATCCGGTTCCTGGAAACAGACGGGAAATCTCTTCCCTTCGAAGACGAAGCGTTCGATATCGCCTGCACCAATGTTACGCTCATCCATGTCCCCCCGCCGGACATCAAGAGGTACATCACCGAAATAATGCGTATCGCCCGGAGCGCCCGTTTTTACGAGACTGCCGCGCACCAGGAATCCTACGGCCGCACATCGTATTACTTCGCCCACGATTACGAGGCGTTGTTCAAGGACCTGGGGTTGGAGTACCGGGTGGAGGCAGTCCTGGATGAAGAGCGCCACGGCAAGGTCTACCTGGTGTGGAAACACGGTAATCCCGCGCCCGGGCGATGACACCGATGAAAAAGACCCAGAGCTTTATCCCCGGACTTTCGACGTCGTCGCTCATCTTGAAGACCTCCCGCCCGTACACCTGGGGTACCGCGTGCGCTCATAATTATCCCGGGTTCTTCAACAGCACCGCGATACAATAAGCATACTGTGCTGCTTTTTTAAAAGCAAACCGGGGATTTTACAACAGGGACCGGGAACTGTTAAAATCACATCGTGCCAAAAGAAACCGGCATTGTTATCAGAAAAGCCAAAACTGGAGAGTGACTATGAATCCTATCAGCCGGAAACTTATCGATAAATACTCGGGGCGGGTTGATTACCTGGAGATAAGGGAAGAGGAGCACGAGTACCTGGCCATCGTCATCGACGACGACCGGGAATCCGTCAGCCGGAAACGGAAATCGGGATACGCGGTGCGGGTCATTCATGAAGGCGGCGTGACCTTCGCTTCCATCATCGACCCGGATACGCTTGACGAAACCATAAAGGAGCTGATAGCTATTTCTCCGGCGGTGAGCTCCGGCGCGGCGGCCCTGGCCCCGGTGGAAGCGGTGCGCCTGGAGCACCGGCCGGAATTAAAGACCGATCCCCGGGATGTACCGCTCACCGATAAACTGGAGTTTTTGCGGACATGCGACCGGATGATGAAAAGATTCTCCGACTGCATTGTCACCACCGACTGCCGCTACAACGAGTTCTTCTCCCGAGTTTCCTTTATCAACACGGACGGCACGGAAACCTACCGTGAAATCATGGACCTGGGCGCCAAAGCGAGCCTCACCGCCAACCGTGACGGCGTCACCCAGAGGGACCTTTTTTCTGTGGGGTCGTCCGACGATTATTCAGAGATTCTTACCCTCCAGCAGGAGATACCCCGAATCTGCGAGATGGCCGTCAAGCTGACCGCGGCTCCAAAGGTGAAGGGTGGCCGATACCCCATCATCATGGACCAGGCACTGACCGGGGTGTTCATCCACGAGGCGTTCGGGCACAAGGCGGAAGCGGACCATATCGTCATCGATAAAAAGAAGATGGAAATGATGGCCCTTGGCCGCCGGATCGGGTCGTCTAAACTGAATGTCTACGATTCGGGCCTGGTGGCCGGCCGGGGTTTCGTGCCTTTCGACGACGAGGGAGTGACCGCCGAGAAGACGTATCTTATAAAAAACGGCCTTATTGCCGGCCATCTCCACTCCCGTTTGACAGCCTTCAAGATGGGTACCGGGTCCACCGGTTCGGCCCGGGCCATCAATTACCGCCATCCGCCTATCGTACGGATGCGCAGCACCTGTATCGAGCCGGGTAACGACACCTTCGATGACATGCTCCGCGGGACCGGACAGGGGCTCTACTGCTGTAAAGCCCTGGGAGGCGGAAGCAGCGGCGACTCCTTCGTCTTTTCCCCGGTCTACGGATACATGGTGCGGGACGGGAAACTGTGTGAACTGGTCCGCGACATCGAGCTTTCGGGAGACCTGTTCAAAACGCTGCTTAACATAGACATGGTGGGTGATGATTTCAGGTTGATCGAAGATTCAGGCGGCTGCGGAAAAAGGGGACAGTACCCGCTGCCGTGTTCCTTCGGCGGGCCGCACGTCAGGATCAGCGACGTGCTGGTGGGGGGTGAGTGAACGTGGACCGTTTGATCGCCGAACTGGAGAAAAACGCCGATCAGTACGAAGTGTTTCATATGAAGCGGTCTTCCGGTAAATTGACGCTTCTCGACGGTGTACCGAACGATTTCAACATGTTGCAGCAGAACGTCTACGCCATCAGGTTTATCAGGGATGGGCGGCTTGCTTTCTCCATCACCCAGGACATAAACCAGGCCCCCCGGATAGTAACGGAGTTGGGTGAGATGACCAGGGCCGGCCGTGAAACCGGACTTACGTTTCACAACATACCCATGGACCGGGAGCAGGCTGACGGATTTTACAACCCGCTGCTTGACGAAATCGATCAGGCGGACCTGATCGAAAAGGGTAAGGAATTTGCCCGGCAAATCTATACGAAGTTCACCCGGTCTCTGACCGGCCCGCACCTGAACATCTTCTTCCTGCGTTTCGACGAGCAGGTGCGGCTGGTGAACTCCGCCGGAACCGACCGGTCGTACCGCCGCAACCTCCTGTCCATCGGATGCATGGCGGAGCTGGTGAAGGAAAGCGGTTTCATCACGTTGTACCGTTCCCGGGTATTTCGTACGCCTGAAGACCTCGACTGCACCCCGATGAGCGAAAAAGTGATCAGGGACCTGGAAAGAGGCCGCACAAGCGCCGACATATCTACCGGCCGGTACCGGATGCTGTTCTCTCCCACGGCCCTGGCCCATTTGCTGCGGCCCCTGGAAGCCGGATTAAACGGGATGAACTGCGCCCGGGGTACCAGTCCTCTGCGGGACAGGCTGGGGCAGCGGATACTGGATAAGAGAATTACTCTGTACGACGATCCCACCATACCCGGCTTCCACATGTCCGTGCCGTTTGACGACGAGGGAGTTCCCACCAGGCGTCGCTGCCTGGTGGAAAAGGGTGTCCTGCGGGATTTCGTCCACAACCTGGAAAGCGCCAATCTGACCGGTGCCGCGCCCACCGGCAACGGATTCCGGTATCCCATGCCGTACCGGGAGAATCAACCGAAAGCGGCTACTTCCAACCGGGTCATGGAACCCGGAACCAGGTTCCTGCGGGAGATGATCGAAGAACTGGATGACGGTATCCTGGTTACCTCCCTGATGGGCCCCATGGGCAGCATTATCGACGGTGACTTTTCCGGTAAGCTCTGGCTGGGCTTTCGTGTCCGCCACGGCCGTATCTGCGGCGCGGTCAAGGGGCCGATGCTGTCAGCAAACATCTACCGTCTGCTGGGCGAAGATTTTCTGGGGGCATCCAGGGAGATCATAGAGCACCCGGACGACAGCCCCGGGGACTTTCTTCCCTACTGCCTGTGTGACGGCGTGTCAATTGCCTGCTAGCGCAGCCAAATAGCCTGCTGAGACAGAGGTTAAATTCCCTGCCACTCTTGCCACGAACTATCATTGGGATTACAATACAGCGAAAGCAACCATTCCGGAAGAGGATAACCTTCCGTTGCAGGAGGCGAAGAAAAATGGGCAGAACTTACTCCGTTTTGATTATCGATGATGATAAGGATTTTGTTTTTTTATTGAAAACGGCACTGGAAGCCATGGGACACGTGGTTCGCGGTCACTCGAACATCGACGCATTCTTTAGATCATTTAGAAAAGAAGTTCCCGATATAGTTATGGTGGATATGGTCATGGCCGAAATGCCGGGCTGGCAGATCATCGATAAACTGAAAAAAGCGGAGATCGAGACGGTCAAAATTGTGGCCATGTCAAGCCTGCTCGACAGCGAAGATACGGAGCGGATGAAGCTCAACGTAGATACGTTTGTGCCCAAACCCATCAAGTACAATGAAGTGGATAAACTCGTAGAAATATTCGACAGCCTGTTCGAATAGTTCCATCCGCTGCCGGCGGCTGAAGAAGATCAACCCGGAGAAACTCCAACCTGAGAAACTCGCTACCCGGCCTTAATCCGTTTCCGTTCCGCCAGGAGTACAATATCTCTCAAAGCTTCTATACTCCGGGCTTTCATCCAGTTTTCATCGAATTCCTTATCCTGGACGATCTGGGCGATGGCCGACAGGGCCCGGAGGTGGAAATTGCGCTCGTCAATTGAGCCCACCAGGGCGAAGAGGGTGTGGACCGGGTGCGGGGTGCAGGAAAATTTAATCCCTTCCCGGCAGCGGACCATGACGATGTCGAACTTGCCGGTCCCCTCGAGGACGATGTGAGGCACCGCCAGCCCCGGTGCCAGCACGGTGCTGGATTGCTTCTCACGCTCCCAGAAAAGCTCGTAGAGCGCCTTTTGATCCAGTTCCAGGTCTTGGGAGATGGTCTCGGCCAGCAGCGAAAAGATCTCGTCATCCGTGGAGGCGTTCGGCACGTCCAGTATGACGCATTTCTTGATAAGCTCGTCGAACCTGTCCTCGACGATACCGTCCCGCTCGATCAGAATATCCTTCAGCTCGCTGTGCAGTGAATTGTCAACCAGCTTCGAGTCGGTGATCCGCTCGATAACGTGTATCAGGGCCGAAAAACGGCCTATCTGGGCCCGGGCGTAGATCATGTACCAGACCAGGGACACGATGATAAACCCTCCGGCGATCAGCAGGGGAACTTTTCCAATCTGAGAGAGAAGGAAGAGGTAGCCCACGATCCCAATGATGTATATCCACGGATAGAGCGGCGAACGGAAGGTGGGACGGTAGTTCTGGATCTTGCTCTCCCGCATGACGATGAGCGATATATTCACCAGGGTGAAGAGCAGTATCTTGAGCGTGGAAGCCGTCTTGGCCAGGTCTTCCAGGTCCAGGAACAGTATCACAGCGATCATGAACAGGGCGGTGAAGATTATGGGGACGTGGGGAGTGCGGAACCTGGCGTTCAGCTTGCTGAAGATCCCGGGCAGGATCTGGTCCCGGCTGATGGCCAGCAGGTTCCGGGAGGCCGACAGGATGGCCCCGTTGGCGGTGGTGACGAAGGCCAGGATGGCCGCCAGGGCCAGCACCACGATCCCGAAGGTTCCCGTGAACGTGCCGGCGCCCAGTGAGATGGGAATGGTGGTGTCAGCAAGTTTCTGCGGATCGACCAGCCCCACGGTCACGAAGATGACCAGGACATACAAAATCATCACCGTGACGAATGCCAGCACCATCCCGAGAGGAATGTTGCGGCCCGGGTTCTTCACCTCTTCCGAAACGCAGGTCACCTTGGTCAAACCGCCGAACGAAACAAAAACAAGGCCGGCGGTGGCAAACACCGAGCCGAAACCGAAAGGCATGAACGGTATGAAATTCTGGTGATTGATGAACGAACAGCCACCGAGCACGTACAGGATAAGAATCCCGAAAAGGACGAGAACCAGGTGTACCTGGAGCCGCCCGGTGTGTTTTACACCCACTATATTGATGAACATGAAAGTCAAGCAGAATCCGACGGCGATCATCTTTATCTGCAACGGTGATATCTCGGGATAGACCAGTATGGCGAAGGTACCCATTCCCATCAGGGCGAAGGCGCTTTTGAAGCTCAGGGAAAACCAGCTGGCCATCCCTCCTACGGTTCCGGCGGCGGCCCCCAGGCTCCGCTCGATAAAGAAATAAACGCCCCCCGCCTTGGGCATGGCGGTGGCCAGTTCCGCCTTGGCCAGCAGAGCCGGGATTACCAGTATCCCGGCCAGGACGTAGGCGAAAATCAGGGCGGGGCCGCTCTTGGCGTAGGCGAGCCCGGGCAGTATGAACAACCCTGAACTGATCATGGCCCCGGAAGCCAGGCAAAACACGTCCAGAAGCCCGAGTTCCCGTTTCAAACCTTTTTGCATGTGAGAATCCCATCCCTTAGTTTTAGTGCCGGCGGCATTTTCAGTTCCTGCGACGTTCTCCCAGCAGGACCACGTCCCGCAGTGACTGCTCGTTTTTAGCCTGCATCCATCGCTTCATGAAGTGCGGGTCCTGCACCACCTGGGCGATGGCCGAAAGCGCCCGGAGATGGTAATTCCGCTCGTCGGCGGTCCCTACCAGCACGAACACGGCGGTAACCGGCGGCTCGTCTTCGGCGAACACGATCCCCTCCCGGCAGCGGGCCATCAGGATTCCGAAGGACTTCTTGCCGTCGATGACCACGTGGGGGACCGCCAGTCCCGGTGCGATAACCGTGTGGCTCTCCCGCTCCCGTCCCAGCATTTCCGCGTGCAGCACCGCGGGCAGAATACAACGTTCGAGCGAGAAAGAAGCCATCTTCTCCGCCACCAGCCGGAAAAAATCATCCTTGGACATGGAGTCCTCGATGTCCAGGACCGGGCATTGCTCCACCAGGTGATCGAAACGGTCCTTGACGATGTTGTCCCGCTCCCGGATGATCTCCTTGAGTTCGTTTTCCAACGTTCCGTCAACCAGCGCCCGGTCGGTGATCCGCTCTATCAGGTGAAGCAATGCGTACTCGCGGCCCGCCCGGATACGGCCATAGAACCAGTAGGCGAACAAACCGGCGCCCACCAGGGCCAGGCTCGTCCACAGGATTTCCGTTCCCATCTCCACCAGCAGGAGCAGCAGGCAGATGATTCCCACCGCCTGCAGCCAGGGATAGAGAGGAGCGCGGTACCGGGGACGGTAGTTTTCCACGCGGCTTTCACGAAGGATGATCACCGACAGGCAGGCGAAAATATAGGTCAATATCAACACGGCTGACGCCGCCTTGACCAGGACCGTCAGGTCGAGAAACATGACGGCTAACATGAGCGCCCCGGTAACCAGAATGGCCACGTGCGGCGTTTTGAACCGGTCGTTGATACGACCCATAGCCTGGGGAATCAGACCGTCGCGGCTGAGAGCCAGGGGGTACCGGGAAGCGGCCATGATGCCGGCGTTGGCGGTGGAAACGAAGGCCAGGATAGCAGCGATACTCAGGGCGATCCGTCCTCCACGGCCCATGAAAGCGGCTGCTCCGTCTGAGATCGGCGTCAGCGAGTGATCGAGCTCGGCTGAACCCAGCACTCCCGAGGTGACAAACACGATCAGTCCGTAGAGAATGCTCACCGTCAACAGGGACAGTATCATCCCCAGGGGCACCACCCGTCCCGGTTCACGGACCTCCTCGGCTACGCTGGCCACCTTGAGCAACCCGCCGAAAGCTACGAATACCAGCCCGGCGGTGCTGAGCACTTTCGTCACCCCGTAGGGAGCGAACGGGACGAAGTGATGAACGTCCACCGCGGGCAGCCCCCGGACGACGTAGAAGATCATGATCCCGAGCAGGCCGGTGACCATGATCAGCTGGACCTTCCCCGCTTCCTTTACGCCGAGAATGTTGATGAGAACGAACACCAGGCAGAATCCGGCGGCGATGAGATGGATGTCGATATCCACCACCAGGCGGGTGAAGGCGGCCATACCCACCAGGGCGAAAGCGCTTTTCAACGTCAGGGAAAACCAGGTAAGCAGGCCGTCTACGGTGCCCACTGCCGGCCCCATGGTGCGGGTCACGTAGAAGTAGGTACCGCCGGCCCGGGGCATGGCTGATACCAGCTCAGCCTGGCTCAGCATGCCGGTCACCGCGATCAGGGCGGCGAGCAGGTACGAGACCACCACCGCGGGTCCCGCCTGGGCGTGGGCCAGTCCCGGCAGTATGAAGATGCCGGAACTCACCATGGCCCCGGTGGCGAGGGCGAAGACATCGATCAATCCCAAATCGCGCTTGAGCTGTTTGATACGGTTTCAACCGCCTCTCCCTGAATATATTCAATTATAGCTTGTCAAACGAGACTATTCATTCACTATTTATCACTTCGGCCCGGTGTTTTTCAATAATGAAAATTCTGCTGCTATCCGATTTCGGCCGGAAAACGAATTTTACTGGGATATCTTTCGGAATGCAGCACCGTTATTTGCGCATCCCTGAAGGCTTTAAAATAGGTTTTAAGTGCATTGTTCCTGTTACGAGCCCGGACGGGGAAATTATTGCTTGAGATTTCCATGCCCAGCGTTTCACCAGGCTCAAACAGTTCATGAAGAGGGCTTACGGTTAACTCCAGCTTTATTACTCTGTTTTTCCCAACAATCTTGTGTGCCGGCCGGCAGCCCAAATAATTTCCGTCCCCATTGGCCTTCACTTTATAGAAAAACAAGTATATGTCTGTCTGCGGCACATCAATTCTCAGGTAAAGCGTTACCTCGGCGCTTCCGGATAAAGCCAGTTGTTCACTCACCGCACCAGAAAAAGAAAGGCATTGATTATCCGCTGGATTCCATGAATTCTTTTCCAGGGGGTAGAACCTGTAGCTGGATTTATCTGTCTCGTATCGTGGTGCTTGAGAGAGAAGATGTTGACCATCAGCATAATCCAGGTAGTATTCGATTGTTTTCAGATTCGGTAACGGGTAGGTGTCACCTGATATGAATCCTTCGTGAAAATGTGATTCCAGTTGCACTCTCGGTTCATTGCTGAAGTCTGAGGGCTTGCCCTTGAGATGATGATCCATGAGAGACTTGAATCGTTTTAGCATGAATGATGACAGCTTTTTCTCGCCGCCATCCGGCACCGAATTGGTGTGGTCCCAATATCCCAGGATCAGCTTGTGTATTTCCCGGACCGGAGAATTCCGGTCGATTTCCATGAAATTTCTGACAACGTCTCCGGAATTGCCGTCAAACCGCAGGCCGGCGATATGATACGTTGGAACTGTGATGTCTTTCAGCCGGTTGAAGATTTGACGCTCTTCGAGGAAAGAAGGCTGAAAAACCGGGAAGTTGCGGGCCAGTATTTTCCATTCCTGAATGGGAAACCCAAACACTATCTGATCATAGTCCGCGAGATTGGTCTCGTGCAGAATCGTTTCTGCGATCCGTTTTTCGAACTTCGGATCCGCCATCTCCCCGCCCTCTTGCATATAGCGCAAATAATCCAGGGTAAATAATGAAAGGGTCCCGTTGGGGAAGAAGTAATCAGTCTTTATATTGGTCGGCGCTCCGCCGGCCATGATCACTTTGAGCCCTTCGGGATTCCTGATTCCCGCCGCCAGGGCGCAAAAACCATTGTAAGATGTGCCGATTGCACCGATAGTGCCATCACAGAACTCCTGGCGCGATATCCAGTTAACGGTATCGAATCCGTCATTGATCTCGTGCGCATCGAATAATTTGAAAGCTCCTTCAGACCCGTTTGTTCCACGGATAGCCTGAACGACCAGGGAATATCCGCATCTGTCGAAGTAATCAGCTGCGTCATAGTACAGGTCTCGGAACAGATCACGGTCACACAGATAGGGAGTTCTTACGAGAATGATCGGTCTGGTGACAATATCTTCACCCTGCTTACGAAGCAAAAATGTTCTCAAAGCAACGTCATCGGCCATCCTGACGCTGAATTCATCGTATACAAAAGCCATCAATGTTTCCTCCCAAATGAGATTGCTTGTCAGCCGAAGTTGATTACCTTTGACCGAAAACCACTTTGATTGTTATTATACTCTTACATACCAAAGAAAGAGGTAATAATTCCAGGAGGATATTCAGGCGGAAACCGGCCGGGAATGAGACTATGAAAAACTCCTTTTATTCACGAAGATGGCTTATTGTCCTCTGCCTGCTGCTTCAGGTATGGGCATTACCGCTCACCGCTGCCCGTGAATCCGAAGAATTCTCACTTCTCGTCTTCAAGCGGGCGATTGACCTTGATAATCTCCGGCTGGTTGTGCAATGGCTGAGCAATGACCTGCGCAGCGATGATGAACTGACAGGCTTTTCCACACGGCTGAAAAACGTTGAAGAAGCTATCTATGCCAGCGTTCCGGCAACGTTCGACCGGGTTTCCTATGAGCACCTGATCATCGGTCAGCTAGGCTCCTGTCAGCCTCTGTCCGCTCTACAAGAGCGCCGGGTGCGAACCCATATCAGGTATTCGGTAGATTATCTCAACCTGGTTCCGGAAACAGATATTGCCGCACTTGAGAAAGAACAGGTTATCACCCCGGATCAGATATCATACAGCGATGACAACAATTTTGTCATTACCGCCGGGTTTTCTCCCGAAACAAAGGACCTGCACCCCGATGTGCCCCACACCATCGTGGATTTGCAGCACTATGTCCACCGGCGGCTGGGCCGGGTGCCGGTTTCGCAGGCATTACTGTCCGGATGGGACCTTCATCTCTTTGACACCCCTGCCGGAATTGCCCTGCCGTATCTTCAAAGACACGGTTACCGGGAATTCTACCGGGTCAACAATTTCTATAGCCAGTGGGGCAAGAGAACCTACCTGGCCATGGACGGCACCCGGACCGCCCTCGTTTTTACCGATGTCTTCGGCGATTTTATGCGCGTGCACATTGCCTCTATGCTCAAAATGGTTACAGCCGGGGAGACACGATTCGATCCTGAAAAAATCCACTTTTATCACAACCTCAAGTGCACCGCCAAGGAAGAGATGGTTAAAAAATACCGTAGAGATATTCCCTGGATTTGCGGGGGAAAAGACGCGGCGGTGATTCTCGGCTACCTGGATATTCTTGGTGAGACAATCCGCAAACGCGTTATCCTGCACAAAACGGCAGTTTTTTTGAAAACGTACATCACCGGGCGGGAAAAAAGAGAGATAGAAATCCGCCTGGATGAACAGGGCAACTCCAGGCTCCGGGATTTATTCCGCCATCTGGCGGACGAGCAGAAACCTGTACCGTCCATCAGGAACATCAGGGGAAATGACTACTATGACCTGTTGGAGGAGTTGAATCGCAGCTGCAGTACGCTGCCCTGTGTCAATAGGCTTAACCTCTATTTGACGGCCAAAATGATCAGACCCGTTCACAAGCGCGGGAAAGGTGAAGCCCTGGAGTACGACATGTTCGCGTTCAGAGATACAAAGGGAGCGCGGCGGTACATGATCAACATTGGAGCTATGCACTCCATCTTCGGCGATATGGCTGCGGAAATTACCAGGATCTCTCTTGCCAACGGTGTCAGCCGGATGGTCTTTTCAGGCTCCGCCGGCGCCCTTAACACAGACTATCCCTATTATGCATTGACAATCCCCGAAACTGTCACCGACCACCGGGGAGAAACTGTGGCCGATTTTCCCGATAACTGCTTCAACCGTTATGCTTCACCTTCCTTCGGCGGCCCGGATTTCAGGAGTGATATGGCCGGCAAACACAAGACGGGCCGGATTATCTTCTCAACAGTACACCGGGGGGTCGTGTCACCCTTGATGGAAACGCAGCCCATGGTCCGGTCCATGCTCGGAATGGGGATCGATACCGTTGATGTAGAACTGGCGGAGGTGATCAAGGCAATTAAGCACCATCCCGGGGCCACTTTTGGCGCCGCTCTGATCGTAAGCGATTTTCCGGGTGCCTTTCTGGACCGGAAGAAGCACCACCTGGACCAGGTGGATTACCGGAAGAAATACGAGATAATTCCGGCCCTGGTCGATTTGATATTCGCCTACCTCGACGTGGAAGAGGTGCTCTATTTTGACAACTAAACGGGCTCT
>CAYSPT010000055.1:0-19666 GCA_964432985.1 uncultured bacterium
CCGGTCATCGTCTGCCTATCCTCCATTATTGAGAGTCTACTGCATTTTCCGGGATAATTCCAGACCGTTAATCAAGTTTGCCGTGCCGGCCTTGTCGGGGATAAACATACAGCGGGAGGAAAGAAAAAACCGGCGGCACCTCACCCTAAAAAAGGTCAGGTGCGCCGGCCTTGTTTATACTACACCAGCTGTAAACACTACATCAGCTGCAACACAGACGAGATCAGATAATCATCAGCCGTTTCAGGCGCCAACGCCTATCAGGCGCCAATGCCTTTTAGGCATTAAGAATCTTGTCTACCTCGTCAGCATCCGCTTCCATGACATACTTGAGCCCGGTGATATCAGCGGCAGCCGGAGTCAGTGCTACCAGGTCGCTGCGTTCCAGGTACTTGATGGCGAACTTGCGGGAGCCGCACATGATCTGCCTGAGCCCCTGGGCCAGCCGCTCGTAGTAGGTGTAGAGTCCCAGTGCGCCGGTGGGTATCTTGTTGAAGGCTTCCTTGCCCAATTCCTGCCTGAGCTTGGTGGCGGTAACGAAGATCTCCTCCTTGGTCCTCCCGAACCGGGAGACGTAGACTGGTACATCGTTCTGATCGATGGTCTTACCGATGGTCTTGCCCACCATGGCGGCAGCCAACGGTCCCCGGGCCATTCCCACCAGCTTGACGAAGGGTGCGCCCATGGCCAATCCCTTGAAGATCTTGTCTTCGAAGGTGAAGCCGCCAGCCACGGCGATGGCCGGCAGGTGGCCGCCTTTATCGACGATCTTCTTGCAGTACTGGTAGAGCAGAGTGTGAATCTCTACAGGCGGGATACCCCACTCGTTCATCATGCGCCAGGGGCTCATACCCGTGCCGCCTGAGGCGGCGTCCACGGTGAGCAGATCCAGCTTATACTTGGACACGTACTTCACCGCCCGGGCCAGGTCGGCCGGACGGTAAGCGCCGGTTTTCAGAAACACGTACTTGGCACCGGCGTCGCGAACCTGCTGTACTCTGGCGGCAAAAGTTTCTTCTTCCACCATACCGATACGGGAGTGGCGCTCGAACTCGGTGAAGGCTTTCTTCTCGAAGGCTTCGATGACGTCGGGATCGGTGGGATTCGGCAGAACGATGTAGCCGCGGCTGTAAAGTAGCTGGGCTTTTTTCAAATTCCTGATCTTGACCTCGCCGCCGATGTCCTTGGCGCCCTGCCCCCACTTGAGCTCCACGGCATCCACGCCAAGCTCTTTGATGGCGTACTCCAGAGTGCCCAGGCGGCTGTCTTCCACGTTCTCCTGGGCGATGATGGCTCCGTAACCGTCCCGCTGAAAATCCTTGAAAAGCTTGATCCTGTTTTTCATGTCTACGGTATCGACCACACGGCCATCGACAAGCCTGGATTCGGGATCCATACCCACTACGTTCTCACCGATGGTGAGACCGGTGCCGGCCAGGGCGGAGCCGATAGCCAGCCCTTCCCAGTTGTTTTTGGCCACGTTGGTAGATCCGAGTCCGGGAACGATAAACGGCATTTTGAATTTGAGCCCGTTGTCGTGCCCGAAAGTGACACCGATATCAACCGCAGGGAAGATGGCTTTGTCGCTGTCAGCCTCTACGCCATGAGCTCCTACGGCGGTCCCCATGATGCTCAGATGGGAGTAGTCCACCGGGAAGGTCTTCTCGGCGGCAGCAGTAATAACTCCGAAGGGCTGAGGATAGATTACCTCGTGTCCCCGGTAGGCAGACTTGCCTATTTCACACATCCCGATACATCCGTCCACGCACGTCACGCACATTCCCGACGTGGATACTACCGATCCCTCGGTTCTGTTCTTGGTGAGGGTAGCGGCTGTAGCATTCGTTCTCGTCAGTGTTCTGGTCATTTCCAGTCTCCTCCTTATAACTACGTTTAAAACCTATGATTCCTTGTTTTTCTTTTCTTCTTCACTTTTGACTATTTCACACGCAACACACGGTTCCATGTAACACATCATATCGTCAAACTGTTCCCGCTCCGCACAGGGCGGTTCCAGGTTGGCGCATCCGCCGCAGATGACCTTGTCAGGATCGCTGAACGTGCACCTCAGCTGGCAGGCGGGACATACATAGATGCAGCCCCCGCACAAACGGCAGACGTCTGAATGTTTGTCAAACGGTGTACCGATCGCTCTGTTTTCCCCCCGGTTCTGAAACCCGATAGCTTCCGCCACCATCTGCTCCTTACACATCCTGACGCACAAACCGCACATGATACAGTCTTCATGTTCCTGCTTGAACCGCTGCTGCTTGACACCGTGAGCTGAAGCCAGGTCCTGTACTGTTTTCGATTGCGGGCATGTGGCCAGCAGCAGTTCGATGATCATTTTCCTTGCTTTCAACACCCGGTTGGAAGCAGTCCTGACCACCAGACCTTCCTCGGCGGGATAGGTACAGGATGTGACCAGCTTGGAGCGCTCCCCTTTCCCGATTTCCACCACACAGAGCCGGCAGGCGCCATAGGGGGACAGCCCTTCCATATGGCAGAGGGTGGGAATGGGAAAGCCCAGAAACGCGGCGGCTTCCAGCAGTGTCGAACCCTCCTGGATAGAAACCTGCAGGCCGTTAATAGTCAACGTTATCATTATCGACGACCTCCAATACGGTGCTTTTTACTTCCTCGACCTTGGGTTCCGTGAACTCCAGGTCGCATCGTAAACACCTTCGTGATTCCAGCGTTGCTTCCTTGACAGTCAGTGTTATCTCCACTTCATCCATGCCCCGGGTGCGGGTCTCCACCGGACTGGTCGGGATCTTGATTCTGCCCGCCTCCGACAGGTCCTCATCACCGGTGTCAGCCGATTTAATATAGATATCAGGTAGGGACAGCGCAGGCAGTTCCTCGAGCTTCTGCCCGCGCAGGTAACGGTCGATCATCACCGCCACTTTCTTGCCGTCGGCAATAGCCTCGACTACGGTATTGGGCCCGGTAACCACGTCACCCCCGGCGAACACGCCCTTCTTGCTGGTAACCAGGGTAGCCGGGTCAACCTTGATGGTGCCCCAGCTGGTAACATCGATATCCATGGAGGGGATGTAATCAACATCGGGCATATCACCGATGGAAAGCAGCAGAGTGTCCAGGTTGACCGTGTACTCGGTCCCGGGAACGGCTACCGGCCGGCGCCGGCCGCTGGAGTCGACGTCACCCAGCTTGTTTTTAATAAACTCCACACCGCTGAGCTGGCCGCTGGCCGAGAGGATCTTTACCGGCGACACCAGGGGAAGGATTGTGATCCCTTCCTCCAGCGCCGCTTCGATTTCCTCGTGAAGCGCAGGCATCTCCTTGCGGGTGCGCCGGTAGAAGATGGTGACCTTATCAACATTCTTCTGGCGAAGCGCTACTCGTGCAGCGTCAACGGCGGAATTGCCGCCGCCGATGACCCCCACCTGGCCGCGGGCCAGGTTTTCACCCTTCAGGTTGAACGCCTTGAGGTAGCGAAGCGCGGAGTTGATACCTTCGATGTTCTCCTCGTCGAGATTCAGAGGACGGCTCTTGTGGGCTCCCAGGGCCAGGAAGACCGCCTCGAAACCATCGCCGAACAAACCGTCCACGGTAATGTCACTACCCAGGCGCGTACCGCATTTCAGGGTTACATTATCGTTGAGAATGGCGGCTATCTCTTTCTTCAGCGTTTCCCGGGGCATCCGGTAGGCCGGGATACACGACAGGAGCATTCCCCCTGGCTCATCGTCCGAGTCGAAGACGGTGATCTTGTACCCCTTGAGCGACAGGTAGTAGGCTGCTGTCAGCCCGGCGGGACCGGAACCGACCACCGCTATCTTCTTCTGTCCGGCAAACTCGTCCTGGAGCAATTCGGGGCTGTACACTCCCGGTTCGATACGATCCGTGATGAACCGTTTCAGGGCCCGGATGGCCAGCGATTGCCCGCCGCTGGTACCCGCCCGGCACTTATCTTCGCAGGGATGGTGGCATACCCGGGCGCACACGGAGGGGAACGGGTTGGCGTCGCGAATGGCCTGGTAGGCCTCTTCGTATTCGCTCCGGGAAATGTGCGCTACGTACCGCCAGGCTTCAGTGCCGATGGGGCAGGTGGACTGGCAGGGAGCTCCCACCAGCTCTTTGCAGATCGAAGCCGGGCAGCGACGATGATTGATGTGCTCCATGTACTCATGACGAAAATGCTTGAGCGTTGACAGGACCGGGTTGGGAGCCGTCTGGCCCAGGCCGCACATGGAGGTGTCTTTCACCACTCCTCCCAGTTCTTCCAGCAGGTCCAGGCTCTCCGGTGTTCCCAGCCCACTGGTTATGTCATCCAGGATCTCGTACATACGCTGGGTTCCCTTGCGGCAAATGAAGCACTTACCGCAGGACTCATCTTTCAAAAAGCTGGTGAAGTACCTGGCTACATCCACCATGCAGGTGCTTTCGTCCATGATGATCATGCCCCCCGAGCCCATCATGGAGCCTGCCTGTGTCAGGCTGTCGTAGTCGATGGTCAGGTCGAACATGCTGGAGGGGATACATCCGCCGGAGGGACCGCCGGTCTGTACCGCCTTGATCTTGGCTTCATCCGAAGGACCGCCGCCGATATCGTGGATGATCTCCTGGAAGCTTATCCCCATGGGGACTTCCACCAGACCGGTGTTCTTGACCTTTCCCACCAGGCTGAATATCTTGGTCCCCGAGCTGTTTTCGGTCCCCACCTTCCGGTACTCGTGCGCTCCTTTTTCGATGATCACCGGGATGTTGGCCCAGGTTTCCACGTTGTTGATAGAGGTGGGCTTACCGTCAACGCCGCGCTGTACCGGGAACGGAGGACGCTGACGCGGTTCCCCGGTGCGGCTCTCGATGGACCGCATCAAAGCAGTCTCCTCGCCGCACACGAATGCCCCGGCTCCACGCACCATGGTGATATCGAATGAGAACCCGGTTCCCAGGATATCTTCTCCCAGAAGTCCCGACTCCCGGGCCTGACGAAGCGCGATGATCAGGTGCTTGATGGCCATGGGGTACTCGTTTCGGACATAGATGACGCCCTCGTTGGCACCGGTACCGTACGCTCCGATGATCATTCCTTCGATGATGCTGTGGGGATTGCCCTCCAGGCAGCTTCTATCCATGTAGGCCCCTGGATCACCCTCGTCGGCGTTGCATACCAGTATCTTGCCGCGGTCTGCCGGCTGGCCGGCCAGCATCTCCCACTTGACCCCGGTAGGAAATCCAGCACCGCCGCGGCCGCGGAGACCCGCCGCTTTGATCTCTTCTACCACGCGTGTCGGATTACCGGATTCAAGGACCTTGATCAGGGCGGAGTACCCGTTGTTTTCGATATAGTTGAATATCCTGATGGGATCGAGGTTTTCGTTACGGCCCAGTATCGTCCGGACCTGCTTGCGGTAAAACGGCAGATCGCCCTGTTTCTCGATGGGCTCACCGGTTTGCGGGTCCTTAAAAAGCAGATCTTTCACTACTCTTCCATGGGACACGGCGTCTATTATCCGCCGCATACCGGCGGTGTCAAGACTCGGGTAAAATGTCCCGAAGGGCTCGATTCGAACCGAGGGCTCCACCTCACAGTACCCGTGGCATCCGCTGATGCGTAACCCGATTACGTCCATCAGCCCACGAGCGAGCATCTCCTTTTTAATCACCCGGATGAGGTTGTTGGCCCCGCTGGCCTGCCCGCAGGTCCCCGCCGAAACCACGATGGTGGGAAAATACGGTTTGTAATCGGCGAGAATTATCTCGCGAAGTTCTTTGAAGTCGTCAATTGACCTGAGCTTTTTCATCGGCTATTTCTCTCCCAACTCAGTCATGTAACCCGTCGTTAGACGGTTAGTAAACCCGTCGTTAGACGGTTATTAAACCGTCGTTAGACGGTTATTAAACCGTCGTTAGACGGTTAGTAAGCCGTCATCCGGCGATTAGAAATTAATTCCGTCAAGATCCAGCATGTGCGTCTTGCACCCGCGCCGGGCGCAAATCTGGATCATACCGCCCCCGCGCACGATCATGGGCACCATGGGCGCGCCGCACTCGGTGCAGTTCCATGCACCCGCCAGTTCGGAGTGGCAATGGGGGCAGAAAAAGTGGGACACCGAATCGAGAGGCCGGTTCTGCTCCGACTCCGTGTTGAAACTACCGTACAGCGAAGAAAGCCTGAGCCAGCTGTGCACACGTTTATACGATACGGTTACCAGTATGGAGGGGTACTCGTCGATCAAGTACTCCTTGTCCATCAGGCTGTGGTTGCAATTCGGGCAGTTGACCTTCACCGGAAAAACACGCTCGTCGGTGCTGACATCGACCTCGTCCAGGCCGTCAAGTGTTTCCTGGAGGATGCTCTTCACCTTCTTCGGGGTCACCTTCGAAAAATAGTGGTTGTCGATGACCACGATGGGACCGAGTGCGCACGCCCCGAGACAGGCGACCGTCTCAAGAGTGAACATGCCGTCGGTAGTTGTCTCACCATCCTCGATACCCAGCTGATTCTCGAATTCCGTGACCACGCGGGGAGCTCCGCGCACGTGACAGGCGGTACCCCGGCAGACGGTGATGAGATGCTTGCCACGCGGCTTCAGTCGGAACAGCTTGTAAAACGTGGCCACACCGTAAATGTCGACCATGGGATAACCGGATTTTTCCGAAACCTGCCTGAGTATTTCCTCGGGAAGATATCCATACTTTTTCTGGATTTCTTCCAGGATGGCGATGAGAGCTCCGCGCTTTTTCCTGTGTTTACGTATTACCCGGTTGATGACTTCGTCGTAGGTAAGTTCCTGCTTGGTGGGTTCCTGGTCCATAGCTCGCCTCCAGATGTGAGTCATTGAAAAACCTGACCGCAAAATTGCCCAAAGTGGAAATCGGAAATTTCCCGATAAGCATAGTTATTCTATGAGCCATATATTCTATGCATGTTATATAGACTTGTCAAGGGTAAAACCTGTAAAAATTGAGCAATCATTAATCGGGCCTTTATTTATCACGTGTTTTGCTATTATTTTTTCGAAAATCACCACAGTCTGAAAACGTGACCATGCTCTGCTTTATCACTTCGTACTACAGAGCAGAACCTGCGGACCATAGCCATTAGTGAAAACTGGCAATGAAGAAATTCAAACAGGCAATCAGGCACATCAATTATTGACAAATGGACATAACATCAGTAATATAGGCCCCACTTTAAAGAGATATTACGATAACGTGAGAAGGTGAATGTTGCCATGCTTCGCTTAATGAATTTTACAAAATACGGGCGTACCTACCAGTTGAAAATGGGCACGGCCCAGGACCTGGAATACGCTCTCAAACTGGACGAAGCCCACTGGGTGGCTACCGGGGCACCCATCGAGTCCCTGAACTGCGACCTGGCGTTCCTCAAGTACGTCGACACCGACATGAACAATCGCATCATGTGCTTCGAACTCAAGGACGCCATCAGCTGGTTGATGGGAAACCTGAAGGATCTCAGCGGTGTCACCGAAGGACGGTTCAACCTTTCGCTCGACGCGATCAATATGGACACCGAAGAGGGTGCCCGCATCCGGCAGTCGGCGGAAAAAATGCTGGTCAAACACGGCCAGGCCTCGGCGGACGAGATTACCCTGGCGCAGGTACGGAAGATAAAATCCGAAGAAGAGCAGAAGCCGGTAAGCGAAGCGGGAGTTGTCCTGCCGGAAGCGGCGGAGGATCCCGAGGTAAAGGCGTTTATCGACGACATTATCACTACCGTAGGCGGCACCGAGCACCCCAGCGGCAAGCGGGGCGTCAACCAGGCTGAACTGGACGAGTTTATCCAGGCCTGCCGCGATTACCTGGCCTGGCACGAAAAGGGAGTACTGCCGGAAGGGGATGATGAAACAGGGCAAAAGAAATCCGATATACTGCCCTTCGGAACAGACACCGCCGCCGCGTACGGAACACTGAGCTCCATCAGGGACAAGTTCGACCAGTACTTCGCCCAGTGCGAAGCGGTATCCCTGGACGGACGGGTGGCCGGACTGGTCGCGTTGAGCGACGAGGCGATCAAGGAGCTCGATTTCGGCGACCGCTCCGTCATCAGCGGGATGATGCAAAACGCTCCCCTGGCCGCCCCGAGAGCCGACTGCACGCTGGATTTTTCCCTGCGGCTCAATCCCTTCTACGAAAAAACAATTTCACTTCTCTGGAAGCAGGTTATCGAACCGGTTCTCAAACGGCCCGCCGGGCAGTTGTCCATGCCCGATTGGGACAAGGTCAAAGGAACATTCGCGGACTACGAGACCTGGCTTAACTCCAAAGCCGGTGCATTGGTGGAGCCATTGGGCCTGGAAAAAATAAATGAGTACCTGGGAGATAAATACAGCCAGTCCCTGAAAGACCTCATGGCACAGAGCTCCGCTATGGCCTTTGTCATGGACAACATCCGCCTGGTGGAGAAACTGGTCCTGTATCAGGGGTGCCTGTTCGAATTGGCCAACAACTTCGTGAGCTTCCCGTTTCTCTACGATCCCGAGAAGCGTGCCCTGTTCGAGTTCGGCACCCTGATCATGGACAGCCGGCGGTTCAACCTGGCCGTCAAGGTCCCGGACCGGAAACGTCACAGCAAAATCTCCGGGACCAGCAACATGTACGTGCTCTACCTGGAGTTGAGAACCAGGGGTAAGGCAAAGAAATGTGAAATAGCCGTGCCGGTCACCTCTGGCGGCAAGGGTAATCTCTGCGTGGGTAAGCGGGGTGTGTTCAAGGACATCGACGGTGAGGAGTGGGACGCCGAAGTGGTGCAGATCATCGAAAATCCGATCTCCCTGAACGAAGCCATTGTGTCTCCGTTCAAGCGGCTGGGACGTTTCATTACCGAGAAGATCGAGTCCATGACCAGCGTCGCCGAGAAGAAACTGGAAAAGGCTGCCGGGAAAGCAGTCACCGACGTCAAGACCTCCATCGAAACACCGGTACAAAAAGCAGCCGCGCAGTCAGCCAAGGCCGCAGGAGGGGGATTGACGGGTTCCGCCGCCGGCGGCATCCTCATGAACGGCAGCATCGCCGTGGCGGCCCTGGGTTCGGCCGGCGCGTTCATGACCAAGACCATGGCCAACCTGGGACTGGTCCAGGTGCTGAGCGTTCTTATCGGAGGCATCATCGCGGTGATGCTCCCGGCCACCATCGTGGCCCTGATCAAGCTGCGGAGGCGCGATCTCAGCGCGGTGCTGGAAGCGTCCGGCTGGGCCATCAATGCCCGCATGCGGCTGACCCGCGGACAAAGCTATTTCTTTACCAGGTACCCGGATTACCCGCTGTTGGCCAGGGGTGTTCCCCGACGTAAGTGGTGGCTCATCATCCTGGTCACCGTCCTTGTCCTGTTCACCCTATCAGCCGGTGGTTACTACGGGCACAAGTACTATCTCAAATGCAAGCAGGCGGCGGTAGAGAAAATCTCCGAGACGAAGCAGCAGGTAAAAGAAGCGGTACAGGGCGAGGCAGTTCAGGCTGAACCGGCCGCCACGGACAAAACCGGCGACACCAGGAGTCCGGTATCAGGTAACTAGCTCTATATATATCTTACTGTATTGTTTGTCAGTGAGAAAACAAGCTTATCCACCTCGTGCTCCGGTGATGCAAACCGCAATTGTCCAAAAGTCAAACCTGACCCTCGAAAAGCGTGGAGAGAATATGGTTGGTGTCGGCCAGGTTGTCGAAGGCGTGGTCGGCACCGGCAGCCAGGAGATCTTCCCGGCTGAAGCGTCCCGTGCCTACTCCTACGGTCACCACGCCGACTTCCTGCCCAGCGCTGATATCCCGGGGGGTATCACCGAAGAGGAGGACATTTGAATCCTTGGAGACGAAACCGACCTGCTCGTGTGCCCGTTTGATTGCCAGACGCACCAGGGTGGAGCGATTGATGTCGTCGCTGCCGAAACCACCTATCCCGATGTCCGGTCTTGGATTAAATTCCCACTCACCTTTTATATTTCGGAGGTAGAAAGTATGTGGGAAATAGTGGTCCAGGCCGGCCCGGCGGAGCTTCTGACGGGCGATGAGACCCAGGTTGCCGGTAACCAGTCCCGTCAGCACCGGACGGTTTATCAATTCGTCCAGTAATTCGCGGACTCCGTCCAGAACAATGACCGTGTCGTCGTTCACCAACCGGCTGTACACCGACTCCATGATATGCATCAACCGTGGCAGATTATCCTTTATGAGTGTCTCGTCGATACCATGGTGCTTCAGGACATCCACCAGGATCATCTGGTCGGTCTTGCCCTGATAGTCGATATCCTCCATGCGGGCCTCGATACCGAACACCTCATGAATGGCCACAGAAAAAGACTGTTTCTGGGCCCCGGAGCCCCTTACAAGGGTGTGGTCCACGTCAAATAATGCAAGTATTTTCATTATCGCACTACCTCAAAAAATATAGAAAGCAACCAGTTTTCTTGGGTTTCTTCTCGTTCCTAACCACTACGCCCACACCATCATCTATCATCGTTCCTAGTCACCTTTCCCGCCCTCTGCCTCTGTAAGCGTAGAAAGGACGTAGATTACCTCCTTACCACATCAAAGACAACATTCTGACTACCGGATTAAGCATGTTTCTGGACAGCCGCCTCAGTTCCACGTCTTCACTGATCACCCGTGCCGCCGGAGGAGAGAAACGGTAGTAGTAATTAACCAGTGCCCGCCCAGGGGCGGTGGGGAGAAGGCAGCGGTCCCGTACCGCGCGCAGCAGGTCCAGCTCCCGAGCTGCGGGGGTGCCGTAGGCGGCAGTGGCTACAAAGCACGCCGAGTTGCTGACGCCTTCATCGGAGGTACCCCCGGGAGGAGTAGGCGCTGGGGCACCACCCTCCGTAACCGTGACCACCACCTCTTTCGGAATGCTACGGTCGTTGCCGTCATCGACGTAGAGATAAAAACCATAGTCCCCTTCGTACTGGGGGATAAAGGACGGGACGGCGCTGTACGGGTTGTCCAGCAGGACCGGCGGCCCGTAAATCTGCTCCCAGAAGTAGGTGAGGGTATCAGCCGCGTCGGTGTCGCTGCTTCCCGAAGCGCTTAAAATGACCGAGGAATTAACGCCGGACTGAATCTCTTCGTTGGCTACGCCGGCGGTGGGAACATTGTTCTGATCACTGTTGACCACAATGTAAACCCTGTTGGGAACACTGTAGAAGTACCCGTCGGAGACGACAAGCTCGAATTCGTACACGCCGGTCTCCACCGGTACAAAGGTAGGATCGTCGGATGCCGGATCGGAGAGTATTACCACGGGGCCGCTGACCTGGTTCCAGGTGTAGGTGACCGTGTCATTGTCGGCATCGGTTCCGGAGCCGTTCATCATCACCGTGGTGCCCGCCGTGGCGGCTAGCTGGTCGGCACCGGCGCTGGCCGTGGGCGGGTTGGCAGCGGCACTGATTACGGTTACAGTGGCGGTGGCTCCCCTGCCCTGTGTCGATCCCCTGACGGCATCCAGGGCAAACACATGCACCCCTTCTTCAACCGGGGAAAAGCTGATTGACAGTGAATCTTCATCCATCTCCACCGCCGCCCCCTCCAGCTGTGACCACGTCGTTGTGACACCGTCAGAGGAGCCAAGAACCGCTCCTTCCAGAGTCACAGCTTCCCCCAGGTTTGTCACCAGGCTCACCTGGTTCCGGTACTTTTCCGTGACCGGATTTTTGATCCCGGCCACCGGAATATCCGCCGGCGAAGCAAGCGCTTCCACCTTGATATAATCCGGCAACGAGTCGGCTTGACCGTCATTGACAACCAGTTTGAACTCGTAAACTCCGGTGGTTATCGGTAAGAACAGGGCCTGCACCGTAGTGTTGTTCAGGAGCTGGACCGTGGGGCCGCCGGTCTGGGTCCAGGCGTAGGATAGCAGGGTGCCATCCGTATCCTTGCTCTCATGTCCTGACAACATTATCCACTTGTCAGGCAGCGTGGTGATGTCCGGCCCAGCATCGGCGTCGGGCACGTAGTTATTAGGATCGTTGATGGTAACCAGCACCGTATCGGTAGACAAAAGGGCGGCGGTGTCGGTGACGGTCAACATAAATTCGTAAGCCCCGCCAGCCAGCACCGACGTGTCGAAGGTTGCAGTGGGAGTCGTCAGGCTGTCTTCGACGATACTCACCTCCGTCGGGCCGGAAACCACACTCCAGGCATAACTGGCTATATCAGAGCTACCGGTGAAGCTGTTGGCGTCGCGGCTGTTGGAGCCGTCCAGCACGAAGTCCGCGTCGGTATCACTGTCCTTGACAATGGACTGATCGATGCCGGCCACAGCGATGGGAGCGGCGTTTGACACGGTGACCTGCACTGTGTCCTGCCCCGGGAAATCGAGGGGGTCCTTGACCGTCAGGGTGAAGGTGTAGGTCCCCACCGCCCGGACGATAACTCCCGGTTTGGCGGCGGTCTCGTCTGAAAAACTCACCGTCATCGGGCCGCTGGTCAACTCCCACAGGTAAGTTAACGCATGATTGTCTGCATCGGAACTGGCCGAGCCGTCCAGCGTTATCAGCTGAGGAGGCCCCTGCTGGTTGGCGCCGGCATTGGCCACCGGGGTGGCGTTTCCGGTAGTGGTATCCTTGTCGGCCGCCACTCCGTAGTAATTCTTGATTTCCCCGTTCTGGCCGTCGGGAAGGTAGGCCCAGAACAGGTCACTGTCGCTGCCGGTAGTGTCAGCCAGGGTGATGGTCACGGTAACACCGGAGATGGCCACGGCGCTGTTTCCCAGGCCAGACAACAAATCGGTTACCCCGTCGGCGTCGATTACCACCCAGTCATTAATGTCCTCTTCGCCGTCGAGCAGCTCCTTGTCGTAGGTGAAGATTACCGAATTGAGGTGACCGTCATCGTCGGAATCATCAGTCTGTACTGTGACGATCTCCGGCTTGGTGACATCCATGAACGAAACGCTGATGGTGTTGTCGGCGCTCACGGAGGTGAACTCGTAGGTGTCCGCAGCGCCCTGGGACACCCCGCCGACCAGTATGTCCTGCACAGCCCAACCGGTGTCTGGAAGCATGGTGAAGAGCTGGTTGTTACCCTCGGTAACCACCACGGTGGACGAAGGAGAAATGCCTCCTCCCGCGCCGGCGGAAGGAGTGATGGAATAATCGTTGTCCTGTATGGTGTAGGTGTGGGCGGTGACCGTGCCGAGATAGGCGTATTCAGGATTCGAAACCGTTACCTCCACGGTTTCGTCATCCTCGTCCGAGGTGTCTTCGACCACGGTGAAATCGATGGTTTCAACGGTCACCCCCGGAAGGATGGTCAGGGTACCGGCCGCCAGGGTGTAGTCGACCCCGCTACCGGCGGCAGTTCCATCGGTAACGGCGTAATCCACTTCGACGGTCAGCCCGGTGACAGGCGTCACCGTCACGTCCAGGCTCACAGCCGTCACCGACTCCTTTGCTTCGGAGGTGGCGGCAGCGAAAGCGACGGCCGACCAGGGGATTACCGTTATGGCGGCGGTCTCGGTGGTGATACCGTACGCGGTGCTCCCCCCGTTGGAAGACGTGTCCGCCGAAATCCCCGCCGTGCCGGCGGTCTGATCCCAGGCACGGAAGGTCAGCCCGGGATCTACCGTCCCGTCGAAAGCCTGATTCGGTACGAAACGGACCATGTCGGTGCTTCTCAGAAGCAGTGATTCCGTCCCCGAAACCGTGCCCATGCCGGACCACGTCCCACCGCTGTTTATGGAGTATTCCCAGGTCCCGTCGGTGCTGTCGGCGGCAGTCACGGACACGCCCTCCAGCGCAGCAGTGTCCACGTCGGTCACGCGGTCGCCGCCGGCACTGACAATAACCGCTGACACCAGGTCACCGGCCGGATCGGCGGCGTTCTCGTAAATGTCCGTCAGCTTCATGTCGCCAGCATCATCCATGACCGGGGCATCATTCACTCCCTGAACCGTAATGTACACCGTCTCGGCGGTCAAGGCGGAGGTAGTCCCGTCATGTACGCTGAAAGAAAAAGTCACCTCGGCGGTCTCTCCAGCCGCCAGATCGTGAAGGTCCGATCCCGGATCGTAGGTAAAGACATTGACCGACGGGTTAGTGATAGCTGCCGAACCGTCTACCGGGGTGGTCACCACGCTGTAGGTATAAGCCAGGTCACCGTCCTCATCAAAAAACGGCAGCGTTCCGCCGCCGGGGGCGTCTTCGGTCATGATCCATCCCGACACCGTGGAATCGACAAAATCGGCGCTGTCGAGATTAACCAGGGTGCCGTCCGGGCCGCCGCCGGTGTTTAAAAGACTGGTGTCGTCCGGCTGGTCACAATGGAAATATGCGCCCAGGTAGAGGATGGCGGGGTGCGTTTCGTCCAATCCCCGGAAGCTCCACGCAGTGATGGTAACGGCGTCCAGGGCGGTGCCGAACGCCCTGAATTCGTCCACCTCCCCGCTGAAGGGATTGGAACCGTCATCCATAGCGCCGAGAACCACATCCTCGTCCGGGGTGGCCGCAGACAGAATGCTGGAGGCAATGGGGGTGCCTGCACTGTCGAGCACGCCGTTAATGTACAAAGTGGTTGTATCGTCGTCCTCTTTTACCATGGCCACGTGGTTCCAGACTCCGGGCATTATGCTCCCCGTGGAGGTGTGGGTCTGGGAGGATGCTCCCTCGTTAACCAGCTCGTATACCAGCTGGGAACCGGACAGGTAAAGGCTGACAGCCAGCTCACCGGCATCCGCCGGCTGGTGGAAAAACACCTGGGTGCCCGATACGTCGTCAGGCCGGATCCACGCGGAGAAAGTGACGATATTACCACCGCCTACATTAACCATGGCATCGGCGGGAATGGTGACGTACCCGCCTCCGGAAAGCTTGAGAGCCGTACCGAATCCCGCCACCGGCGGATCGTTGACGTCGTTGACCGTGACCGTCAGGACTTTTTCGAAGGTGCTGCTGCCGCTGTCTTCCACTTCCACAGTAATACCGTGGGAACTGGAAACTTCGTAATTGAGAAACGCCGCCGGCTTCAATTCCAGGGTGGCACCGGTGATCTGAAAATAGCCGCTTTCGTCTTCAACGACGGTATAGGTGAATGAGTCGCCGCCGTCAATGTCCGTTGTACTCAGCACGCCCACGGCCGCCCCGGTGGCGTTCTCGTCGATTGCAGATGGGCTCAGCGTCATGTCAGTGGGCGTGTCGTTGGTATTGTCTACCGTGACCACGGCGGTTTCGGCATCTGTGCTGTAGGGCCAGGTGCCGCCCAGATAGCTCGTTATTTCCACAGTTGCGCCGGCGGTTCCCTCCGTTTGGTCCCAGGCCCGGTAGGTGATAGAAGGAAAGATCTCGTTAGTACCGTCCCGGTTGACATCGCTGTTGAAGTCAGTGACCGGGACAAACCGCAGCATGTCATCCGGCTCCAGAAGAAGAGCCGATGAGTCGGATACGGTGGGAACCGATGTCCAGGTGCCGCCGGCGTCGGTGGAATACTCCCATGTCCCGCCGCTTTCAGCGTTACTACCGGTGAGAGCGATGCCGGGAGTGTTACCGTTGGTGTCCGTTACCACCGCCGGGACCGGCACCAGGGTGCTGGCCGCATCGCCGCCCGGATCTGTGTCGTCTTCATTCACGGTAGTCAGTGCCGGGGCGCCCGAGTTGTCCAGCGCCGGCGCGTCGTTGATGAAAACGGCCACCTGGTCGCTGATGTCCCCCCCGCCGCCGGTTCCCGTGTTCCCCAGGTCGTTGACGGTGATGTCCAGCGTGTCGGCACCGCTCTGCCCTGCCGCGCCGTCGTACTGCAGGGCGGCCAGTGCGTTGTTGACATCCACCAGCGCCCCGGAAAAGGCCATGGAGGCCTGCCCGTCACCGCCGGCGCTGAACGCTAGGCCGGTGGTCTGGGCCAGGGTGATGGTCCCCTTTGCCACCTCCAGCGTTACCCCGATGTTGCTCACACCCACGTCCAGGTCCGCCACGGCACAGCCCGTAATGGACACGGTCCCCTCCTGCACCAGCCGGAAGGTCGAGGTGGAAGCGGTCAACTGGGGATCGTCATTCAGGGCGGTGAGATTGATAAGAAATGTCTGCGCGGCGCTGGTGTCCGAACCGCCGTTTGAGGTCCCCCCGTCGTCGGACAGGATCACCGAGACTTCGGTGCTGCCGTTGGCGTGATCGGCCGGTGTGTAGGTGAGGTCGCCCGATGTTTCGTCCACGTCGGGCTGCGCCGAAAACAGCAGCGTGTTGGTGGCGGTGACGGCGAAGGTCATCGTCTGGCCCGACTCGTTGGCGGCACCGGCGGTGATACCCGTGGCCCACGCGGTCACCGTCTGGGCCCCGGAATCTTCGTCCACTGTCTGGTCGCTTCCTTTGGTGAAGGCGGGAACGTCGTTCACCGCCGTCAGAGAGACAGTGATTGTTTGCGCGGCGCTGGTGTCCGAACCGTTGTTGGCGGTACCCCCGTCGTCCGAAAGCGTTACCGACACCTCCGTGCTGCCGAAGGCATCGGCGGCGGGGGTGTAGGTGAGATCGCCGGACGCCTCGTCCACCGCCGGCTGCACCGAGAACAGGCTCGTATCGGCGGCGGTGGCGGAGAAGGTCAATGTCTGGCCCGACTCGTTGGTTGCTCCGGCATCCATACCGGTGGCCCAACCGGACACGGTCTGCGCTCCGGTGTCTTCGTCCACCGTCTGGTCGCTTCCCGCGATAAAAACGGGGGCGTCGTTGGCGGCGATAATGAACAGTGTGGCCGTCTCGCTGGTGGAGCTGAAAGCGTAGGGATCGCCGTTGTTTATGGAAACATCCACCCCGGTGTCGCCGTTGCTGCCGCTGCTCTGGTCCCAGGCGCGGCAGGTAAACGTTGCCGTCCCGCTCCAGTCGCCGCTGGGGACGAACCGAATCAGCGCCGTGTGATCGAGAAGCAGCGCCGCGGTGTCCGCCACTCCCGAAATGTCCTGCCAGGAGCTTATGTAGTACTGCCAGGTCCCGTTGGTGCTGTCGACGGTGGTGATGGCCAGGCCGATGTTGGGGTCGTCGGAATCGGTCACGCGTCCCGAGAGCAGGTTCGCCACCGTCTCGCCGTTGTTGGGATCCTGGTCTTCACTGATGGGGGTGGGACTGGGCGTGGAGGTGAAAACCGGCGAATCATTGGTGTTGGTGATGTTGACGGTAAAGGTCTGGGTGGCGCCGGTGTCGCTGCCGCCTGCAGCGGTACCGCCGTTATCGGACAGGGTTACGCTGACTACGACCGAACCGAACGCGTTCGTCTCCGGGGTAAAGGTGAGATCGCCGCTGGCAGTGTCCACCGCCGGCTGCACCGAAAACTTCGACGGGTCGGCGGCGGTCACGGTGAACGTAAGAGTCTGGCCGGACTCGTCGCCGGGGCCCGGGCTTATTCCGGTTGCCCACCCGGCACTGGTGTAAGCCCCCGAATCCTCGTCAATCGTCTGGTCGGCCCCTTTGGTGAAGACGGGAGCGTCGTTGACCGCGTCGATGGTGATGGTGAATGTCTGATCGGCGCTTGTATCCGTGCCGCCGTTGGCGGTCCCTCCGTCATCGGAGAGGCTGACGGTCACCGTGGTTGAGCCGTTTTCATCCGCAGCGGGAGTGTAGCTCAACTGTCCGGCGGCGTCCACCGCCGGCTGTACCGAGAACAGGGTGGTGTCGGCGGCCGTCACGGAGAAGGTCAGGTTTTGAGCCGTCTCGAATGGCCCGGCACTGACGCCGGTGGCCCACCCGGCAGCGGTTTGTACGCCGCAGTCCTCGTTCACCGTCTGGTTGGCCCCTTTGGTGAAGACCGGGATATCATTGATCCCGTCGATGGTAATGGTGAAGGTCTGCTCCGCACTGGTATCCGAACCGCCGTTGGCGGTCCCTCCGTCATCGGAGAGCGTCACCGTCACCAGCACCTCTCCGAAAGCGTCATCCGCCAGGGTGTAGGTGAGATCTCCACTGGCGGAGTCCACCGCCGGCTGCACCGAGAAAGCAGTGGTATCGTCGGGCACGGCGGAAAAAGAAAGGTTCTGTCCCGACTCGTCGTCCGGCCCCGGGTCCATCCCCGTGGCCCACCCCGAAGCAGTGTGGCTCCCCGAGTCCTCGTCCACCGCCTGGTCGGCGCCGGCGGCAAACTGAGGAGCATCATTGGAGACGTTTACATGTATGGCCATGGAGTACACGGTATCGCCGTAGACGGTGCCGTCATGGACCTGAAACTCGAACAGAGTGTAGGTCACCCCGTTCTCCTCGGGCTCGGGAAGGAACTTCAGCATGGAAATCATGGCAGAGGCGAGCTCCTGCCCCAACAGGATATCCTCCCCGTCATTGGCGTCATTGGCGTTGGCGTCGAGAAAAAGCGTGCCGATGTTTTCCGGCGTCACCACTTTGATCTTCGAAAGCGGATCATTGTCAACATCGCTGTAGTTGAAATCCGCCGCGCTGAACGCCAGGACGGTGTCCTCGTTGGTGGTCACCGAACTGCCGGCGGCGGTGGGAGCATCGTTCACCGCGCTGATCTCCAGGGTCACCCCGGCGGTGTTGGAATCGGACGTTTCATCGGCAGCCTTAAAAGTAAACGCGTTGACGAAGGTGCCGTTGACATCGGATGCCGGCGTTAGAATGAACCGGCCCAGGTTGTTGGCGTAGGCCTGATCCTGGACGACGGCAGCGCCCTTGTTGCCTGGTTGTCCATCATCGTAGGCATAGAGAGTACCGGTGCCGGAATCGGGCAGACTCACTATGGTAAACGTCTGTACGTTGTCCTCCACGTCAACAACGTGCGATCCCAGGGTGATCGTGACATCGGTGTCCTCGGTGATGTTGGAGGTGAACGCAGCGGCCACCGGTGGATCATCCACGGCAGTCACCTGGATGGCGATCTGCTTTTGAGCGGTCTTGAACTTCATGGATGTGGCTGATTCCTTGGCTAGGAAGAGAAACTCGCTGTTACCGTAGATATCGCCGGTAACGAGATGAATCTTAACAGTACCGTCACTGACTTCGGTGGTGGCACCGGACAGGGTGATAGTACCGTCACCCGAATCGAGCAGGGTGCAGAGCGTGTCATCCGGCAGCGAGTACAGATGGTAGGTGAGGGTATCGTTCTCCGGATCGGTCACGTAGGTGCTGAGATCGATGGTGTAGTCCCCGTCACCTTCATTCATACTGATGGTAATGAGCGTTTCGGTGACCTCGGGATTTTCGTTGACGTCCGCCACGGTTATCACCACCTCGTGGTCGATGCTCCCGTCGTTGATCTCGTAAGTAATGGAGTGAGCTTGAGCGGGAGCGTATGTTTCGTAATCCACCTTGGTGGCGGTGGTCATAATTTTGTCAAAATCGATTTCATCCACGAGTTTCCAGAAACCGTCCTCACTGCTCGTGTGCAGTGTCCCGTCCCCGTGTCGGAATTGAGGAATTCCCGGAGCGTTCTCGATAGTCCCTACCAGTGTGTCCTCGGACGAATTTTCATTTGCATCTGATAGATAGAAATCGGTGGCAAAAACCGCTCCCGAATATATCAACCAGATCGCAAGTACCACAGCCAGCACCCGCCTCATGGTGAATTCCCCTTTCTCTGCTGCTCCAAATGATCAAACGCCATCCTCCGGCTTGATCCAAACATCATCTCCCGGCTTGACCCAAACATCATCTCCCGGCTTGACCCAAACATCATCTCCCGGCTTGACCCAAACGTCATCCTCCGGCTTGACCCAAACGTCATCCTCCGGCTTGACCCAAACGTCATCCTCCGGCTT
>CAYSPT010000055.1:19766-34858 GCA_964432985.1 uncultured bacterium
GACCGGAGGATCCATTCACAATTCTAAGATTCGCTGCTTGTACGGTTCTATATTATATGCCATAACGCGGGATATCAATTGTAGAAATGTAAAATAAGTTTCTATACCTTACGAATTGCCTTGGGGAATATAAGGACTTAGGACCTGCGGGCCTGATCCGGTCCGAAAAAAAATCAGACTTTTTTAGGACCATTTCGGTACACTGATCGTCTATACCACCGGAAGCTGACAGAGAGAGGCTGAACACAGCTGAACAGCGCGACGCACAACAACGTGAAAACAACTGACACCGAATTGGTCGAAGATTTCCAGCGGGGCGATGTATCCGCCTTCGACGAACTGGTGGAACGTTACGGAAAGAAGGTTTTCTCCTACGTGTACCGGATGCTGGGTGACTATCACGAGAGCGAGGACGCGTTCCAGGACGTGTTTACCAGAATCTACGCCACCATCAAGAGTTTCAGGGGCAGAGCTTCCTTCTCAACCTGGCTCTTTACGGTGGCCCGAAACACGTGCCTGGACAAACTGCGCCGCCGGAAGGTCGGCCGGTTCATCGACCGTTTCAGGGTGGGTGGGGGTACTTCCGAGCCGGTTTGTGGGAGAAAACAACCCGACCAGCTGGTGCTGGAAAAAGACACCCGAAAGACGGTCCTGGAAGCAGTGGGATTCCTCCCCCCGGACCAGAAAGAAGTGGTCATTCTCAAGTACGGTGTCGGTTTTACGTTCAGAGAAATATCGGAGATCACCGGGGTCTCCGAATCAACCGCCAAGAGCCGGATGGTATACGCACTGGACAAGATGCGGTACCACCTGAAGGCCGCAGGGATTGGTGAAACAATATGAACTGTCAAATAATCCAGGATTCAATCGTCGACTTCCTGTTCGATGAGCTGTCACCGGACAAGCGCGCACTGTTCGAGTCGCACCTGGAATCGTGCCAGGCGTGCCGCAGCCGGTTTGAAGAACTGAAGGCCACACACGAGCTCGTAGAGGAGGCGGACCTGGCACTTGATCACTGCCCCCGGTTCCGTCCGACACAGATACAGGAAAGGGTGAAAACCATGGATACCGCACAGCAACGCCCGCCGGAAAAGAGTACCCGCTCCCAGTTTTCCTTCTTTGGATGGGCGTGGGCGCACGCCGGCAGCATCGTCGCACTGTTTTTCATCGGACTTATTTTTATGGCCATTTCCATGCCGCAGTATTCCCGTTCCCGTTACCAGGCCCGCTCCAAGTCGCGGCCTTATGTAGAGCGCCAGGACATGATGCAGGGCCTGGAAGTAAAATCTGAAAAACGTTACGCCCCGGCTCCCACGGGTTCGCGCTCACGCCTGGAAGAAGCGGAAAAGGTGGAGCTCGCCCCGGCCAACGGCAAGCCCTACGACACTGTCTTCTTCAAGGACTACGGGGTGAACCCCTTCGTCTCCACCGAGGATGAAACGACTTCGACCTTCGGGATGGACGTGGACACCGCCTCGTACACCGTGACCCGGCGGTGGCTGATGGACGGGAACCTGCCCGATCGCGACTCGGTGCGCACTGAGGAGTTCATCAACTACTTCGACCAGGAATACGGCGACACGCAGGAAGCCTTCTCCATACACGTGGAAGGCAGCCGCTCCGAGTTCGGACGCCCCAATTACCACCTGGTCAAGATCGGGATAAAGGCCAGGGACGTAAGTTTCGAGGAGCGCAAAGCGGCCAACATGATCTTCGTGGTGGACGTATCCGGCTCCATGAACCGCGAAAACCGCCTGGGACTGGTAAAGAAGTCACTGCGGCGGCTGGCCAGGCACTTGAAGGACGGCGATAAAGTAGGACTGGTCATCTACGGCAGCCAGGGGCGGATGATCTCCGATCTGACCGCCGACCGGTACGCCATCATGGACGCCATCGACGAGCTGAGCTCAGGCGGCTCCACCAATGCCGAAGAAGGCCTGACCATTGCCTACACCATGGCCCGGCGCGGCTTCGAAGAAGGCAAGATCAACCGGATCATCCTGTGCAGCGACGGGGTAGCCAACGTCGGCCGTACCGGGGCCAGGGGAATACTGAAGCAGGTCAAGCAGTACGCGGAAAAGGGAATCACCCTCACCGCCCTGGGTTTCGGCATGGGCAATTACAACGACGTGATGATGGAGCAGCTGGCCAACAACGGCGACGGCAACTACTACTACGTCGATTCGGTTCAGGAAGCCAACCGCATCTTCAGAGACGGCGCCACCTCCATGCTCCAGGTGATGGGCTCCGACGCCAAGATACAGGTGGAGTTCAATCCCGACACCGTCGACCGCTTCAGGCTGCTGGGTTACGAGAACCGGCGGCTCAGGACCGAGGACTTTATGGACGACTCGGTGGACGCCGGCGAAGTGGGTGTCGGCCAGACGGTCACCGCCCTGTACGAGATTCGTGTACGGGACGACTTACGCGATCGGGACGACTTACGCGACCGGGACGACTTACGCGACCGGGACGACGTACGCGACTTCGGAGACAGTCTGCTGGGCACCGCCCGGATACGCTACCGCAACGTGGACACACGGCAGGTGGAGCACATCGAGCGGGTAATCAACGTAGCTGAAATCGACCTGGGATTCGCCAACACCTCCCCCCGGTTCAGATTCACCGCCGCGGTGGCCGAGTTCGCCGAGATCCTCAAGGAGAGCTACTGGGCAAAGGACGGCAGCCTGGATCACGTGCTGGAAGTGGCCCGCGAAGCCGCCTACGCCCACGGCGCCTACGCCCACGGCGCTCACGCCCACGACCAGGACAACGAAAAGGATCTCGAATTCCTCAAGCTGGTGAGAAAAGCCATCGTCATCAAGCAGAAGGGCTCGTCCCCGAGCCGCGACCGCAAGGACGACGAAGGTTTCGAAGATTACGACTATTACGAAGAGCGTTAAAACAACACCGTCGTGCTGGATATGAAACCACAGGTTTGGCCGCCGACCACGGCCAAACCTACTTTTTTTTTCCCAGTGAGGTACAATACTCAATAATGATGAAGACCGCTCACACCAGAATTCTGATAGCGTGCTGGATACTGATCCTGCTCAATACCGCCTTCATGGTGTACCGGTGCGGATTTCCCAGTCCCGGTGAAAAAACGGTCACCGGGTACTGGCGCTGTGAGAAACACACCGCCGGTGAACCAGTCATAAACCTGAACGAACTGATAAACCAGGAGGGACGGGTCAACTCCGGCGACAACAACATCACCATCATCCACGCTCCGGAAGACAGCGGGACGGCAGCTGCCATGACCCGGGAGCTGGAGCGCATCATGGATTTTACCCAACGCTACACCGCTGACAGGGTCGCCGGACGGGTGGTCATTCACCTCGTCCCCGGCCAAGAACCTGCAAGCTACGTTTTCCGGGGGAGCGAACATGATAAATCAGCCAATTGGGCCAAATCAGCCGCAATCATTTACGAGACCCTGGGATTTATTCACGATCGTAGCAGCTGGACCGCCGCTGCCAACAGGGAGCTGCATGAAGATATATTCCTGGTGGCGCCACACGAGATAACGGAAATGACCCTGGTCAAGCAGTTGAAGATCGACGACCCCTTCACCCGCTGGTTCCGCGACGGGCTGGCCGAGTACGTAGCCGCCCGGTACGCGTCCCTGCACTGCCCGGAAGCGCACCGGCAGTGGCGCGAAACCAGGACCGCCGAACTGGCTGGAAATCCTTCGGCCGATCCCTTACGATGGAACTCTCCCTATTCCCTCACCATCAGTACAGTTGAGAACGGAGCCACCACATCATCGGTCACCTTTTCCCTCCCGGAAGGAGGGACGGATTATGTCATTGAAGGCTTCTACTATGCCTCATACCTCATATTCGAGCGCACCGCCGCTTCGCTGGGTGAACCGGCGTTTACCCGCCTGCTGAACACCATCTACAACCAGGAAGACCGGACTTCCGAGGGAATCTGCGGTACCTTCATGTATTTTCTCGGGCCAGGGGACTTCAGGGAGATTTTCGGAACCGTCGATTTCCGGGACAAGATCTGCGGCTACAAGACAACTATCCTGCGAAACTTCTTCAAGCAGCATATGAGCAGGCCTGAAGACAGTGAAAGTGTGATCGAGAAACTGGCCCTGGAACCATGGTGCAACGATCTTCCCGCGGCGGTCTGGGCGGAATTCAAAAACCGGAATTGACAACTCCTTATTGCGCATTTCTAAATACTGGGATAGACTGTATGTAGAGGCACAATTCGATAAGCGGCAGTTTGCGCACACAAATACAAAAATTTGACTCTCGCCCGGGTACCAGGTAATTCATGCTGACAGGGTGGGATCAGATGGCTGTAAAACGCGGAGGAGCCGAACAGGGGAGATCATCAAAACCAGAGAAGATACCTGTTGAGATAAGTTTAAAAGAGGAGCCGGTTTCACTCAGCCTGTGGGACTGGCTCCTCTTTTATTTCAGCAGCAGTTTATCCGGCAGGTATTCCACCCCTGAAGACTACTCGATTTCCAACAACCATCCGTATGGAATCTTTTCTGTTGATTGTCCCGCTGCATCCCGCTAGACTTATACTCAGAGAACGATACACCGCCGACCGCAAGGGGGGCAACGGTATCTTAAACACCGCTTAAGGAGCACATCGTTAATGAATGATAATGCAAAAGAGACGCTGGAATCATTTCTCTGTGGCGAGAGCCCGTTTGACAACATCATCGAATTGATGGAGTACCACGGTGACAGCGAAGGATTCCCGCTGGACAGGCTGCTGGAGGTCAAGGAGAAGATAGAACAGGCCCTGTCGGCCGCCAGCGAAGCGGGACTGCCTTTCCGTCATGACGCCGAGTACATCATCGACGGATTGATCAGGGACCTGCGCGCCTCACGTAAAAAGGCAGATGAGGAGCCGGAAGATGGGGCGCCTGTCAGGATTCTCCCTGCCCTGAACAGGGCGGTTACGGAACTGAACACCGTGCGGCATCACTGCATCGAGCAGGTGATAGAATCCCACCTGAAGCTCATCGATATCATCGAGGACGCGGCGGCGAAAACCTGAACCCTCTTAGTTTACAAGCTTGTCTGTCGTGGGCTTGAGGGCCGCTTTCACGTTCAGCGCACTCCGAGATAACCCGACGCCAGGCTGGCGTAACCTGCCTCCACTGTTACTCAGCGGCCTCAGCCGTTCCTAACGGCCGTAGGCTTCGATGAGGCGTTCCACCACATCCTGCAGAAACGTTTGGTGGGCCAGCGACGCCTGGCGTTCCCGGTGCTTGAACACCACCTTGCTCCGTCTCAGGTCGGGGCGTGAAACGAAGCTCACCCGGACATCCTTCTTGAGTTTTATGTCCACCTGGTGAAGCCGTTTGAGCGCCCCGCTCGTCTTGCCGGGCTCCCAGGTCATCCGGGACCCGTCATCGAATGTAAGCTCTAATTTCTCTATCATTTCCGGCCCTTTCTTTTCTTTTTTTTATGTCTGAGAGCCGTCTCGAAGACCTTCTCCACATCTTCGACGAAGTGAAGCTTCAACCCCTCGGTGATGTGATCGGGCAGGTCCTCGATATGAGGCCGGTTACCGGCGGGAACGATAACTTCCCTGACACCGGCCCGCTTGGCTGCCAGGAGCTTTGACTTGAGTCCCCCCACCGGGAGGACTTTTCCCCGCAGCGTGATCTCCCCGGTCATGGCGACATCGTGCCTGATCGGTATTTTAGACAGGGCCGATATCATGGCAGTGGCAATGGTGATACCAGCGGAAGGCCCGTCCTTTGGAATGGCGCCCTCGGGCACGTGCAGGTGCATATCCAGGTTGCTGTAAAATTCGGGATCGAGCCCGTACCGGTCGGCGTTGGCCCGGGCAAAGGTGAAACCAGCCTTCGCGGACTCCTGCATGACGTCCCCCAGTTGACCCGTCAGCGTCAGGTTGCCTTTCCCCGGCATACCGGCGGCTTCCACGAACAGCACATCGCCTCCGTTTTGGGTCCAGGCCAGTCCCACGGCCACTCCTACTTCGTCCCGGTCACGCTCTTCCTCCGCCCGGAACTTGGGAACACCAAGGTACTCGGGAACGATTTCTCCCGAAACGGTATAGTCCTGCTCCTTATCGGTAGCCAGAGCCCGGGCCAGCTTGCGGCACACCCGGGCCAGGCTCCTCTCCAGGTTCCTGAGACCAGCCTCACGGGTGTACTCGTTGATCACCCGCTGGATGGCCTCGTCCTCGAAGACCACTCCCGCGTCGGCAAGACCGTTCTCTTCCACCTGCTTGGGAACGAGATACCGCCTGGCGATCTCCATTTTTTCATCCTCGGTGTACCCGGAAAGACCGAGAATCTCCATGCGGTCCCTGAGAGCGGGCGGTATGGTGGTGAGCACGTTGGCGGTACAGACGAACATCACGTGCGACAGATCGAAGGGTACCGCCAGATAGTTGTCCATGAACTGGGTGTTCTGTTCCGGATCGAGCATTTCCATCAGCGCCGCGGAAGGATCTCCCCTGAAGTCAGCCCCTATCTTGTCAACCTCGTCCAGCATGAAGACCGGGTTCCGGGAGCCGGCGGTGCGGATACCCTGCACTATCCGTCCGGGCAGCGCTCCGATATAGGTCCGCCGGTGCCCGCGGATTTCGGCCTCGTCCCGTATTCCCCCAAGCGACATGCGGACGAACTTGCGGTTCATGGCTTCGGCGATGGACCGTCCCAACGAGGTTTTTCCCGTCCCTGGCGGACCGACGAAGCAGATAATAGGACCTTTGACTACATCCTTGAGCTTGCAAACGCTCAGGTACTCCAGTATCCGCTCCTTAACTTCGTCCAGACCGTAGTGGTTCTTGTTGAGGACCTCTTCGGCCTTAACCACGTCCAGGTTGTCATCGGTGCCTTCCATCCAGGGCAGTTCCAGTATCCAGTCCAGGTAGGTACGGATCACCGATGCTTCCGCCGCTTCGGAAGGCATCTTGGAAAAACGTTTGAGTTCCTTTTCCGCCGCCTTGAGGGCTTCTTCGGGCAGTTTCTTTTCCTTGATACGCTTTTGAAATTCCCTCAGTTCCTCGGACTTTTCGTCCGATTCACCAAGCTCTTTACGAATGGCGTCCATCTGCTCGCGGAGCATATAATCTTTTTCGCGCTTTTTGAGCTTTTTCTGGACCTCGTTCTTGATCTTCCCCTCCACCTCCAGGACCTGGAGTTCCTGGTTGAGATGGACACTTACTTTACGGAGGCGCTCAATAACGCTCAGGATTTCCAGCACTTCCTGTCGTTCGGCCGTCTTCAGATTCAAAACGGTGGCCACCATGTCCGCCAACTGCCCCGGTTTTTCGATGTTCATGATCATGAGGAGAAACTCGGGTGGGATAAATTTGCCCTTCTCAACAGCCAGTTCCAGCTGCTTCTTGACGCTGCGCATCAGGGCTTCTGTTTCCGTCTCATCCCCGTCCTCTTCCTCGAGCAGGTGAACCTTTGCTTCGATGTACGGCTCAGTCTGAATGATTTCCTCGACTTCCACCCTGGCTATACCATGTACCAGGAGCTGGACCCGGCCGTCTGGAGCTTTCATCATCTTGAGAATCATGGCCACGACACCCACCTCGTAGAGATCCTCGGGGTTGATGTGCTCCACCTGCTTGTTTTCCCGCTGCGTCAGCAGGCAAATTACCCGGTTTCCCTCCGCCAACGCCTCGTTTACAGCTTTGATGGAAACCTCCCGCCCGACATACAGGGGGAATGCCAGACTCGGGTAGAGGACCATCTCCAGGAGAGCTAAAACTGGAATCTTCGAGGGGATATTGATCATTTGCCCCTGGTCGTCGATCCGGTTTTCAGAGTTGTCCATCAGGTGTTTCCTCCTTGTTCTATAAACCCTGATAATTAAAAACCCGGCTATTTTTTATCCCGGCTGATTTTTTATCCTGGTTGATTTTTTATCCTGGTTGATTTTTTATCCTGGCTGATTTTTTATCCTGGCTGATGTCGCAGGCTTTCCGTAACTGTCCGGGGTGTCAGCTTATGTCGATCCTCTGATGAGGACCGGACGTACAATGTTTGGGAACCAACACGGTCAGTACACCGTTTTCATAGGTGGCTTCAATACAATCGAATTCTACCAGTTCGGGGAGTCTCACTACCCGTTTGAAATGACCGTAGGTGCGCTCGATCTGGTGATAGGTACACTCCTTGCCGCTCATGGAAATTTTCTTGTTTCCCTCGATTATCAGGCTGTTCCCCATCATGTTGAGACTCACATCGTCCTTGGTGATTCCCGGTACTTCCATGGTAATGATTATCGCTTCTCCCGTTTCGAATATATCCGTGGCCGGCCAGGCCGATTCTGCCGGAAGACCCTGCCTCTGACGCTGCGCCAGCCGCGACAGATAGTGATCGAACTGATTGGAGAAACGTTCGAAAACTTCGTCCATATCCCACCGCTTGGGCATCGCGAACCTCCTTTTTTTTATCGATCAGGCACATGGCTGACTGAACAAAACCGAATCAAGCTTGCAGTGATACACATTTATTTCGAAGGCAGGTACCGATGAATAAGCGTTTTGCGCAACGGCTGTGGAATCTCATACAGATTAAAAAGCGCTTCTTCAATATCGAGACGGACTGTCTTCGTTTCCTCCCCGGCGCCGCTGCGGATAGGTGCCGATTCACCCGCTTCAGCCTTCTCTTGTGACATCAGCAACTCGCGCAGCCGCATTATCCGGCAGTCGAGGTCTTGAAGTTCTGCTTTTCCGGGAAGCACCAGAGGGAGGATGTGCAGAGGAGCCGGCCGTATTTCGGGAAAAATATCCTTCGAAGAGCCGGCGGTAGCCGTGTACAACCAGTTGAAAACACAGCTGTTGAGTAAGGCGGTCAGAAACAGCACATGCTTTTCATCCTGGGGACGCACAATGTAGAGCGTGTCTACCGCAGCCAGGTTCTGCTCCAGGTCAGGTGCCGCTACCAGGCGGCGTCCGGTGCGCAGGAGCAGAATCTTCGGGGAGGTAAACAGCTCGTCCGGACGCTGTGAACGCAAGGTATACAGATCCTCGCTGGTTTTCGGATCGCGGCGGACCACGGTCCTGAACCAGGTAAGAAGTTTCTGTACGAACTTACCGGGCGGGGGCTCGTTAAAACTCATCAAATAACGGTTTCCGGTGACCACATAGGGCTTGATTTCCTTCCCCTTGACGATGGGACGGAGGTAGTTTTCCGGAACCCATTCAGGGATGTACTCGAAGATAAAGTACTTGTCCTGACCGGTGACCAGTCCGCGGGATATGCGCCCGGAAAGCACAGTTGACAGAGGTTGGCCGAGTTTCCGGATCTTTTTCAGCGCTTTCTCCTCCGTGGCGCTTCTCGGCATGATGAAACGATTGCCCAGCGTTTTGAGAAACTTCTTCTGCTTAACGTGGGGGGCTTTATCGAGATCCAGCGATTTCAACGCCCGGGGAGCGGCTTTTGAAAAATCAACCAGGGGGAATCCTTTACGGTAGTCCGGTTCTCCCCTGGTGAAAATCATGAGCATGGCCGGAATCTTTCCGTCGGTGAATATGCTGCTGGAGAGATTCACCACCTGGCAGATTTGTGTTTTCTTGAGAAGGAATGCCCGGATATCGGTATGAAGCTCCATGTCCATCAGGCTGTTGGGCAGCACATATGCAAGCGTTCCGCCCTCTTTTAAAAGTTCATAACCAAGGTGCACGAAATACTTGTAGGAATCGGGATTGTGACCGTCAAGAATAGGATACCGCTTCTTGAGATACCGGGAACCGGTAACCAGCTTCGCTCCCCATGGCGGGTTGCCTACGATGAAATCGAATCCGGACGTCTCGTCGCGGGGTTCCCCCGGAAGGCCAAAAACATCAGGAAAATAGCTTCCCCAATCGAACACCGGGGTTTCGGGCAAAATTTCTCCCTGCGCCGACGAGCCTGAACGGGCAGCGGCACCCATTGAGGCAGGACCCCAGGCCAGCGCGTCCCCACACCAGATCTGACGGTTGGCAAAGGTCTCGAGACGCACACTGCTGGAGCGTGAAGCCCCTGCCCGGCCGATGACCTTCATGGCCAGGAGCGCCGATCCCAACAGCATGGCTTCCCGGTTGATCTCCACTCCCCGTATATTGTTAGTGAGAGCCGTTTTTTCGGGATTGACAACCGGTTCCAGCGCCAGGTGCTCATCGAACAGGCCGATATCTCCGGCCTGGGCGGTCCATTCGCTGAGCAAACGGTTGTAACCTTCGTAGAACGACACGAACCTGTCCATGGCGTGAATCAGAAACACCCCGCAGCCGCAAGACGGATCGCACAGTTTAAGTGATCCCACTTCTCCGAGAATCCGTTCGACTCCCGCAGTATCATCCAGTGAAAACGCCTGGCCGAGCTCGTCGAGTTTCCGGTTCAAATGCACGCCCAGGGAGCTTTCCAGAAGATACTGAACGAGATAGGAGGGCGTGTGATACGTGCCCGCCCGGCGGCGGGTCTTGGACCGGCGGGCCCCCACGATACCCCGCTCGTACCCGATTCCGATCCATTCAGCTTTCAGCACGCCCGGGGCCATGGTGCCTTTGCGGGAGAGCTGGAGCGCTTTCTTGAGATAAAAATCCTCGAACTCGACCTGGCCCGACGAACGCAGGCTGATGGGAATCCCGCCGTATCGCCGGCGGAACTCTTGAAACAGTTTTCTCAGGTGATACCAGAGGTTTTCTTCGCCCCGCAGCCACATATTCTCGTGACGCTTCGGCCCGAAATAATTACCGATGAGGTCCTGAAAGGTTCCCCTGAGCACCAGCCCGCTGTCCTCGGCCAGGCGGTACAGAAGAATAGCGATACCCACCCGGGCCAGATCCGAGCGGTACTCGATTCCCCTGGCCCCCTGGTCCAGGACCTCGATGAGCTTGTCAAACTCCCTGACAAATTTTTTGATCAAACCGTCTCCTTACCTGCGTACTCAGACTTTCTTTACATCAAACAGTCAGCCGCGGTGCGTCAGTTCTCGATCAACTCCACGTTGGCGCGGGGGAGGAGGAACCGTTCGCCGTTGTCTAGTTCTACTTCCAGAACACGGGCTTTCGACTCGCTTTCCAGCTTGTGGAGGTCCACCGGTAGATCCGTCACCGTGGCCAGCTCCCCGAAATGCGGCTCCCGGATGATCCGGACCTGGCCGCCTGCCAACAATGTACCTTCTTCGTACTCCCGCTTCTCTTCCTTGTAATCCGCCACCTCCCAGGGGATGATGACTTCGGGACGGATAACGCCGGCCCTGATCTGGGTGGCGCCGTTGATGGACGCTTTCATGCCGTCGTTGTTAGAGAGCAGTTCAAAGGTCTTGTTGGCCATGTTGATTCTGCCGAATCCCTCGGTAACGACGAAGGTAATCCCCTTCTTCTCATTGCCGGTAATGGCCACACCCAGGTCATACCCCAGGAAGTTTTTAAGATCCTTATCGTCGATACCAGCGGCGATCAGTCCGATGACCTTGAGCTCAAGCGCCCGTGCCACCAGCGGATTGGTGAGCAGTGATCCTACTACCACGATCTTGCCCGTACAGTCATCATCCAGGTCTTCCGGTTTGACGATCTGATCGGGGCTCGTGGCCACGACCTTGAGAGGCGCCACAACTTCGCCGCCGATGCCGAAAATACCCTGGATGAACGTGGCCTGGGCCTTTACGATCACTCCTTCTTCGGGCATGATCTCATCTACCATACCATCGATGTAGGCGGTTACCTCCACCGGTACGGGGGGCTCTCTGAGCACTACCTGGCCGGTGACGTTGGAGATCTGCTCAACGGTACCCGAAAGCGGTGCGAAACACCTGCTCTTGAACAGCCCGAAGAAGCTGGTGCTCATAGCCAATAGCTCGTCTTTTTCGACTTTGTCGCCCACCTGCTTCTGCATGGCTCCTACCACTTCCGCCGGACCGATGGCCAGCTTGTTGACCACGTTTACCATGAACGGCTTGCCCGGCAGATCGGTGCGGGCAACAACGTCCTGCGCCTTGACCCGGTCACCTACCTTTTTCAGCACTTCACCTTTTAACGGCAGACGCCGTTCTTTCTTAATGATCGTCCTCTTGGTTACCTTGAGGCCCGGTGTGTATGCGTGTCCCATTATCGATCAGCTCCTTTCCGCATTAGCAATTCATCTGCATTAGCAATTCAGCAGACTCAGCGTTTCAGTTCCGGATAGGCGTCAAGTGCCTTTATCCAGCGGGACAGACATTCTATTCGTGCCGTCTTGTCCTCGGGAATCTCGAAAGGCTGGCGGCCGCGGGCGTCGATGATCAGCCCGGTGACTCCGCCCGTGAGCGTGCAGCCCATGGCCGTGCCTTTACCCTGCCCCAGGTCGAACCCGCGAGCCGGCTTGAGCATGGCTTCCACCTTGTCGTCGGCACCGCACGGAATGACCAGAAGGTCCCCGAACTTGACATCGAAGGTCTCTTCTTTCCCGTTCGGGAAGGTTAGGGTGCCGCTGATACACGGCTTGCCCGGCTTGGCCTTGCCCACCGGTGCGACACAGGTCCCCAGGTGGATCAGGCAGTCGCGCTCGAACACATGGGTAGCGGCGTCCTCGTGCACCTCCGCCAGCACCCCGAGCTGCGGCATCATGAAGATGGAGTCCACCGCCAGCCGGGTGACACCTTCCGGCAGGAAAGCGTCGATAAGCATCATGGCTGACTGGTTGCGCCGCGGGGCGTGAGAAAGTACACCGCCCGAGCCGATGAGCATGTCCAGAGTGGTCAGATTGACCAGTGTGGCGCCCGACGATTTCTGGCTGAACACATCGGAGATGGTCCGCTCCTGCTGAACGCCCTTGAGACCCACTGCCAGCGATTTGTGCTGCTCGAAAGCCAGCCTGAGGGCTTCCCGGGCCACTGCCTGCTCGAACATGAGCTCCTCCAAAAGCAGCGGTATGGTGGTGGGCCGGATCATCTTGTTCTTGACCCGGTTTCTCAGGTCACGCTCGTTCATGTCGAAAGGCATCCAGCGCAGGACATTTTGCAGCCCCGCTTCTGCTACCACGTTGGAGATGGAATAGCTCATTCCCAGGTTGGCGCTCACCGTACGGTTGAAGATTTCCTGGAACACGGAGAACACGTCGGTGGTGGCGCCGCCGATGTCGACTCCCACCACCTCTATGCCGTCCCGCTTGGCGATACGGTGCATGATGTTGCCCACCGCCGCCGGGGTCGGCATGATGGGTACGTCGGTCCAGTCCATCAGCAGAGGATATCCCGGCGCGTGCTGCATAACGTGCTCCAGGAACAGGTCCTGGATCTTGAGCCGGGCCGGCATGAGATTCTCCCGCTCCAGGACCGGCCGGAGATTTTCGGTAATGTCCAATTCGACTTTTTTCTCGAGCCGTTCACTGACGATATCGCGGGCTTTTACGTTGCCGGCGTAGATGACTGGCAAATCGTAGCTGATACCGAGCCTGGGTTTCGGGTCGGCGGCGGAGATGATCTCGGCCAGCTCGGCCACGTGTTTTGTGGTACCGCCGTCGATGCCGCCGGAAAAGAGGATCATGTCGGGCCTGAGGTCCCTGATCCGCTCGATACGCTCGTGATTGAGCCGCCCGTCGTTGGTGGCGATAACATCCATGACGATGGCTCCCGCGCCCAAGGCTGCCCTGGCAGCGCTCTCGGCGGTCATGCTCTTGACCACTCCGGCCACCATCATCTGCAGCCCCCCACCGGCGGAAGAGGTGGATATGTAAACGTCCACACCTTTCTTGCCGTCGTAGGGCTTGATAATGTCCTCCCCGTCGAGGAGCTGACGGCCGACCAGTTCTCCCACTTCACCCACCGCGTTGAGCACCCCGCGGGTCACATCCTCCGCCGGGGCTTCCACGGTGGTAGGAGCCTCGCCTCTCACCACCAACCGATACTCACCTTCCACCTTTTCGATTAAAATCGCTTTCGTGGTAGTTGACCCGCAGTCCGTAGCCAGGATGCTATGGATTTCTTCAGGATTCTTTTCGGCTTTGGACGTGCCGGCCTTCTGACCGGACTTACCTTTTCCCATTCACTGCCACCCCTTCACTGAGCCCGAAGAATTCGAGCTAATTCTCTTGTTTGTCACCAGCGTGTTTCCGCGCTTGTTTCACTCTGTCCTTTTCTCTTCTATTTTCAACTTCAAGCTCCTCGATACGCCTGATTAAAATCTCCATGTTTTCACGGTCCTCGAGCAGCCGGATAGCATGATCATAGTCCGCACCGGTGTAGATTGCTCCGGCCATGGGCTTGAAGAACACCATAAGCTGGTTTCCTACGAAGGATAGCGGTTTTGACGCCTCGAGAAACATGATTGCCGGGACGGTGAGAGAATACTTGACAGCCATCCGGGCCAGGCGGTCAAGCAGATTCTGCTCATCGGGAGTGAGCCCTGTACTTGCCGCCGTCCAAGCCGTTTCACGAACCACCGGCATCCCTGCTTTCACTTGTATCGCGGACGTCTGCACGCCCGGTATCCTGTTGTTCCACCTGATTCTTGATAAAACCTATTACATGCTCACGGATTTCCTGTTCCGCCTCGGGGAGAAACAGCGTGAGGTTCCCGCGCCGGTTGGTAAAGAACGTGAATGCCCTGTCGGAGCGGTCCTTGAGGAAAATACCTGCCCGTCCGACGCGGAAGGCGCCGAAATCCCGCCAGATACGCTTGACTGTTCCCAGGGGAGTCATGATTTCCACTCCCTCCGTGTTCAACAGGTAACGGCTCGGCAGGAAAAAGTCCCTGAGTGAAATGAACAGGATCAGCACCGTGAGAACCGTGAGCAGCACGTCGGCGAAAGCCACCTGCACCAGGACACACAAGGCCACCAGAAAGATGACCACACCAACTGACCGCCTGGTGCTGGTCCTGAACGGATGAAAGCACCACTTGAGACCGTCGGTATCCGGTTCTGCTTGCTCAGGCACGGGTTCGATTTCCGTAGTCACGGATTCAGCGGGTCTGGCGGGCTCGCTTTTCTCGACTTCGGACTCGACAGACTCGACTGTGGTTTTCGCAACCACTGGTTCGGCTACAGTGCTTACCGATTCCGTGGACTCGGCGACGGTTTCCTTTTCCGACGCGGCGGGCTCGACTACCGGCTCAGCCTGCTCAAGCGTGGTCTCGATTTCCACGACTGCGGATTCATCGAT
>CAYSPT010000056.1:0-15075 GCA_964432985.1 uncultured bacterium
ATAGCGATGGAATCGTTGTCCAGGGTGAGATATTTTTTCAACACCCGTTCCAGGTCTGCCCTGGTCACGCTGCGGAGATGGTCGCTGTACTTGTCAAAGACCTGCAACGAAGCCGCGTTGTCCAGGGCTCCGATTATCTCCGCTTTCTGGTCAAATGTCTCGGTTTGAAAAAGGTGATGTGCGAGAGCCACCGCCCGTGCCCGTTTGAATTCGTTTTCACCGGGAGTCATGGATTTGACGGTTTCCAGTTCCCTGATGAGGGCCATCTCCACCGCTTCGAGATTTTCGGGAGGCATGACTGCCTCGATGATGATTAAACCTCGTGACCTCGGCGCCCAGTTCTGGCATCCTATACTGTCTACCAGAGCGAGTTCGTCTTTGAGGCGGTGCACCAGGTATGATCCCGGTCCCTGTCCGAGAAAGGCGGCGGCGACTTCCAATGCGAAAAAATCACGTTCAGAAGCCGAAACCCCGGGGTATCCAAGCGCCAGGTAACACCGGTTCACATCCATTTCTTTGACCTGTCTCCGCTGGTTCTGGCTGGACATTTCAAGCACTACCTTGCGAGACGGTGGAGCGAAACCGACACATTGACTGAAGGCTTTCTCCACTTCCTTCGCCACTGCGTCTTCTCTAACATCGCCGATCACAACCACGGTTATGTTGGCCGGAACGTACATGGAACGGTGGTATTCCACGATAGACTCCCTGGGGATTTCCTTGATCGAAGCCACGGTGCCGATGATGGGTTGCCGGTAAGGGTGGTTCGGATAGGCCATGTCAGTGAGCATGTCCCATTGCACTGATTGAGGAATGTCCTCTTCCTGCCTGATTTCCTCCAGGATTATCTCCCGTTCTTTTTCAAGTTGGATCGGGTCAAATGCCGGGTTCAAAACCATGTCGACCTGCACCTCGAGCATGGTGGAAAACGCGGAACTCGGACCAATTACCGTGTAAGCGGTGAAATCGTAGGAGGTAAGGGCGTTGTTCTCAGCACCAAGAGCGTCCAGTTCGCGGTCTATCTGCCCCGGACTCCGCTCGGCGGTCCCCTTGAAAACCAGATGCTCTATAAAATGAGATACACCCCGTATGTCATCAGTTTCATCTCTGCTGCCGGCGGCAATCCAGATGTGCACGGCTACGAGCTCATCGGTATGGTCTTCGTGCACAATAAGGGAAACGCCCCCCGGCAGGACCCGTTTCTGGGGAGAGGCCTCCACCACGGTTCCTGCGAATAAGGTGCAAAACACCAGCAGAAGTAAAAGTTTCATGGTATTCACCGCCATGTATGTGCCCACCTCGGTTGTTCTAACCTGGAGCTATCCTGCCGCAAACAACGGAAAAAACCGGGTTTGTATCTTGCAGGTAGTGGCAGGCACATTATAGTAATGTCGAGGTTCGGTGTCAAATAGCCCAATGCAAGCTTCGATCGGAGCCGGTCAGGTTGACGAGCTGTTGATCTCATTGGTATCCTGAATCCTGGAAACCCGGAAAATGCAGCAGAATATCGAATACATTTACTGGGTTGAGGTGAAAAATCCGGAGGTGAGTTATCAGTGAAGATATTGTTGAAAGCGTCGCATGTGGTAACGCTGAATGAATCAGGACAGATTTTTTCTCCCGGGTATGTAGTAGTGGAAGACGATGAAATCATTGCTGCTGGAAAAGCCGTCGACGCTCCCGGTGAAACCGGTTTTGACAAGATAATCGATGCCGGTGAACGTCTGATAATGCCGGGCATGACCAATGCTCACATGCATCTGTATTCCACGTTTGCCAGAGGAATAGCTCTCAAGGACGAGCCTCCCGAGAACTTCGTCCAGATCCTGGAGAGGCTCTGGTGGCGACTCGATAAGGCCCTGGAACCGGAAGATATCTACCTCAGTGCCATGGTGCCGTTGATTGACTGCGTGAAAAGCGGGACCACCTCCATCATCGATCACCACGCCGGTCCTTTCTCTATTCCCGGCTCCCTGGACCTGCTGGCTGATGCCGTTTCCAAAACAGGAGTCAGGGCCTGTCTCTGCTACGAGGTTTCGGACCGTGACGGAAAGGAAAAAGCCCGGCAGGGTATAGAGGAGAACGTGCGTTTCATCGAGAAGTATCAGAGCGCACCGTCTCCGTACCTGAAAGGGCTTTTCGGTTTGCACGCGTCCTTCACTGTGGAGCCGGAAACGATGAAGAAATGCGTCAGCGAGGCTGACCGACTTGGAGTGGGGCTGCACGTACACACCGCCGAGGACAAGGCCGATCAGGACCACTGCCTGTCGGTACACGGTAAACGGGTCATCGAGCGGTTCGCCGATGACGGAGTGTTGAAGCAGGGCACCATTCTGGCTCACTGTATTCACATCGACGAGCACGAGCGGGCGCTTCTCAAAAAAAGCGGTGCCTTCTCGGTACACAATCCCGAATCAAATATGGGAAACGCCGTAGGCCGAGCTGACGTTCTGGGAATGGTGGCCGAAGGTATCACCGTTGGCATGGGCACCGACGGGTTTACCTCCGACATGTTCCAGGAACTCAAGGTGTTCAACATTCTGCACAAACTCGGCGAGCGTGATCCCCGGGTGGGATACGCCGAGCTCATGCCCATCCTGTTCGACAACAACCGGAAGATCTTCTCATCGTTTTTTGATAAACCATTGGCTGTCATCAAGCCCGGCGCTTACGCTGATCTGATTATCATGGATTACTGTCCACCCACCCCGTTTGAAACGGGAACCTTCCTTGGGCATTTGTTGTTCGGTCTCAAGGCGGGGATGGTACGTACGGTCATGATCGGTGGAGACCTGGTGATGGAGGACCGCCAATTGATTCATCTGGACGAGCACGAAATCGCCGCCCGTTCGAGGAAACGCTCCCGGGAGCTGTGGGAACGGTATTGATCACGAGTATAAGCGTATACACGAGGGATAGCGAATGATTGAAAAGCTTATCGGCGTTGCTTGCGGCGAAGAAAAGGCGGAGCTTCTTCTGACCAACGCCCAGGTGGCCAACACCATTTCCGGTGAGATCTACCGGGCAGACGTGGCCGTTCATTCCGGTCTCATCGTCGGAGTCGGCGACGGCTACGAAGGTGAAGAGGTACACGATCTGGGCGGGAAATTCCTGGTTCCGGGATTTATCGACGGCCACGTGCACATCGAGAGCTCAATGCTCTCGGTGGGAGAGTTCGCGCGGGCGGTGGTACCGCAGGGCACCACCACGGTAGTTGTTGATCCCCATGAGATCGCCAACGTGTGCGGTCTCAACGGAATCTCGTACATGCTGAAAACCAGTAATGACATTCCGCTCAACGTGTTCATGATGCTTCCGTCGTGCGTGCCGGCCACGAACATGGAGACTTCGGGGGCCAAGCTCGAAGCGTACGATCTCAAAGCGTTTCAGCACCATCCCCGTGTCCTGGGCTTGGGCGAGTTCATGAACTTTCCCGGGATCCTGCTGAGAGATCCCGAAGCAATGGAAAAAGTGGAGCTTTTCCGGGGACGCACTATTGACGGGCACGCGCCGGGGCTGACCCGGCGTGAACTGGGGGCCTACATTCTGGCCGGCATCACGTCCGACCACGAGTGCACCACGGTCACCGAAGCCCAAGAAAAACTCCGGGTCGGGATGTACATCATGCTCCGTGAAGGATCGGTGGCCCACAACCTGGACGATCTCATCCCGCTGGTCAACAAGTTCAACGACTGGCGGTGCCTGCTGGCCACCGACGACCGGCATCCCCAGGACCTGGTCGAAGCGGGTCATATAGGCGGTATGGTGCGCAGGGTGATTCGTGAGCAGGGAAACGTGATCAGGGCCTTGAGAGTAGCGTCTCTCAATACCGCCCGGTACTACGGCCTGAAGCATCTTGGAGCCATTGCTCCGGGCTATACCGCCGACCTGCTGGTGGTGGACAACTTCATCGATCTCACCGTGGAGCGGGTGTACAAGGACGGGAAGATGGTGGCTGAAGGCGGAAAGGCCCTCTTCGAACTTCCCCCGGCGGATCACTCTACCGTGCTGGCTACCATGAATCTGGACCCGATCGCTTCTGGTATGCTGTCGATTCCCGGGTCGGAATCCGCCGGTACGGTTTCCGTAAAAACCCGGGTTATCGTGATGATTCCCGGACAGCTGGTAACCAGCCAGGTTATTGAGGAAGCACCGGTCAAAGACGGATTTGTTATCACGGACACCTCCCGGGACATCCTCAAACTGGCGGTGGTGGAGCGTCACCGCCGGACAGGCAACATCGGGCGGGCCCTGGTTCGTGGATTCGGTTTGAAAACCGGTGCCCTGGCTTCATCTGTGGGACACGATTCACACAACATCACCGTGGTCGGCGTCACCGATGAAGAGATGGCGCTGGCCGTGAACACCGTAGCCCGAGCAGGCGGCGGATTAGCCGCTGTTCGTGACGGAAAGGTCCTGGCTATTTTGAAACTGCCCATTGCCGGGCTCATGTCAACCCTGACACTGGATCAGACCGTGGCAGATCTAAAGAATCTTCACCAGGTGGTCTCACGGGAGCTCGGTTGCCCGCTGGAAGATCCCTTCACTGCGCTTTCGTTTCTTTCTTTACCGGTCATCCCGGAACTGAAGCTTACAGACAAAGGCCTGGTGGATGTCGGCAAGTTCGATTTCGTCGATTTGTTCGTTTAGCCGCCCCGGCAGCCGTCTTTATCTGCAGTCTCACTGTCGGCTACGGACCCGCTGTCAACTTCCGATACAGTATTTGCGTCAACGCAGTCAGGACAAAACATGTTGATGATGCGGCGCGGTTCAACGTGGCTGGAGCACAGCGGCGCGTCGCATGTTTCGCAGCGGTACGAGGACCCTTTCCCGCACACCGTACAGGGCACCTTCCACCTGAGTTCTATCATGTTGACCAGTATCCGGTCCAGGGCGGGGAAAAGAAGTTCAAAAGGTGTCCGCTTGTACCGGGCGGCAATCCAGATACCGATCAGGGCAAACACTGCAGATATGGTGTAATTGGGCCACGAGTTGAGCTGCCAGTTGAAGGACGATTCGATCTGGAGATTGCTGAATGGGTAGAGTATTCTCATTTCCCAGATAGTGCCGACCAGATCGCAGCCGAGGTGCGTCAGGTACGTTATGTATATGAGTATAGCAGCCTTCAAGCTGCGGTCGAACAGCACCGTGAGTCCGAGAGCGAGCAGCGCGCCGAAGAGGAAATTATGGGTGATTCCATGGTGGTATTTCTGGTAGGCTTCCTGCCCGAACAGGATAGTTCCCCCGTCCAGGTCGGCCAATACTCCCGCCGCCATGATCATCAATCGGCGCTTCGGCGGCCCGTCTATGGTGTTGGCCAGGGCCCAGCTGATTTCCAGGTGTGTTATCGGATTCATACGATTTTCCAATCCGCGCTGTGAAATTCCTTTATACCTTTACTATACCTTCTAAGTGATGTGTTATAAAGTTTTTTCATTGAACCTGTAAACAATAAATCTCCTCTTCTTGAACAGGCAGCGTAGAAAAGGCAGAGTAATCTTTGATACAATGAGGCCATGAGGACATTGCCAAATCTCGGCTTTAAACTGCTGGTGCTTCTGCTGGCCGCCGCTGTGTGGTTCCCCTGTATTCATTTATTTTTCAAACCGTCCCCCGACGTGTTTCGCGCAGAAGGTGGTATTGCTCCCGGGGCCCGTCAATTGGCAGCGCGGCACCTGAATATATGGACAGATCCTGAGCTGCAGAAAGAAGAGCTGGACAAGATGCAGCTGGTCAATCCGGAATGGGACTTCATGAGCCGGACCTATTTCGTATTGTCACTGGCCAACATGGCTCTGCGGGACCGGTCGCTGGTCAAAAAGGCCTGCGTTATCATCGATCTCATAATTGAAAACACTCTCCGGATCGAGCGGGAAGAGGGCTACATACACTTCCTGCTTGATTACGGGCGGGAAGAAGACTGGATCATGAACCCGTCGCGCAGTATTTTCGTCGATGGTGAAATCGCTCTGATGCTGGCAGCCCGGAGGTTTGTGGAAGAGAAACCGGAATATAAACCGCTTTTGCACGAGCGGGTGGAACTACTGGTCGGCCGGATGAACCAGAGCCCGGTCATGTGCGCCGAAAGCTATCCCGACGAGTGCTGGCTGTTCTGCAACACGGTGGCCCTGGCCGCTGTCCGCCTGGCGGATGTTCTGGACGGGCCCGACCACTCGGACTTTCTCGCCCGGTGGGTCCGAACCGCAAAAAAAGAGTTGTTGTGCGTGGAAACGGGGATTCTCATATCCACCTTCGCCGTGGACGGGTCGCCGTCCGACGCGGGATTCGGCGCTGAAGGTACCAGTATCTGGATGGCGGTCCACATGCTGCAGGTGGTTGACGAGACGTTTGCCCGGGCACAGTACTCCCTGGCAAAGAAAGAACTGGCCCGGTCGCTATTCGGGTTCGGCTACTCCCGGGAGTGGCCCACGTGCCAGAAAGGGTACACCGATGTGGATTCCGGACCGGTCTTTCCCATCCTGGGATTGAGCGCCAGCGCCAGCGGACTGGCGATACTCGGCGCGGCGGCGTTCGATGATACCGGTTATTTCACTAAGCTGATGACCTCTCTTAACTTCGCCGGATTTCCCCGCCTTGAAAACGGGGCCCTCAGGTACATGGCCAGCAATCCGGTTGGCGACTCGGTGCTGCTCTATGCCATGGTGGAAGGGCCGCTGTGGGACGAGGTCCTCAGACGGCTGAATCACGCTGATGATTGAATCACGCTGATGTTTGCACCAAGCTGATGGAGGATAGACGTATGCCTGATGAAAAGAGCCACAACAGCGTATCGGAGTGCCAGGGCACTGAGAAACCAGGTCAGCGAAAGCTGGATCCCTATTCGTGCCGGCGGTTCGTCGTTTATTCCGTTCTGTGCCTGTCGTTGTTGATGATATCGCATCTGGCCGGTTTCAGGCAGCACACCAATATCATGTCGGGAACCGACGTTTTCAACGCCTGGCACAACTTCGCCGGGTCCCTCTATATGATGGTATATTTCGGCAGTGTCATGATTGTGCCGGTACTGGTTCTGGCATCTATCATGGTAAAAGTTGTACAATACCTGGTGCAAAAGAATGGCAAGGAGCAGTGAGAAATATGACACACACAATCGATCTGAAAAGAATCATAGAGTTGCTCGGGCATCAGCTTCCCGATCAAATAACGTTTTGGAACACGGATACGGGCGAGTTTGCCACCATCGTGGAAGACACTTTACGGACGGTTGAGCAAAGCGGGTCTCTTGAAGATCTTCCCCAGTGGAAACAGGAGGAGGTCGAACTGGCCCGGCTGATTATGGACGAGGGAAGCCAGTCTGCCTTCATTCCTCTGCCGACCCAGTCGGATGTTCACGAGCTTACGATCATGGATGATTTCTGCCACTCGCTCAAGAACGATACGCTGCGAGAAGACCTGTTTAATTCATTCAAAGGGCAGGACGCCTTCCAGCGGTTCGAGTTCTACGTCCGGTACTTCAATGTCAAGGACGAGTGGTACGCTTTCCGGGACCAGGCTTTGAAGGATCTAGCTATCGAGTGGTGCGGTGCGAACGGTCTGGAATACGAATAAAGCCGGATCCGGCCAGACACACGTTCCTTGACATCACGCGGATGGTTTAAGTACAGTAGCCACGATATAGTATGAGGAAGAAAATGATATCCAGATATAGCAGTTTGTTGCTGGTGTACACAGCTCTGGCCCTGCTTGGTATGCTGACAGTTCCCGGCGGCGTATGGGGCGGTGACAGCCCGGAAGTTGCTTCTGGGAGTGAGGCCCAAACAGTTACTCTTGGACGTGATGCCCAAAAGGTTACCCTTACCTACTGGCGCCATCATGAGGGTAACGAAGTTGAAACCATCAAGACATTGATCGACCGTTTTCAGAAGCTCCATCCCCACGTGAAAATCGATCTTCTGACCTTCCCGTACAACGTGTACACCACCAAGTTGGTTGCCTCCCTCTCCACCGGGGAAGGCCCCGATATCATCAACATCCACAACAGCTGGGCGTACGGGTACATCAAGGCCGGGCTGATCCTCCGGGTCCCCTCGGACATCGTCTCATCACAAGAATTCCAGCGCGATTTTTTCCCCATGATGGAGTCGTTCAGCCGGCACGGGGTCTATTACGGGATTCCCATCGGGGGATCGAACCTGGCACTTTTCTACAATAAGGATATGTTTACAGCGGCCGGATTGGACCCTCAGCATCCTCCGGCTACCTGGGACGAGCTGGCAGTCATGGCCGAGACCATGACCCGGCGTGAACCAAGCGGCCGTCTGACGCAGGCCGGCGCCGCCCTGGGGATGCCCGACGGGCAGGGTTGGAACTATTTCGTGGAAGGTGTGCTGCGGCAAAACGGTGCCGGGATCATCTCGGATGATCTGAGAAAGGTGCTGTGGGACTCTCCCGAAGGGGTCGAAGCCCTGGACTGGTACGTGGGATTCATCACCCGGCGGAAGATCAACTCCCACCTGCTTCCCCGTGATTTCGACAGTTTCCGCCTGGGGCTCTCGGGCATCATGATCGGCGGCGGCTGGAACGTGGGGCAGATCAGGAAACGGGCGCCGAATTTGAACGTGGGCACCGCCCTTCTTCCCGTTTCTCCAAAAGGAATACGGGCTACCTACGGGACCTTCTGGGGGAACGCCGTCACCCGCAAAACCTCGTTTGAAGCGCAGAAATGGGCCTGGGAGTTCATCAAGTTCATGACCACGTATGAGAACATGAAATACTGGTCTCAACGTACCGGCGAGCTTCCCATGCGCCGTGACGTATTAAAAGATGAGCAGCTCAAGAAAGCCGATCCGCTGCTCGGTCCCTTTATCGAGCAGCTCCCGTACAGTTACTCGTCGATAAAGAAAGACGAGACCACCTACATGTGGGCGGTCAGCGAAGCCATGGAGCAGATGGTGTATAACGGTATGGACGCCGTCTCGGCGCTTAAGCGGGCGGCGGTCACCATAAACAAGATGCTGGAAAGAGAGTAAGAGTCGTGAAAGAAAAGAGGTTCAGGTTCTCCATCAATACCTGGGGAATCATGTTTATCCTCCCCACGGTGCTGTTTTTCCTGATCACCAGCATCCTGCCCATGCTCTATGCGTTCTTCCTGAGCTTTCACGACTGGAACCTGCTGGACACGAAGATGTCCTTTAATTTTCTGGAGAACTACCTGTCCCTGTTCAGTGACCCGGTCTTTCTGCGCAGCCTGCTGAACACATTTCTCTACTGTCTGCTCATCGTGCCGGTTCAGTTGTTCCTCTCGCTTCTGTTTGCCATCCTTCTCAACAGTGGGATCAGGATGGTGGGGCTGTACCGGGTGGTGTACTTCATCCCCTACATAACATCGCTCATTGCCGCCGGTTACATCTGGACCTGGTTGTACGATCCCACATTTGGGATCATCAACCAGACGCTGTCCTGGTTCGGCATGCACCTGCCTTTTCTGAAATCAACCACCATGGCCCTGCCGTCCATCGCCATGATGAGCGTGTGGCGGGGAATAGGATTCAACGTGGTTATTTTTCTAGCCGGTCTGCAGGGGATCCCCTCCACGGTGTACGAAGCGGCCCGGATCGATTGCGCCAACCGCTGGCGGACGTTCTACAAGATCACGCTGCCGCTTCTCAACCCCACTATCGTGTTTCTCTCGGTGATGGGTGTCATGCGGTCTCTGAAAATATTCGGTGAAATTTTCGTCATGGCCGAAACCGGCGGGCCCCTCAACAGCACCCGTAGTATCGTGTTTCACATCGTGGAGACGTCGTTTCGGAAGTACCAGATGGGGTACGGCGCGGCCATGACGGTGGTGCTGTTTTTGATAATCATTGGTATAACCATCTTCCAGATGAAAGTGTTGACAAAGAAGTATTGATTGAAAGGTACAGACATGCCTGGTGACAAGAAGGGCCAGAGAATCCTCATCTACGTGCTGCTGAGTCTCGGGGGGCTGTTGATGGTTTTCCCGTTTCTCTGGAGCCTTTTAAGCTCATTTAAGCCCCCGGAGGAGATTCTGTCGCTCACACCGAAACTGCTTCCACAGAACCCGACCCTGGACAACTACCGGCAGGTCCTGCAAAGCGGCCAGTTCGGGAAGTGGTACCTCAACAGCCTCATGATCGCAGCCGTGGTTACCGTCAGCGTGTGCTTCTTTTCCTCCCTGGCCGGGTACGCTCTGGCCAAGTTCAAGTTTGTCGGCCGCAAGCTGGTGTTTCTGACCATCCTGAGCACCATGATGATTCCCATGGAGATGCTGGTCATCCCCTGGTTCATCATGGGGTCGTACTTCAACCTGGTGGACACCTACCTGGGGATTATGTTCCCGGGTCTCATCGCCGCTTTCGGTGTTTTTCTGATGAAGCAGTTCATGGAGGGGATCCCCGACGCCCTGATCGAGTCGGCCCGGATCGACGGAACGAGCGAGTTCAAGATTTTCTACAAGATAATCCTGCCGCTGGTGCAGCCGGCGCTGGCTTCACTGGCGATATTCACCTTCGTGGGCAACTGGGACGCCTTTCTCTGGCCGTTGATCATCACGTCCCAGGAGAGCATGAAGACGCTTCCCGTGGGTCTGCAGAGCTTTGCCGGCGCCCAGGGGATCGAGTACCACCTGATCATCGCGGCGGCCAATCTGGTAATTCTTCCCGTACTGGCGATATTCCTCATCATGCAGAAGCAGATAATCAAGGGTATTGCCACCAGCGGGATTAAATAAGGAGATATGATCATGGCGGGTATCACCCTGAAAAATATGCGTAAGGCGTTCGGCAAGACCGTCGTCATCAAGAACATAAACCTGGAGATAGAAGACAAGGAGTTCCTGGTCCTGCTGGGAGGCTCCGGGTGCGGCAAGAGCACGGTGCTGAGGATGATCGCCGGTCTCGAGACCATCACCGGCGGTGATCTTTTCATCGGTGAGACCCGGGCCAACTCCCTGGAGCCCGGTGAACGCGATATAGCCTTCGTGTTCCAGAACTACGCCCTCTACCCCCACATGTCGGTCTACCAGAACATGGCTTTTGCCCTGGAGAACCTGAAATTTCCCAAAGACGAGATCGAGTCCCGGGTGAAGAATGCAGCTGAGATATTGGAGTTAGCCGAACTGCTGGAGCGGCGCCCGGGCCAGCTTTCCGGCGGCCAGCGTCAGCGAGTAGCCATCGGCCGGGCCATCGTCCGCCAGCCGAAGGTGTTCCTGATGGACGAGCCGCTTTCCAACCTGGACGCCAAGCTGCGAGTCGGGATGCGCGCCGAGATATCCAAGCTTCACGACAAGCTGGAAACCACCTTCGTGTACGTCACCCACGACCAGGTGGAAGCCATGACCATGGCTACCCGGATTGTCATCCTGGAAGGCGGTAACATCCAGCAGGTGGGAACACCGCTGGAGGTCTACAACCGGCCCGTAAACCAGTTCGTGGCCGGCTTCATCGGCAGCCCCGCCATGAACTTCTTCGATGTCGATGTCAATCTGAAAGATAAGTTGATCTCCGCCGACGGTATCGGCATCCCCATCTCCCGGGAACTCGAGCACCGGGTGGCCGGCTATGACGGGAAAAAGTTGATCATGGGGGTGCGCCCGCACCGGCTGCAGCCCGCTCACAAAAAAAGCGAGATGTATTTCATCGGGACCGTGGAGGTGGTGGAGCCCTTCGGCAACGAAACCTATATTCGCCTGAACGTCTCCGGCAAGTCGGTCACCGTTCGCCTGGAACCCACCGAAGAGCCGGTCAAGGGAAACGAGTATGTCCTGACCGTGTCTCCCCATGACCTGTACTTCTTCGATCCGGCCTCCGAACTGGCGCTGTACTGAGTCTCTTAAACTCTTCGGAAGCTGCTTTTCGCAGCGGCCTATGAAACGCATCATTCCGTATTGTCACAGCGGCGCAGGTTCAACGGCGGCGGGGTGAGGTCGGCGCCAGGGGCTCCACTCCAGGGATGTGCCCGGCGATCTGGCTGACCATGACGTTCCACATGGGAAGATCGTTGCGGGTCATAATTTCGATCATGCGGTCATTACCGTTTCGGGGAAAGATCGTGCCGGCCGACAGCATGGAATCAAACAGCACCGTGAAAAGGTTGCTTCTCCGCTCACCGGAAGGCTTATGGGAGAACGCCTGCCACTTGGTGGAAGGAATGCCGTGAAAGGTGATGGCCCGCTGGATATCTTCGACCAATTTCTTGATTCCTTCGGACAGCCTGTGGGTAAAGCGGTAATGCTCGATCATTAACCTGTGATAGAACCTGAACGCGGCGAACAGGGCCGCGTGTGAGTCCTGAACGCAGGAAATATCGGTCCGGACGGAGGATACACCTCGTCCGGCGCCCGTTCGGTAGACCGCCATCATCATTTCGAAATTCCGCTGTAAGCATCGAAAGAGATCGAACGTTTGTCCGGCAAACATAAACGCCTGCTCATCGGGGCGTTTGACGATGGTGTCCGATACCGGGAGGGTATACATCCAGCCCCGTTTCAGGTTTCCCATGTAGGCGTGCCACTTCTGCGTTCCGGAAACTATCCAGTTGGCGTTGTGGGCGTATATCTGATAATACTCGATGTCCCAGCGTTTTTCGCCGGTAAACGGGCAGCGTACCACCGTGGCCTCACCGAAGGAAAAATGGCCGGTGACCTGGCCCAGAACGACACCGGTAGGCTTTGTTTCCGCTTCGGCTGCCCGCCAGCCGAACAGGTGGAGCAGCATACCTTTGTCCCCGACCGACCACAGGTCATTGGCCGAGGCGCTTTCATCTTCATTGGGCTGCCAGACGGCGCGGCGGGTCAGGTCTGGTGTGAGGCCGGTGTACTGCTTTTCGGCCAGGCAGGTTTTAATTTGTTCTTTGCCGACGACGCAGGCGTCCTTTTCCAGAAGCAGGGCCCGGCGCGGTTCAAGCGCCTCGACGACAAAAACGGATCTCTTTCGGGAGCCGAATATGTACCACCCGTCAGTAGTATTGGCCTCGGATTTCTCTATGGACTCGGTACAGCTCATGGGAACCGGGTCCTTGTACGTGCGGTAGTAGCGCGGGGGAATGGACACATACTCCTCGGGCCCGTCAAAGGAACCTGTGGCGGGGTTGAAATGGACCACCCGGCGATAGTGCCCCATCGGCGGTCCGTCAAAGCGGACCAGTGCCTTGTGAGATCCGGATATCTGTACCGGTTCGGCGTCGATCTTTAGAGTCTCCCCCACCCGCTTGACAGGCTCGGGAAGTACGACATCCATTTCATGCGGCCGCGCCGCCGCCAGCGATTCGAGCACGCTGACCCGTTTCCAGCCGTTGAGGGCCAGAGGGATCCGGGCGCCCCGCTTTTCCGCTTTCTCGATGTCACCGGGAGAAATGGTGACGTCGGTATAGAACGATGTGGTCCAGGAAGACTCGGCGCTGAACGAGACCCAGGTGAGAATGAGCGTCTTTCCGATCAGCTCCGGGTCCGGGGAATTGGTGACCAGAAACGGTACCGCTCCGTTTGACAGCCGCTGGTCGGCCTGCGGCAGGATCAAGCGGCCCGCCCACCTGCCGATGGGGCGGTAATAGGGATCGAGCTCCGCGGGGTTCTGGTCGAGAAGATATTGGCGGAGCCGCGGGTCCTGCACATCATCGAATCGGCCGGAGGTATTGATGACCCGGTCTTCACCTCCCGTATCCCGGGGGGTGCGGCTGCGGGCCATCCCCCGGTCGAGAAAATCGTATATTATGGAGTTGACCTGCTCCCGGGTGTCCGGATCGCCGCCCGCCCGGTCATCGATAATTGACGCCGGCACATCATCGTTCTCCCCCAGGTTGAACCAGCCGATTTGCTGCTCGCTGCCCGGGCTGCGGAAAATCCGGTCCACCAGGGGCAGGCCGCCGGCGTCCTGGTCACGGCCGGAGGTGATAATCTGCATGGGAACACTGCTCGTTCCGGTCCGGCCGGCTACCAGGTGGCTGTAGTTGTCCATGGCGCTGCGGGATTCGTCTTTTGCTACGACGGGACCTCTGGCAAGCAGGCGGCCGGCCAGCCCGAAGGTAAAGCCGTTGAGAAGCCGCGTCAGGAAGGGTTGGCGGCGGGGGAGGCTCTTCTCGGGTGGAAGGCGGAACGGCTCGCAGAGAATGACTCCGTTCAAACCGGCTACGCCGATGGATCCGCCTTTTCGGCGGATAACCCCCTGGAGGTCGGGGTAGCGGTTGGCCATGTCCAGGGCTACCGCACCGCCGCCGGGCAGGCCGAGGGCGTACACGGGCTGCCCCAGCGCCGCCGCCTCGCGGTAGACCCGATCGGCGAACTCTGTGTACATATGCTCCTGACCCGGGACCGGCAGGTAATACGGGTTGGGTGACCCGTCATCGTTGACATAGCCATGCCCGGGGAGGCGCGGGACGTAGACGTTGTAGCCCCGTTCGGCCAGCGCGGCGGCCGTCGTCTCGAACTGCCAGGTGCCGTCGGTGAAACCGTGAAGGAGGACCACCGTCCCTTTCGGCGGCCACCGGCGGGAGCGGATGAAGAAGCTTCGCGAGTCGTCCCTGAGTTTGAGCTTCCGCTCATCCGTTAGGGCATTTTCGATCATGGTGAAGTCAGGAAGATCGCCCCGTCTGGCTGTTGTTTCACGGAGTCCGGTGTCCACGGCCGGCCGGTCGGACCGGTAGGGATCCGTGTCCCGGGGAACAATGGTCTGAACATCCGGGATGGGTGGGGAGAATCTCTCTCTCTGGCGGCGTATGCTCTGCTCGATCTGGGCCATGGTCCGGCGGCCGCCTTGCACCAGGCTAACGTACTCTTCCAGCACCCGGGGATCGGGATCACGATTCAGAAAGCGGCGGTACAGAGCGGCTATGTCCTGTGCGGCCTGCTCGCGGGTAGGACCTTCTGCGGCTGCTTCTTCGCCCCGCTTGATGATTTCAAGCAAATCAACGGCGGTGGCCGGGTTCGTACCGAACGTCTGGAGGCATAGTGCCAGGAACAGCGTCACGGCTGCTATGGTAGATTGAAAACTCAACGTGGGTTTCATGGAAATCTCCTTTACAGAAGTAGATAAAAAGGTATCAAACAAGATAATTACAAGTCAAACGTGGATATTTGCTTCATACCATACGGTGCTT
>CAYSPT010000056.1:15175-28352 GCA_964432985.1 uncultured bacterium
AAACAAGATAATTACAAGTCAAACGTGGATATTTGCTTCATACCATACGGTGCTTTATACCGAACGGTGCTTTATACCGTACGGTGCTTTATACCGTACTATGCGTCCCGGGCCGGTTTGTTTCGATTTTCTGAATATTCCATCCCGGGTTCAAATGGCAAGTCACCTCGCGGCCGGTTCTATCACTTTCCTTTGAGCGGGCCCGGCGGTTCGTAGTCCAGGCCGGTTTCGATGAAGCGGAGAATCTCTGCAGTGACCCGGTCGCCGGGCGTACCGATGTCCCTGTTTATAGTGCGTGTATGATCAGTCTTTCCCCGGTTTCCCTGCCGCGGTATCGTAGCGCAGCGCCTTCCCGCTGAACTGCCGGCCGTCGTTGTAGGGGGCGAAGTAGATGTAGCGGCCGTCGAAGGTGGAGAACTTGTAGCCCTTGGTCGTCATGCCATCCACGTTGGAGGCTTCGAAGGCCAGCCAGCTCGATTCGTCCTTGAACCCTTCCCGGGTGTCGTAGCGCAGGAAGCAGGCGTGAAACACGTTGTTGTCGCCGCTGTAGGGCACAAAGTAGATGTACCGGCCGTCGTATTCGGCTCCCACGTACCCCTTCGCCAGAAGACCGTTGGTGCGGGAAGCGTCGTAAGCCGACCAGCTGGAGGCGCTTCCGAAGGCGCTCTGCGTGTCGTACCGTAGCACCCGGGTATGGATCCTCTCCCCCGCTCTGAATGGCACGAAGTACATGTACCGTCCGTCGTAGACCGCGCCCTTGTAGCCGATGGTCGCCAGGCCGTCGGTGCGCCCCGCGTCGTAGGCCTCCCAGCTCGCGGCGGCACTGAAATTGCTCCGGGTGTCGTAGCGCAGCACCCGGCCGTGGAACGACTTGCCGTCGTTGAAAGGGACGAAGTACACGTAGCGGCCGTCATAGCCGCCGCCGTAATATCCCGTGGTGGTCAATCCGCCGGTACGGCTTGCGTCGTAGTTCTTCCAGGCAGAGCGGCTCGTGAAGTCGCCCCGGGTGTCCAGACGCAGCACATTAGCGTGGGCGAAGGGCTTGTAGCCGAAGGGTACGAAATACACGTAGCGGCCGTCGAATACGGCGTCCACATAACCCATGGACCGCCGCCCGGCTACCGACATCCCGTCAAAGACGCTCCAGCTTGAAGCGGATGAGAAGTCACCCTGGTTGTCGTAGCGGAGAATCCGGGCATGGCGCCCCTGCTTGGTGGCGAATGGGACGAAGTACACGTACCGTCCGTCACTAACCGCCTGAGAATAGCCGCGGGTGTCCAGCCCGTCGACGCTGCCCGCGTCATAACCCTCCCAGGCTGCCTGGCTGGTGAACGGCCGGGAGCTGTCGTAGCGAAGGACGCACCCGTGAAACTCGTCGGTGCGGCAGGGGGCGAAATACACGTGACGGCCGTCATGGGCGGCTCCGAAATAGCCCCTGGTGGTAAGGCCGGAGGACCGTCCGGCGTCGTAAGCCGTCCAGTTGGACAGGTCCGTAAACGGGTCATCACCGGTGTAGACGGGTTTCGATGCCGTGGCAGGAGACTCGGGCGTTTCGCGGACGGGTGTTTTCTCTTCAGGCTTCTCGAACCGCCGCCGCCACCGGTTGCCGCCGAACCGGTTGCGCCGCCGCTGCCACCAGGAATTCTGGGGTACCGCCGCCGATACGCCCCACACCATTAACAATACTGCCGCGACCACTACAAACCACTGTTTTCTGCGCATGGTGATCCTCCTTAGATGGGTTTCTCCCTGAATATTTGCCCAAAACACCGATTGATCTCGTTTCCTATACAACAATACCATAAAAGGAAAACCCTTACACAGATTTTGCCCGGGTACATCAAGATGTTGTACAAGTCTGCCCTCCTAATGCAGGCGCCAGGAGCGGCGGCGGCCGGCTTACATCGAAGGAATGTACTTGACCTGGTGAGTCATCGCTGCCCTATTCTTTGCTTAGCCGGCCGGCGCCGGGTATAATTAAACAAGAAAAAGATGACGTGTGAGGATATTGGAATTCGATGTTGAAGGGTGAACTATTGGGTTTAAAGGTAGCGATTGTACATTCTAATCTCAATATCGTGAGGTGAACTATTGGGTTTAAAGGTAGCGATTGTACATTCTAATCTCAATATCGTGAGGGGAGCGACTAGTGAATATCGGAATTGTCATCGGGCGTATCGGCGGCGTGGACGGAGTGGCGCTGGAAACCGAGAAGTGGATCATCGTGCTGGAGCGTATGGGGCACCAGTGCCACATCATCACCGGCCGTCTCGAAGCGGACGTGCCCAACACCACGGTAGTACCGGAACTGTATTTCTTCCACCCGGATGTGGATCGTGAGCAGGACGACGCGTTTTTCAAGCAGGACGCGGACGAAGCCGGCCTCCTGCAACGCCTGGACACGCAGGCTCAAAATCTCGAACGGGCCATCCTCGACTGGATAGAGAAAAAAGCAATCGACGTGCTGCTGTCCGAGAACTCCTCCGCCATCCCCTGCCACCTGGCCATGGGGCTGGCCGTCAAACGGGTGATAGAGAAAAGCGGTATCCCGGCGGTGGCCCACAACCACGATTTCTACTGGGAACGGGGAAAACGCTACCAGACGCGGTACGATGGTGTGCGCACGGTCATGGAGAAATGCTTCCCGCCGGTTCTGGAAAATTTGAACCAGGCGGTCATCAACCTGTTCGGCCAGGAAACCCTCAAGCGGGAAAAGGGGATCGATTCCATCGTGGTCCCCAACGTCATGGATTTCTGCGAGCCGTTCGCTCAAAAAGACGAGTACAACCGGGACCTGCCGAAAGATCTCGGTCTTGCCGATGATGAGATACCGCTGTTCCAGGTCACCCGGATCGTGCGCCGCAAGGGAATCGAGGTGGCCATCGATCTGGTGCGCCGCCTGGCCAACCCGAAGGTCAAACTTTTCATAACGGGCACCGCCCGGGACGATCCTAAACAGGAGTACTACAACGAGCTGGTCAAGCAGGTGGAGGATCTCGATCTCGGCAGAAAGGTCTTTTTCGTGGCCGACCGCGTTCAGAACGTCCGGGGCCGCACGGCGGACGGCGGGAAGATCTACTCCCTCTCCGACGCCTACGCCTACGCTCGGGCCATGACCTATTTCTCCACCTACGAAGGGTTCGGCAACGCATACGTGGAAGCGGTGCTGGCCCGGGTGCCGATCTTCGTCAACAACTACAAGCCCGTCTACTGGCCGGACATCGGGTCTCTCGGTTTCAAGACCGTGCAGCTCGAGGACAACGACCTGACCGACGAAGCGGTGGGAAAAATACGGGAGATTATGTACAATCCAACCCTGGCTGCGGAGATCGGTGACTACAATTTCGAGCTGGGGAAACAGCACTTTTCCTTCGAAGTGCTGCAGGAGAAACTGGAGCGGCTCTTTTCGTTCTGAATAGGAAGCAGCTCCTCATAGAAAAAACAGGAGATTTATAGAAACCGGCAGTAAAGCAGGTGAAAATGAAACGGAAGGACTGAATCCTATGGACAACAGGCAGCCCATGTCGGCGGTGGGGACGAAATTTCATCCCGATGGCCGGGTGCGGGCGTTCCCGGGGATGTCGCTGGTTTCCCATCTCAGGCCCACCGTTCCCCAGTACCAGCTGCTCAGCGCTTTTCAGGAGGAAGCGAAGAAACAGCCCTTCGCCCCGTACTTCGCGTTCCTTCCTCCCGAGAGCTTCCACATGACGGTGTTCGACCTGCTATGCGACCAGGTGCGTAAAACGGAGAACTGGAGCAGCAATCTGCCCCTGGACGCGCCCTTTGCCGAAGCCGAGGAGCGGATGGTCGAGTGGCTCGCAGAAGCTATCCCCGGCCAGTCGTTGTTCATGCTCTTCAACACCCTTCTCGATTACGAGACCACCGTCAAGCCCTACCTGATGCCCGGAGACGTGGAGACGGCCATATACCTGCACGACCTGCGAGAGAAAGTGGCCCGCTTGACCGGGATCCGTCACCCGCGCCACGATGTCTACCGGTTTCACATATCAACCGCCTATCAGCTCTACGAGCTGGAACCGACCGAAACGGAAGAACTGGACCAGTTTCTGGCGCACTGGGACCGGGTGTTCAAAATCGAGTTTGGGATACTCTACCTCAAGGAGCCGAAGCTGGTGTTCTTCCCCGACATGTTCAGTTTCCCGGTGGAGCCGCTGTTCTGCCGGCAGGGACAGTAGCGTTACTTGCCGGCCAGAAATCTCAAGTCGCCGAACCTTCCGTATACGGTTCGCATTTCCTCTGATCCCCCGGACGCTGCTTCCGACACGTCGTGGTCAACACCTCTGGCAAGGAAGGTAATCCGCTTGAACCCGGTGTTTCTGAGTATACGCTCGAACTCCGATCTGGAGTAGTTATTTTCGATGTCCACGTAGCACGAATCCATGAACATGAATATCTTGCCCATGGGAAGCTCCATCTCTTTTAAAACCATGTATGATTCTTCCCGCGGAACGTGCTTAAGCACTCTTCTGAGCATCTTACGGATTTTCCAGTAGAGCCCGTCTCGGTTGTACACATAGATCCAGGCCCGGCCGCCTGTTTTCAATGTCCGGTATATTTCGTTCAGACCCTTCTGTGTGTCGACCGTGTGGTGCAGAACCCCGTTGCAGAACACGAAATCGAAAGAATCATCATCAAACGGCAGATCGAGAACGGACCCTTCACAAAAACGGATTCCATCTATCCCCCGCTGCGCGAGCCGTTCCTGTGTTTGCAGCAAGGCCGTTTTGCCCAGGTCGATTCCTATTACCTTCTTGAATCCCAGTTGCTTCAGCGCCACGGTGTACCGGCCGGAACCGCAGCCGTCGTCCAGGGCGATGCCGCCCTGGAACCAGGCGGTATCGATGTTGTTACGCTCGAACCTCGTGGCCAGCAATTGCCGGGGCTCCTCGAAAAGCAGGTACTCGTCGAAGTCCTCCCAGCACGTGCCGTACAGATCCACCACGCGCTTTACTGTGTCGGATGAAGCCCCGCCAGTATCTGATGGTGCCCCAAAGGTATCTGATGGTGTTTCCCTATTCGTGGACAGCGTCAACAGGCGGCTGAGCTTGTCACACCCGCCGGTAAGCCCGGTGTATATTCGGTGCAATACATTTTGTTCACGGTTGTAAAGAATTGCCGAAAACAGATCGTAGAAGACCGGCAGAACCTTCCAGGCACTCACCGTTTTTGCTGCCTCGGCGGCCAGTCTTTCGTAACGTGGCAGCAGTTGTTTGAATCTCTTTTTATAACTGTCGGTGTTCATGGCTGTTCCCCCCGGTCAGTTCACATCGAAGAAGATCTTTGTATTGATGACGTTGAACAGGAATTTACTGTAACTGTTAGGCAGTTCTTTCATGGCAAGCAGGTTGGCGACTCGTTCCCTGTGGACCATGTCATAAACCGGATTGTCGGACAGGAGGTCCCGGACCGTCTCTGAATCGGAGAAGTCGACTACTGAACGCAGTGAAGCGTTGAATCCCTTTTTCTGCCGGTCCAATCTCACCGTATCGTTTAAAATACCGCGCACCGCCTCACGGAGAACAAACTTTGCGTACCCGTCCCGTATCAGGTAATCGCCGGGAATGGAGTAGGCAAACTCGAACAGCCTCCGGTCCAGGTAGGGGCTGCGGTTTTCGATGGAATAGAACATCGAGTTGAGGTCGTCCTCGTGCAGAATGACCGGTACCACTTCGTGGAACATTTCGTTGAGCATCCGGTTCCGCAGCAATGATTCGTGATAACATTCTTCTGTGAAATCTTCGTGAAACTCAACCTGCAGCGACTCTTCGAACTCCTTCTGGTTGAGATAAATATGGTCCCGCATGGCCGGATTGCCGATGTAGAGCTCCGGGTTCTTAAGGTACGGGTTGCGGACATACCTCCCGGTGCCATTTTTCCAGTCATGGAGGTATGTTTTATAATCCGGCTTCCCGTGCATCTCGTAGAGGTGCAGGTTGAAGTGGTCGTAATAACCGGTGAACATCTCGTCGGCCGCCGTCCCGGAGACAGCCACTTTGTAGCCTTTTTCCGCTATCGCTTCGCTCAGGTAGGAGTGGACCAGATACGAAATCGTGGCCACCGGTGCATCGTGATAGCGCACGAGCTCTTTCAACTTTTCGAGGGTACCGTCAAACGACAGCTCGATAAGGGTGTGCTCACACTGTAAATCATCAACCGTGGCCATGATGTTGTCATACTCGTTGTACCGTTCGTCACGGTCGAGAATCGAGAAGGCGGCCACGTCGTATTTGAACTCTTTTTTAGCTATCGAGGCCAGGGCGGCGGAGTCGATACCGCCGCTGAGACAAAAGGCCAGGGGAACATCTGAACGAAGGCGGATACCCATGCTGTCCACAAGCCGCTCCCGCGCTCCGCGGACCGCCTCATCCGGCGACATGGCCACCGGCCGGGACAGGGGATGCCAGTATCTTTTTGTGGAACCCCTCGCGTCCCGGTCGACGTACATGTTCGTCGCGAAGGGTATTTCTTTAATTCCGCTAAAAAATGTCTCATCCTGCTTGTAGAGTGATTTGTAACCGTTTATGAGGTACCTCAAAACCTGGCGGCGGTTTATGGGATAGTCTTTCTCGGATAAAGCCTTTATGAACTTGATCTCGGAACCGAAATAAATCCCGTCATCACACTGTGTGTAGTACAGTGGCTTTTCGGCGAACCGGTCCCGCGACAGGAAAAGTGATTTGTTCCCGTCATCAAAAATGGCAAAACTCCACATCCCTTCGAAATGATCGACGCACCTGTCACCGTAATGAAGGAAGGATTGCAGCAGCACTTCGGTGTCCGATTCCGTCCTGAATACCGCACCGTTCCGTTCCAGTTTGCCTCGAAGCTCTTTGTAATTGTAGATCTCACCGTTGAAAACCAGCGTATGCGGCCCGATGGTGAACGGCTGGTGTGAGCGCTCGTCCAGGTCGATGATGGAAAGACGCGAGTGAAGAAGGGCACAGTTAGGACCGCCGCCGTCGAAAAGGGTAAAATCCTGGTGATCGGGTCCGCGCTTTTTCATCAAGCTCAGTGTCTGCTTGATGGCGGCTTCACTGACGGAACTATAACCGAAATAACCGGTGATACCACACATAATTGATGGTTTGCCTAATCACTGAAATAGGTTGTTGCTAGCATACTGCCTTGCAAGACAGGACGATTGAGGCGCTTCCCTATCAGGTCTTTTTCTCCTCCCGGAGGAATTCCCCCTCCGGGCCGCACCCAGGTGATATCTTCCAGCGACAGGCATTGTCCTTCCTTTAAATCGTGTTTGGCCACGATTGATCTTCGAAAAGCCAGGGAGGTCTTTTTTTCTCCGTCCCGGGTGGATTTGTCAGTGTCTCCCAGCATCAGTTGCGTATCACGTATCCGTCGCACCATGGTGGCAAATTCATCGGGGTCCGCAGACAGTTGATGGTCTCGGAAATCCGAGTGGTTTTTGTCAATCGTAAAATGCTTTTCTATAATCCGTGCCCCCAGGGCTACCGCCAGAACAGCGGCCTCGATCCCCAGCGTGTGGTCCGAATATCCAACTGTCGCGGCTATTTCTTCCAGCTTTCGTATAAACAGCAAATGCGCTTCCCCGGGGGGAACCGGATAACTGGAGATGCAGTGCAGAAGAGCCAGGTCTCCACGTATCCCTTCCGATTTCCAGATGTTCTCTATACATTCTTTCGACTGTTTGATGGCATCGAAATCGGCTATACCCGTAGACATGATGATAGGTTTTCCCGTTCCGGCCAGAAACTCCAACAGGGGATAAAACGTGTTATCGCCGGAAGAAACTTTGAATGCGGGCACCATGCTGTCGAGAAAACGGGCCCCCTCCAGATCAAAAGGTGTCGATAAGAAAAGGACGTTCTCTTTGCGGGCCACTTCACTCAACTGTGTGAACTGGTCGAAACTGAACTGAAATCTCCCAAGTTGCTCTATTCGCCTGCGGTCGTGGGAGGAAACAAGGTACTCGGGAATAATCGTCTGGAATTTGACGGCGTTGGCTCCCGCTGAAGCTGCCAGACCGATCATTTCCCTGGCCAGTGAAAAATCTCCTTCGTGATTATTCCCCACCTCGGCTATAACCACGACCTCCTGCCGGGTATCCAAAGGACCTATCTTCATAGCTATTTCTGTTCTCCTGTCTTCGACCAGCGAACGGTGGCCAACCGTTCGTACTTTTTGACAGCTTTCTTCAACGGGCTTCCGTCGTCAGCGAACACTGCTTCGGTGATCCAAAGGCAGGCGTCGGATGCGCAGACCAGCAGGCCTTTTTTGGCAATACGGTAAATTTTACCCGGCTCACCGTGAAAAGGGTACCTGTTGTGCATCCGGGCGGAAACCAGCAGCACTTTCCGGCCCCGGTAGAAGGTGAATGCGCAGGGGTACGGGGTGGTCAGTGCCCGGATGCGGTTATAGATCTGTTTGGCCGTGTCGAGATCCCACAGCGTCAGCCCGTCATCGGGTGCCCGTAAAGGAAAGTACCGGGCCTGCGCGGTGTCCTGTTTTCTGCGCGTTACCGTGCTGTTTTCGATGTCCTTCAGCACCTCCAGGACCATCTGCGGCAGTTGTTCTTCGGCGATGCGGTGTAGATCAACAATAGTGTCGTTATCTCCGATTTGGAAGGTTCGCTCGCAGAGAACGTCGCCGGAGTCGACGCCCCGGTCAACCTCGATCACCGAAAGAGTAAAGCTGTCTTCACCGTTTATCAGCGACCAGTTCATGGGAGATGAGCCGCGGTAGTGAGGCAGTTTGCCCCCGTGTGTGTTGACGGTCATGATGTTCGGGATGGCCAGGATGCTTTTTTTTAGTATCTTTCCGTAGCAGGCCAGGACGAATACGTCAGTATCTTGATACTGCAGCAGTGTAAGGAACTCCTCTGTGTTAATGTCCGCGGGTTTCACCGTCTGTATACCGAGCCGGTCAGCTTCCTCGGCAAATTCATTCTTTTCAGTCGGGTGACCCACCGCCAGACTGACGGTGTGGCCTTCCTCCACCACGGTCTTGAGACACGCTATGCCTCTTTGGCCGTTACCAAAAAAGACAATGTTCATTTCTCCTGCTCCCTGTACCAGTTGATATACTTGACGAAACCCCTCTCCAGGGGATACCGTGGGATGTAACGAAGCATTTTCCGGGCTTTATCGACACACAGGGTACCGCGGTTCGGCATGAACGCTTTTTTAGGCCGATACTCGATGGTGACATCGGGGAAATGCTCCATCACTATTGCGGCCATCTGCTGGATGGTGCGTGACTCCCCGTAGGTCAGGTTGAAAATCTGGTTCCGGCTGCTTTCATTTTCGATGATTTTCATTATTCCCTGTACCAGGTCGCCGATGTAGGTGAAATCCAGGGCTTCGTCACCCGTACCGTGGATGATGACGGGTTTATCCTGCATGGCGTTTTCAATAAACACCTGCCCCACCCGCCGGCTGACACAGCGTTCTCCGTAAAGGGCCGAGGGCCGCACGATGGTGTATGTCAAATCAAATACCTGGTTGTAGGCGATCACGAACTTTTCTCCAGCGAATTTCAAAGCGCCGTAAATGCCGATAGGATCGCAGACCGTGTCTTCCGAAACGGCGTCGCTTTCGAAGTTTCCATACACCATACTGGAAGAGAAATAGATGAAATGCACGTCGTGGTTGCGCGCCCAATCCAGGGCGTTTTCCAGGGTACGCAGGCTGTGGTCGAAGGTGCTGTGGGGGTCCTTGTTGGATTTCCCCGCATGGGCCACCGCGGCCAGCTGGATGATTACGTCGGGATCGAACTGGGACAGGAGCCTGGAGAGGGCGTGGTAATCGCGTGCGTCCTGGACTTCCAGGCTGATGCGTGCCTGGCGCAGCAATTGAAAACGCTCGTTGATCATATCGAAGTACCGGTCCCGGTTATCTTCCTGGTAGGAGCAGGCGGCGAATGTCAGCAGGTTGTTGATCTGCAGGTTGTCGATTATTTCCACCACTGCTCCCGCCTCTTTCAGCACCAGGGCCAGGTTGTGGCCGATGAAACCCGCTCCGCCGATGAGGACGATTCGCTTTCCATTGAAATTGGTCATCTAGGTAACCTCCGCTACTGCGTTTTTAACCTGCTCGACGATGTATTCCATGTCGTTGGTGTCCAGGTGAGGGCCGACGGGCAGGGCGATGGATGAATCGCTGATACGCTCGGCCACGGGGAACTGGTTGCGGGCGTATCCGTAAGTGTTGCGATAATAGGTGAACAGCGGAACCGCCTGCGGGTAGTACACGCTCGTGCCTACCCCGTGTTCCTTGAGGTGCTGGATGATTTCATAACGTTTCGGCACCATTTTTTCGCTGAGCAGCACCGACAGGCAGTAATAGCTGCTGACATAATCGCCGCCGGTGGATTCGAACAGTGAGATTTCAGTAATTTCGCTGAGCCCGGCCTGCAGCACCTCGTAGTTCTCTTTGCGCTTCGCGAGAAAGTGAGGAACCCGTTTAAGCTGTTCTATCCCCAGGGCGCATTGCATCTCGTTGAGACGGTAGTTGTATCCCAGCATGGTTACGTCGTAGATACCGGGGATAGCGCGTTCGCCAACGTGGCGGTCCACTCCGAAAGCTTTCTTGCGGCGTATCCGGTTAGCTATTTCCTGGTGCCGCGTAATCAGCATCCCGCCTTCGGCGGTTGTCATGTGTTTTACCGGATAAAAAGAAAAACACCCCGTGTCGCCGTGCAACCCGGCGTGCCGGCCTTTGAAATATGTTCCGATGGCTAAAGCGCAGTCTTCCACCACGAACAGGTGATGCTTTTTCGCGATGGCGCAGACCCGCTCCATGTTCACGGGCATTCCCAGAAAATGAACGATCGAAATGGCCTTCGTCCGGCCGGTGATTGCCTCTTCTACCTGATCTATATCGATATTGCCCGTGGTTATCTCGGCGTCGACGAAAACGGGCCTGGCACCGCACAGTTCGACGGCATGGGCAGTGGCTGTGTGCGTCTGGGCGGGAACAATGACCTCGTCCCCTTCCTTCAGCCCCAGGTGAAAATAAGACAGGTGCAGGGCCGCTGTGCACGATGAAACACTAACGGCAAAGGGTGCTTTTGCGAAGTCTGTGAAATCAGCTTCGAACTCCCTGGACTTCGGCCCGTGCACGAGAATATGCCCGTTCAAAACATCCAGTACCGCCTGTTTTTCCTCGTCACCGATGATCGGCCGTCCGAACGGGATTGTCCTGGCTTTCATTACGTCTCTTTAACCTTTCTTTCCACGCGTTAATCAGATATACTCTACTTTAACACATCCGTTTGTCGCAGCGTGTTCCATGGCAAAACATACCGACATGGTTTTAAACACATCATCTTTGGAGACGTCCGCCCTGGAGCCGTCAACAATCGCATCGATGAAACTATTCAGCAAATCTCCTTTGTGTACGTCCGGGTACCCTTCGGTCATACGTACAGCGTCTACATTCGGATCGTTCGAGGTATAGAAAGAGGCGTTTCCCTGCGCATTAACGAAGGTCCCGCCGGTCCCGTAGAGGGACAGACCGTGAAAATGCGGGCGCATACACCCGTAATGGACGCTGACTCTGCCTGTTATGCCGCTTTTGAATTTCATGACACTGGTAACCGAATCGTTGTATTTGAAACGGGAGTCCCGGGCGGCAATCCGGTTGCCGTAACCGGCGACTTCCACTATCTCATCATCCGTTAGCCACAGAAGCAGGTCCACTATATGGACCGCTCCACCGTAGATCACCGAATAGAAATCAATTGTTCCCCGCCAGCCTTCCGTTATCTTGTGCAGGCGTCCGTAGTTGTAATCGCCTTCGACGTGAAACAGCTCTCCCAGTTCACCGTTTCGAATCATATCCTTCAATTTCATGAACCGCGGGCACTTCCTGAGAATCAAATTGGACGATAGTTGAAGATGCGGCTTTTCGTCCAGGCGGCGGCGGATGTCGCGTGCTTCCTCCGCAAAGAGACATAACGGTTTCTCGACGAATACGTGCTTCTCATGGTCCAGGGCTTTTACTATTTGCTCGTAGTGGTAATTGTCGTACGAGGCGACGGAGACGATGTCGATGGCGGGGTCGGTCAGGATTTCGTCCGCCTCCGTCGTGGTCCTGACCCCCGGGTACACGGCCGTTACGGCTTCCAGAACATCTTCATTACAATCACACAGGGCGGTGACTTCACACTGCGGGTGCATGTTGTATCCCGCGATATGCTGTCTGCCCACGCCCAGCCCGATAACTCCTGCGTTTAGTGTCATGGTTCAGGTACTCCCTTTTCCAACCGGGTGTAAACCGTTAACTCCTGCGTTTAGTGTCATGGTTCAGGTACTCCCTTTTCCAACCGGGTGTAAACCGTTAACTCCAGCCGTCAATGTCATTATATGGGTACTCCCTTTTCCACCTGGTGGTAAACCGTGATCAGTTCGTTCCAATCGTATTCTTCCAGGGGTCGTTTAAGAGCGTTTAAAACCGCGGCCATCCGTTGAACGTCCCCGGGTTCGTCAACACAGAAATTCAATGAGGAAAAGTCTCCCTGCGGCGATTCAAAATTGAAAATACTATAGTCGTCGGAGTGTTCGTAAAAGTATGGTGTTACGTGCTCTAAATGGTTGGACCGGGTCATTTTAAAAAAACCGTCAAGAAAAGCCGCTGTGTCCAGGACCTCCACACTCTGCCCCATGGGAAAGGTTCGGGGTAGAAGGTTGGTAACGATGTGATGACCGCCGTCTGCAAAATGGCCGATGGCTGTATCGATCAGACCCGCGTCAATAAAAGGGCTGTCTCCACAGATCCTCACAAAATTTTTGAATCCGTACGTTTCCACCACTATTTTGAAACGGGCGGCTACATTGTCCAGGGGACCGCGGACACATGGGATACCCTTCATTTCGCAGAAGGCTGCCAGCGGAGTGTCACTGGTTTCATCCGAGGTGGCGACGACCACCGTGGAGATGCTCTCCCCCTGACGGAGGCGTCCAACGACATAATCCAGCAATGGCCTGCCATTGACAGCAAGCAACATCTTGCCCGGCAGGCGCTTCGAGCTCATCCGTGCCTGGACGATAACGGGAATCTTCATGACAGCTGCACTGCTCCTTATCGTACCGGTTACGCCTACAAGCAATCCACTTTTCCAGTTCATTATACCGTGAGTGCCGCTGAGAGACAAAGCTGACTGGTCTGTGTGAAAAACTTAT
>CAYSPT010000056.1:28452-33811 GCA_964432985.1 uncultured bacterium
TGTATGCGTACATACAGGATGTATGCGTACATACAGGATGTATGAGTACATAGTAGATGACGTAAGAACAGGACCGTCAGTCGATCCGGTACATGATAGAGGGTAGTCATTGTATGAAAGTCCATAGAAAATTAAAGAAGCCTTCAACACAGGGTAAAGCAACCGGGGAAACCGGCCCTGTTGACGATTCATTGCGGTTGTATCTGAGGTCCATTGCCATGATTCCCTTGCTCGAAGCGTCCGAAGAAAGGCGTCTGGCCGTCAGGGCACGGTCGGGCAGCCTGGATGCCCGGCAGAAACTCATCAACGCCAACCTGAGGCTGGTGGTCAGTGTAGCCCGGCGGTATATGAATAAAGGGATGTCGTTTCTCGACCTGATACAGGAAGGCAACAAGGGGCTCATGCGGGCGGTTAAGAAGTTCAGGCCCGAAAAAGGATTCAAGTTTTCCACCTACGCCACCTGGTGGATACGACAGGCGGTGAGCCGTGCCATCGCCGACCAGTCCCGTGTCATTCGGCTTCCCGTTCACATGATAGAAACCATTTGCAAGGTCAGAAAGATTACGCATCGACTGCAGCAGGAATACGGCCGCTCTCCGACCCTCGAAGAGATTGCCGGTGAATCGGGTCTCCCGGTGGAGAAAGTCAGGCGGGTGATAAAATCATCCGAGGACACCGTTTCCCTGGATTCTCCCGCGGGTCCTTCCGGCACTCAGTTGGCTGATTTCATCCAGGACTCCAACGTCACCGATGCTGAGGAAACCGTTTTCAATTCTATGCTCAAAGCCAGGGTCCGGCAGGTGTTGCGCTCACTGCCAGACCGTGAAGCCAGTATCCTGGAATACCGGTTCGGCTTGAAGGATGGATATCCCCGAACCCTGGAAGAAATCGGGCACATTTTCGGTATTACCCGGGAGCGTGTACGCCAGATAGAAGCCCGGGCCTTGCGCGCTTTAAGGCATTCGTCCCGCAGCAAACAACTAAAGGATTATTATCTGGACTGAACCTCATATTCATCAGGGCAAGCTTACATTACATAGCGTGTTATCTCTTCCTGTATTAAGAATATCAATATATAATCTCTAACAAACCGTTACTGTACCTGCTTTAGTTGTTCGTAACAGTCGCGGGATATGTGTGTTTGGGAGACCCCCATGGTTGTTAATCCGGAAGATATTGTTAATCGGGCAGTTACAACAGCTTTCTACCGCGGCTCGAAAACAGCCACATATGCTGCATACCGCTTTATCCTTTTTGCTGCCTGCCTGTGCACCTTGATCCTGTGCGCTTCACAGGTAAAGGGAGCTACCGGGGTCAGCGGCGTGGTGTCAAGCAACACCACCTGGGGGCCGACGAGTCCGCAGCCGGAATTCCAGGACACTCAGTTTGTTGTCACCGCCGATGTGACTGTTGACGAGGGAACTACTCTGACCATCGAAGCGGGGGTGACCGTTGAGTTCGTCGCCAACACATTTCTCCAGGTGGATGGCCAACTGACAGCCCGGGGCACCGTAGATGAACCCATCCGTTTTTCCTCCGTCGAGGTCACTCCCACACCCGGCGACTGGGGGTATATCTATTTTACCGAAACCTCTGTGGATGCCACCTACGACGGCGGTGGCAACTACACCGGGGGCTCTATCCTGGAGTACTGCATAATCGAATATGCCGGCAACCTGGGTTACGGCGCCGTGAGGCTCAACGATGGGCTGCCCTGTATTGCGTCGTGTACCATCCAGGCCAATGCCGCTTCGGGAATCGAGGCTAACATCCTGTCCGGGACTGTCCGAATCACCGGAAACACCATTTCCGGCAACACGCTCACCTCGGCCAACGGCGGCGGCATATCGTTGACGGGCGGTGACGTGTACCTGTCGGACAACACCATTACCGGAAACGATGCAGGGACTACCGTGGCCGGAGAGGGCAAGGGAGGAGCCATCTATCTCGACGGTGTCACCGGTACGGTGACCGGTTGTTTCATCACCGGCAACACCGCCCGTGACGGCGGCGCCATCTATAGCCGGTCGGGAACCTGCACCATCACTGCAAACACCATTCACGCCAACATTGCCGCCCTGCGCGGCGGCGGCTTGTACCTGGAGAATGGTGACCACACCATCGGGGCCAACCTGATCGTCAATAACACAGCGGCGGAAAAAGGCGGCGGGATGTTCGTGGCCGGTCCGGAGACACCCGCACTGATTCTGGCCGGTAATGTCATTGCTGGTAACACGGCCGGTGAAGGAGGTGGAATCTCCCTGGGGGAACCGGGTGACAACGAATTCACGGGCACCGCCCAGATAGCCTACAACTCTGTCGTTTCAAATATAACCGGTGCCAGCGCTCTAGACGTGTTCATGGTTGGGGATTACAGCCTGGCCGTCAGCTACAACACTGTTTGGGGAAACAGCTATTCGGGGACTTCATCCAGCGCCGTCTCTGCCTTCATGGAACCCACTGTGGATAACAACAACCTGGTTGACGCCAATGCCGATTACGGATTCTACAACCTGACCGGCAGTGACTCGTCGGGGGTCACCGCCGAGTTCAACTGGTGGGGCACCGGGGCTACGGCGGAAATCCAGGAATTGATTTACGACTGGGACGACGACACGTCGAAATCTGCGGTTGATTTCACGCCGTTCATGACCGGCCCGGTCATCAACGCCCCGGTCATCCCTCCTTTCAACGTGCGCAAGCACCTCACGGCGGAAGGGATGTTCGTGCGGTGGAATGCCAACCTGGAGAGCGACCTGGCCGGTTACAAGATCTACTACGGTGAACCCACCGGGTATTCTTTCACCAACGAGGTGGATGTGGGCAACGTCACCGGGTACATCCTGACCGGGGTGACGGTGGAGACGGAGCAGATCGCAGTTACTGCTTATGACACGCTGGCCGACGGCGCGGACGATCACGTGGAAGGCCGTGAAAGCTGGTTCTCCGAGGCCCGCTTGATCCACGCACCAGAAATTGACCTGGTGTCGCCCAACAACGGGGAGTACTGGTCCGATGAGCGGGAGATCACCTGGACGGCCACGGACGCCGACGGTGAGGAGTTGAATATTGCGTTATACCTGAGTGCTGATCTCGGTGTAACCTGGACCCCGCTGGCTTACGGTGAGCCCAATGACGGGAGCTACACCTGGGACAGTATGAGTGTTCCCGACGGAGGAACGTACAAGGTGAAAGTGTCGGCGGACGACGGGGACCTGGTAACGGTAGACCAGACCGACGTCGAGTTCGTGGTGGACAACTATACCGAGGTCAGCGGCACCATTACCTCGAACACCACCTGGGCTGAAGCCGACAGCCCTTTCATGGTCACCGGTGACATACTGGTCAACGCCGGCGTGACGCTCACAGTGGAGCCCGGATCCACCGTGGCCTTCACCGCCGACACCTACATGCAGGTAAACGGCCGGCTGGAAGCCCAGGGAGCTGCGGACACTCCCATCACCTTCACGTCGGCCAGTTTCACTCCAGCGCCCGGTGACTGGGGGTATATCTACCTGACCGATACCAGCGACGACGCGGTATTTGATCTCGGTGGCAGCTTCTTGTTTGGTACCGTTCTGGAAAACTGCGTCATCGAATACGCGGGCAGCGCCGGGCTGGGCGCGCTGTGGGTTGAAGGTGCCGCCCCATACATCAACAACTGCACCGTCCGCTACAATGAACTGGATGGGATTTATTGCGAGGACCTGACCGGGGAATCCGACAGGCAGGTCAGGATCACCAATAACCTGGTTAGCAAGAACCGCGCCGGCATTATCTTTTACGCCAGCCAGAGCTCGGCGCTGTTAAGCGGTAACATCGTCTCCGACTGCCGTGAGGCAGGGGTGGTGGCCAGCGGTTTCGGTCCGGAGATGGCGGTACGAGGCAACGTGGTGGTGAACAACCAGTCCCAGGATACCGGCGGCCTGACGACCAACGGTACCACCTGCGAGATTACGGGAAACATCATTGGCGGCAACTACGGCCGCAGGGGGCAGGGCGGTTTGAATTCCCGGGGTGGGGGCACTCTGTCCGGAAACGCCGTGGTCAACAACGGGGCCGGATCGTCTTCCGGCGCTGCGGCTGCTCTGATCGGGGGCACCCTGGAGGTCAGCAGCAATCTCATAACGGACAGCACCCAGGTGAGCGCACTGACCGCGCCCGAGCGGGCCATTACCGTGCGGACCGATCCGGTGTTTCGTTACAACACTTTTGTCAACGGTACCACCGTGGAGATAGTCAACGAATCTACCACTCCCGAAGACGTTGATGCGGCCAGCAACTGGTGGGGAACAACCATCTTCACTGAAATCGAGAGCAAGATAGAAAACTGGGTTGACGATCCCCTGGTGGGTGATGTGACGTTTATTCCCTACCTGACGACGGCAGACCTCACGGCCCCCCTGGCTCCCCCCACCGGCGTCACTACGGAGGTAAGTGGTTCCGATCTGGTGGTTACCTGGACGGCCAACCAGGAATCCGATCTGGCCGGATACCGGGTGTATTACGGGAATGCCACTGGATACTCCTTTGACAACATGCTCGATGCGGGCAACGTCACCAGCCGCACCCTGGTAAATACACCCGTTGCCACCCGGGTAGCGGTCACCGCTTACGACACTGATGCTGACGGTGTCACCGATCAGGCGGAAGGGTATGAAAGCTGGTTCGGATATGCCGATCAGGCCCCGGACCCACCCGACAGTCTGGAGGGAACCGACGGCGATGCGATAGTCAATCTGGTCTGGACGAAAGCCGACGGTGTGGCTCATGCTGTTGACGAATACCGGGTATACCGGACCACTGTTTCCGGAAGCGATTATTCGCTCATTACTGTCAATCAGGTCTATGGCAGTACGTTTGAAGTGTCCAACACCATGACCGACGAGGCGGTGGTGAATGGCACCCGGTATTTTTATGCGGTTTCGACGGTAAACGTTCACGGGCAGGAAAGCGCTTACTCAAACGAAGTGAGTCTCATCCCCTTTGACGGGACCAGGGTATATCCGCCCGGCAACCTGGAAGCAGAAGCTTTTTCCGGAGAAGTGGAACTCGCCTGGTATATGGCCGCACCTGGTGATCTTGAGGTGGCCGGTTACTATCTCTACCGTTCCACGTCACCGGGAAGCGGATTCATCCCGGTGAATGGCGAACCAATCACATCTGTCAGTTACACGGACACCGGGCTGACCAACGGGACAATCTACTATTATTATGTGGCGGCAGTTGACACGAGTGGGGTGGAAAGCGATTTCTCAAACCAGGTCAGCGTCCGGCCCAATGCCGCGCCCCAGGCGGCCCTGGTCTCGCCCAACGGGGGCGAAGAGTGGACCAAGCAGCAGACCATCATCTGGACGGC
>CAYSPT010000057.1:0-7982 GCA_964432985.1 uncultured bacterium
CCGTCCAGGTAGTTGGGGCTGCCGGCACCGGTTATGGCCGCCTTGTGCTCCAGGCTGAACTCGTCCGCTGCACCGGTGGCGCCGGGGAGCAGGAGCGCCGCGGCCAGGGTGCACATGGCGATAGCGATGGTTAAGCGGATCTTTCTTATGTCAAATGTTGAGACCTGACCCCTCGTTTTCGTTTTTTTCATTGAGACCTGACCCCTCGTTTTCTTCACGTCAAAATCATGTCATAAAGCGGTTCTGTCAACCATCAGCCGAGACCATCAAACCCATCCGCGGATCAGGGCGGTGTTGGGGCCGCAAAGTCCAGCCGTGCGGCCACGCCGTCGTACGTGGAATCAACCGAGTTGTAGAAGAAACCGATGTAGTCGGTCGTGTTCCCAGTGGTGGTCAGGGTGGGGGTGTTCCCGCCGGACCACCGCGCCGTGCCCGGCCAGGTGATGGTCCGCGACCCGGTGGCGTCCTGCTTGACGATCAGGGTGTACTTGCGCCCGGACAGGCCGTTACTGAAGGTCAAGGTGCAGTTGGCGGTCAGGGTGATGTGCTGGGTGTTGCCGTTGTTCCAGTCCACGGTCTTCGATGCCCCGGAGTCGCCGATGACGTGGATCTTCGATCCCATCTGCCCGGCGACGTCCAGCGCCCCCTGCGGGTCCGTGGTGCCGATACCGACGTTGCCGGTGGCCAGCACAGCCAGCACCGGAGCCGTATCCGCTGATGTACCCCCGGCCCAGACATCACCCGTATCTGAAACCCGCATCATGTATGAACTACCGTATGCCATCGAAAAATCCTGAGGATTGCTTCCCGCATCAGGAAGAGCATTCAGCTTCCAGACATCACTGGCGCCGCCAGCCTGCATCCTGATCTGTGCCCCATTTAAGCTATTGGTTGATTCTGCGAATAACACCCCGCTACTCGCGCGTACATGAAGGGGATAACTGGGTGTTGTGGTGCCGATACCGACCTTGCCGTCGGTGTCGATGGTCATCTTCGTGCCAATGCTCGGGTACGGGGAACTTCCGTAATCGATCTTGAACTTGTCGCCATCGCTGTTATCGAGACCGACAGTCCATCCGCCGACGTTAGCCACATCGAACACTGCAAACGGATCTCCACTGCTTGCTCCGCCAACTTTGATGACGGCTTTTGCATGAGAAGCAGCGTTCGCATTGTTTGTATTTTCCAGGTGCAGGGCAGCATTTCCCCCGGCGTTATCCTGAGCAATATCAAGCAATGCAATCGGTGTGGCGGTACCGATGCCGACCTTGCCGGCACCGTCGACAACTAATCCTGTCACACCGGCCGCTCCCCTGAGGTGAACGGTTCCCACCACCTCCAGTGTCGCGCCGATGGTGGTGGTACCGATGCCGACGTTGGCGTTGAAGGTCAATGTTTCCGCGACGAAGTCACCATATATCAGGGGGGTGCTATCATTATCGTTCGAGCTGTCGATATAGAGCTTGTTGGCGCCCGTTTCGCTGTAACCGGCCTTGCTCCCGATGAAGACGTTGTACGCTCCGAGAGCGCTGTACCCGGCATAATTACCCACAAACACGTTCTTGTATCCCGTCTGGTTAGCTTGTCCCGCGCTTGGTCCTATCCCAACGTTACCCAGGGCAGTAGTATTGTTCCGGAGTGCATAATACCCCACCCCTACGTTACTGCTGCCCGAAGTGTTGTACTGCATCGAGTTGCGGCCGACCGCGACATTGGTTTCACCGGTAGTGAGGGCGCTCAGAGCCACGGCTCCGACAGCCGTGTTGTTATTGCCGGTGGTGGAGGTGCCGCTCATGGCGCTATATCCCAGCGCCGTGTTGTAATTGGTTGAGGTACCGCCCTTGAGCGTGTCGTTACCCACGGCGACGTTACTGTACCCGTCGGTATTGGCATTCAGGGCCCTGTAGCCCATCGCCACGTTACCATTACCAGTGGTGTTGCTGGTCAGGGAAGTGTAGCCCAACGCCACGTTTTGATAGCCGGTGGTGTTAGCGGCCAGGGTATCCACGCCGACCGCCACGTTCCTGTTGGTGGTGCCGTCGTCATTGGCGCCGCTTCCCGACCCGAGGAACACGCAGCTGGCGTCCGTTATCACGTCGGAGAGGTCGGTGAGCGCCGCCGCGCCGCCGCCGCCGGCGGTGGCCCAGCTGAGGACGCCTGATCCGTTGGTGGTGAGCACCTGGTCGGCGGTGCCGTCCGCAGCCGGGAGTGTCAGCGTATAGTCAGCGGCCATGGCCTGCGACTGGATGGTGACCTTGTTGGTTCCGTCGCCGCTGCCTTCGAAGATAGAAAGGTTGCCGGCAGCGGCCTGGTCCTTCAGCAGCAGGTCGCCGTTTATCGCCAGGATGTCGTTGTCAAACTCACCGTAAATCAGGGAGGTCGTCCTTTGCGCAGTGGCGTCGGGTGGACTAGAATCATTTGAACTGTCGATAAAGAGCTTATGCGAGCCCGTCTCTTTTATCCCAGCACAACTTCCGATGAAGACATTGCGGTCGCCGGAACCACAATTCATCCCTGCCGCATTACCTATATATATGTTTGCTAACCCGCCTTGATTGTTCATTCCTGCTTGGGGTCCGATCCCTATATTACCATTGGCAGTGGTATCACGGAGCGCGTAGTACCCCAGGGCTACACTATAGCTGTTGCTGACATTTTTATTGAGCGCCATGTACCCCAGGGCTACATTCATGAGGCCGGTGGTGTTGCTGGCCAGACTATCACGACCCAGTGCAATGTTATCTGATCCGCTGGTACAGGCACCCAGTATGCCGTCACCTATGGCTATATTGTTGTTGCCGTTCGTACTGGTATCCAGAGTCTGATAACCCAACGCCACGTTACCTGTTCCGGTGGTAATGCTTCCCATGGCGCCAAAACCAACCGCCACGTTCTTGTTGGTGGTGCCGTCATCGTTTGCGCCGCTGCCTGAGCCGAGAAACACGCTGGAGGCGTCTGTTTTCGCGTCGGAGAGATCGTTGATCGCCGACGCTCCGCCGCCGCCGGCGGTGGTCCAGCTGAGGGATCCGGCGCCGTCGGTGGTGAGCACCTGGTCGGTGGTGCCGTCCGCCGCCGGTAGGGTCCAGGCTATGTTGGCTGCAACGGTGGCCGGTGATTTCAGGGAGACGTAATGGCTGCTGTCGGAATCTTTCAGCTTCAGCTCGCCCTGGGCACGCAAGGCGACATTGCCGGCGACGTCGAGTGTTTCACCGGGCGTGGTGGTGCCGATGCCGACGTTACCGCCAGATGGCGTTAACGCAAAATTGTTGGAAGTGTAATCAATCCTGAATGCTTCTTTGCTGGCCCCATAGTTAAACACATAAAAATAATCCTGGGCGGCATTGAATTGCCATCTGTCGGCACCTGCTTCCTGGAACACGATTTGAGCAGCGTTTGTCGCACCTCCCTTATCAATATAAAAGTTGGCGTTTAGACCGGCATCAATTTTGGCTTCCAGGCTGGCACTGCTGCTATGGATATGGAAATCCTTCGCCGGTGCCGTGGTGCCGATGCCGACTTTTCCGCCGCTTCGATATATGTCACTGCCGCTTTCTGTCCAGAGGCTGCTGCCGCCGCCTGCGGTGGCCCAGCTGAGGGTGCCTGAGCCGTCGGTTTTGAGGACCTGGTCGGCGGTGCCGTCGGCAGCCGGGAGGGTCAGAGTAAAATCGGAGGTCATGGCTTGTGCCTGGAGAGTGACTTTGTTGGTTCCGTCGCCGCTGCCTTCAAAGATAGAGAGGTTGCCGGCAGCGGTCCCGTCCTTCAGCTGCAGGTCGCCGTTTACCGCCAGGATGTCGTTGTCGAACTCGCCGTAGATGAGGGGGGCGGCGGAATCCGAGTTCTCGATGTACAGCCTATCCGCGCCTGTTTCGTTGTACCCTGCCTTGTAGCCGATTAAGATATTGCCATCTCCAAGAGCGCTATATCCTGCGCTTGACCCTAGAAACACATTGAGCCTTCCGGTCTGGTTACTGAACCCGGCATTCGCTCCAACCGCTACATTATAGAAAGAGGTGGTATTATTCTTGAGCGCGTAACCGCCCACGGCTACGTTATCGTAACCCGTTGTATTCTCATAAAGGGTGTTGCGGCCAACCGCGACATTACGGCTTCCCCCGATATTTTTGTACATGGACAGGGCGCCGACAGACGTGTTGCTTCCACCGGTGGTTGTGGACATCAGTGTGTATGCACCCAGTGCCGTGTTGTAATCGGCGGAGATACTTTCGGTGAGCGCGCCGCGGCCCAGGGCTACGTTATAGATGCCGTCGGTACTGGCGTCCAGGGCATTGCAGCCCACCGCTACGTTTTCGGTACCAGTGGTGTTGCTAAGCAGTGCATTATAGCCCACCGCTACGTTGTCATAGCCGCTGGTGTTGCCGGACAGAGCACTTACACCAACTGCCGCGTTCTTATTGTTTGAGCCGTCATCACTGGCGCCGCTGTCCGAGCCGAGGAAGAGGCTGCTGGCATCCGTTATCGCGTCGGAAAGATCGGTGAGCGCGGAAGCTCCACCGGCGGTTTCCCAGCTGAGGGCGCCGGAGCCGTCGGTGGAGAGGACCTGGCCGCTGGTGCCGTCCGCCGCCGGGAGGGTCAGCGAATAATCGGCAGTCATGGCCTGTGACTGGATAGTGACCTTGTTCGTCCCGTCACCGCTTCCTTCAAAGATGGCGATGTTGCCCGCCGCCGTTCCGTCCTTCAGCTGCAGGTCGCCGTTTACTGCCAGGATGTCGTTGTCGAACTCGCCGTAGATGAGGGGGGTGTCGCTGTTTGAGTTCTCAATATACAGCTTGTTGCTGCCGGTCAAGCTGTATCCCGCATTATGGCCGAGAAGGACGTTGTAGTTTCCGGCTGCCTCCCATCCGGCTTTGTATCCTAAAGCAGTGTTTTGACTGCCGTTTGAGTAGGCTCCCGTCTCACTGCCAATATAAACATTTTGATGTGTTGTTCCAGTCGTTTGATTCGAACCTGCGCTCCGTCCGATAAATACATTTTCATACCCGGTTGTATTTGACTTGCCTGAATGTATTCCCACTGCGACGTTGTTGCTTCCCGTATTATTCTCCAGTGAAAGGTAACCTACAGCCGTGTTATTACTTTGAGTTGTATTGCTTTTCAAGGCGCCGTTTCCTACTGCGACGTTATAGGACGCTGTAGTGTTGGCTGCCAGTGCATCTGATCCGATGGCGACATTCAAGCTGCCGGTCGTATTATTGGTGAGCGCGCAATATCCAAAGGCCGTAGTCCCACTGGCGGTGTTCGCGTTGAGTGCCTCGAAACCAACGGCGGTGCAATTGGTGGCGGTCCCGGTGAGAAAACCGGAGTTCTCGCCCACGAATGTGTTGCCCGTACCGTAGTTGTGAGCGAACCGGTTGGCGCCGAGCTGAATCACCCCGATGGTGGCGGAAGTGGTGACTGGGAGGACGACGTTGCCGGTCAAGGCTATATCGCCGACTACGTCCAGGGCGCTTCCCGGGGTGTCCGAACCGATGCCGACGTTGCCGGCCATAAACGCCACCTCTGTACTATCCCTGCCCATCTGAATCCTTTTCGACCACGCTCCAGAAGGGGCCTGTCCGTTGGTCATTCCAATGTATCCGATATTGGCTACACCATCGTATTCGAATATCATACCTTTAGTATCATCTTCACCGAGATAGAGACGAGCATCCCATTCAGTTGCATACTGGGCGGGAATTATCCTCACTAAAGCGTCCGTTGCTGATGGAGATACTACCGCTAAATCCCCACTTGGACTCGTGGTGCCGATACCGACCTTGCCGCCAGCGTAATTGATGCCGCCGGTGACATCGTCCCACTGGCTGCTGCCGCTGCCGGCGGTGGCCCAACTGAGGGTGCCGGAGCCGTTGGTAGAGAGAACCTGGCCGGAGGTACCGTCAGCAGCCGGGAGGGTTAGCGTATAATCGGCGGCCATGGCCTGCGCCTGAAGGGTGACCTTATCGGTGCCGTCGCCGCTTCCTTCAAAGATGGCGATGTTGCCCGCCGCCGTGCCGTCCTTCAACTGCAGGTCGCCGTTGACCGTCAGGATGTCGGTCGAGAAATCGCCTCCGATGAGCGGAGTGGCGCTGTCGGAGTTTGCGATGTAGAGCTTGTTGCTGCCGGTCTCGTTGTAGCCGGCTTTGTATCCCAGGAATACGTTGCTGCCGCCGGTAACATTACTATACCCTGCCTGGTGTCCGAGGAACACATTATTCATACCGGTCGTACTTTCGTACCCTGCGATGTACCCGATGAAAACGTTGTTGCTGCCCTGGGAGGAGTACCCGGCATGGTCTCCGACGAACACCGACGCGTTCTTGTTATGGACGGACCCGCCCACGCCGGCGTTGTATCCGATGGTAACATTGCCAAATCCTGTTTCGTTGTACCGGTTGGCCTGGCTTCCAAGGGCAACGTTCTGATTGCCGGTGGTGTTGGCATTCAAGGCATTCGTCCCGAGTGCCACGTTGTTAGTGCCGGTGGTGTTGGCGCCGCTGCCCGTGCCCAGGAACACACTGCTGGCGTTTGTTTTCGCGTCTGAGAGATCGTTGAGCGCCGACGCTCCGCCGGCGGCTTCCCAGGTGGCCAGCCCGTTGGCGTCGGAGGTGAGTACCTTGCCGGCGCCGGGTGTCCCGCCGGTGATCTTGACCTGCCCGGCAACTTCCAGTTTTGCGTCCGGATCGGTGACACCGACGCCGACGTTGCCGTCTGTGTCGATGACCATTCGATATTCACCATCTGTAGTATTTAAGAATGCTAATTTGTCGGTACCAATAGCGTTGCCACTACCTGAAGCAAATACAGACCAGTTGTCACCAGTTCCTATGAATTGAACCGGAGAACCAGCTGTTGAAGTAGATTCCAGCCGGAAACTACCATCCACCAGATGCAGCTTAGCATCCGGGGTGGTAGTCCCCACGCCGACGTTGCCGTCTGCTGATATTCTAAATCGTTCTCCCAGTGTCCCGGATCCCTTTGTTGAAAAGGCCATTCCCGCACTACTAGAGCTCTCAGAAATACTGTGGATTCTGCCTAGCTCATATGCAGGCGTCCCCTCATGACAAAAACTGAGGTAGCCTCCACTGCCTGCGATAGCGCCATTATAAATTGAACCGATGATCAACACTTGTTGCCCCGCGGATGCAGCAGAACTATTGTCGTTAACGACCAGTTTCGATTCCGGGGCGGCGGTGCCGATACCGACCTTGCCTTCAACCAGAAGTCCGTTGGTGGGCGCTGTATTTTGATAATAGCCGGATCCAATGGCTGCGCTGCCCGACACGGAAAAATCCGCTCCCGGATCGGTGTTGCCGATGCCAACGTCACCGTTGTACTTAATAAAACCGGTGTCTTCCGTCCAAATACTGCTGGTTGACGGCAGGTTTGTCAGGTCGGAGCCGTCACCGGCGAAAGCGGTAGCCGTAACGGTGCCGTTGACGTCGAGCGTGGTCGCCGGGCTGGTGGAGCCGATGCCGACGTTACCGCTTTCATCAATTCTTACCCTTTCCACTTGAGTGCCGGCGCCGCCTGTGTAGAATACCAACCGGCCGTCGCCTTCGTTTTTGACGTTTATTCCAATTCTAGCTCTATCATTAGAATCAGCACTATCGGTTCCGTGGGAGAAGCCCATCCACCATGTGTCCCCAGCCTGGATGTTATTATTTTGAAGTTTCAAAATACCACCCGAAGCAAAACTGTCTTGAACAACTAATTTACTGCTTGGATTTGTAGTGCCGATCCCGATCTTGGATCCGTCATCGAAAATCAAACCTGTAGAGAGGGCCGACCCGTCCCACCTGGGCACGTAATCGGTGGTGATGGTCCCCACCTTTGGGTCGGTCTCGGTGTAGGTCTTGATGTAGCCCATGGTAGCGATGGCTTCGTCGCTGAGCTGAGTGTCTGCGTCGGTGCCGCCCAGGTTATGGAAGTAGTTGGTGACCAGCTGCTGCAGTTTGTCCAGGTCGACCGACGGGTCGGTTTCAGTG
>CAYSPT010000057.1:8082-30047 GCA_964432985.1 uncultured bacterium
GGTCTTGATGTAGCCCATGGTCTCGATGTCGGTATCGCTGAGCTGAGTGTCTGTGTCGTCGGCAGGTTCCCACGCCGCGCCGGACCATTTAAGGACCTGGCCGTTGGCGGCGTCCTGCGGATCCAGGGAAAATGTTGCGTTCTCCAGGGTTATTCCGAGACCGGCGGAGTAGGAGGCGCCGGTGTCTTCACCCGGGATACCGAGACCGGTAATGTCGGCTTTGACAATGTTCAGCTTCGAGAAGTCGATGGCCGCCGATGCGTCGATGTCGTCGTTGGTGACGGTGCCGTCCTGGATGGCGCCCGCGGCGCCGCCGGCAACCGAATCCATAACGGACAGCGCGCCCAGGCCCAGGTTGCCGCGGGCGTCTTCGGATGTGGTCGCGCCCGTGCCGCCGTTCGCGATCGGTATAGTGCCGGTCACCCCGGCGGCGTTGCCGGTGATGTCGCCGACAACCTGTGTGGACGGTATATCGCCGACAATTTGCGTCGATGGGATATCGCCAGTTATCTGTGACGACGGGATGTCGCCGACGACCTGTGATGAGGGAATATCCCCAACGACCTGCGACGCGGATATGTCCCCAACTATCTTGGAGCCGCTCACCGTCTCGATGAAGTCATCGCCGATGGGATCGCCCTGCCAGGCGCCTGAGATGACGTTGCCGGAGGAATCCACGGCGAAGGTCCCGGTGGTGCTGCCGGGCTGAGTCTGTCCTTCGCTGCCCACCGTCAGGGCCGCATGCGGGTCGGTGGTGCCGATACCGACGTTGCCGGTGTCGCTGTTCACCACGAAGGCGGAGCCGGATGTCGACTCCACGTGCAGCAGGCCCTGCGGGTCCTTCGTGCCGATACCGATATTGCCTACCGCCGTGAGCAGGTTGTCCCGCTCCTCTGCGGTGGGCCCGCCGTCGCCGGCCACGAACAGGTACTCGCTGCGGTTGAACTCCATGTTGCCGTGGCGGTCTTTTACACGCACGCCGAAGACGAAGCGCCCCGTAGCCGGCAGGTCTTCCAGGATTACGCCCTGCTCGCCGCGGATACCGTCATAGATGTCAGTATCGGTATACTCGGCGGTGATGTTGTTCTCCCAGGCTTCGGCGTCCCAGCTCTCCACCGTGTTGTGGTAGACGGTGAAGGTCAGGGGTGCGGAGGCATCGAGGACCCGTCCGAACTCCACCGCCACGGTGATGGTGTCGGCGGAGGGGGTGGTCTGCCCATAGGAAGCAGGGTCTACCTCGGTTACGTAGACCACGCCGGGAGTGCTGTCCCACGCCGGCGCACGGCTGTCATTGAGAATGGCGTTAACGGTGTGCTGCCCGCCTTCCGTCACCTGGACAGGATCGGACAGGGAGCCGCTGTCGATCAGGTCATGCCTGAATCCGAGTGTGCACTCCCCGGGCTCCATTCCGTCGATCCGGTAGGTTCCGTCTCCGTCTGTTTCCGCGAAATAGTCATCCTCCATAACCCGGACTATGACACCGCCAAGGGGCTCCTCGTCCTGGGCGGTGACCGTGCCCGATACGGATCCGCCCACCAGTGCTGTAAGCTCCATGCTCGACTGCAGCACCACCGCGTCCGCCGCCGGCACCGTTACCGATTCGGGGTAGTCGGCGCTCTCGTATCCCGGGTGCATGAAGCTCACCTGGTAGGTGCCCACGGGGACCTGGCTGATGACGAACCCGCCGTCATCGCCGGTGAAGCCGATGTAGTCGGTGCCCTTGATGATGACGAAGGTGCCCGAGTGCCCGCCCGTCACCCCGTCCGAAAGCAGGCAGTAGCCGGTAATGGAGCCGGTGGGTGTCAGGGCCAGGTCCACAGTCGCGGCTTCCAGCGGCGACACCGTTCCCAGTCCTTTTGCCTTGAGCCCTCCCCGGGTGGCTTCGATGTAGTAGGTGCCCGTGTCAAGCCCGGTGAGCACGTAGACCCCGTTGTCGTCGGTGACCGTGGCGTAAGCGCCGCCGGTGTCCGCCGCCGCCATGGATACGGCCCGGTTGAATGATGTTTTCACCGCGGGGCGGGCGGCCAGCACCTTCGCCTGCTTGCCGCTCACGCCGCCCTCGTCCACCTTGCTGGCCATCACCAGGATGCCGGGACCGCTCGAGCCGTCCGGTAGAACTACCTTTCCGGTGAGCGTGTGTCCCATGGAAGGCGACGTGTCATCGGGCGCTGCCCCGCCGCCCCCGCCGCCGCACCCGGCCAGGACAAAACAAAAAAGGCCCGCTATCAAGCAGGCACCTCCCATGGAAATAACCGATTTTCTTAAACGCATATCTTGCCCCTCCTCTGCTCACTTTCGTTGGAAAATGGCCAAATAATTCTGGGTCAGCCAAACAAATAGCTTGCCTCCTTTTAGATGTTTTATAAAAAAGCAAAATTACACAGCTGGTAATATATTATGTCTATATTGCACTACCTGTCAAAGTAAATAAAGACATACCAGCTATATAGGAATAGGGATATTACTACATATTCGCATTTACCAACCCACCGTGATACAATTCTACCGGGAAGGTAATCCGGCTGGACCATTCCGGTATAGGTTCCCGAAAGGAGCACGTCTTCGTGAGAACAAAGATCCTGACCATCATGATGACGGACATCAAGGGATTCACCGACAAAACCGCCCGCAAAACCCGCTCCGAGATGATGGCTATGCTGGACAAACACGAGGAGCTTATCCTGCCGGTACTCGAGTCTTTTGGAGGACGGCTGGTGAAGACCATCGGCGACGCCTTCCTGGTGACCTTCCTCAGCGCTACCGAAGCCGTTTTAAGCGGGGTGGCGGTGCAGGACAAGCTCGACGAGTACAACCGGGGAAAGTCGGAAAAGGACCGGATCGACATCCGTATCGCCATCAACTCCGGCGAGGTGACCGTCACCGACAACGATGTTTTTGGAGAGTCCGTCAACATTACCGCCCGCCTGGAGAGTATCGCCGAGGCGGGGGAGGTGTTTTTTACCGAGGCTGTCTACCTGGCGATGAACAAGCAGGAGGTCCCCTCGAGCGAGGTGGGGTACCGGCAATTCAAGGGTATTCCGGAACAGATCAAGGTCTACAAGGTGCTCAAGGAGAAGAATATGGAACAGCGGGCACTGAGGGTGCTGATGATCGAAGACAATCCGGATGACGCCCTGTTGATCCAGGTTAACCTGGCCGATCTGCAGACGGAGGAACCTCTGCTTCCCCATGTGGGACTGGTTCACGTTGAAGATTTGAAAGAGGGGCTGGAAGCCCTGGCCGGCGGCGGATTCGATCTGGTGCTGCTCGACCTTTCGCTTCCCGACAGCGAGGGTTTGGCGTCGGTAAAGACTATCTGCCGCCACGCCCCGCGGATGCCGGTGGTAGTCCTGACCGGACTGGCCGATCAGGAGCTGGCGCAAAAGGCACTGGCTTGCGGGGCCCAGGACTACCTGCTCAAGGGGCAGGTCCTGGGTGTGCTGCTGGTGCGGTCCATCCTCTATGCCATCGAGCGCAACCGGTTGCGGTTGAAGCTGGTAAAGTTCGACGAACTGAAGTCCAGCGAAGAGAGGCTTCGCATCAGCCAGGAACGGTACCGGCTGCTCTTCGAAGAGTCTCCCGTTTCTCTGTGGGAAGCTGATTTTTCCGCCGTGAAGAACCGTCTGGACAGGATACTGGATTCGGGGCTTGTCGATATTGGCTCCTATTTCCGCACGCACCCCGAAACCGTTTCTGAATGTGCCGCTCTGGTAAGAAGTATCGATGTCAACAAGGCCACCCTCGAGTTGTACGGAGCAACCGGTAAAGATGAGCTGAAAATGAGCAGGAGTTTGTTTCTGGCCGATGAATCGTACCGGGTATTCGGCTGTGCACTGGGAAGCCTGGCCGCCGGCCGAACCGACTTCGCCGGCGAAGCCGTCACCCGGACGCTGGCCGGGGAAAAGAGAAACATATCATTCGAGCTGAATGTCGCCCCACAGCACGAGACCACCTGGGGCCGGGTGCTCGTTTCGGTTGTGGATACAACGGAGCTCAAACAGCTGGAACGTACGGTGCTCGAAATAAGCGATCGGGAAAAGCAGCGTATCGGCCGGGATCTCCACGACGGATTGGGGCAGCAGATTACCGGGATGATCTATATGGCTAAAGCGCTGGAAACCAGCCTGACGGACGGAAAGACTGTCGAATTGTCCGGGATCACCCGGCTGGCCGAACTGGGAAAGCAAGCCCTGGATATAGCCCGGAACCTGATCGAAGGACTGTGCCCGGTTGACATAGACGAAAGAGGTTTGATCACCGCGCTGGACAAGCTTGCCGCCCTGACCGAACATACTTGCGGAATTACATGTCGTTTTCACAGCGAAGAGGAAATCCTGGATTTGGACCGGGGTATGGCGATACATCTGTACCGTATCGCGCAGGAAGCGGTCACCAACGCCGTCAAACATGGTTGCTGCAAGCTTATCGAGATCGAAATGTCCGTCAAACAGGGCCAGGCGCACCTGTCGGTGCGGGATGATGGCATGGGGTTTACGCCCGGTGAGGAGCAGAAAGGCGAAGGAATGGGAATCCGCATCATGCAGTACCGTGCCGGTATGATAGACGCATTTCTCGATGTCAACTCCGAGCCGGGAAACGGAACGGTCGTCGGCTGCAGTCTCCCGTTATCCTGATCATTCTAAAAACCAGCCGGACTTTGTTTTGCAGCTATCCCTTTATATGACACCTTTTCTGTTGAGAAACCGGCCCAGCGCCCGGTCCTGGATGAGGATGTGCTCGGTCATCCAGTCTTTCAAGAAAGCCAGGGCGCTCTCCTTGGGGATGGGTTTGCTGCCTTCCAGCTTCTTCTGAAGGTTCATGACTGTGTTGAGAAGCTCCTGGTGTTTCTTTTTGTGTACATCGTACCCGGGGTACTGGTGTTGGTCCATTAAGCCTTCTTCTTCGGTGTAATGGAACCTGACATATTCGACCATGAACTCCAGCGAGGCCAGCACGTCGTCTTTAGGTGCGCCGAATTTCAGCGTTTCGTACAGCCCGTCCGTCCGTTCGAATATCTGCCGGTGCTGCAGGTCGATGCTCCGGACATTGATGCTGAAGTCCGGGCGCCAGAAGAACTCGGGCAGATCGATCAGTCCCGGATCGAGAATCGATCCTCTTCTCTTCTCGAAGGTTTCAAACAACTTCCAGCGGATGACCGGGATATCACGCAGCGCCGGTCCCGGTATCCGGCACAGGTCTGTGTCCTGGATGGCCCGGAAGTTGAACAGCCCCGGCAGTTCGAACAAAACGCTTTCCTCACCGAAGAAATCACCTGCGCCGAGGTCCTCCAGTTTGTGTTCCTGGTAATACCGTTGAACTCCGCCCCGTTTAATGACGTAGACGGCGGGTTGAGCCGGCGGCGAAAATTCATCCCCTTTCTGGTAGTTGAGCCATTCCATGGACCTGGCAATGGAGTTCTGGACCGGGGATGAAATGGCGTCACCGAACAGCCAGGTGCCTTGCAGAAAATCCTGATTGTCCCTGAGGTGCTCGATATCGTCGAAAAGCTTGTATTCTTTCACCAGCTGGCGGTACAGACTGGTGGAGAAACGCAGAGCCTGCACGCAGCCGTCGGCGCGGCAGGTGGCGATAGGCGCCGAATCCGTCAACCCGCTCAAGTCACCCACAAACGAGCCTGCCGGGAGAAACCGGCGGACCCGGGAATCGTCCTCAACATTTTCAATGTTAACTATTTCTACGTTTCCGGACAGGATAAGGTACATGTCCGTGTGAGGACGGTCTTTCTGCAGGATGATCTTTCCCGGCTCGAAAGTGACCACCTGGTTGTTCAACAGGCCATTCAGACCGGAAGCGTCCACGGTGGGAAAGTAGGACCGCAGGTAGCCCGCCGCGCTCTGCCTGATGTAATCCCGGTAGGTGGGAATCAGCACCTCCGCTTCTCCGAACGGAGCATCGGCGCCGACCTCCTTTTCCTGCTCGGTCAACGGGCGCGGAACATGGGTCAACAGTATCTTCCCGGAAGGATCGTCGCGGAAATCCTCAGCCACGCCGTGGATGAATCCTCCGCCGATATCTACCTTCTTCAGGTCAGCTCCGGCCAGGTAGACACGCTTGACCTGCTGGAAGAAGTCCCGGGTGATTCCGGGGCTCGCGGGGTCGTCGGTGATCATGCGCTCCAGGGCTTCCAGGGCGATGATGTCTTCGTAATGGGCATAGGTGTGATAGCCGTCGTTCCAGCGCGTGCGGAAGATGAATATGTTGGTCTCCACCGGGTGCGGGGAGAGAAGCGGCATCACCTCCAGCCCGTCGATGGCGTTCCAGGTGTCAAACTCCAGGTCGTTGACGTCGAAATAGTCGAAGAAATTCTTTTCGTCCATGGACAACAGGGCCCCGATCTTCCGGGTGACCGCCGCGCGCACCAGCGGCGTGGCGAAGTACTTGATCCGGCGGTCGGTCTGTATCAGGGCCGGTATGCCGGCGAAGTGGTCGTCATGGGAGTGGGTGTGGAAGATCCCTTCAATCTCGTTGACGCTGATTCCCAGGGCCCGGAGGCTGTGCATGAAGCTGGGGCCGGCATCCACCAGGTAGATCTTGCCCTGGAACACCAGGACGCTGGAGACGCACTGACGGCTGGTGTCCCATCCGTCGCCTTCTCCCGAATGCACCACGGAGAAGTGCTCCCTTTCAACCGTGGAACAGTCCAGCGGAAACGGCAGCTCGTACTGCTGCCCCGGAGCCAGGTTCAAATCCACAGTGACCCGCTCATCCTCGTATGCGAACTCGAACACGTTCATCCGGAGGCGGCGGATGGTGACGCCGCCGGTTATTTCCGCGGGGCCGTCGCCCACGATCACCGTGTCGAGAAGCTGGTCGGTGGTGCGAATCCTGCCGAAAGCGAATTTCAGTTTCATCCGCATCAGGTCGCGGGCCTGCCCGGGGGCAATACCCGCCTTTTCTATCTCTTTCTGGCTGATCAGGCCGTAGTTTCCCCGGAGGATGTACTGCATCTGTGCTTCCACCTGGCTTTTCGATCCGATAAGGAGGGGCTTCGCCCCTGTGTTGTTGGGATGATTGGGAAGGATCAGGCCCTGGCGGTACAGCATCTGGAGCAGGGGGAATTCCGACAGGTTGGAAAAACTGCCGTTCTGCACCAGCACGTCGGAAAGCAGGATGGCGTTGGGACCGGTTTCACTGGGGACACCGTCCACCGTGGCAGGAGCGATAAGTCCGCCCTTCATCATGAACTTGACGCTGTCCGCCGGGCAGGCGCACAACACGTAAAGCTGCGCTTCTGGAACCTCCACCCAGTGTATTCCCGTGCTTATTTTTCTCGTGTTGATTCGGGGAAGGGAGGTACTCACACCAGCACGCACTTATACCCGTAGCACTTGATGCCGTCTTCGCCTTCCTCCCGTATCTTGCGGAACACCACCTTGACTTTTTGACCGATAGACAGCTCCTCGTCGTAGTTATCTATCTGAGCGGTAATACTCACCCCGTCCATGAGTTTCACGATCCCCATGGCGTAAGGTGCTTCACGTGTAAACTGGGTGGGTGCAACATGGATGACCGTGTAGGAGACAATCTCTCCTTCATCGGGGAGGTTGACTGGTTTAAACTCACGGCTTTTGCACACGCAGCACACCAGCCGGGGGGGGAAGAAAATCTTCCCGCAGCTCGCGCACTCTTTTGCCTCCAGCCGGTACCGTTGGGGGATTTCACGCCAGTATCGAGCTTCAGCCATTTACTCCACCTCCAATATGTGCACCACCGACGAGCCGCCGGTCCCGCCCATGTTCTGGGCCAGGCCGCGGCGACAGTTTGCCACCTGCCGTTCACCGGCGTCCTGCCTTAGCTGCTTGACGATTTCTACCACCTGTCCGATTCCTGTGGCTCCCACCGGGTGACCCTTGGACTTCAAGCCGCCGCTGGGGTTGATCGGGATTTTCCCACCCAGGCTGGTGTCGCCGTTCTCCACCGCTTTACCACCGGCACCTTTTTCGAAAAATCCCAGGTCCTCGGTGATGATGATTTCGGCGATGGTGAAGCAGTCGTGCACTTCGGCTATGTCGATGTCGCCCGCGGTAACTCCTGCCATCCGGTACGCTTCCGCCGCCGCCTTCTGAACCGCCTTCATGGTGGTGAGATCGTCCCGCGAGTGAAGCGCGATGGTGTCGGTTCCGCAGCCCGTCCCGGTCACCTTGACCGGCCGGCCGGTGAATTTGCTGATCATATCCAGGGGGCACAGGATGGCGCAGGCGGCCCCGTCGGTAATCGGAGAGCAGTCCAGTATATGAATGGGATCGGCTATCATGACCGAACTCAGCACCTGCTCCACGGTGATACGGTTGCGGTACTGGGCGTTGGGATTGTTGGACCCGTTTTGGTGGTTCTTCACCGCCACCATGGCCATCTGTTCCCGGGTAGTCCCGTACTGGTGCATGTGACGGCGTGCCATCAGGGCATACAGTCCCGGGAAGGTTATGCCGTTGTAGGCCTCGTACTCCTGGTCACTTGCGGTTGACAGGGCGTAGGTGGCGTCTCCGGTTGACACGTCGGTCATCTTCTCCACGCCGCCGGCCAGGACGATGTCGCTCATTCCCGAGGCCACTTCGATGAAGGCCTGCCTGAACGCCATTCCTCCCGAAGCGCACGCCGACTCCACCCGGACCGCCGGGATGGGCGCCACTCCCAGGTAATCGGCCAGCAGCGACGACAGGTGTTCCTGCCCGGCGAACAACCCGCTGCTCATACAGCCGATGTACATCGAGTCAATACGGTCGACCCCGGCATCATCCACCGCCAGCAGCGCCGCTTCCACAAAAACATCCCGCAGCGACTTGCGCCACAACTCCCCCCACTTGTTTATACCAACTCCTATAACAGCTACGTCTCTCATAACTGTATCACCTTAGCTTTCCGTGCTTCCTTACCACTATCCTTACCACCTTAGCTTTCCACATTTACATCCTGATCTTTTCTCTGAACTTGGCATAGGTTCCGTAATCGATATACGTTTTGTTCGCAAGCAGGGCGCGCAGTTTCGGTGCTCTGTTCCTCGTCTCGTATATCTCGTCCCGGACGGTGAAAATGAAAGCGTCGGAGCCTGCCCCCGAACCGTAGGAGACCATCAGGATCCGGTGCCCCGGTTTGGCAATGTCCAGGGTGGCGGCCAGGCCCATGGGAGAAGAGCCCGAATAGGTGTTTCCCAGTATGGGAACGACCCATCCCGGCTTTACCTTGTTTTTCGGGAAACCCAACATCTTGGCCGCCTTCATGGGGAATTTTCCGTTGGGCATGTGGAAGACGGCGTAATCGATATCGTCAACCCTGAGCGAGTTCTGATCCATGATCGTGCGGGCTGCGCTGGTCACGTGCCTGAAGTATGCCTCTTCGCCGGTGAACCGCCCGGCGTGGCGGGGGTAGAAGGCGTGCTCACGGCGCCAGAAATCCGGGGTGTCGGTGGCGTAGGAGTAGGTGGCGTCCACTGAAGCGATGATGTTCTTTTTGCCGAATATGTACGCTGCCCCGCCGGCGGAAGCGGAATACTCCAGAGCGTCACCCGGGGCTCCCTGGGAGGTGTCGGCCCCCACCGCCATGGCGTACTTCATCAGGCCGCTTTTCACCAGCCCGATACAGACGAACATGGCCTCGCTGCCGGCCTTGCAGGCGAACTCGTAATCGGCGGTGTGAAAATCGGGGTGCGCCCCGATAGCCTCGGCCAGGGTGACCCCGGACGGTTTCACCGCGTAGGGGTGTGACTCGGAGCCGATGTAGATGGCGCCGATTTTCTGGGGATCGATCTGAGCTCGTTTCAGCGCCCACCGGGCGGCTTCCACCGAGATAGTTATAGTGTCCTCGGAGGGCGAGGGAACGGATTTCTCCTGAAGCATCAGACCCTTTTTGTACGCTTCTGCATCGTGCCCCCATACCCTGGCGATTTCCTCTACCTTGATGCGGTATCGGGGGGCATACGCGCCATATCCAACAATTCCTACAGTCATTATTCCACCTCCAGGCGTGAGCCGGATAATATAGCAAAAAAAAACACATACCGATTGTTAACCCGGCAACTGCAAGGTACGGGTTAATTTCAAAAAAGCACATTGATATTATAGCAATGCCTCCCACCCCAGTCAAAGCGCATAAAGCCATAACCCTGTTTCAATATTCGAAACAACCTGTGAACAGGCATACACTCTATAAAACAACCGTTGTAAATATTACAACAGTTGTGTTCAACAGGGTATATCCGGCCCATGATGGTCCGTCCCTTCATGGTGAAGCACAGGATTTGATATCATGCCATTGGGAGGAGTAAGTATTATGGACTTAACCGATGCCGTCAACGAACGCATAAGTATCAGGGCTTTCAAACCGGATCCGGTTTCCCTAAACGTGCTGGAAGAGATCCTGGCGGGAGCTCTGCGGGCGCCGTCGTGGGGGAATACCCAGCCGTGGTATTTCGCGGCTGTGGGAGGAGAGACGCTCACGACCATCCTGAGCAAAACGTCTGAACGGGTTGCCGGCGGGGTGCCTCCGCAGCCGGAAATTCCGTTCCCCTCTAACTGGACCGCCGCGCAGAAACAGCGGTATAAACAGGTCGGGATTTCGCTGTTCCAGGCGCTTGGCATCGGGCGTGAAGATAAGGAAAAAAAAGACGAGTATTTCGAGAGCATGCGCAACCTGTTCGGCGCTCCCCGCCTGATCTACGCCTGTACTAACCGGCCCTGCAGCCCGTATAACCTGCTCGACGTCGGTGCTATTCTCCAGACCATCGCCCTGCTGGCGGCGGACAGGGGCCTGGGGACCTGCCTGCTTTCCAAGTCGGTGCTCTATCCGGATATCATAAGGGAGCACGTGGACATACCTGAAGACCGGACCATAGTAGTTGGGATGGCTGTGGGGTACCCCGTTGAGGACCACCCTGCCAACACGTTCCGCAGCACCCGCGGCAATCTGGATGAATTCGTGACCTGGACAGATGTTTGAATGTGCGAGCCCCAAAGGCAATCTGGATGAATTCGTGACCTGGACAGATATTTGAGAAGAGTGAAGCCCCTTCGGCAACTTAAAAAAGTTCGTAACCTGGGTGGATGCTTAATACGTGCGAACCACTTAAGTTAAAAAGTTAAGCCTGATCCTCGGCCATTTCTTTTAGTACGCGGGCCAGCTTCTTTGACTCGTTAGTACCGAACCACTCCAGTCGCAGCTTGTTGGCGCCCAGGCCTAGCTGCTCGATCATCTGCTCCAGTCCGTGTTCGCGTCTCCGGGCCTTGAGGTTACCGGAGACGTAGTGGCATGAGCCCGGGTAGCAGCCGCCGATGAGCACCCCTTTGGCGCCCCCGGCGAAGGCCTGCATGATGAGCTCGCCTCCCACCCGGCCGGTGCAGGGGACCCTGATGATGCGGGCCGAATTGGGATACTCCACCTGGTCGTACCCGGCCAGGTCGGCAGCGGGATAAGCGGACCAGCGGCACAGGAAGGCGATGATCGTATCGGGTTTGGACAGCACTTTCACCTGGGCCAGCAGACGGCGTGAAGTCTCACCCTGCATCTGATTGGCCCCCGCCGGGCAGGTGGCGGTGCAGGTGCCGCACCCCATGCAGATGGAAGGATTTACTTTCAGCTCCTCATCCACTACCTGGATGGCTTCGTAGGGGCAGGTGGACACGCAGATACGGCAGCCCAGCTCGGCGCAGACGGACGAGTTGATGGCCGGGATGGTCAGCGTGGTTTCACGCATCTCCGACGACATGACATGGATCACCTCCGCCGCCGTGTTGCGGGCTTCGGCCACGGTTTCCAGCACGTTTTTCGGAAAGGCGGCCCCGCCGCAGATAAAGATACCCCGGGGGTTGGAATCCGGTGAACGTGAAGCGGCGATGTAATGGCTGGGAAAGGCACGTTCGCCGGAGGCACACTCGCCAGAGGCGATTCCCAGCAGGTCGAAGGTCTCGCAGTCGGGCCGGTATCCGTGAGCCAGCACAACGCAGTCGGCTTCCACCTCTACCGTTTCACCCAGCTGGACGTCTTCGGCCCGGACGGTGAGGTGTCCGTCCCCAACGGTTACCTTTTGGGCACCAACGGTTACCTCTTGGGCACCAACGGTTACCTCTTTGGCCCCAACGATTACCTCCGCGGGCTTACCCTGGATGAAGGCGACCCGGTAGTTTTCTCTTAGCGCTGTGTACAGGCTCTCAAGCTCCCCGTAGGAGCGCATGTCGATGTAGAACACCGAGACCTCCGCGTCTGGGTTACGGTCCTTGATAAGCTTCGCTTCCTTCAGCCCCAGTAAGCAGCACACTTGCGAGCAGTAGGGCAGGTGGTGCTCGTCGCGTGACCCGGCGCAGTTTATTATAGCCACCCGCTGCGGATCGATCTCCTCGGCGGTGACTTTCCGCTCGAACTCAAGCGGTGTGAGCACACCCGGGTGCTTGCCGTATCCCATGGCGGTCAGTTTCCCTATATCGTAGGGTTTGAATCCGGTGGCCACCACGATGGCGCCCACTTCAAGCACCCGTTCCTCTTCGGTGAAATCAAGGGTGATGGAGGGAGCGATTTCCTTGCATTTCCCGCAACTGGTACAGGCGGCGGCGTCGATGGCGTAATGGTGGGGGTAGGTGGGGCGGTAGTAGACGGCTTTCCGCGTTACCCCGTCCTCGGCAACCTCTACCGGGCACACTGCTTCGCACCGTCTTCCCGTGGCCAGTTCCTCGTCGATGAGGCAGTTGGTACGGGAAACATTCACCCGGTAGTTTCCCAGTTCTCCGTCGACGCCGGTCACCCGGGCGCCGGTTATGATATCCACGTCGCCGGCTCGCAGCACGGTGTCGATCAGCGGATTCAGGGTGTGGGCGTTAGGGGTTCCTTCGGGATAGAGCCGGTCGAGCTTGGACACCAGTCCGCCCACGAAGGGCTCCCGTTCCACCAGGTAGACTTTCAGATCATTCTCGGCTATCTGCCGGGCGGCTTCCAGTCCGGCCACCCCCGCGCCGATCACGAGGACTGCCTTGTGCTCTATATGGAATGTCTTGCGTTCGCAGGGATCCTTGATCTTTGACCGGGCCAGGGCGCCGCGGACCAGGTCCCCAATCTTTTCAGGCGAAGCCCCGGCGAAGCTGCCCTGCTCGCGGACATTGACAAAAACGGTGCTGGCGCCGGGGAAAAACTGCCCGGCAATCCTCTCGGTACACCCGGCAATAATCACGTCGCCGCCGGCCTCCCAGACCATGGCGTAACCCTCTTCGCCGCACAGGTGGTCGTGGGTCACCACCTGGACATCGGGATCTGAACCGAGTCCGGGCGGATAGTCGATCTCACCATGGCACGTGCAGAGGAAGAGGCGTATCTTTCCGTCATCGGCCATGTTACGTCTTCCTTTCGCGAATGTCTGCTGTTCTCATTCGTTTTTCATCTTCGTTAAATCATTCAAATTTACAGGGCACGTTCATGTCATTCACCGCAGCGCTTCGGCGATCAAGCTGGTGATGTCCTGTATCGTTAAGTCCACCTCGGAATCGGGCGCCGATTTGGCGCAGTTCAGGTGGATCTGGCACTTGGGACAGGCGGTCACCAGGGTGTCCGCCCCGGTGCCGGCGGCCTCGTTCAGCCGGGCCACCTGAATCTTCTTGTTGGCCTGGAAACAGTTGGTCCAGCCGCTTGATCCGCAGCACACGGCGTCCATGCGGTTGTGAGGCATCTCTTTGAGGTCCAACCCGGGAATAGTGTTTATGATCTCCCGGGGCTCCTGGAGAACTCCCGAGAGCCGTCCCAGGCGGCACGGATCCTGGAAAGTGACCGTTTGGGTGCCCGCTTTGGGCACTGTTTTTTTTACTTCTACCGGTTGTGCTCCGCCGGTTTTAAACTCCTCCGCCACCAGAGCGGTCAGGTGCACCGCTTCGAACGGAAGCCCGTTGAACATGGTGCGGTAGGTTTCGTTGAAGGTGTAGAAGCACTCCGCGCAGGTGAACACCACCCGGGAAGCGCCAGTAGCTTTGACCAGTTCCATGTTGTACCGGGCTAACTGCTCGAACTCCCGTTTCCTGCCCGACCACAGAAGGTCGTGCCCGCAGCACTTTTCATCAGGTGATATCACCGGCGTGATACCCAGGCGGTTGAGGATTTTCAAACCGTCCCTGGCGATATCGAGCAGCCGTGAGCCGTCCTGCTGAAACAACGGCTCGAAGTAAGGGGCGCAGCCGACGAAGAAAAGGCAGTCACCTTTATCCCTCGTGAATTCCGCACCTTCCGGTACCCATTGCAAACGCTCCTGGGCCGGGCTCATTATCTGGACTTCGTGGATCTTCTGGATGCCTCCTCCGTGAGCGCACTCTCCGCACGTCCCAAGGGCGGTGGATTTGCGACGGACCTCTTTGACAAACTCGTGGTAGTTCACCTGGTGGGGGCATCGGGCGGCGCAGTGACCGCACGTGAGACAGCTCCAAAGTTCCAGGTCCCTGGCGACGCGGTCTTCCTGTCTGAAGGTGGCCCGCCGCAGGGTTTTGCGGGGATTGTAATCAGGCCGTTCCCAGGATATGGGGCAGACGCCGGTACATTGGCTGCACTGGTAGCACGAGTACGCGCCGGACTTTTTCAAAACGGCCCCAAGATCAAGCGGCTCTTCCGGCTCACTTAAATCACCACCATCGGGTAGAGATGCTGGCTTCAGCGGGCTTTCTCCCAGTGCCCTGATTCGCTCGGTGAATTCGGTCATGAGCGCGGCGAACCGCGGCCCCTCTGAAGCCGACACCCACTCGAGAGCCAGCCGGTCCTGCCCTATCCCCAGGCAGGACACGATCGGGTGAGCCACGTTGTCAATCAAATTTCGGGCGTTTTCGTTACCGGTAAGATAGTGGCAGTCTCCCGGATGACAGCCGCAGATCAGCACACCGTCGGCCCCCTGCTTGAAAGCGTTGAGGATGAACTCCAGCTCCATCCGCCCCGTGCACATGACGCGGATGATCCGCACGTTTGGGGGATACTGAAGCCTGGTTACTCCGGCCATATCGGCCCCGGCGTAAGAACACCAGTTGCATGCGAAGACGATGATCCGGGGTTCGAACTGTTCCGTCACGGTGTATCCTCCCGTCCGGGATCTGATCCGCTGGATGATTTTTCGGAACGTTCGACCGCCTGGTCTTCCACGACGAACGCCGTTTCGATCATGGCGTTGATCTGTGGGCGATCGAAGTGCCGGGCGGTAATGGCCCCCGCCTGGCAGAGCGCCGCACAGGCGCCGCAGCCTTTACACACCGACGGGTTGATTCGGGAAGCCTTTACAACTCCACCGGGAGCTTCGATCATTTCTATGGCGTTGAACTCGCACGCCTCAAGGCATTTCTCGCATCCGCGGCACCGGGATTCGTCCTGCACCACCGCTACGGCTCCCTCGGCCAGGAGTGTGTCTTTGCTCAGGACGGTGGAGGCCCGGCCGGCGGCGGCCTGTGCCTGTGAAATCGTCTCTTCCACCGATTTTGGGGCATGGGCCGTCCCGCATAAAAAGATTCCATCATTGGCGAAATCAACCGGCCGCAGCTTCAGGTGGGCTTCCATGAAGAATCCGTCACTGTTCAGGGGGACCTTGAGAAGCTGCGCGGTAGCGGTATTATCCTCCCGTGCCGCCGTACCGGCGGACAGAACCACCAGGTCGGCACTCACAGCCACCGGAGCGCCGAGGAAGGAATCGTTGACTGTAACGGTCAGCGTGCCGCCTTCGCACACCGCCGGTGCGCTCACCGCGGGTTTCTCTTCTTCTTCGTACCGCAGAAACGTTACTCCCTGCTCCTGGGCTTTACAGTAATAATCCTCCCTGAATCCGTAGGTCCGCATATCACGGTACAGGATGTAAATTGACAGGGCAGGGTTCAACTCTTTTAACTTCAGCGCGTTTTTAACCGCCTGGGAGCAGCACACCCGGCTGCAGTACGGCCTCTCGTCGTCACGGGAGCCGACGCACTGGATCATGACTACGGTCTGAAGCGACGCCGGTTGCAGTTCTCCTCCGGCCAGTTTCTCTTCCAGTTCCAACTGGGTAACTACCCGGTCTTCCTCACCATACAGGTACTCTTCGGGTGGGCACTCCCCGGCGCCGGTGGCTACGATCACCACACCGTGCTCCACTGACTGTTCGGTTCCGTCCGCCAGTGCTATGACCGATGAAAAGTTGCCGACGAATCCGCTGATCTTCTCTAAACCGGCACCGGTAAACACCTGGATGCGGTCGTTGTTTTCAACTTTCTTCAGGAGAGACTCCAGTTCATCGGCGGGGCTGCTTCCGTCTATGAGGTACTGAATCCGCCGCAGGGTGCCCCCCAGGTGCTCCTCCCGTTCCACCAGGTACACCGGAAAATCCTGCCCGGCCAGTTGCAGCGCCGCCGTTATTCCCGCTAGCCCTCCGCCTATTACGAGGGCTGCCCTGGTGACTGGAATCTCGCTTTTTTCCAGCGGCTCCAGCCGGCGTGCCCGGGCCACGGACATACGGACCAGGTCCCTGGATTTGGCGGTTGCACCGGCGGGATCTTTCATGTGGACCCATGAGCACTGGTCCCTGATGTTTGCCAGATCGAAAAGGTACGGGTTGAGCCCCGCTTCTTTAAGCGTGTTTCTAAACAGGGGTTCGTGGGTCCGCGGGGTACACGATGCGACCACTACCCGGTTGAGGTCGTGTTTGCGGATGAGTTCCTTTATTCTCTCCTGCGAGTCGGTGGAACAGGCGTATATGCTCTCCTCGGTGAAAACGACATTTTCCAGGCCGGCGGCGTACTCGGCTACTGACGCCACGTCTACCACCCCGGCGATATTCGTTCCGCAGTGACAGACAAACACACCGATTCTCACGTCCTGTCCGGCGGAGTCCTTTTCGGCCGGGTACTGCTTGTGTTCCACCATAGTACCCCTGGCGCTTTTCAACAGCGACAGGGTTCTGGCAGTGGCTCCCGAAGCCTGCATGACCGTCTCCGGTATGTCCTTGGGTTCCGCGAAGGGGCCGGCCACGAAGACGCCTTCCCGCGAAGAATCTACCGGTGTGAACAGTCCGCAGCGGCAGAAGCCTTGCTCGTCCAGCGTGATTCCCAGTGCTTCGGCCAGTTCCCGTGCCGACGCGGGACTCTGCATCCCTACCGAGAGGACCACCATGGAAAACTCTTTTTCCATCACCTGGTCCTCGGGAGAGGAGTACCTGATGATGAGGTTGTTGTTCGACGTGTTTTCCCGGATTTCCGCCACCCGGGATCGGATGAACCGGACACCGTGCTCATCCCTGGCACGGTTGTAGTAGGCCTCGCACTCCTTGCCGAAAGCCCTGATGTCCATGAAGAAAATAGAGGTTTCCAGGCCGTCCTGGTGCTCCTTGGCGATGACCGCTTCTTTGACAGCGTACATGCAGCAGACTGCGGAACAATGCTCGTTGGTAGTGGTGTCTCGTGAACCGACGCATTGCAGAAATGCCAGGCTCTCCGGTGGTTGGCCGTCGGAGGGCCGTTCCACCTTACCCTGAAACGGCCCGGAGGGGGAGAGGATACGTTCAAACTCCAGGCTGGTGACGACGTTGGGGAACCGCCCGTAACCGTACTCCCGTTTCACCGCGGCGTCGAACACGCGGTATCCGGGAACCACGATAACGGCCCCTACCCGAAGCGACAGCTCTTCGGCGGTCTGCTCGAAATCTACCGCTTCGGCGGTGCACACTTTCTGGCAGACGCCGCACTTGCCATCGGTGAGATACAGGCAGGTCTCGGGATCGATGACGGCCACCGCCGGCACTGCCTGCGGGTACGGGATGTAGATGTTCTTCCGCTGATTGAGAGAAGCGTTGTACTCGTCCGGTCTTTTTACCGGGCATTTGGTGAAGCACACTCCGCAGCCGGTACACTTGTCTTCGTCCACATACCGGGGACGCTTCACTACTCGCACCGTGAAGCTGCCCGCTTCGCCTTCAAGAGCGGTTACACTGGAGTTGGTCAGCAGGTGGATGTTGCGGTTGCCCGCCACGTCCACCAACCGGGGGGCCATGGTGCACATGGCACAGTCGTTGGTGGGAAAGGTCTTGTCAAGCTGCGACATGACCCCGCCGATACAGGGACCGCTTTCCAGCAGGTACACCTTGATGCCGCTTTCGGATAAATCAAGCGCTGCCTGCATACCGGCGATACCGCCGCCGACCACCAGCGCCGCACCTATGTTATCATTCGCACTCATATCCACACTAGCTACCGGCCGCCTGCCGGACAAGTTCGGTCACGTCGGCTATGGCCAGATCATCTTCTTTATCAAGCGTCTTCACACTGTCTTCAAAGTTGGAGATGCAATACGGGCAGCAGGTGGCCAGGATGTCGGCCCCCACCTCGATGGCCTGCTCTATCCGCAGGTCGGAGATCCGTTTGCCCTTGACCCGCTCCAGCCATATTCCGCCTCCGCCCCCCCCGCAGCACATACTGTCTTCACGGCACTGGGGAAGCTCAAGCAGTTCAAGCCCGGGGATGGCTGCCAGAAGTTCCCGGGGTTCGTCGTAGATTTCGTTGTGCCGTCCCAGGTAACAGGGATCGTGATAGGCAACTTTTTTGTTCAACGGTTCGGTCAGCTTGAGCGTCCCGGCTGCTGCTAACTCGTTGAGCAACTGCACTATGTGGACAGCCTCGAAGTCGCTCCCAAACTCACCGTATTCGTTGGAAAAGGTGTGATAGCAGTGGGGAGACGAGGTGACGATACGTTTCACGCCGCGGTCGTTGAACAATTGGATGTTTTTTGGGGTCGTCTCCAGGAAAATGTCCTCTGCGCCAGCTTTGCGGATGGCTTCGCAGCAGCAGCTTTCCTCGTTGCCGATGGTACCGAAGGAAACGCCGGTTTTCTTAAGCAAGGCTACCTGGGCGCGGGTCACTTTTATGTTGCGCGGATCGTAGCAGCCGGTGCAGCAAGCAAAGAAGAAGTACTCCTGCTCCCCGGTGAATTCCGGTACCTCGAGATCCCTGGCCCAATCGGTTCTCTTGTCCCGGGGCTCCGACCAGGGATTGCCTTCTCCCATGATACTTGCCATAGCGCCGCTCAGTGTTTTGGGTACCGCTCCGTACTCGGACATAACCCGGCGGATGGCCCGCATGAGGTCGATGGTGGCCACTCCCCGGGGGCATCGCGCCACGCACGCGCGGCAGGTGGAGCACATCCAGATTTCATCCTCTTCGTAATCGGCCAGGCCGAGCTGAGCCTGGTGGATCATCTTTCGGATGGTGGCTTCCGTCACCTTGTTCCAGGGACAGGTGGCGGTGCAGGTGCCGCACTTGAAGCACAGGGTGAGTTTCTCACCGCCTGCTTCAATCAACGCTTCCCGTATCTCGTCGAACGGTTCGAGGGCTTCCATTACATGTTCTCCTGCTTCAATCGGAGTCTGGGCTCCGGAATTGATCAATGATCGTTACTATTCATTTTGTTTTATCTACACCGAACGAAGAAAGACTTCGTAGTGGGCGTAGTGGTAATGCATGAGAACTATCCCAACAGGAAACTTTTGATATATGAGGATAGATTTAATCTAACAGGCTGCCCGGTAGTCTGTCAAACGTAGAAAATCTTTCGGCCCACCGGTAACCCCGCTTTCGTTTAAGGATTATCTTCCCGCCCTCCAGTAGAAACAATGGATTCTCTGCTGTGTATGTGTGTCAACTTGCGGATAATATGATTTTTTGTTATTCTGACTCATATGAAACCGGAAGAAGATTTTTCAGCCAGGGTACATGTTTACACGGGAGCCGGGAAAGGAAAAACGACGGCTGCCCTCGGTTTGGCACTGAGGGCCTGTGGGCACGGGAAGAAGGTAGCCGTCTTCCAGTTCCTCAAAGGGACCACCTATACGGGAGAATTTCGTATACAAAAAAAAATTCCCGGTCTCGAACTGCACCTGCTGGGAAAAAAAGCTTTTGTAAATCTCGAACATCCTTCGGATGAAGACCGGCAGATGGCCCGGCAGGGGTGGACTATCGCCCGGCAGGCTCTTCAGGAGGGCGGATACGACCTGGTGATTCTGGACGAGCTCAACGTGGTCCTGTCCTCCGGGTTGCTGGATACGGAAAAGGTTCTTGACGCGCTGTCCGGGAGACCGGCCGGCACCGAAGTTGTCATTACCGGGAGAAATGCGCCGGTGGAGCTGGTGAAACAGGCAGATCTGGTAACGGAAATGATTGCCATAAAACATTATTATCAGGAGGGGATTCCCGGTCGTGAAGGGATCGAGTGGTAAACGGCAAAGCAGAATGCTGATCCGCTGGTACAAGGGAATTGCAAGGATTCTCGGGCAGATATTTACAACGCTCAGAACAGTTATTTTCAAGGAGCGTCTGGTCCGCGTGTTTATGATTACGTTTATCGTCGTGTCCCTGGGCGCGGCGGGGACGTATCACTTCGAGCATCAGGCCCACCTCGACCACGAGATGGGTCTGAGTGACGCGGAGCCGAATATCGATTCGTTGGGAAACGCTTTCTGGTGGGCGCTGGTGACCGTTACCACGGTGGGATTCGGTGAGTATTATCCGTCTTCCCAGGGCGGCAAGATCGTCGCCTCCATATTGATCGTTTTTGGAATAGGCTTGATTTCGACATTCACCGCTACCATAGCCTCGGTTTTCGTCGAACGGAAAATCAGGGAGGGAAAGGGTCTCATGAAGATCGATAACACCGACCACGTTGTCATTTGCGGCTGGAACAGCCAGGTTGAGGAAATCCTGGAGGCGCTTGAGGAGAGGGGAAATGTCCCGGTAGTGCTGATAAATGAGATGGAAGAGCACGAGTTCGCCATGGTGCGTGAAAAGTTCACCGGGCTCGATCTCAAGTTCGTGAAGGGGGATTTCACTAAGGAATCGGTGCTGCAACGGGCCAATATCTCACGGTGCCGCTCAACGCTGGTGATGTCCGACAAAAGCGGTTCGCACACCTACAGCAACGCCGATGAACGGACCATCCTGGGCACCTTGACCATGAAATCCATCAACTCTGATATCCTCATCTCCGCCGAGCTGCTCAACAAGGAGAACGTGTCGCATCTGAAGCGGACCAAGGTAGAGCAGGTGGTGGTGAGTGGTGAGTTCACCGGGTGCCTGATGGCCCAGGGGACGCTGGAGCCGGGTATGCCGGAGGTGGTTAAAGACCTGGTCGGCGTGGGCGAGGGCTCGGGCTGGATCCGCCGGGTACCGGTCCCGTCGGGACTGATCGGCAAGACATTTCGAGAATTGGCCGAATACATTCAGGACACGGATGAAGGCATAACCATCGGGCTGCTGACCGAAGAGCGGCAGATCGTCATGGACGATATCCTGAGCGATGACACCTCGTTCATCGACGCGTTTATCAAGAAGACCCTGGAAGAAGCAGCAGAAGGGCTTGGAGGCGGAGAGCGGTTTATCTCCCGTTTGAATCCCCCCTCCGATACGGTGGTAAAGAAGACTGACTACGCCGTGGTAGTAACGGGGAAATAATAAAATGAAATTAAAAACGTATCTCCGGAACGTGGCACTCTTTTCCCAGCTCAACGAGGAGGAATTGGACCTCATTGCCCAGGTAGTGAAAGAGCGGAGCTTCGAAGAAGGAGAAGAGGTTGTTACCGAGGGCGAAACAGGGGATTCCATGTTTCTCGTCTACGAAGGAGAAATTGGGATTTCCATCGCTCTGACCCTCCAGTTAGGGGGGGAATTTCAGAGCAAAGACAAGGTGCTCACCACCATTGACGCGTCCATGTTTCCGTTTTTCGGTGAAGGGGTTCTGCTGGGTATCGGCGAGCGCTCCGCCACCTGCTACGCCAAGACGGATTGCAAGGTCCTGGAAATTACCCGGAATGATTTCGAGCGCATTGCCAATGAGTACCACAATGTTGGCTACCGGGTCATGGAAGCCATCAGTAAAGTTCTCTTCACCAGGCTCAAGGGCGCCAACGCCGACATCCGAAAGCTCACCACGGTATTGAGCCTGGTCATGAAAAAAAGGTAGTTGCGCGGTTTGCTGTGCATAAGTGCGGTAGGCCT
>CAYSPT010000057.1:30147-32843 GCA_964432985.1 uncultured bacterium
TGCTCCAGGTACTGGGCATCGTGGATGAGAAGGTCCGCTCCCTGTGAAAAGTCAATCAGCCTGCGGTCGAGTTGGTTGACGTGCTCGCCTATCTTGGAGTCCAGATCACTGTCGTTTGAAGAGTGGTTGTTCGATGAATCAAACAGCTTGTGGTAAGGCTCGGTGTCCGTCGCATAGACGATGACTTTACCGTCGACGCAGATCTTGTAGCCAAGCACCAGCCCGGGGTGGTTCAGGTAAAGACTTTCAATGTGATAATCATAGATATCAAAGCTCTCTTCCTCTATTTCCCTAAACTCTATCTCAGCCGACATGTTTCTCATGGAAATCGGGAAGTAGACCCATTTCATCTGGTCCTGGAAGATCTGTTCCAGTGACATTTCGACGTTCTTGAATCCCCAGATAACGATCTTGTTGCCGGGTACGAGGGCGGGAATGAAGAAGGGAAATCCCTGTATGTGGTCCCAGTGGGTATGGCTCACCAGTATGTGGTAAGTCCTGGGCGGTGGCTCGGCTTTGATCAGTTCCAGTCCAAGAGTTCTCAGGCCGCTGCCGGCATCTACAATGATGCGCTTGCCGCTGTTGGAAATCATTTCGAGGCACGGCGTATTGCCGCCGTACCGCAACGTTTCCTTCCCCGGGACCGGAATGGAACCCCGCACTCCGAGAAAACGAATATCTATGACAACTCACCTGCCATCCACTTATATGGTCCGGGTCATTTCCTGGGTGGTGGTGTGCTCCGTGTCATACACGGGGGCTTCCTGACAACTGAGCAGAAATACCGTCAGAAGAAAAATTAGGAAACACAGCACCGAAGTCCGTAAGAAACTCCACATAGTAAAGTTGCTCCTCCCGGCTTTAGAGTGAAACCACTAATCAATTCATGTTTCGGCATATAGGGAGAGGTTTTTTAGGGAGAAAATGGAATCAATGGTTTTTATAGAAAAAACAGGCGGTTCAGCTGTCGTCGATGCCTACTGCCACCAGTGTGGTGTTATCGGTTCCGCCCCGGGCGTTTGTCTCGGTTATCAACGCCGAGCACAACGCATCCAGGTCGGAGAAGTGTTCCACTATCAATTCTTGTATATCAGTGTCTTCGAGGTGGCTGTTGAGGCCGTCGGAGCAAAAAAGAATGAGGTCACCCGTCTGGACAGACACAGCCTCTCCCAAGGCGACTTCTACCCGGGAAGCGGTCCCGCAGGCACGGGTGATGATGTTGCGCTGGTGGTGGGTCCTGGCTTCTTCCTCTGTAAGTATACCCCTGGCGCACAGCTCCGCGACCAGGCTGTGGTCGGTAGTAATCTGGCTGAGCGCATTGTTGCGGAAGTGGTAGATCCGGCTATCTCCAACCCAGGCAAAGTAGAACGTGTTTTCACGTAAAATCCCTGTTACGACGGTGGTGCCCATCCCGCGCTTCTCGGGGTGGTCGGAGGCTTCCTTAAATATGGTTTCATTAGCTGTTTCGATGGCTTTGACGAGCAGGTCGTCCGCAGAGAGGTCGGTTTCGACGGTGGCTGTTTCATGAATAACCCGTATGGCCGTAGAGGAGGCGTAGTCACCGCAGGCGTGTCCACCCATTCCGTCCGCCACTCCGAACAGACCGATATCCGGCTCACAGAGAAAGCTGTCTTCGTTATGGTCCCGGACAACTCCCGGGTCGGTAAGGGAAGCGAATCGCATAGGCTTGGGTTCTACTCCTTTCATGTCTTTCCTCTTGTGGTAATAGTACTCCGGTATATGTTTGGGTCCTACTCTCCTTCCTGGCCTTTCTTCTTACGGTAATAGTAATTCAACTGGCGTTTGTTTGCCAGCTTTTTGCGGCACTGGTAACATCGTTTCGGTTTCGAGGTGGAATAACTAATCAACTTTTCGCAATCGGAGCACCTGGTTGTTTTTACCTGTTTCTTGAGCAGCGATTTCAGTGAAAGATAGATTTCGCAGCTCTCGCAGCGCTCGAAGTCGGACCGCCGGCAGCAGGGTTTGATTTCCGCTTCCCAGCAGTTCTTGTTCTTGTTGTACGCTTCACAGATATCAAGCAATTCCGATGAGCATCCACGAAATTCAGCGCAGAGATTCCCCCCGGCTTCTTTCCTTTTCTTTCTGGGTGTCACCGTTCCGTCCTCCTGAAAAAATGTGCCGCGATTTTCCTCACTTTCTACCTAATTATAGCACAGGCGGTATGTAGTTTTATGCAAAAAAAAACGGCGGCCGTGACGGCCGCCGCAAACACAATATATGCGATGAACTACGAAAACCATTCCTTACCTTCATGCAAAGTTCAGCTTACCTTACTTTCTGGTTTGTTTTAGCCACCCTCAACTCTGTGGGTGTAGAAAGGACGGAGATTTTGATTCAGTATCTCTCTGCCCTATCGCTGGATTTTTACGCCAGTTGGTTATTCACCGGGGGCCGGGCCGGATGACCCGGCCCCCGGTTACTTTCTTCACCTCTTGCTTGAGGGTGGGATTGACAAGCTTGGTTACTGTTTCATGTCCGAGAAGCTGAATAGGAAGTGAATACTCTCTTGGGTCTCTTCTCGTTCATGGTTGATTCACCCACTATTCTGCGATTCTTCGTTCATTGTCACCGTTCCCGCCCTCTGATAAGTGAGCGTAGAAAGTAGGTATTACTATCCTAGCAGCTGCAATACACGTTTGGGTTTGACGTACTGCATTTGTCTCACCTTACTATCC
>CAYSPT010000058.1:0-2615 GCA_964432985.1 uncultured bacterium
CCGAGATCGACATCCTTCGGCAGCAGGCACTTGGTATTGGCCTTGTCGCGGGCCTGGTCGTTGTAGCCGTCGTAGTGGATGGTCTGGCCTTCCAGTCCGATGGACTTTTCCTCACCCCGGGCGATAGCCTGGTCCCTGACGTACTGCCGGTCCTCGTCCGAGTCGTTGCAGACAAACACGCCGTCGGGCTGGCAATGCTTGATATACTTGGCGGCGAACTCGAACACCTTCTGATTGCCGATTTTATCCAGTTTCGCGAACTGAACGGCATCCATATTTTGCTGTAAAAATTCCCTTGCTTCTGTAGACACGTCCCTCAACTCCTTCATGTTTTATCCAGGGGATAGAAGATCCCCGAGCTTTGTTTCCAGTGATTAATAAAGAATAAAGTATGTACTATAGATTCCGGCGTTTGTCAAGGTTTTTCCTGCATATTAAGCGGATTTTATCCGCTATTATTAAGCAGATTTTATCCGCTTTTGACGGATTTTATCCGCTTTTGACGCAATTTCCGGGTTTAGAGGTATCTCCGAATAATTGACCTTGAATAGTACCGGCCTGAACGTGAAAACGGAACGATAGCCTGATGGATTGTCCGGTCGAGCCGGACAATGAAATCGGTTTATAGAGTCGGACAATGACGTCAGTTTATTTTGTCGGGAACGACGTCAGCTTATTGTGACGGGAACGATCCGATTGGCGGTCCTGCCCAGCACGTCCACCGCCTGTACCATGATGCGGTAGCCGCCGGGCCGGGTGTAACGGTGGATGGCGTTTTTTTTCAGGGTGGTTGCCTTGGGCAGGCGGAAGCTCCTCCACTGATTTTTGAAGACGTCCCCGGAGTAGTCCCAGTCTACCGCCCAGTAGTCGATGAGCATCAATGGGTCGTCCACTACCGCTTCGTCCAGGTTGGGAGTGAATCCGGTGATTCCCAGGACGACACGGCGGCCCTCGAGAACAACGTCGACGTCGAGGTCGGGGCGCCGGGTAAAGAGCGTGGTATCTTTGATGTTAAGTACCGCGGGATTCTGGATGAACTCGTCCAGGGTGATTCCGGTACCCGCCAGCGAGAAGCGGATATCGTTCACCGATGGGGCCTGGATGAACCTGAAGTCAGACCCAGGGTGATAACGTGGCAATGGCCCGTGCGTGCGGCTAGTTTTGCCGGGCTTTCGTCCGGAACCTTTTACCAGCATGGTGAATGGTTTATCCTCAAGAGATGACCCGGTAGAATTGTCTCCTGTCCACCGGTGACTGATGATGTCCACCCCCGTGAACGTGTCGGGTTCAAGCGTGGAGAGGGTGCGTTGGACGGTTTTCGTCGATACCGGTTCTCCCGGTTCCGCCACCAGCACTGCCCGCCCGTCCCGTTTGCCGTGGAAAAACCCTGTTTCGACCGCTGGCTGGGCCTGGTACAGTCCCAGGATGAAGGTGCGGTACTCCCGGGCGGTTTGCCAGATGACTGCCTGGCTGTCTCCGTGCACCAGTACCTCGAAGGGGCTGCTGTCCCGGGCGTGGAGTTTTTTACGTTTCGGATCCGTCAGGTCTCGGGAACAGCTGATGTTCAGCAGGCGCTTGCGGGTGGTCTGGATGGCGCTTCGGGACAGGTCTGAGGTGATCCACCGCCGCCCGAGTTTCTCGGCCACTGCCGCGGTGGTGCCGGAGCCGCAGAAAAAGTCCGCCACCAGGTCGCCGGGGTCGGAAGAGGCCAGGATGATACGCTTGAGAAGCCGTTCCGGTTTCTGGGTCTCGTAGCCGGTCTTCTCGGCGGTGGTGCCTTTCACCGACGGCAGGCGCCACACGTCCTCGGGCACCTTGCCGATGGAGGCTGATTTGCCGCCTACGTACGAGCGCCCGCCCAGTATTCTCGGGCTCTTGTAACGCTGTTTGCTTGCGGGGAGTATCTCTTCGCGGACGGCGTCGGCGTTGAAGACGAAGTCGGCGCTCTTGCCGTACCAGAAGATGACGTCGTGCTTGCTTTGGAAGTAGCGCTTCGTCCTCCCCGGGGTGTCGGGATAGAACCAGACTATTTCGTTGATGAAGTTACGGTAGCCGAATATTTCGTCCAGCATCACCTTCAGGTAGTGCCCCGCGTGCCAGTCACAGTGCAGGTAGAGGCTGCCGTCATCGGCCAGCAGGTCCCGTGCCAGGCACAACCGTTCGTACATGAACTGCAGGTAGGTGTCCATGCCGTTGTGCCAGGTGTCCCGGTAGGCGGTCCTGGTAACGGTGGGCAGCGTGGTGGGGCGCCGGTGACTACCGATTCGGCTGCGGGCAGAAAAGTTGGAACCGGTAAAAAACGGCGGGTCCATGTAGATGAGACGGATCTTTTCTTGCCGGTCCCGGGTGTGCAGTGAGGACATGATCAGCTTGTTGTCTCCCCAGATGAGCTTGTTGCGCCACGGCTGTGTGTGAGCGTCGGCTTCGCTGCACCGAAGTTCCTCGTTCTCTTCCCGGTGCATTTGCCCTATTTCGTTCTCGACGATCTCCACCGTGGTAAACGGCAGCCCTTCCTGCAGCGAAGGCTTTCGTTTGGAGCCCCAGGAGAGGGCAGCCTTGCTGTGAGCTTCGCTGTGAGCCTTGCTGTGAGCTTCGCTGTGAGCCTTGCTGTGAGC
>CAYSPT010000058.1:2715-17716 GCA_964432985.1 uncultured bacterium
TGTGAGCTTCGCTGTGAGCCTTGCTGTGAGCTTCGCTGTGAGCCTTGCTGTGAGCTTCGCTGTGAGCCTTGCTGTGAGCCTTGCTGTGGGCTTTGCTGATGGACATGTTCTCGTTGTACCTCTGTCGCTTGTTTTGTGCTCGGTGAGCGGAATGCCTGGTGTCTTCGGATTCAAAGTCTACCACGGAATCAGGCAGAGACAAACAGATGGAATCCCCGACAAACAGAGACAAATAGGCGCACGCAGTGATACCTTCATGACAGGATATCTGTTCCCGGTAAGAAGAAACCGGTGTATTCTATTAAAGAACACCGGTGAGGGAGCAGACCCATGCCTGATGAGATTTCGATAACCTGCCTGGTTGAAGACAGGGCCACGGAGCCCGGACTGCACAAAGAGCACGGGCTTTCGTTCTGGATAACGGCGGACGGTCACTGCATCCTGTTTGACACGGGGCAGGGAGGAGCGCTGGAGAGCAACGCGCACGTGCTCGGGGTCGACCTGGAGTCTGCCGCCGCCGTAGTCCTGAGCCATGGGCATTACGATCACACCGGTGGCTTGATGTACCTGATGAAAAGCTCCCGGCACCCGAAACTCTATCTGCACCCCCAGGCGCTTCTCGACCGGTATTCCCGGCGCAAGAAAGCCGGGTTCAAATCTGTGGGGATACCACCTCTCGCCCGGCGGACGGTCCACCTTCGGAACAAGGATGTGGTGTGGACAGAAAAGCCGGCGGAAGTGATCGAAGGGATCCATGTGACCGGTTATGTTCCCCGGCGAAGCAGGTTCGAGGATACCGGTGGTGCTTTCTTTCTGGACATGGCCGGATTTCAGAGAGATGAATTGACGGACGACCAGGCGCTCTACATGGACACGCCGCAGGGGCTGGTGGTTATCCTGGGCTGCGCCCACGCCGGGGTGATCAACGTACTTGATTATGTCTGCAAGCTCACCGGGAGCGATTCTGTCTACGCCGTTCTAGGCGGTATGCACCTGGTAAACGCTTCCGGGTACCGGCTGGCGGCCACCGTTTCGGCCCTGGAAAAGTTTGATGTGCAGGTGATAGCCCCATCCCACTGCACCGGCAGGAAAGCCATGCGGTACCTGAAAAAAAACTTCTTCGGCCGCTATCACGAGTGTGTCATGGGAACGCGGTTCGTGGTGTAGGTTAAATACTCTTCAAGTACATCTGCAGCGGCTGCATGTTGAATACGGGAGTTCGTCATATCACAAAATCCGGTTTAACTTTAGCTAATTCATCGACCCCTTTGAAATATAAATGGTGCTTTGCCTATTCCAATACAAAGGCAAAGCACCATTCAACTTGACTTTTATACAATGTTATTTATCGTCTACCCGAGAAAATCTACCGATTCACTGCCGCTTTGGTCGTCACGGGTGAACGTCTCGTAGCTTCGCTGAAACAACTCGGTCATCAGGTTCTGGATCCCCAGCTTGATTTCGTCAGAATCTATGGTTCCGTCACCGTTGAGGTCCAGTGAGTCGAGAAGACTTTCGGCATCGGTGGTGCGTGGACCCCGCGCCTTGTCTTCTTCATCGCTGAAAATATCCAGGGCCGCCCGCAGGCTGTCGTTGCTTCCCAGCTGCCCGGCGGTTGGCGGTTTCTCGGCCATCATGCCCCGCATGATCCGTGCCTTGAACTCGTGGCCGGCTGCTTCCATCTCGCTTTTGTTGATGGAATTGCTGTCGTCGGCGTCGACTTTCGAAAATATCTGTTCGAGATGCTGCGCCGCGCCCGGATGTGGTGCACCCTCAAAGAATGATTGGAATTCCGACTTGTCAAGGGACCCGTTGCCGCTTGAATCCAGTGTTTCGAAATCCGGCCGTTTCGCCTGGTTCTGCAGTATCAGGCGTGCCATGTCCGTGGACCCAAGCATTCCGTTTAATCCGTTGATCAAACCGTTCACTTCCCTCCCGGCCTCTTTTTCTAATGTTATAGTGGGCCTTCATTACTATCGGTGGGATCCTGTACATCTCTGAATCTCCTGTGGCGTTCCAAACAGGAATGAGAAGATAATAGAGCACAAAAGCTCATTATTTTGGGTAGGAATTGCTCTATGCAAAAGAAAGTAGGATTTCCATGGAATCGCTTACGTTCTAACTAATGAAGATTGGAAAATACAGGGATGAAAAGTAATAGCAGCCATGCCTTGACATGATAAGTTGGATGTACTTAGTATCGTCACAGAGAGAGTGAGGAGATCTGCCGAGATGACTCGAAATTGCTTGTACCGTATTGGTATCGCCAGTGTTATTGCCTGTATCGTTTTTGCCGGTCTGGTACCGGCCCGTGCGGCTCATCCGGAGACGGGCCTGCGCCGCAGCGCCATCGTGAAAGCGGTGGAGAATGTCAGCCCGGCGGTGGTGAACATCAACACCCGGCAGGTGGTTCGGGAGTCCAACCCTTTTTACCGCAACGACCCATTCTTCAACCGGTTTTTCGAAAACTTTTACGAACCGTTTCAACGTGAGTACGAAACTACCAGCCTGGGCTCCGGGGTGGTCATCGACCGGGAAGGCCACGTGCTGACCAACGAGCACGTGGTCATGAGCGGATCGGGTATCACCGTGACGCTTTCGGACGGGCGGGAGTTTGCAGCCTCGGTGGTGGGGTCGGACCCCGAAACCGATCTGGCCATTCTCAGGGTGGAGGACGCCGCCGATCTGCCGTTTATTCCCATGGGCGATTCGGACATACTCATGATCGGGGAAACCGTTATAGCCATCGGCAATCCCTTCGGGCTTTCCCATTCGGTGACCACGGGCGTGGTGAGCGCGCTGCACCGCTCGTTGAAAACCGAGGGCGGCCGCGTCTACGCCGACCTGGTACAGACAGACGCTTCAATCAATCCCGGCAACTCCGGCGGGCCGCTTCTCACCATCGACGGGGAGCTCATCGGCATCAACACCGCCATCTACGGCGGCAGTGCTCAGGGTATAGGATTTGCCATTCCCATCGACCGTGCCCGGCGGATCGTGGACGACCTGATTCGATTCGGACATGTTCGGACGGCCTGGCTGGGCTTGAGAATCGTGGAGGTAGTGGTAGGCCGGCAGCGTGTGGGCCGCCGGCGGGTGAAAGAAGATATCCAGCTTCAGGTGGGAGCGGTATTTCCCGGCGGACCGGCGGACCTGGCGGGCATCAGGCTTGGTGACGTGGTTTCGGGAGTAGAATCGGTAAAGGTGCAGTCGTGGGAAGATTATGCCGGGGCGCTTCGGTCCTACACCGCCGGAAACACCATCCGCATCACGCTGAACGACGGCCGGAAGATGGCTGATGTCAAAGCCACCGCGCTGCCGCTTGACAAGGCGAATGAAGCCACGGTGGAGATGCTCGGTGTGGAAGCCGGGGACATAACGAGCCGCTACGCGCAGCGGTTCAGGGGGTACCTCAGCGGGATCATGGTGAAGCGTATCCTCTCGTCACGGGGCGCTGCAGCCCGGGCCGGGATACAGCCTGGTGACATCATCCGCCAGGTCAACGACAGCCGTATCGAGAACATGAAGAATTTCGGAGAAGCAATCCTTGAAGCCTACCAGGGCCAGAACGTACTCCTACTGGTTCAGCGCGGCTCCTACGGTTACTATCTGACACTGAAACTGTAAAACCACCATACTATTGCCCAGCCAGGAGGGCGAGTTTTGCACACAGGAAGTGTGCGCCTGCCGCAGGAGGTTTACGGATGTGCCTACCTGTAGTAAAAGTGGTTGAAAGAAAAGTATAACGGAAGATGGAATAACCTGATAAAAGCTCAACGCTGAACTAGCCGCCGAGGCCTATCCCCTAAGGGTTGAATCAAAAAGGATTCAACCCTTCAGAATCGACAGCACATCTTGCGGGCTCCCCGCGTTTCGCAGATCCTCCAGGATGTCCTTGTGCTTGGCCCGGGTAGCGATGGAAGCCAGGGTGTTGAGGTAACCCCGCTTGTCTTCCCGGGAGGATATCACCAGGAAAAACAACTGGCAGGGGTTGCCATCGATGGCCTGAAATTCAACTTCGTCAATGGTCCTGAGAAAGCCCACGGTTATCCGGTCAATATCTATGTGAACATGAGGGATTGCCAGGCTGTGACCGACACCGGTACTGCCGAGTTTTTCCCGCTCCAAAAGCGCGGTAGTCAAGCTGATGGCGTCGGGTCCGACTCCCGCCCGCTCGACCATCGAGGCCAGGTACTCGAGAACCGCTTCACTCGTGTGCAGGTCTACGTCCAGCGCCACCAGGTCTTCACTCATGTATTGCGTCAAGTCCACGTTAACAGTCACCTTCTTCGTTTAACAACCGCTGCTGATGCAATTGAACTGTAAAAGATTACAGCACCAGCACCGGACAGTCAAGATGTTTTATCAGCTGGGTCACCAGCCGCTCGACGGTTCCGGTGCCCCGGGAGCGTTCAAGCTTACCGGCCAGGGCCACCAGATTCACCGAGAACTGCTGGGCGCTGGCCACCACCACTGTTTCGGGAATGCCCTCCTCCTGCTGCAGCACGATATGCACCCGGCGGTCGGTGGCTTCCTCTTCCACGTGGAAGAGATACTTCCATCCGTCCTCTTCCAGATCCACGTAAATCTCGCTTTCGCGCTGCCCCGAATGGCGGGCCAGCTGCCTGGCAACCGCCGGGTCGACGATGTTGAGCGCGATGATCTGGGAACCGAATTTTTCAGCCAGCGTGATGATGTGCTCGGAGGCATCGAGGCATTCGGCGGTGTTGTTCACCAGGAAAAGAATCCGGTCGAACATCGTATTCCTCCTCTGTCAGCATTGACTTCTTGCCAGCGTTGACTTCTTGTCAGCATTGACTTCTTGCCAGCGTTGCACCTTTAACGCTTAACCTTCTTCTTGACGCGTTTACGCTGGAAGAAGGCTTCCCGTTCGTTTTCTTCCAGCACCTCCTGGATATGGCTGATGACATCATTATACTCCGGAATGAACAGGTTCTCCAGGGCGTTGACACGGCGCCGTGTTTTTTCAACCTCCGAAGCCAGGCGCCAGATGGTGGCGTGCTTCTCGGCGTAGGAGACCAGTAGCGGCCTGAGCTCGGCGGCCAGGTTGAAGGCCTGCTCCATGCTGGGGCTGCACTCCTCGGGTGAGGGCCGTGGCTGCAGCCGCGCTTCGGGGGCGGCGAAGTGGGGCAGCGCAACTCCCATCACGCTGCGGTACAGGGGATCCAGTGTCAGGGGTTGTATTCCGAAAGCGTACACCTGCTGGATCTTCTCTTCCCCCATACGTAAATGGGCGTGGCGCACCAACTCCATGAGCTTGACCAGCCGGTCGTGAAACTCCCGGGCCACCTTCTCGAAGTCGTACAGGCTCCGCATCAGCTCTCCCAGCAGCACTTCTCGTTTCTGGTCCAGCAGGTCGTGCCCTTCCACCGCCAGCGCCAGCTCGCTTTTCAGCCTCAGGACGTTGGACTTGGTCGGTTGGGCTGATATCAGTGCCGCCATATGTCACTCCTTCAATCCTACTGGATTCGCCGGTCAAGCATGTCCTCCGACTTGATCGGGGGGCAGGCGAATGACTCACTTATTTCATTACTCTCTTCACGTTACAAATACCGAAAAATCTGACTTTCGGTTACCCTGGTCAACTCTCCCTTGGGCAGTCCTCTTAGCAGGTCCCACCCTCGGTCGAGGGTTTCTTCGATGGTGCGGTTCTCGTCTTTCCCCTGGTTGATGAACGTCTGCTCGAAGGCAGTGCTGAACTCCAGGTAACTGCGATCGATCTCCGACAGTTCCTCTTCGCCGATGATGGACGCCAGCGACCGGGACTGCTGGGCCCGGGCGTAGGCAGCGTAGAGCTGGCTGGCCAGGTTGGGGTGATCATCCCGGGTGAATCCCGCGCCGATCCCGTCTTTCATCAGGCGCGACAACGACGGCAGCACCGTCACCGGAGGGAACACGCCGCTTTGTGAAAGCTCCCGCGACAGGACGATCTGCCCTTCGGTGATATAACCGGTGAGGTCGGGTATCGGGTGGGTGATGTCCATACCCGGCATTGACAGGATAGGGATCTGGGTTATGGATCCGCTCTGGCCCTTGATACGGCCGGTGCGCTCGTAAAGGCTGGCCAGGTCGCTGTACATGTACCCCGGGTACCCCTTGCGGCTGGGGATCTCCTCCCGGGCCGACGAAAGCTCCCGAAGCGCTTCGCAGTAGTTGGTCATGTCGGAGAGGATGACCAGCACGTGCATCCCCTTGTCGAAGGCCAGGTACTCCGCCAGGGTGAGGGCGTAGCGGGGGGTAATCAACCGCTCTTCCGGCGGGTCGCCGGCCAGATTGAGGAACATGGTCACATGGGCGGCAGAGCCGGTGGATTCAAACTCCGACTGGAAGAACTGGGCGTCGTCGCTCTTGAGGCCCATGGCCCCGAAGATCACAGCGAACTCCGACTCCTCCTCAAGCAGCGTGGCCTGGCGGATAATCTGGGCGGCAATCTCGTTGTGGGGCAGGCCGCTTCCGGAAAAGATGGGCAGCTTCTGTCCCCTGATCAGGGTGTTGAGGCCGTCGATGGCGCTAAGCCCGGTCTGGATGAACTCCCGGGGGTAGTCGCGCATGACCGGGTTGATGGGCAGACCGTTGATGTTCCTTTTGAACCGGGACACCGCCGGCGGGCCCCCGTCGAGCGGTTCGCCCACACCGTTGAATACCCGGCCCATCATGTGCTTGGAGACACCCAGCATCAGCGGTTCGCCCAGGAACCGCACCCGGGTGTCCCGCAGGGACAGACCGCGGGTCCCTTCGAACACCTGGATGTGGGTCTCGTCGCGGTCCACGTACAGCACCCGGCCCTTGCGCACGTGTCCGTCGGTTCCACGTACCTCGGCTACTTCGCCGAAGCTCACACCGGCGGCGCTTCTCACGGTGACGACAGGGCCCTCAACAGAGTGAACCCCTATGTATTCCTTACCAGCACGGTCCTTCATGCTAAGACTCCCTCAACGAAGTAGCCCAATCGTACTCTTTACCAGCACGGTCCTTCATGCAAAAGCTCCTTTGCCGGCTCTGTCTTTCACGCTAAACTAACCTCCGTACCGCTGCCTGAGTTCGTCTATCTCTTCAGTCATCTGGGAGACGATCCCCCTGAATGCTTCGCTGTCGCTGTTTCGGATTTCGGACTTCATCCGTTTCAGCCTGGTAACCACCTCCAGGCCCAGTAGCTGGGTGACGGGAATACCCATCTTGATAAGGGGAACGGCAAGCTCGTTGAACTGCAGTATTACCTGGATCATCCTGAGCTGTTTTTCCACCGGGCAGTAGCAATCGATTATATCGAAAGCGTTTTGCTGCAGGAACCCGGTCTTGATAACGGAAGCTACGGCCAGTACCAGGCGCTGGGCGTCGGGCAGGGCGTCGGGGCCCACCAGGCGGGCCACCTTCTGCAGCTGCTCTTCTTCCTGCAGGAGCCGCAGGGCTTCGGTGCGGAGTTTCGTCCACGGTATCTCCGGGTGGTTGTCCTGCCACCACTCCACCAGATCAGGGCAGTACTCGCTGTAGCTTTCAAACCAGTTGATGGACGGGAAATGGCGCTCACCGGCCAGCGCCTTGTCCAGTGCCCAGAAGGTCCTGGTGAACCGCCTGGTGTGCTGGGTGACCGGCTCCGAGAAATCGCCGCCCTGAGGCGACACGGCCCCTACGGCGGTGATGGAGCCCACCCGTCCCGGGAACACCTCGCCGTAACCGGCCCGCTCGTAGAACTCCGCCAGGCGGCTGGCCAGGTAGGCAGGGTAGCCTTCTTCGGCGGGCATCTCCTCCAGGCGGCCCGACATCTCCCGCAGCGCTTCCGCCCACCGGGAGGTGGAGTCGGCCATCATGGCCACGTGGTACCCCATGTCACGGTAGTACTCGGCCATGGTGATGGCGGTGTAGACGCTCGATTCGCGGGCGGTCACCGGCATGTTGGAGGTGTTGGCCACCAGGATGGTGCGCTCCATCAGGGGACGTCCGGTGCGCGGATCGGTCAGGTGCGGAAACTCCTCCATAACCTGGGTCATCTCGTTGCCGCGCTCGCCGCAGCCGACGTACACGACGACATCGGCGTCAGCCCACTTGGCCAGCGCGTGCTGGGCCGTGGTCTTGCCGCTGCCGAAACCGCCCGGGATGGCGGCCACGCCGCCCTTGGGAATGGGGAAGAAAAAGTCGATCACCCGCTGGCCCGTGGTCAGCATCTCCCTGGGGAGCATCCGGCGGCGCAGGGGGCGGGGTATCCTGACCGGACTGGTTCGCAGCATCCGCACGGGAATTTCGTTACCAGGGCGGGAGGTGATGACGGCCAGTTCATCCTCCAGGCGGTACTCTCCCGCCTCGGCGATCCTGGACACGATTCCCGTCACGCCCCGCGGTACCAGAATCCGGTGGACAATGGACTCGGTTTCCCTGACCTCTCCGATAATCGACAGGGGTCTCACTTCGTTTCCCACTGTAACGGTGGGTGTGAACCTCCAGGTTGTTTCCCGGTCCAGGGCCGGCGGTTTCAAACCCGAGGTAAGAAAGGTCCCGCTGGCTTCGGCCAGGGCTTTAAGCGGCCGCTGTAACCCGTCGAACACGCCGCCCATGAGGCCCGGTCCCAGCTCCACGGACAGGGGAATTCCCAGACCTGTCACCACCGCTCCCGGGACCAGCCCGGTGGTGTCCTCGTATACCTGGATGACGGCCATTCCTTCGTTAAGGGAAATTACTTCGCCCACCAGGTGTTCGTCGCCCACCTCCACCTGGTCGCCGACGCTGGCGCCCATCAAACCCTCGGCCCGGACCAGGGGCCCTGATATGGACGTCAGTACACCGCGGCTCCGGGTGGCGTGATCAGCTATCATACTGTCTCCATTCCTCCAGTACCTCAAACAAAATAACCAGCAGTTCTTCCTTGTGCCGGTAGAGGATTTCCTCGAAGGTGTTGTGAAAGACCACCAGGCAATGGTGGTCTTCGACCACCAGCCCCGGGTGATCTTCGGACGGTTCCCGTATCACCAGGCATCCCCCGGCGGTATCGATGCCTTCTTCGGAAAGCGTCAAAAAAACCTCATTTTTGCACGCTTTATTGACCTCTCCGGTGATAGCTTCGAAACGGTTGTCCCGGTACAGAAACGGCAGGTCCTCCGCCGATACCCGCACCGTGAACCGGTAGGGGTCGGTCCTCTCCCCGCCATCTAAGTGGCTGACCCCGTCTGCAATCAGGCGTGTCAGGATCCCGGTGTAGTGCTCGTCGCGGGGAAACTCCCGAAACCGCCGGGGCAGGTCGTTCAGGAAGGCTTCCACCAGGTGCTCCTTGTGCTTTTCGATCATGACGTGCCGCTTGATAGTCAGGCTGGCCTGGTGCCGGGCGCGTTTGAGCTGCTCGGCGGTATCCATCTCTTCTTGAGCTTCCGACAGGATCCGGCCGGCTTCCCGCTCGGCCAGTTCCTTCTCTTTTTCCGCCACTCTCTTGGCCCGCCGCAGCATCTCCCCTATTTGCCGTTCGGCTTCCTGGCGAACTGTTTCCACCAGCGAAGTGGAAGCTGCCGCTCCGGGTCCCTTTTTACGCCGCCTCAGTACCTGGGGCAGCAGGGCTTCGTTGAAAGCCGGTCTGGTTTTTTTATCTTCCGTGCTCATTGGACCTTGATTCCCACCGTTCGTGCCACCATCTGGAGCGTGTTGTCAATTTCCCGGGAGCGCCCAGTCAGGTCGGGAATTTCGATGATGACGGATTCTCCCCGGGTGGAGACCTTGATCTGCTGGATGGCTTCACCCATTCCCGCCGCCAGTGACGTGGGTATGAGGATCATGACCGGTTCGCTTCCCGACAGCGCCTGACGGATTTTTTTGAGCGCTTCTCCCGGATCGTCGGTCACCTCTCCAGACACTCCCAGGAGGGTGAGCGTTCTCACCGTCAGAATGTCTCCGATGCAGATGACTTCCATTACTGGATTACGTCCATTTATTCCACGTTTTCACGTTCCCTCGACCGCTTAAAACCGGTCAGACCTTACCCAGGATCATGATGCTGACGATCAGGCCGTAGATGGCGATCCCTTCAGCCAGACCCACGTAGATGATCAACCGTACCATGAGTTCCGGGCGTTCGGCTACCGCTCCCATAGCGGCGGAGCCCACGGCGCTGACGGCCCACCCGGCGCCGATGCAGCCGACACCCACCGAGATGGCAGCGGCGATATAGGCTATTCCGGCTTTCATGTAATCCTTGCTCTCGGCCGGTTTCTCACCGTGGGCCGCCTCATCCGACGCCCAGCCGGTGTTGCACAGCCCCAGCACCAGCAGGACGAGCGCGGCGACCAGCAGCAACCAGTTGAACAGCTTGATTCCCTGGAGAATTCGCTTCATGATGCTATTTCCCGCCTTTCAAACACTTATCATTGCCGGGCAGATTCTCGTGTCTGACATGGTGAACCCGAATAATTGCTAAATTATTCGGCTTACGCCAGTTTTTCGAATTTTCTGCCGGTGTCACTGAAGATTTTCGAAAACACTTCATAATATTCCAGCCGCATGCACTGGATCAAAACCACGATTCCTTCACAAAAAACGATAAGAACATTCCCCATTATCAGACTCAGCGTGTCGCCGATGAAACCGCTTTCGAGGACTTTTTGCACTTCGAACACGGCGGCCATCAGGGCGGCGTGGTTCAGGGCGAAGGCCGCCACCCGGATGAATGAAACGGTGTTGGCCATAAGACTCAGGATGATCTCCATCGGTTTGAAGAGCGTCTCGGAGAGTTCGGGCTCTTCCAGCTCTTCTTCCGGTAAGGTCACCGGGGCGTCACCGTCTCCTTCCCCCGGAGGAGAAAGGATGTGCTTGTCGAATGTCCGTTTACCGGTAGTCTCAGTTCGCCACTTCCAGAAAAGGTGGTCGCCGGCGGTCACCGCCAGGAGGGGAACTCCCAGCATCAGAATCCCCGCCCAGACCGGTATGGCCCGGCCTGATTTCCTGAATACATCGAACAAGAGGACCAGCGCGCTCCAATAGAAAAGCGTGCTGCACAACCCCCACTGGCCAAACAATCCGCTTCGCAGGCGCCCCGAACGGATGCACTGGGCCAGGTTGAAGATCAGGGCCATGCTCATCAGGGAAACACCCAGGGTGATACCTATTTTCAACGCGATCAGCGGCTCCTCAAGCGGTCTGAACCACAGCGGCTCGAACATGTGCTCGAAGCCGAACAGCGATCCGAACAGGATACCGAAGACCACCGCGGAACCGCCGCAGTACATGAGTACCCCCCCGAAATCATGAAAAAATGACGATTTCTTAAGCACTACGGTAAACATCCATCCCAGGGCCGCCAGCGTCAGGCCGTGGCCGATATCCCCGAACATCATCCCGAACATGATCATGAAGGAGACGGCGAAAAGAATGGTGGGGTCGAAGTTGTGGTACGCCGGCTGCCCGTACATCTCCACCAGGCAGCGAAACGGCCGCAGCCACCCGGGGTGGTCCAGGCAGGTGGGGACGGTCACGTGCTCCTCCAGCACTTCCGGTACCTCTTCGGCGGGGCGCGAGTCGATCCATAGCTTACGGCCCAGGGAATCGGTCAATTCATCCGTAATCTCCCGGGCGCACCGGCTGGGGACCCAGGCGGCCATGAAGTACCCGGCCCGGCTCTGCAGGCACCGGTCCATGACCTTGAGCACCCGCTGGTTGAGGATCAGGTCGGCCCATAGTTCCCTGAGGCGCCTGGTCTCGTCTTCCTTGAGCGCCCGCAGTTCGGCATTGGCCTTCTCGCATCGCGCGGCGGTCTCCCGCAGGTCCTTTTCTAAAAGATCGCACTTGTTTATGTACTCCGGCGGGATGGTTACCGGCGTCCACTGGGCGGCCAGGAGGGCCTGCTGCAGGTCCGAGCGGTGCTCCTTCAATACTCCCAGGCACACCAGCAGGAGAGTTCCTTCGGGATTGAGCGCTACTTCCATGAGATTTGGAATCCCCTCCAGGGCTTCAGCCAGTGTGTCAAACGCGTCGTTGGGGATGAGACCCACCCTGAACGAGCCCTGGCTGCCCTGCTGGAAGGCACCGGGGTCGAGCTGCTTCTCTGCCAGTCTTTTGGTGATCCAGGACAGCGTTTCCAACCGGGTGGTCTTTTCTTTACAAAGATTCACGGTTTGCTTCAACGGCCTGACCCTGGAGTTGATATCGTCCAGTTCTTTGCGGATGATATCAACGGCGTTGAAGGGATCGAGCCTGGGGATGCGCCCTGGCGCCAGCCCGTGGCGGGAGTCTGCCCTGGTTCCAAGAGATTCCGCCGCGGTCTTGATATCCTTCTTCAGGGCGGTAATGGCTTCCTGGATGTCGTCGGTGGTTACCGGCGTGTAGTCCGGGTCGTGGGGGATGAAGTTTGCCGCCTGCTCCACGTGCACGGCGCTGCACTTGACCAGGCAGCGCGACACGTCGGGAAGCGCCTTTTTCAGCACCACCATCCTGAGCAGGTGCAATCGCTCGGGCTTCAGCAAACTCACCTGGTCACCGCTCCTTCCGTAACGAGTGTTGTTTCCAGAACTCCGGGCGGCATGGCAAACCGCTTGGACTGGATGACCGAAATTATATCTTCCAGGATGTATTTCTGGGCCATGACAAACGAGATAAAGCTGTTCAGGGTAAAGGGTACGGTTACCTGCTTGCGGGTAATCTCCCGGTACAGCCGCCGGTTGCCGAGCACGTCCAGTTCTTCGAGGGTTTCCACCCCGCGTGAGGATGTTCTCCGGCCCTTGTGAAAGAGCAGCTGGTGCAGTCTTCCCGCCGGCAGGGCGGCGATGGATTCAGCTACCGTGCTCCCTTCCATAACGGCGTTGAAATGATCACGGGTGAAGCATTCGGATGTGAACGGGATGAAGTACCGGGTCTCGGGGGCGTCCATCTGGTGGTAGAACCGCATTCGCAGAGCCCAGTTGAACTCCTTGAAACCCGCGTACAGATCCAGGATGTGGAACCGGGCGGCGGCGGCTTCATCGGTTGCGAGTCTCCCGGCGGCTTCGGCGAGCAGGGCGAGATACCCGGCGTCCAGGACGATCTCGAAGTAGTATAAAAATGGTTTACGCTCGTATTGCGACAGCGCTTTGGCAACCGGTTTGGCCAGGGGAGTTCCCCGAACCATGGCCGGAAGATCGTCGGCAGCAAAGACTTCTTTGCCAGGGTCGGATTCCTCCCGGGTAAGAAAGGTGCCGGGGGACGGTTCCGCCGTCATCTCCGCGGAAAAATCGGGGAATACAGCTTTTCTAAAGTAACGTTTCAGTACGGCAAAATCGTAGGACGATAAAAAAACGCGGAGCAGGTGGGCTGCCTGCACCGGCAGGAACTTGAGCAGCATCCGGCAGCAGTTCTTGTAATGCTGATGAAGGCTGCTTTCGGCCCCCACCACCGGTAGCAATACCGGTGGTGCCACCACCGGTGACGCAAGCGGTTGCCCGCTTGTGACCGGATGTGTGCCTGCGCTGCCGGACAGCGCGAATTGCGGAATCTGCCGGGGCAATTCTTCCAGACAGGAGGCAAGATCCGGTGTTCTGATCAGGGCGTTTACGATATCCGGTGTATAGCCTTTTTGGCGCAGGGCGCCCAGGACGCTATTGGCCGCTGAATAGGCAAGCACGTTGCGTATCACGGTTCACGGTCCTCCCCGCCTCGCCCGGAGAACGTTCCTCCTCCAGATGGGGAGGCAAACGATCCTCCCCCGGATGGGGAGGCAAATTCGGACTCAAGTCGTTCGCGGTCCCAGTCTCCTACCAGGTAGTGTATGAACGCGGTGATGAGTTTCTCTTTCTGATCGACGAACATCTCATCCATGGCCTGGATAGATGTGGCCACCTCGAGCGACAGCGCCGATTCTTCTTCCTGCATTTCAGAAAGGACACTCTTGATTCTGGTCTGTTTCATCTCACCGGCCCTGGAACGGGTTTCTTCCAGGTGGCGGTGGGCCCAATCCTGGGCGCTTTTCTTGATTGTTTCCGCTTCGGTACGGGCCTGTGCAATATTCCCCCTGGCCTGATTTTCCGCTTCTATCAGGTCTTTCAGGTGCTCCTTGTCCGAATTGGTCGAACCTGCAGCCACCGGTATGTGCGCTCCTCTCGGGAGTTTCGCGAGAACAATTGTTACTGCCGAAGATCGATGGTTTGCTCCGGAGAATTACTCTTCGTTTTCGTCCCTGTCGTCCGTCTGTTTACCGAGACGGCGGATTTCGCGGACGGCTACGTAGAGGATTCCACCGAAAAGGGCTATACGGACGATCAAATAAGCCCAGCCCAGGATCATCTCCGGATTCACGGTGCTCCTTCTTTCATCAAACCCGAATTTTGGTCAACCCGATTTTGGGTCAACCCGATTTTTGGTCAACCCGATTTTGGGTTAACCCGATTTTTGGTCAACCCGATTTTGGGTCAACCCGATTTTGGGTCAACCCGATTTTGGGTTAATAATCGGAACTGCTACCGATTATAGTCCTCCGCCGGCATAGCGTCAACGCAACAATACTGCATTCTAACTTGCTGAAGGCTTCTGATTGCAGCATTCTATTTGCGATAATATCGTCCCACATTCGATATAGAGATACAGCCTTTTAACTCCAGCATAACCAGGCTGCGCTGCAGGACAGCCGCAGGGAAGCCGGTAATAATAACAAGGTCCTCGGCTCTCGCCCCGTCGACCCCGATTGCTTTGAGGATAGTCTCTTCGTCGCCGGTTAAACATACAGGAGGTTTCTCCGCTTTATCTTCTCCGGTACCGATGGCTTTTATGAAAATGGTTAGCAGATCATCAATGAACGGACACTGCCGATTCAGGGAATAGTATTTCTGATTACCACGATAGTTAGAGATGAGAATACCGGCTTTCTCTAAATTTTCAAGCTCCTTGCTTAGTGTCCCGGCCGACGCATCCAGTATCCTGGCCAACTCACGAATATATAAACATTCTCTCGTATGGGCTGAAAAATACGTCAAAACATTAACCCGCAATTTGGATGAAAAAAGCCTCATAAGCGCGGGAGGTGCACAGGAAGGTAAATTCG
>CAYSPT010000058.1:17816-32608 GCA_964432985.1 uncultured bacterium
GCCGCCAAAGATGAGGTGTCTTGACTGTAATGGTGTCTGTCCTGTTACAATGCTTAGCGGTTGTCACGGTCAAACATGGCGATGCGGGACGGGAGGATTTCGGTGAAGGCGATACGGGTGCTGGTATATCAGGCTGCCAGGGTAGTGATACAGTTCTTCCGGCTGTTTTTTCGTGTCTCGTTTGATAATTGTCAGGCCGTCCCGCGGCGGGGGCCGCTGGTGATTCTCTACAATCATCAGAACAACCTTGATCCATTGATGCTGGGCTGGGCTGCCGGACGCCGCCTGAACTACGTTGCCAAGAAAGAGCTGTTCGATCCTGCCCGGCTGGGCACCAGGATTCTCGGATGGGTGATCAGGGGCTGCGGCGCCTTCCCGCTGGACCGAAAGAATCCCCTGGCCACCAAGAGCTCGTTCGGCTATATCCAGAAGTTGATCCAGGGCGGCGAGGGACTGGCCATCGCTCCGGAAGGGACCCGCAACAGGAAGTTTCCCGAGACGGGCAGGCTGCTGCCGCTGAAGGCCGGTATCGTCCGTTATCTCCTGTCGCTGTACCGGGGGGAGGAAGGACCTTCACCGGTGATGGTTCCGACGGCAATGGTTTATGACCGAAGCGCGAAAGGCCGAACCCGGGTGAGAGTGCGGTTCGGGGAACCGCTTGATATCCCGAAGCTGGTTGGCGGTGAAAAAGACATGAAGAAGAATACCGTCACGGTGCTCGGTGAACTGCAGACCAGAATGCAGAAACTGGCCGACGAGATTTATCCTTCTGAAAACGAAGCGGGCTAGAGTTCCAGTAAGCCGGCTTTCGGTTATAAGTCGAGGTCTCGATCTGCTATCTCAGTCTATCAGCCACATCATCCCAAATGCGATGAGGAAGACGACCAGGATAATGATGGCGCCACCGATGATGTTGTTCCTGAGTGCGTGGGGATCTTGGCTGGATTCCGCTTTGAGCTGCGGCCTTGGCCCCTAAAACTCAAGCGGTTTCAGGGCCGCGCCGAATTTCCATATCCTGACATTTCCGTCGCGGCCTCCCGATGCCAGCAGCGTACCGTCGGCGTTGAAATCCACCGATTCGACGTCCGCAGCGTGCTCCTGCAGGGTTATCAGGCACTCGGCGGTCCGCACGTCCCACAGCTTGATAGACGAGTCGGTACCCCCGGAGGCCAGCAGCCTCCCGTCCGGAGAAAAACTCAGCGAGTTGACGCGGCCGATGTGCCCGAGGAATTTCCTGACTACCTGGTGTGTGGCCAGGTCCCGCATGTAAATGATCCCGGTCTCGTCGGAGGACACTATGGTAGCGCCGTCAGGGCTGAAGTCCAGCGATCCGACAAAATCATCGTGGTCCCGGTACGCTGCCGCCACGGAGCAGTCCCCGACATTCCACAGCATCAGAATTCCGTCGTTGCTGCCAGCGGCCACCAGTTTCCCGTCGGGGCTGAACGCAAGGTCGAAGATCTCGTCAGCCAAGCCTTTAAGCTGGTGAGCACACTGCCAGGAAGCGACATCCCATAGCCTGACCGACCCGTCGCCGCTCCCGGTGGCCAGCAGCCGGTTGTCAGGGCTGAAATCAACCGCGCCGACATCCTTCCACTTGTCTCCCTTTCTGTAGTTCCATATTTCTTTGGCCGCGTCCATCAGCGAGGCGATAAAATTGGTCCGCTTCCCGGTGCGGACATCGATAGTGTACAGGTGCGAATCCGTCTTCAGATCAGCCAGATTGAGGTTCCCGTCATCCCCTACCGAAACCAGAAGCGTACCGTCCTTGCTGAAGGCTACCGATCGGACCCGGCCGCCGTGTGACATCAGGTCGGTGCTCCGTCTCCAGGTGCCTATGTCAAAGAGCAGCACCGGAACCATTCTGGAAGCGAACGTCCCCACGGCCAGCCTGGTACCATCGGGGCTGAAGATGGCGGTGCTGACCTTGACGTCCCCAAGTTCCAGGGTGTGCACCATGGACTCCCGGTTCATGGACCACTGCTTTATCTTTTTGTCGGCTCCGGCGCTGGCGACGATGTAACCGGCAGCGGTATCTTTGACGGGATTGAACCTGGCGGAATAGAGGGCCCCGTCGTGTCCCCGCAGGACACCGATATCGACCTGGCGTTCCACGTCCCAGAACCGCATCATCCCGTCACGGCTCCCGGTCACGAGGACGCGGCTGTCTGGGCTGAAATCCAGGGTATGCACTTCGGCGTGGTGATCATGCAGGGTGGAGAGCAGACGGCTTCCCTCCATGTCCCAGATCTTGACGGTGGTGTCGCTGCAGGCCGAGGCGAGCAAGGTCCCATCTGGGCTGAAGCACAGCTCCTCGATGGTACCCCAATGCTCGTACAGGGTCGATTTCACCTTCTCCGATTCCATATCCCAGAGCTTGACGTTCTTTTCCCTTCCTCCCGAAGCGAGATACCGGCCGTCGGGGCTAACAGCCACTGAAAAGACATCTCTGAGATGCCCCCACAACGACCTGGCCAGTTCCTTTTGCCTGAGGCTCCAGAGCTTCACTACCTCGTCGCCGGCGGAAATCAGGTGCCTGCCGTCAACAGTGAATACCAGGCTCCGTACATCATCCATGTGCGCAACACCGCCCTTGAGAGCCGGATCGTTCAAGACAGCGTATTCTTCCAGATCGGGGATAGTCCAGAGACGCAGCGTGCCATCATGGCCGCCCGCGGCCAGCAGCGTCCCATCGGGGCTGATGGCCAGGCTGATGTTTATCACTCCGCGAACCGTGACACGGCCGGTTTCCTTTTTTGTCGTCACATCTTTCGTTTCCACATCGACCAGCCGGATGGATGTGTCCCAACTGCTCACGGCCAGCAATCGTCCGTCAGGACTGTAGCAAATCCGTTTGAAAGCCTTCCCCTGTTTATTCTCCATCAGCAGGGAGGACTGGATGGGCCGGCCTCCGTTATACCGGGCCCGCCACCTGAACAGGTCGATGAACGGATAGAGGTTCATTCGCTTGATCTCCATGTCTGCCCGGACAGCATCGTAGATCTCGAGCACTTTTTCGACGTCCCGCTTCTCTTCGTACATCATACCCAGGTTGAACCTGCTCCTGATGTCGCTGGCAACCGCTTCCCTGCGCTGCTTTTCGGCGATGGACCGCTGCTCGTCGGCACGGGCCCTCTGGCCTTCGGCTTCCCGCCGCTGCTCCTCGGCTATTTGGCGCTGCTCTTCTGCCCGGTCCCGCTGTTTCAGCGCTTCCCGCTCCGAGGCGGATATCCGCACGAAGGCCACCCCGAAGGAGGCGATCAGGATGGCCAGTACGGCCATGACCGAAGATGCAAGTACCCTGTTTCTCGACACCCACTTGGTGAACACCCTCCAGAGGCTGTACTCCATGGCCCCGATGGGCCGTCCCGACAGGAAAAGTTCGATTTCACGCTTCAAGTCCCGGACGGACTGGTACCGGTCTTCTTTTTTCACCGCCAGGCATTTCATGATGATGGAATCCAGTTCCGGCGGCAGGTCCCGGACGGTTGAACGGCGCGACGGGGGCTCCGGCGCGACCCGGCCGATCTTCTTCAGGACATCCCATGGATCATCGTCGGGAAACAGCGGCTCCAGGGTCAAAAGCTCATACAGCAGCGCCCCCAGCGAGTAGATGTCCGAGCGTTCATCCATCAAGCCCACCTGACCTTTAGCCTGTTCCGGTGACATATAGGCAGGGGTTCCCACCACCGAGCCCGACATGGTTTTCATCTTTCCGTCATTGCTCGGCTCATCAGCGATGACCAGGCCGTCGCGCCGCTCGTCGTCCCGGCTGCCCAGTACCCGGGCCAGCCCCCAGTCCATCACGTATACCTCGCCGTAGTCTCCTGTCATGATGTTGCCTGGTTTCAGGTCGCGGTGGATGATTCCCCGGGAGTGGGCGAAGGCAATGCCGTCGCAGATTTTCAGAAAAAGGTTGAGGATCTCGGTCAGGCTTTTCGAGCTGGCGCTTTCCATACTTTCCCGGTTTTCAGGGTTTTCTGTATGTTCCCTATAGGCCAAATCAGCTTCACAGGTCAAATCAGCTTCACAGACCAAATCATCTCTATAGGCCAAATCATCTTCACAGGCCAAATCTTTCCCAGCGGTGCATTCCATTAATTCGCGGAGATCACGGCTTACATAAGCCCGATCGATCATATCGGCCAGGGATGAACCGTGCACCTTCTTCATGGTGAAGAAGACCTGCCCGTTTTCGTCGACGCCCAGTTCGTGTACCGGGCAGATATTCGGATGCTCCAGTTGACCCTGGACCTGGGCTTCCTTGACAAACCGTTCGATGTATTCCCGGGATGACTGCCAATGGCTGGTGATCACCTTCATGGCCACTTCCCGCTGGATCTCGGTATCGAAAGCGCTGAGAATAACTCCCATGCCGCCGCTGCCCACCTGGTCGGTCACCACGTAGTGGCTGGCGGGACGGGCAGACGGGGAAGGTTTCTGTGGGGATTTATCGGTATCCGTTGGGGATTCATCGGTATCTGTTGGGGATTCATCGTTATTCGCATGTTCATCATAAGCAGGTTTATCGGCAGGAAAGCTGTCGGTACCGGGTCCCATGGTATTCGCACAGTGCTCGCTTTCCCGGTAGACGGCCAGCGTTTCAACTGAGCCATCCAGGAAGGTGTCCGGAGAAAGGTCCTCCTGACAGTGCATGAGCTGCTCTACCAGCTTCTTGCCCGTCAACCCCTTGGCGGCAACAGCTCGTACCCGCGGGCTCTGGTCGCTGTCGGCTGTCTGTTTCAGATACCGGCTGGCGCGCTCGTCATCGGTCCTCACCAGGTCGATGACAGCCTGGATGCGGGTTCCTTCCTCCGGGCTCTTGAGAGCAGACAGGATATCTTCAAATGATTTCATCAGGGCAATTGTAACAGGGCACGGTTCCGGCAGACAACCGTTTGCGCTCTAACCCTTTGACAATTTCCCATGTGCGCAAGTATCTTTTCATCAAGCAAACGACAGGTGAAACATGAAAGAAATCAGTTACGGTACCTGGTTGTCGATGTCAACGCCGTTGACGCTGCAGGTTGCCGGCAAACAAATCAAACTCGGTCGGAGGCCTGCCTGGGTATGGCCGTTTCTTGTCACGGGTGTTGTGATGGCTCTTCCCATAAGCCTGCTGGCGGTAGTGTATTTCGCCAGGCAGATATTACCGGCGCTTGGAATAAAACCGCAGGAAATTACTTCGTTTCTGCGTGCCGCCTGGGTGGTGGGAGGTATCTGCCTGCTGGTGTTATGGCCGCTGGTATATGGTTTGGCAAGAAGATTCATGTCCCGCAAGGTTCTGCTGATTGATAGAATTGGAAAATCAGTAAGGCAATTAACAGCAGCAGGCCATAATTACACCCGGGTTGAACGGATCATCCGTACCCGCCGGACTCTGCGGGTGACTTCCAACAAGGGAAGCTGGGAGGAAGAGATCCAGGTACTGGCACTGGCTGGCACCAATATCACTGCGAATGAAGCAGAAATACTGGCTTCCACGGACATTCAAAAACTGCGCTGGCTGGCTGAACAACTGTCGAGAATGTACAACGTTCCGCTGGAAGACCGGATCACCGGCCTGACTCTCCAACCGGCTCAACTCAATCTGCCCTACTGGAAGCGGTTCGAAAGGCCCAATATCATTGGGCAGAATAATAGCACCGGGCGAATTAATAGCACCGGGCAAATACCGGCTGATCCAATCAAACAGCCGGACAAGATCCACTGCCAGGAGGAGCAAGACCAGGTGACATTCAGCTGGGGAAGCTGGTGGGACAAACGTACCTGGCAAATCTACGTGGTAGTCAGCATTGTCCTGCTTTTAATGGCGATGTTCTGGCGGCTTGATCTGTTGGACAGTGATACCGGGCCGGTTACATTTTGGGGCTTGTTCAGTGCATTGCTCATCGGAGTGGTCCTGTCGGCAGCAATTATCTCAGTCGGTCACCGGCTGCTCGTCTGGCAGTTGAATTTTACCCGTTACCGAGTTATCGAGGGACTGTACTTCCTGAAGTTTCCCCTGCGGAAAACCAGCTTGCCTCTGACCAGGCTGGAAGAGGTGACAGTGCTGCCAATTGAAAAAACGGATAAGCACGGCATCCTTGAACTGGCCTGGGATGAGAAACTGGTACGGATCAGGTTGATTCAAATAGGCTCCTACAATGACCTGGTCTGGCTGGCCACTGAAATCGACCAGTTCATCCGACGGATAGTCTGAACTCATCTCTATTTTTCTAGATCATGTGCTACAGACTTCCAGTTAAGTGGAGGTTTGGTATGGAAAACGAAGATACGGCGTATTACGGTGTATACCGACTAACTCCCTGATCCGTCCCCACCCACACCCGGCCCTGTTTGTCCACCAGGAGTGAAAACACGTGGTTCGAAGCCAGCCCTTCCCTGGCGCTGATTTCCTCTCCGGTCTTTGAGCCTTTGTTGTCGAAGACGACGGTACGTTTTTCGGTAGTGGTGAACGTGGTCCAGGTGTCTTTGCCGTTGAACATGGTCAGCCCGGCATCGGTACCGAGCCAGACGTTTTTCCCTTCAACGTGTACGACCCGGACAAAACTGTCGGGAAGCCGGTTGTCAAATGATGTGAAGGTGCTCCAGTTTTCGAAATTCTTGAGATCGTCCAGCATATTGACCCGGTTGGCGCCTCCCCAGGTGCCGAACCAGATGAAGTCGTTTTGAAAACTTATGGAATGGATGTTGCCGTCTACCAGCCCGCTGTTGTGCTCGTCAAAGTTGTAGAAGTTACCGTCGAAGTAGCGGCTGATTCCTTTCCCCTCGTCCTTGGTACCGATCCATAGTTCGTCCTCCCAGGGAGAGACGACTAACAGGAATTCAGAGGCCAGACCGTCCTCGGTGGTGAATCTCTGCCAGGTTTCGCCGTCATATCGGATCAGCCCGCCTCCCCAGGTGGCAGCCCACAGTACACCGTCGCGATCGAAAGCCAAATCTACCAGCAGGTTTTCCGCCAGGTGGTCCGGTGCTTCAACCGTGATCCACTGGTTGTCGTCAAACCGGGCCACAGACGCCTTGCCGGCCATGCCGCAGCCCGCCCATATGGAGCCATCAGGACTCACGGCCAGGCAGGTGATATTCTTTGGGAGAAGTCCTTTGCCGGCGCTGAATGAATGCCACTCTTCCTTTCCTTTCTCATGGACAGCCAGGCGTGAAACACCGTTCCAGGTAGCCAACCAGATGTCTCCGGAGGGCGACTCGACGATATCGAGTACTACGTCGCCGAGCAGTACGTTCTTTGAACTGAATGTTTCCCAGGGGCCTTTGGTGTTGTCTTTATCGTGGGAAGCTTTGTGGTAGTAAATGTTGCAGCCGTTGGAGACAAGGCCGATAAGCAGCAGGGTGCATACAAGGCATGTGCAGGAGAGGACGTTTGCTGGGTTCTTCACGATCCGATCATCCCCGGTCTTCCTTTTCAAGCTGGATTTTGATCTCGTCGATGACGTCACTCACATACTGAAGCAGCAGCGGGTCCGATGTCCCCATATCGATTACCGTCTGAAAATTCTTCAGCGCCTCTTTCAGGTGACCCTGTTTCTGATAGATCTCTCCCAGGGTGCAGTAGGACGCTACCATATCTGCATCGAGATAAATGGCTTTCTGAACTGACTGCAGGGATTCTTTAATCAAGCCTTTTCTCAGAAGAACATCGGCCAGATTGTTGTAGGCTCTGGCGTCCGTGGGATTCAGTTTGATAGCTTTTTCGTAGGCCAACAGCGCCTGGTCAAAATCTTCCAGGTCACAGTAGATGTTGCCTAGATTGTAGTGCGTGTCCCCATCGGCAGGATTTATTTCGTTGCCTTTCAGGTAAAACTCGATGGCTTCACGGGGCTGGTTGCGGTCACGGTATATGTTGCCGATGTTGATGTATACGTCAGCCTGTTCATCATCGACTTCGAGAGACAAACGAAACGTCTCTTCCGCTTCTTCGAGAAGGTTGAGCTTATAGTAGGTAAGACCCAGGTTGTACAGTGCCTTGAAGTAATCGGGTGTTACCTGCAGCGCCTTGAGATAGAACTGGATGGCCAAGCGCAGATCGCCCATCTTGTAGTAGGTGTTGCCCATGTTGTAGAGCGCTTTGTCAAAATCGGGTTTGAGCTGAAGAGCTTTCTGGTAATATCTCAGGGCATCGCGGTAGTTGCCGTAACGGTAATGCTGGTTGCCTTTGTTCTTGAGTTCTTCGGGACCCAGGTCTTCTCCTTTGCCGCCGAAGATATTTCTCCGGGCCATGGCTTTTCCCCCGTTTTCACTCCGGTTTTGCCGCACCGGAAAGGTGTGTGATCTACCATGAAATGCTGGTAGATGCTATTGTAGCACATAGGTTGAAGAAAAAACAAGAAGTGCTGATTAAGGCAGGGCAAACGCCCAGAGGATGCTTTGTTCCCGGTAAAGAAAATGAAAGAGCGTCGTAGTCCGGTAACTGTGTTGCCAAAGGAGAATCCTTGTTCGTTAACTGCATTTCCAAAGAAGCATCCTTGTTCGTTTACTGCATTACCGTTGTTGGTTGGAAATGATTCACATAATGGAGCATCCTTGTTCGTTAACTGCATTACCGTTGTTGGCTGGTAGTGATAAACGTAGTAGAATAAACCGTATGGCGCCTACCCTGGCGCCTAAGGAATGGAGGATGATTCGTGAAATCGCTGGGACATGCCAAAAGGCTTGATGCAATACCGTCCTACTTGTTTGATGATCTGGATAAAGCCAGGGACGCCCGGTTGGCTCAGGGCGCCGATGTAGTCGATCTCGGAGTTGGAGATCCGGACCTGTCTACTCCCAGGGAGGTGTGTGAGGCACTGGCAGCCGACGTGACCAGCGTGTGCCGCCACGGGTATCCGTCGTATACCGGGTTGATCTCATTTAGAGAAGCGGTTGCCGGGTATTACCAGGAGCGGTTTGGTGTTCAACTCGATGCGCAGACGGAAGTTCTGTCACTCATCGGCTCAAAGGAGGGGCTGGCGCACCTGCCGCTGGCACTGGTGGACCCCGGCGATGTTGCCCTGGTTCCCGATCCCGAGTACCCGGTGTACAGAAACGGGGTACTGCTGGCCAATGGAGTTCCCTATGACCTGCCCCTGGCAGCTGAAAACGATTTCCTGCCTGTTCTTCAAGATATTCCGCCCGATGTGCTGAAACGCGCCCGGCTCATGTATCTCAACTATCCCAACAATCCCACGGCGGCGGTAGCCCCGTTGGGATACCTTGCATCGGTGGTGGACTTCTGCCGGGAAAACAGCATCTACCTGTGCTATGACAACGCTTACTCGGAGGTATACTTCGGGGAGGAGAAGCCCCACAGCGTGCTCGAGATTCCCGCTGCGCGAGACATTGCGGTAGAGGTGGGATCTCTTTCAAAAAGCTTCAATATGACGGGCTGGCGCATCGGCTTCATGGTGGGAAGCAGGCACATCCTTGCCGCCCTGGGTAAAGTGAAAATGAATATCGACTCCGGAGTGTTCGAATCGGTGCAACGGGCGGGAGTAATCGCCCTGGGGCTTCCGGAAAGTGTACGTCATGAAATTCGAGCGGTGTACCGCCACAGGCGCGACCTGATGGTAAAAGCCCTGACGGCGGCTGGATGGAAGGTAAGGCCGCCGGAAGCGACCTTTTACATCTGGGCGCCGGTTCCCCCGGGGTGGAGTTCTGCTGATTTTGCCCGTCGTATGTTGGAAGAAATCGATGTTCTGGTCACTCCCGGAAGCGGGTTCGGACGGTCGGGGGAAGGCTATGTCCGATTTTCTCTGACATCGTCAAACGAAAGAATCGAGGAAGCAGCCGCCCGGATACAGGGCTGGTCTGTTACGGGTTTGACCGCGGGAGCTTGAAGCACCAGTGCTTGGAGCGGTTGGACTCTGATTGAACCTGGAATGTGGAGGGTGAAAGAATGACCTTTTCCGGTTATCGCAGCCTGGTGGCGGTCCTGGTGATGGCCGTATTCCTGCCGCTGTCTACGGCGTCAGGTGATGAGGTCCCGGCCTGGACCGAACCCCTGGTGTTTCGCAGTGCTCCCCAGACGACGGAAGGACTGGAGTGCCTGGTTAAATTAAGGGATGGTACCACCGCTTTCGGCACGGTGCGGTATGCCGGAGACGGAATATACCGCTTGACCACCGAACGGGGAATAATCTCCTTTATCAAAAGCGACGTGGAGACCCTGGCCGCCGGAAAAGAAGCGGTGCACTTTAGAGAAACCCTGCAGTGTATGAAAAATCTCCTTCGTCTGAAGCTGGAAACCAGGAATTATTGCTCAAATCACGGTTCACGGCGTATACGGGAGATGAAACAGTACTTTCCCCTGGTATTGTACGTTGACGGGGTGACTCCCTCGCTTATCCGCTGTCCAGCCGGCGGCTATTATAAGGTCGACGACTGGTTCGATTTTTCCATCCGGTGCACGAAACATGGAGGAGTGCGTAACTGCCGGTCGCAGTTGGCCGTTCTGGGATACGAGGACGAGACGGACCGCAGGCTCCTGGAGTTGTTGGGAGTAGCGCTTGGAATCTGCATTATCCATTAATCTGGATGTGGGTCTCCAGTGTGTTGTTAGAGTATGATGTCGAATGTACCGCTCACTGGAATCGCATTGGATCTAACCCCGGTATCTGCACCGGCCAGTTCGGCCGATGGTGTGATAAGTTCCTGTGATTTTTTCAGGATATCTTGTTGGTTATTGGGTGATCCACGGTACGCCATTTTTATGGCTGCAACCGCTTGCGGCAGTGTGAGCGATGCATAAAATGTGCTTGTGACGATCATGCCTGCTCACCTCCCCTTTCCTCTCGCTTCGCTTCCGGGCGATTTGTTGCCTCAATTTTGGTATCGGCATCCTGGAGACAAACATTTAGCCTTTTTTTTAAAAAAGTTTTGTCCGGATGACAATAACCATCGTGATAATGAACGTTTTCGAAGAAAAATAATGTCAGTTGGCAGGTTATTCGCTCCGCTGTTACTTCGCTAAAGCGCTCCCTCAACCAAGCAGTCATCATCCGGCTTGCATACAGTCATCATCCGGCTTGCATACAGTCATCATCCGGCTTGCATACAGTCATCATCCGGCTTGACCGGATGAACCACGGAAGTTATCTTTGATACAATTATAATTTGAATCATTCGCACGATCAGGACATTGACTGTGAATAAGGAGAAATCTAATTATGACAGATAGCACCAAATTGGGCGGCATAGCCATCCCTGCAAGCTTCGCCGCATCGCTGGCGGAAGCAGCCTCGGTAGTCAAGCAGCGGTCCACAGTGGGAGAAACCGCGCTGATAATCCATCACAACGACGCGGATGGTATTACATCCGGAGCAATTCTGGCCGCGGCTCTTAAACGCTGCGGTTACCGTCCGACGACCTGTTCGCTGGAAAAGCCCTATCCTGAACTTCTGCCGGAAATCTATAAACAAAACGTAGCCCTGTACGTTTATGGTGATCTGGGGAGTGCATACATTGATGCTATCGCCTCGGTAGCAGACAGCAGTGCTGTTGACAGTCCGACCATACTGGTCGACCACCACCTGACCGGGCCGTCCCCCACACCGAAGGTGCTCAATGTCAACGGAGAACTGCATGGGCTTTCGGGCAGCCTCGATATTTCAGGGGCTTCCACCTGCCTGCTGTTAGCCCTGGCGCTTGATGAAACCAACATCGATCTGGCGCCTCTGGCGGTTATCGGCAGTTTCGAAATTCCTGGAGCGCTCCGGTCCGTCAATGCCGCTGTATTGGCTGCCGCATACGATGGAAATATGGTGACGGGGCCGGGCAGAGAGCGATGGAGGGAAAGCCTGGTTGATCTGGGTGCCGATCGGGTGCAGGTCGGCAAGGCCTTTTCCGACCTGGAGACCTGCGGTGCCGTCGGCTATTATCTAGGCGGGCCCGAGGTGGCACTTTCTATCTGCCGCTGCGGATATGGCAACGATGAGCTGGAATTTCTTGCAGGGGTGGAGTCGCGCCGGCAAAAGGCCTTTCGGGACCTGGATGACGCGGTGGCGTCGGGGGGGACCGTAATGAGAGGACAGGTGTGTTACATGGATGCCGGCTTTGCTCTCGAAGGACTGGGCGCAAAGGTAATCGGGAGCTACCTTACCTGCCTGGTTAAAAATACCACCCCTGAAATAGACAGGAACTGCTATATTCTTGCCTCCATGCCGCTGGTGCCGGATGTTCCGCACCTGGGCCGTCTGCCCGGCAGCCAGGTTAAGTTTTCCGGCCGGGTGTTTCCCGAACTGGCTGAAGACATTCTTTCCGGCGGCAGACCCTCGCTGGAATACCTGTTTTCTGCCGCGGCGGAGAGGTGCGGCGGTTATGGTGACGGGCACAAGGTGGCTGCTTCCGCGGTGGTGCCGGCTTCGAAACGCCTGGATTTCATCTCGCTGGTTGATGAATTAAGCATGCCTGGATGTACTCGTTGAGTTAAGGTGAAGCCGTTCTACTTTTTTCGTCCGCGTCCGACTCCGATGACCGTAAATCCATTGTCCTCGAAGCACCCGGTTTCCAGGCAATTTCGGGCATCCACGATAAGTGTTCCACGCATAGCTTCCCGAAGCGCGTGTGGCGAGAGATGCAAAAAATCGGGCCACTCCGTCAAGACAAGCAGCGCATCGGCTCCCTCAGCCACGCCGGTTATCGATTCGGCCATCAGAACCTGCGGCAGCAGGTCGCGGGCGTTATCCATGGCCTGCGGGTCGTAGGCGATCAGCTCTGCTCCAAGGCGCCTCAGCGCGGGCAGTATCGTCAGAGACGGCGCTTCACGCATGTCATCTGTTCCCGGCTTGAAGGCCAGGCCGATGATCCCGATCTTTTTCCCGGACAGCGGTTTCACACTGCCGGCGGTTCCCAGAGCGGCGTTTACCTTCTCGACGATGTGCATCTTCTGCAGTTCGTTGGTGTCGATGGCGGCATCCACCAGCGAAAGCGGGCTTCCCAGTTTTTTTGCTTGCGTTGCCAGTGCCTGTGTGTCTTTGGGAAAACAGGAACCTCCATAGCCCGCGCCAGCCTTGAGGAAATGGGGGCCGATACGTTTGTCGAGGCCCATGCCGGTTGCTACTTCTTCGATGTCTGCTCCAAGTTTCTCGGCCAGGCGGGATAGCTCGTTTATAAACGATATTTTAACCGCCAGAAAGCAGTTTGACGCGTATTTGATGAGCTCTGATGAAAGCCGGTCGGTAAGATGGATGGAGCATTTCAACGGTTCATACACCGATTTGAGCTGCTCCAATGCTTCCTGGGTTTCGCCGCCGATCACCACCCGGTCGGGGTAGAGAAAGTCCTCTACTGCTACGCCTTCGCGGAGAAATTCGGGATTCGAAAGTACGTCGAACCGGTGTCCGTTCACGTTGTGTTTATTGATTACTGCTTCGACGCGGTCTCCGGTTCCGGGGGGAACGGTGCTCTTGTTGACGATGATTTTGTACCCGTTTAGGTTTTTTCCGATGGTGGCGGCGACCTCATTGACAGCGCTCAGATCGGCTTCACCGTCGGGTCCGGGAGGCGTGCCTACACCGATAAAAATGATTCCGGCATTGTGTACCGGTTCTACCGGATCGGTAGTAAATTCGATGCTATTTTGACCGATAACGGTGTCGAGCAGTTCGGGCAGCCCTTTTTCGTAAATGGGCGGAATCCCGTTCTTCAGTTTCGTTATCTTCTCTTCGTCCACATCTATGCAAATGACCTTGTTGCCCAGATGGGCCAGGCATACGCCGGTAACTAATCCCACGTAGCCGCTTCCGAATATAGCGATGGTCTCCACGCGGTGTTCACACCTTTCACAGCGAAATAAGCGGTCTAAAGGAAGAGTACTGTAACAGAGATGTACTATCCTGTCAATAATTAGCGATCTCTTCCACCATTCCCGGATTATTGGATTGTTGGCAAGAAGGATGAAATGCCTCTTTTCGTGCCGAATTGCGCGCAGTATTGAAGTTGACATGATTTGTAAATCAGACCTATAATGATGTTCGGGAAGCTTTTTCTATGCTTCTCCCTTAGTATAACTATGTCCAGAGATATTATTGACCGGTTTTTGAGCCGCAAGCGGCTAATGAAAGTAGATGATTACTTATGAAATGTTTAAACGATGCTACCGGCTGGAAGTTGTGTAAACAGCGTCTTGCCGGCCTGACCACGATTGTTGTTATCATAACGATCGTTGCCATAGCCGTCTCTGCGGTCGTGGTACCCGCTGGTGCGCAAACCGGTGTCAAGCGATTCAGTGAGTTGTTCGGATATGTGGATGTGGCCGCCTGCATACTGTTTCATCCCCTGATGGATTATTATTCGATTTCCGCCGAGACGTTCAGCAAGAAGCCCCAGGCGGGTCAGACCAGGCGGGAAATCAAGCTCGAGATGGCGGCCAAACTGGGGGATTGGGGCAAGCAGGTCAAGGAGTCCAAAAAAAGGATAGAGGAATACCGCAAGCAGATAAAAAAGCTCGAGGTCCAGCAGTCACGGGTCAAGCAAAAAATGAAGGATGACCTTGAAAAAGAGCGGGTGAGCTACGTCCGTCTGCTCGATTCCACTGAACTGGAGAGTGAATCTAAGCGGATCGAAGCAGAGTACAGCGCCCGGTGCGAGCAGATAGAATCCCAATACCTGCAACAGGTCAAGAAAATCCGGAAAAAAATAGAAAAATACGGTACCAGTTACCAGGATCTCAAGCGAGAGGTGAACGAAATCCTCTACCAGGGGGTTCACGACAAGCAGGAGACCATTAAAACCATTATCGACGATCACTAGTGTCCGGACGTTGAAAATTATGAACTATACTAATCGCTTTAATGATA
>CAYSPT010000059.1:0-18691 GCA_964432985.1 uncultured bacterium
TCGAGGATTCCAGCGGCAGGATACAACTATATCTCCGGCAGGATGTGGTAGGTAAAGACAGTTACAAGCTTTTCAAGAAACTTGACGTTGGTGATTTTATCCAGATTACCGGCTCGACTATGCGAACCAGGACCGGTGAAATAACACTCAATGCAACGGAATTCACTATTTTATCTAAGGCCTTACGACCGCTGCCCGAGAAGTGGCACGGGCTTCAGGACAAAGAGATCCGTTACCGCAAGCGATACCTGGACCTCATTGCCAATCCCGGAATAAAGGAAGCATTTATCAAGCGGGCCCTGGCGCTGGATACCGCCCGTGATTTCTTTCGTAACCGCGGGTTTATCGAGGTTGAAACGCCGATGCTTCAAGCATGCCCCGGCGGGGCTATTGCCCGTCCATTCAAAACCTTTCACAATGCACTGGGCATTGATATGTTCTTGAGAATTGCTCCCGAACTCTGTCTTAAAGAATTGATTATCGGGGGTATGGAGAAGGTTTTTGAAGTGGGTAAAGTCTTTCGTAACGAGGGTATTTCTACCGTCCACAACCCGGAGTTTACCATTATAGAAGCGTACCAGGCGTATGCGGATTACCACGACATGATGAACCTGACCGAATCCCTGGTGGTAGATATTGTCAAAGCCATCAATGACGGACAACTCACCTGCGAGTTTGAGGGCACTACCATCGACTTCACCCCACCCTTTACCAGGATCAAGCTGATGGATTCTCTCAGGGAAATTGCCGGGCTGGACGTTCACCTTCAGGATACGGAGGATGACATCCGTCAGAAGATGGTTGACGCCGGCCTGCCGCTTCCCGATGTCGTCAACAAAGGCACCTTGCTTGATCTGGCATTCAAAAAAGGAGTGGAGCCCAGGCTTATCCAGCCCACGTTTATCATAGACTATCCGGTTTCTCTTTCCCCGCTGGCCAAGCGGTCTCCCGACCAGCCCGAGTTGACCGAACGGTTCGAACTTTTTTCAGCGGGATTCGAATACGCCAATGCATACTCGGAACTCAACGATCCTGTTGATCAGAGGCAGCGCTTCGAGCAGCAGGCCGGGTTCAGGGCCGGAGGCGATGAAGAAGCCCATATCATGGATGAGGCGTATGTCGAAGCCATGGAGTACGGAATGCCTCCTACCGGTGGCATGGGGCTCGGTATAGAACGGCTTCTGATGATTGTGTTGGGATACCCTTCTATTCGTGACGTAATCCTTTTTCCAGCTCTGAGACCGGAGAATTAGGCTGGGGTACCCTTCGATCCGGGACGTAATCCGTTTTTCAACTCTGAGACCCGGAGAATTAGGCTGGGGTACCCTTCGATCCGGGACGTAATCCGTTTTTCAACTCTGAGACCCAAGAATTAGGCTCCTACAAAGGAGACTGCTACTCAGGGCACAACGTCATCGCCTGCTTCAGACGCGCCAGGGTTTGCTCTTTGCCGATCATTTCCAGCGTCACATCGATCGGTGGTGATATGGTACCGCCTGTTACCGCCACGCGGACCGGTTGGGCAACTTTTCCGAGCTTCATTTCGAATGTCTTACTCGCCGCTATGATTATCTCGTGAAGCGGTTCGGCTGCCCAGGTCTCCAGGGCGGTAAACTGCTCGTTCAGGTATTCGAGGACCGGTTTCGCTGCGGCTTTAAGGTTTTTCTTTACCGCCTTCTCGTTGTAATCCGGTTCGTCTCTGAAGAAAAAAGCGGTGTACTTGATGAAATCAGGGAGCACCTTGAGACGATCACCACAGATCTCCACCACACCTGTAAGCCAATCGAAATCGACATCATCGGCATCGGTAATGACGCCGGCGCGGACGAGGAATGGAATGATCCGCCGGGTGCGTTCTTTCGGCGATAGTTGGAAAATGTGCCTGGTATTCATCGATTTGAGGTTCTCTATGTCGAACACCGATGGCGAGCGCCTGATTCGCTCCAGCGTGAAACAGGCTATAAGCTCTTGTTCTGTGAAGTAGGTGGTCTCTCCGTCCAGGGACCAGCCAAGCAGAACCAGGTAATTGATCATTGCTTCCTTGATGAACCCCTCGTGATAATATTCGAGAGCACTCAGTGCTCCGTGCCGCTTCGAAAGTTTCTCTTTGTCCGGGCCCAGGATCATCGGCAGGTGGGCGAAAACCGGCGGTTCCCAGCTCATGGCACGGTTGAGATGGATTTGTTTGTAGGAGTTGTCAACGTGGTCATTACCGCGAATAACGTGCGTAATACCCATATCGTGATCATCGACGACGCAGGCGAAATTGTAGAGAGGCTGGCCATCCGACTTGAGGATTACAAAATCGTCAAGTTCGGAATTGTCTTTCTCTCTCGTTCCCAAAACGACATCCTCAAATACCGTGGTCCCCGACGGAAACCGGTAGCGAAGCACGTGGAGCTCGCCGGAATCCATACGCTGCCGTGCCTCGTTCTGCGCAATGGAGGCGCATCGGCGGTCGTACCCGTAGAACTGGTCCGGATTTTGCGCGTCCCGCTTACGTGCGTCCCGCTTGCGTGCTTCGATCTCCCCGCGGGTGCAGAAGCACGGGTACACGAGTCCTTTAGCCAATAGTTGCCCCGCTACCTCACGGTAACGGGAAAACCGTTGCGACTGATACACTGGCTCCTCGTCCCAGGTAAGGCCGAGCCACGAGAGGCTGGCCAGTATGTTGTCAGTGAACTCCGGTCGGGATCGGACCTGATCGGTATCTTCTATTCTGAGCAGGAATTTCCCTCCGCGGGAGCGGGCGAACAACCAGTTGAATAAAGCAGTCCTGGTGGTACCTAAATGAAGGTTACCGGTCGGAGAAGGAGCAAACCTAACCCGTACTTCACGTGGATCTGACATAGCTAATAACCTTTCTTTCTATGCTTCTTGCTTTTGCCACCCACCCTCTGACATGTAAGTGTAGAAAGGACGAGGGATTGACAGGCATTGTTACTGAATCATGTCCTACAGGCCAATAGGAAGTTGTGAGCTTTCTTGGGCATTGTCTCGTTCATTGCCATTACGTCCACTACATATACAATCATCGTTCAATACCGGCACTGCCACCCTTTCTTTCTACGTTTCTTGCCATCTTTCTCTAAATCGACCGTAAACAAAAATTGAGAGAAGCCAGGCTTTCATAGCGGTAAGGGGATTTGAACCCCTGTCTCCGCCTTGAGAGGGCGACATCCTGAACCAGGCTAGACGATACCGCCACAGAAACTCACTATGAGCTGAGCTTGGCTTCCCTCAATTTTCACATACTTCTGACAAACTGGGATGGGAGGATTCGAACCTCCGCCGGCGGATCCAGAGTCCGCTGTCCTGCCACTAGACGACATCCCATTGCCGCAAATATGCTAGCACAACACAGGCTGAATGTCAACAAAAATCTGGCTTTAGCTCTGGTTTTAGCACTGGCTTTAACTCTGACTTTAGCCACGGCATTAGCCGAGTTCTCGTTTGATAGCCAGCAGGTTCATAATGTCTCTTCGGGTCAGGATTCCGGCCACCCGTCCCTCAACCGTTACGGGCAGTCGGCCAATGTTGTGTTTGAGCATGATATGCAGTGCTTGTATGGCTGGAGTATCGGGGGACGGTAGTAGTGAGTTGGGAAGCGGCAGCATGACCTCTTCTACCGGTATGCTTTCCCACTGTTCACAGGGAATACCCTTTATCCGGTCCAGCTTAATGACCCCTTTTACCTCACCGGATGGTGACACTACGGGAAAGCATACAAAGTGGTGGGTGAAAAAGTAGTGGTTGATAATCTGGTCCAGCGGGGTGCCTTCAGTAACGGTAACGACGCTGTGGGTCATGAGTTCCCTGACCGGTATATCGTCGAGAAACTGTATCATAAGTACTCTGTTATAGCTCATCTGGGCGGCATTTCTGAGAAACAAGCCAATAAAGATGAGCCAGACTCCACTGATCAACTCACCCCATAGAGCGTTGAGAAATCCGATGGTCATCAGGAAATAGGCAAACACCTTGCCGGCGGTTGAAGCAAAGTAGGTGGCTTTTCTAAGGTTTTTTGTCCAGTGCCACAGCAGCGCTCGGACCATCCTGCCGCCGTCGAGAGGAAAAGCGGGAACAAGGTTGAATATGGCCAGCGTAATGTTAAGACGTGCCAATGTGATTATGACCGCGGATACCATTCCGACTCCACGTGCTGCTATCGTCCCCTGGTAAATTAATAATAAACCGGCATTCAAGGCCACTAGTGCTCCGGCCACGGTCAGGCTGAAAGCCGGTCCGGCAATGGCTACTTTGAATTCGGTACCGGCCCGGCGTGGCTCTTCGCTGAGATTTGCTATCCCGCCAAACATGAACAGCGTGATTTTTCTCACCATCAAACCATCGTGCCTGGCAACCAGGGAGTGTGCCATCTCGTGGAAGAGCACGGAAGCAAAGAGCAGCAGGGCAGTAATCACTCCCATTATCCAGTATTGAAGCGGTGTATACGAAGGATACCAGGAAGGAAGAATCTGGTGGGACAATGTCCAGGAGAAAAGCAGAAAGACGATAAACCAGGTAAAATCAATTGATACCTGAATACCAAACAGGCGGAACAGATTTATATCACGCCCGCTCGAATATATACGCCCGCCTGAATTTATACGCCCGCCCGGATTCATACGTCCACCCGGATTCATGGGTTAAAACATGGAGCCCATGCTGAAGTGGGAGCGGCTGCCACGGCCGCCTTCCGGAATACCGTAATCCAGGCGTATGGTTCCAATAGGTGAGTGGAACATGATTCCGAAACCATACGAGGATTTTAGATTTGTGCCGCCCCGGCCGTGCAGGCCCCAGGCATCGCCGATATCATAAAACACGGCGGCAGCCAGTTTGTCATCCAGAGGATACCGTATTTCGAGGTTGGCCAGAAACATCTTGCTTCCGAGAAATTCACGATATTCGTACCCACGAAGGGTGTATCCACCGCCGACAGCGTACTGGTCGTAGTACGGGATTTCTCCCTCGGTAACATTGGCCAAACCGTAGATGAGCCGGTTGGCGGAAATAAGCCGGTCGGTGAGCTTGAAATAACGCTGAGCCGTGCCCGTGTACTTGGTAAAATGATTCTTACCTTTCAGGAATCCACCGGTTGTCTGAAATGAGAAACTGTCCCGGCGTCCTTTTGATGGCTGAAGATAATTGTCCCGGGTATCTTTCAGTACGGTAATACCCAATGTCTGCTGTTTTCCTCCCAGGTCGGTGCTGGGTGGGGGATAATTACTCTTGGGTGTGATCGACACGTCCTCATTGGTGAATTTTAGAGAGGTGGTGGTGTTCGTACCGGTAGGTTTTCCGAAAGACACGGCGGCACCTTTCCGCTTTTCGTCGTACACACTGGTTACGACTCTATTGGTGAATTCCTCCCGTTCGATCTTGGTGGAAAAGAGATCCATCCCGAAGGATAGGTCATCTTTGAACCAGGGATCGAAAAAGCTTGCTTCATAATTGGTAATGCCGCCCATCTCCAGTTTGAGCCTGACTTTTTGCCCTTTTCCTTTGAGGTTGTTCTCCGTAGCTTCAATAAATCCCACGAATCCGTTGGCCGAACTGTAGCCGCCGCCCAGAGTGGCCATGCCGGTCTTTTGCTCCTCTACCTCGATGTTGAGCACCACACTGGACATTTCTGTACCACGGGTGTATTGAGGTTTGACGCTTTTGAAGAAGCCGAGATTGAAAATCTTCTGCAGGCTTCTCGTCACGGTCTCACTGTCGAATATCTCATTGGTTTTACACATCAGTTGATTGCGGATGACATAATCGCGGGTTTTGGTATTGCCGGTTATCTTAATGTCCTCCAGCACCGACTCCATAATGCGGATGCTGATGAGTTCACCGGCTTCCTGCACATCGTAGTCCATGACCCCGCTGAACATGTGTCCCTTCTCGGCGTAAAGCTTGCTGATTCTCTTCCCATCTTCGTTGAGGATGGGGATATTGAAGATATGTCCTATCTTTGTTTCCATTACGTCGAGAATCTCCGAGTCGGAAAGAATGGTATTACCGTCGAGGTGTATTCCCCGTACTACGGCGTTTTCTACAACTTCGAAAACCACTTTCTTCCCACGGTCAATGTCTTCAACATCGGCGACCACATCGGAAAAATATCCCAGCGAATAGATATTGTTGACATCCTCCTGGATTTTGTCGGGATCGAGTTTTCGTCCAACCTCGGTAGTAACAGCCTCCAGAATGATTTCTTTATCTATTAATTCATTGCCCCCAACGTCGAATTCGAGCACTATATTACTGGTATACGCCTGTGCCCAATAAGGCAGGGCAAGGAGCACCAGAAATACTACCATAAATACACGCAAAACTGGACGTACAGTCGCGGTTCCAGAATACATCAAGCCTTCAACCTCCATTCTGATAATAAAGCAATAGCCAGATCATTACTGTTTTTACTGGTTACAAACGTCGTACATTGTATCACGGATTCCCTTACAGACTAACACTTACGAACACCAAAATAAGAAGCTCTAAATTTCTTTTCAGAGTGCATTCAAAACAGAATATACCAGGTGTTTTGCATTAACATTTTAAATTGGCCTTCTCGCCCATATTCACTACGCTCACCCAAAGGCCTGGTATCGTTCAAGACTTGCCTTGCCACTCTCTGCCATTCGAAGCGTAGAAAGAGGAGGGATTGATTGGCATTGTTACTGAATCATGTTCAACAGGCCAATAGGAAGCTGTCAACTTCCTTGGGATCTCTTCTCGTTCACTGTCGCTACGCCCACCAGAAGGCCTGTCATCGTTCAATGCTGACGTTGCCGCCCTATCCTTGAAACTATGGTCATGCCGGTTGTTCACGTTTATGAGGTAATGTATAATGACTGCCGGGAGATTGCGCGTGAAAACAGTATATTCTCTGTCATACAGAGCTTTTTTTTCATTGCTGTCAGTAGCTGTGCTGCTTACTTTAACCGGAACAGCTCCGGACGTTGCTCGTTGTGAGGATCAATCCGGGAACCTGGTCCCTCTGGGTGAGGTCTGGCAGGAGTATCGTAAACAGGATGATTCTGGTGGGTTCAAGCAAAGTCTTGAATTTCTGGCGCGGATGCACATGCGGAAACAGCAGTGGAGTGAAGCGTCGCAGACATGGGGAAAATGGCTTGACGAGTTCCCGGACGATCCGGGCACCGGAGAGGTTCTCTTTCAGTTTGCGATTTCCCGGGAGGGTGAGGATAACGTCGAGCAGGCTATTCAATTATTGTCCCGGGTATTGAAACAGTATCCGGAGAGCGATCGGGTTCCCGACGCCATGTTGAGAATGGCCAGGCTTATCAGTCAGCGGGTTGTCAACTGGGAAGATGTGGAGAACATCTACGAGGATATCCTGGCGGATTTTTCCCTCTACGCTCCCTATCCACCGGTAGTTACGTATGTCAATGCCCGGTGTAATCAAGAATTCATGGACTGTGATCATGCTCTGGGTATTCTTGATGATCTAGCCGGTCAATTCGGTGATACGGTGTCTGGTGCCAGGGCGTTAGTGCAGGCCGGGATTATTCTTGAGTATAACCTGTCAGACCCCACTCGCGCCCGGCAACGTTGGAGCCGGGTCTATGCAATCTCTGAACCGGGCGAATACGCAGACCGGGCCAGGATACTGCTGGCTCTGCATTATCTGTTTTTTGAAAGCCAAGGTGATCCCCGTGCACGCCGCAAAGGTCTCGTCCCTTCGGCACCTCAGGTGGCGTTTGCTCCGGTTTTCAAAGAACCTCACCAGAAGAGTGTCGATCAGGCGGAATCATTGCTTGCGGAGGTTGCCCCATCAACGAATGTTGCCCCAGCAACGAACGTTGCTACCGATACGTTACGGCCATTTGCCCTATTTCTTAACGGTTTCGCCCGGCATTTCTTTCTTCGTGATATTCAGGCTGCAATAAGCTCTTACAATGCCCTCGCCGCCGGATACCCTGATTCTCGGTGGACAGGCTACGCTTTATTCAATAAGGCACAGCTCCAGGAGTTTGAAGTGAAAGACCCCGGCGCAGCATGTGAATCTTTCAAGACGCTTATCACGTATTCAGAGCGTAACCAGAACGCGTACCGCCGGTGCCGGCAGTTTTTGCTGGATGCATCTTCGGGTGTTCAGCGCCTGGAGAAGAACAAACCGGTTTCCGATCAACCTCATTATCTTTACAGTACTGCATCATGGTTTTATTCCGGTGGAAAGTTTCGTGAAGCGACCCGGCGGTTTACTTCACTGGCCGAAAGATTTCCCGAAAGCGGTCTTGCTCCTGCCGCTTTGTATGAAGCCGCAAATGTTTATTTGTACGAATTGGAATCACCGGATGAAAGTTATGCCGTATTACGTAAAGTCTATAGTGAATATCCGGATTACGAACACGCTCCGGAAGCGTTGTACAGGATAGCCACTGTAGAAGAACAGGGCTTGAATTACACTCGTGCGCTCAACTTGTTTCAAACCCTCAAATCCAGCTACGCCGGGACGATGTATGCTGGGCGCGCAGCACTTCGGATGGCAGAAATCCACGAGCGGTTGGAGAATCTGGAGCAAGCGGTGGATTGCTACCGGGAGGTGCTCAAACTCTCGAATACGGACAAGCACCTGGCTGCTGCCGTGAGAGAACGTTTGATTCGTCTTTACGAGCGAATACCGGGGAAGGAGAAAGAATCGCGCAAACAAAGAGAAGCCACAGTGCTGTCAGGTTCTCTATCGACCCAGGAAGCATTGCAGGACCCGGTGGTTGCTCTGTTGGGAACGGTGGAATCATATTATCTTGACGGGATTTCCGCAGCATCTACTACCTCCACAGCGACTACTGCAGCAGTTCTTAACAAATTGTGTGATAATGCTGTTGACTTCTTTGAAAAATTGGCAAGACTGGAAAAGCTTTCTTCCTGCCTGTCTGCTGCTATAGAATCAACCGGGGATAAGGCCGTGACTCCCGTTCTGCTGCTGTGGATGGGCCGAGTATATTCGAAGCTCGGTTTGGGAGCGGAAGCCGCCGGGTATTACCGCCGGCTCGTGGAAGAATACACAAATGCTGAAATTGATGGTTTCGCCGCTGCTCCCCGGGCACTTGAGGAACTGGCATCTCTCGAGTTAAAAAGGGAAAATGCCCGGAAGACCCGTATTTTACTGAACGGACTGGTTGAAACCTGGCCGGAATCCAACGCTGCCGCTGCGGTAGCAGAACTCCTGCAGGCGCTGGAAAACCTCGATCGTCTTCACGACATTCAGAAAATTCTGACACATCATTTCAAAGAGGGCCAACCGGCTGATGAAGATCTACAGGAAGAAACCGGTGTCCCACCCGATTCTCGGGAAACACCTGAGCTTCTAGACGAATTGGCCCTTTTAGAGGAAGCCGCCCGTCTCTGCGCCGGTCCTCTCCGCCTTCCTGGCCGTGCAGCGGGATACTATGATAGGCTTGCCTCCCTTTCGGCGGACATTCCACAGCGTGCAGATGCAGTGTACCGTTCTGCGTTTCTTCTTCTTGAAAACGACAATGGAGTGGAAGCACAAAAAGCTTTTTCAAAATTCCTGAGAGAATTTCCCGATGATCCCCGAAACGTACGGGCGACTATCGAAATGGGTCGTCTGCTCGCAACTGCGGGCAGGAAGGATGACGTGAGTGAACTACTGACCGATCTCATATCTCCGGATAACCCGGCGATCGCTTTTGAGGCGGGCACCATCGTCCTGTCCGTCCTCGAGGAAAGTGGGACCGCCGAAGAGCAGATTGATTTATTGAAGACTCTTATTTCCGTAATTGACAGATCATCCGCCGGGGGAGTAGTCATGAGATCGAAACTTGGACACCTTCTCTTTGACGAACTGGGCCGCCCCAGTGAAGCACATGAAGCTCTCCGGGTTGCTCTCTCACCTACCCCGGAGGATCCGCGTATCCTGTTTTTATCGGCCAGGATAAACGCGGATGGACTTGGTACTATATCATCTGCCCGGGAGGATTTGCAGCGTATTATTCAACTCGATGTCGTTGAAGATTACAAATCTCTAGCCCGCAAGGAACTGGAGGCTCTCGATGCGGTTGAAAAGATAAAAAAACACCAGGATTTTACGCGAAAATATCCATCCAGTTCACGCCTACCGGAAGTGCTGTTCAACCTGGCTCATCTACAGGGCAATGTACGAGGGAATTTTAAAAAGGCAGAAAAACTATACCGGGAAGTAACGGCGCTCTTTCCGAAAACCAGTTACGCAGCGCGCGCACGTAATGAATTGAAAATAATTCGTACCAAGCAGATAATATGGTTACTCGAACGTGCATTACGGGAAGGTTCTTTCACCAAAACAGTCGGTTTCGATGAAGGGATAATTGAGTCTGACTCACTGACGGAGGCGCATTTCGACCCCGGTGAATTGATACATAACCAATATGCTCTGTTACAGCTGGGCTTGTTGTACGAGTCCATCGGTACCGCAAAAACTGCTCTCTCCTACTATAATAAAATCGCGGGTCTTTCTTCACAACCAGGTAATTCCGGAGATGGTTTTGAATGTGCCTGGCTGTCTGAACTCGCCTTTCTCAGACGATGTGTTCTGGAAGCAGATTTCGACGTGGAAACAGCACTGTTCAATCTGGGCCAGGTGATTCGAAACGAGTGGGCAGAGGCTTCTCCATACCTGATCTCCGCTTCCATCGTTCTTAAAAAGGAACTGGAGCATAAACAATTCATTCGGGGCTCAGTGCAGTTTGCGGAAGAAAACCCGGACCGGGTGGAAAGCTACGATCTTCTAAACCGTTCGGCTTATGCCTTGATCCATCAAGGCGACTACGCCTTGCTTGAGCAAGGGGAGTATGACGATGCCGTGGCGCGGTTGGATACAATCCTCAACCTGTATCCGCAGGCGCCTGGGGCTGCGGCCGCTTCTCTTAAAATGTGCCGTCTCAAAGAAGAACAGGGTTTGTACGAAGAAACCTTGAAAGGCTATGAGCTGCATGTCAAACGGTATGGAGATTCACCTGAACTGCTCATCAAGATGTCCGACCTGGCTTACGAGCAGTTGGATGATACTTCAGCCGCCGTATTGTTGTGCCGTAAAACACTGGAGCTGGATATTACCGAGAGCGAACGTCGTGACATTGAACAGCGCCTTGCGTATCTAAAGTCGAGTGCCACAGTGGTAGAGTTGGAGAGCTTGGCTCAAAAACACAGTGGTGAACCCTCGGCGCCTGGTTTTCTGATGACCGCTGCCGGAATCAAAGAGAAACTTTTCCTGTATCCGCAGGCTGTGGATACGTATTGCGAAGTGGCAGACCGTTATCCTCTTAGCCCTCATGCTCCGAAGGCCCTGTGGCAGGCTGCTTTGCTCAAGGAGGAAAAACTTGAGGATGTCATGGGAGCCAGAAAACTGTGCCAACGGATCACTGCACAATTTCCCGGACATGATCTGGCCGCCTTAGCGGAAAAGAAAACAGTCGCTTTAGGAACTGTGTCCGAAGCAGCGGGGGCAGCAGAAACAGAAGACAAGCCAGTAACAGATTTGGGCTCTCTTAAAGAGCGCCTGGAGCTGGATCTGGAGAAAACAATTTCCGGTGAAGCGACGACCATGGAGGCCGCGCTTTTGTGGCCGGAGATAACCGGACAGGAAAAATACTGGCTGCACGGCCAATTGGCTGATCTGTACCAGGAAGAGCTTCAGCAGTACGACAAAGCCGTCGTTCATTTGCGCGCATTACTCGCAGTGGAACTCAAAGAGCGCAATCGCAGAAAACTGCTCGATCGCCTCGGAAAGGTGCTCGAAGAGAAATTGGAGGATTATCAAGCCGCAGCCGAGACATATCATACGTTTCTTGATGAATTTGTGGCTGATCCTTCTGCCGCCAGGATGTGCTTTCATTGCGGGGAAATTTTCGAGCAGAAGCTGAGCGAGTATGAAAAAGCACGTGAGTATTATGAGCGGGTCATCGACAGTTTCGTTGACAGTGAATGGGTTGACGATGCCATGTTCCGGCTGGCCGGTAACTACGAAACATATTACCGGGATTATGAATCAGCTCTTGATATTTATCAGGATCTTATCGACAAGTATATAGATAGCCCCTGGGCGGATGACGCACAGTACCGTCGCGGTGTAATATATGAGCATTATCTTAGAGAATATGAGAATGCTATTGGTGAATATGAAAAGCTATCGCTTAATTATTCCAACAGCGCCTGGGAGCGTCTGGCCCAGGAAGCTATTTTAAGGTTGGAGGGAAAATTCTGAACAACTGCATACTATTGGCAACCCCCAGTCTGGAATTGCAGGTTCTGTACAAGCAAAGTCTGAAGCGGTTCAACCGGACTATTCTCACCGCCGAGGACGTCGATGATTTTACCCGGGTGCTCGATGAGGAATGCGTTGATCTGGTTGTTGTCGATGCTTCCCTGGCTGCAAGATTGATGTCATCAGCCCGGCTGGTCGATCGCTTGAACAAGGATGTTGCGGTAATTGCTCTGTGCGGTGAAAAGGGAGAAAAGGACTCAGTTCAAATCTTTGCACCGGCAGTGGTGCTGGAAAAACCGGTTCCTCTTGATTTATTGTGCCAGGAAGTAGAACGGTTGTTTAAAAAGGGGATAGCCGGTATCACTGTACGTGCACATGAAACCGGTGACTTAAAGGTCTTGCAGGAGGCGGTAGCCGATGCCGCCGAACTGGCAGTAGAATGCAATACTCCGGAAAAAGTCATTGAACTGGCTGACATTCTGGAAACGTTGTCTCGATCATTGAAAACGTGGGCCGGAGATTCAGAACGCGGAAGGCCCGATAGCGGTAAAGACGTCAAAACGGCAGTATTGCCGGTGGCTGAGGGCACAGGTACAGATTCGTCTGTTGATTCTGCACAGCAGAGAGATGAGGTTATACTAAAAAGGAAAACGGTATGTCCTGTATGCCGGTCTCACCTGACATCCTCCTCGGTGAGCAAACGCAAACTCCACACGGTTACCCGGGAAGCTGATGGTTATATACGGTATCGGGAAGTGAATCCCTATCTTTATGAGATCTGGGTTTGTCCCAAGTGTCTGTATGCAGCTCGGGAGGAAGATTTTTCAGCTCCGGAACAAAGCTGTGAACTGCGGGAAAAAATTACCAGAATGCGTGTTGGCCGGCGCAGGATGGTCGGAGATCTAGAATTTGGCCAGGAACGGTCTCTGAAACACGGTGTAGCTTCATTTCTTCTGGCAGCGTCGTGTTATCGTAATTATAAAGAGCGTGACTATTTGGGAGATCTGTTTCTCAGGTCCAGCTGGCTTTGCCATGAACTCGAGGATAAGCAGTCGGAGAAAGAGAATTTGCAGAGAGCGGTTGAACATTATCTGGCGGCATACGATAATAGAACAAAGGGTGGGGAGACTGGCGGGAAAACCAATCTTTGTTATATTATTGGAGAAGTTCTTCGAAAGCTCGGCCGATTTGATGAAAGCCGCGAGTATTTCGACCTGGTGATAAAGGGAGAATCCGGTCCGTCCGGGCCGGATATCCTGAACAGTGCACGCCGACAGCGGGCACTTACTGTGAAGCCGGTTGTCAAAACCCGCCTTCGCGGTGCTGTGGACGATCTCGAGGACGAAGTCCTCTGAATTTATTCCATGAAAGGGGCACGAGGGCGTGACGATGCAACGGGACAATGAGTCCACATCAGCCTCAAAGTCCAACCGTACATTTCCGGTAATCAAACTGTTGCTGGTTTTCCTCTGTACGGCTGTTGTGCCTGTCATGATGAGCATCTCCGTTCACAAATCCATCTGGCACCGCGTGCTGGCCCGGGAAATTCTCAACAGAAATTATCAGATTGCCCGGGCTGTGGCTTTTGAATTGAATCAGTCTCTCGAATCAACCCGACAAATTCTCGGCACCATGGCGAAATACCCGGACGTTCGGAAATTGGGGGGGACAAGCGTTCTCGAATCAGTTTTAAGAACTCTCAAACAAATGAACAACGTGTTTGAAGCAGTGTACGTGGTTGATCGTCATGGAAACCTTTTGGTAAACGTGACCAAGGCGCCTGAAGCCTTCAATGATGTAACTTCCGCTGTCTGGTATCGCAATGTAGTTCAGGGAACCTATTCTAATTACACCTCTGATCCCTATATTTCAAGGGCAACGGGCAACCCCTCCATTACCATGGCGGTGCTGGTAAGGGGCGCATTGTTCAAGGTTGAAGCTGTTTTGGCTGCGGAGGTAAACCTGACGAACATGTGGGAGCTGTTGAAACCAATCAAGGTAGGCCAAACCGGCTACGCATACGTGGTCGACCAAAAAGGGCAGGTCATCTTCCATCCCATCAGCGACAGGCTCAATAAAGAAGATGAGTTGTACAAGCGCATTCACGATCATGTACTGGAAAAGAAGGAATCGGCAGGTAAATACCTCGTTTCTGATGGCATCGAAGAACAATTGGTGGCCTGTTATCCCCTTAAAGAATTCAACGAACTCAGAGCGCTTCCCTGGACGGTAGTGGTGGTCCAACCCCTTGATGAGGTGTATACTGAAGGGCGTGCCAGGAGTGTACTGATGATCGATATTATCATGATCATAGCTTCAGTTATACTGGGTGTTGCCACTGCCACGTATTCCCTCCGGAAGTTTTTCTGAGAGGAAATCGTATGGACGCCGCTCTCTTTGATTATCACCTTCCTGAAAAGCTCATCGCCCAGGTTCCTCTGTCAAACAGGGAAGCGTCTCGCGTACTGGTGCTCGACAGGGAGAGGAACATCACTCAAGAGCTGCAATCGTTCAGTGAGATCGCGCAATTTTTTCAGCCTGATGATCTTTTGGTAGTCAACAATTCGAGAGTTATTCCTGCCCGGCTGCATGGACAGCGAAAAAATACCGGAGGAAAAGTGGAAATTCTGCTTATCCGGGAAACCGCGGATTATGTCTGGAAAGCGTTGGTCAAACCGGCCCGCCGTATCAGGTGCGGGGAAATTATGGTTTTCGGGGATGGACGACTGGTAGCGGAGGTTGTGAAGGAAGGCACCGCCGGGGAACGCACATTATCTCTTTCATATAACGGGAAGCTGGAAAATATCCTCTTGGACCTCGGTCACATTCCCCTTCCGCCATACATCAAGGAACCACTTCACGATGGGGAGCGTTACCAGACGATGTTTGCGTGTAAACCCGGGTCTGTGGCTGCACCGACCGCCGGCCTTCATTTTACTCCATCTCTTCTGGATAGTCTCATCTCGTCCGGTGTCAGGGTGGCGGAAGTAACCCTTCATGTGGGCACGGGCACTTTCCGGCCGATTATCCAGGACGATGCTAAAGGTGTGAAAACACTTGACGCGGAGTACCTGGAAATTCCAACGCAAACAGCTGACGCTATTAACGATACTCGCAATAAAGGCGGAAGAGTAACAGCGGTGGGAACGACTGTGGTACGAACCCTGGAATCGCGTGGCCAGCCAGATGGAACCGTACAACCCGGTTCAGGTTGGACGAAGCTGTTTATCTATCCCCCTTTTACATTCAATATCGTTGACCGGTTGATAACCAATTTTCATCTGCCCCGCTCCACGCTGTTGATGCTGGTCTGTGCCTTTGCCGGCCGCTCGCAAGTACTTTCCGTCTACCAGCAGGCAGTGGATATGCGCTTTCGATTCTACAGTTTTGGTGACGCCATGCTGATTATTTAGCTCGAATTCGAGCTTAGGGGGATGTGTCAGGTTGTCTGAATATTGCCCGGAGTGCCGCCGTGAGGTTTCGGAGAATGACCGATTTTGCCCGTTTTGCGGGTACCCGCTGGCACACAATCCGTCTATTCTGCAAGAAGAGTACGATCACATCGAGTACCTGGTAGACCAGGCCCATGGATGGGTAGATCAGGGGATCGTGTTCCCGATCGTTGTTGACACTATTGAAGAAGTGTATCGGGACAGACAGGAGAAGATAAAGCTGGCCCTGGAAAAATTACCAGAGCAACCCGTGGTCAGTCTTGACGAACCTGTTTCTTTGGTACTTCATGAGGAAGCTGCTGCCGAAAAACAGGACGCAACGACGCTGCCATATCCTGAACTCGTAACTGATCACGCATTCTCGTCTGAACCGGAAACTGCCGCTTCTCCCGCCGGGGAGCTTCCAGCACAGCCATTCTCAAAAGAGGTCGGAATAGTCGCAGGCCTGCTCAAAAAGGCCGGGTCTGAAGAATTCATCAAATGGGGGGTATGGTTGAGTGCCGGTTTCGTATTGCTGGCGGTCACACTGCTTCTGGGAGAGTCGCTTCTGGTGGAATCTCAGTTGAAGGCTATCGTGTCTTTTATGGCGGCCGTTTTGGTCTATCTGGCCGGTTGGGGCCTGGTGAGACGGGACGTGCGGCGGACCGGAATAGCTGTCATGTTTCTCGGGCAAACGGGCATGATGGTCTTTCTTTCCAGAGTGGTTTTTGCTGCTTCCTGGGGAGAGTGGCAAACCGGCCTGGCACTCGGGTTCTCCGGGCTGGGAATTTTTCTTGGATCAGCTCTTATTACCGGCAATGCCATATTCGCTGCTATCGGGGCTGTTCTGCTGGTATTGTCGGGGACAGCTCCTTTTTTTGCCAGTTCTGTGTTCACGATGTGGTGGCCGGGTGTACTCGGTTTGTTTTCATGTAGTATTCTTTGCATCAGCTTATTACTTTCTCTTATCCGCCCAGCTTCCCATACACTATGTATGAGGCTTGACATGGTTGGTCGTACCGGGATCTGGCTGGCCGGTATATCATTGCTCCATGGAAGACCTGTCAACCACTCGATCCTGGCAGTCTCTTGGTTGATACTGGGCCTGGGATTCCTGCTGTCAGATCGGGAAAAGAGGGAACTGCTTCACCAGGTACCTGGTTTTGCCGCCCTGGGAGCAGCACTAACATATTTATTTCTTTCACTGGCTCCCTGGCTGCCGTCGTCATACAGTGCGCTTTTTCTCTCGGGGTGTTTGCTGGCAGCCTGTGGGGCAGCTACGGTTTCTATCATCCGTCCGGATTTCAGAAAAAGCTTGATTCTTGGTGGAACGGTGCTCATGGGAGTATCTCTTATATGGTGTTTCCTCGTTTTTGCTGCCCGCGGGCGGCAGGTTTTGGGAAGTCTGGGTTTTCTGACGGTCGTGTCAGGTATCTACTGTCTTTTACTCCAGAGAATGAGAAAACCGTTCTTTTCCAGACAGGAAGCTCACCTTGCTTCCTGGTTATTCTTTTCTGCTGCTTTGATAGCCTGTGTAGAAACAATAGCGTACAGCGGCTCATATGTTAAATTTTTGATCTATTGTGCTTTTGGAGTTGGTTCTTATGTGCTGGCGATGACGAATCGGGAACATCTCATCCCCGGTGTGGTTATCCTGCATCTGGCCGCCTTGTGTTCCGCTGCAGTGACAAGCATCGGTTTACCATCTGCCTGGTTTCCCCTGCTGTTTGCTTCGTGCGCAGTGGCCTGTTTCATCCGTTTGGCACAGAAAAAAAGAATGTTTTGGCTTGTGTATATGACCGTTGTCCCGATTTTTATCGTTGGATACAGGTTAACCTGTTCCCTGCATTTCGCCGCAGGCGCTGTTTCTGTCTGGATGATTGTATTTGGATGGCTGTACGTGTTTGCCGCCGTGGCTATTAAACAATGGGTACGTGAGCTCGTGGCGCCGCTTCGTCTCACCGGCAACCTGGCTGTGTGCCTTTCCTGCATACTTTTTCTTATTGGCGTGGCGCGGGGAGAGCCTTGGAGTGCGTCTTCCATGACCGGCCTTCTTGCTCCCTACGTGTCTTGTGTTCTTGCCGCCCTGTTCTGGGTCGTATGGAGTGTGTTTGCAGACAACCCCCGTATAATATACCTGGCCGGTGTTGTTATCGCGGCTGGATTTTGTCTCGCATTTGTTCACATAGGTTTTAGTCATTGGATTTTCTACGCTGTTCCATGGAGTGCCCTCGTTTTTCTCATCAGATTTACAGACAGAAAATGGAAACCTCAAGGATGGATAGCCACTTATAGGATTCCCGATAATTGGAAAAGTAGTGTTGGCGCCCTGATAATCATGGTCCCGGGATTTATCCATTCTCTTACCTCTCCAGATCCTTTTCTCGGGACGGTTGAAGTCGTGCTTATATCGTCAGTATTTCTTCTCTCTGGTCTGGTGATGAAATCGAAAGTGTGGCTTTCCATGGGACTATTCTTCCTGGGGCTGGAGGTGCTGGTTTTGCTTACTCTCTCCATTCCTTTTCAAGGACTGGGATGGGGAGAGATTTTGTTGGGTGCGGGACTGACCGGTTTGATTATCACTGTTTTGCTTCAAAGGAACAATCGACAGTACCTGGGCTCGTTCTTTTCTCTATGTCAAAAAAGGGTTCATCTTCTACTGGGTGAGTTTCACTGAAAATTGACCTCATTCCCGGGGCGTGGTATCCTTTCTGCGGGAGGCTAAAAACCGCATGCCGCGTCGTCCATACCCTGTCATACTGTCCATCGTGGTGGGGAGTATCTTCCTGATGGTCTTCACGATGCCTGCCCGGGTGGAGATGTTTGAAGAAGATGAGGTGTTATTCGAAACAGGACTCAACCTCTGTGACCAGGGGAAATATTCTGAAGCGTTGTCACGGTTTGAGCGTCTGGTAACCACCTGTCCGGCGAGTTCATGGAGTGATGACGCTCACTATCTTATGGGAGAATGTGAACTGGCGCTGGGACAGGTTGACCGGGCAATAGAACATTTTAAAAAAGCGGTTGTTGAAGCTGATAA
>CAYSPT010000059.1:18791-28672 GCA_964432985.1 uncultured bacterium
CGGATTTCATCGGCGATTATCGTATATCAGCGGCTTCTTGAACTCTATCCTGATACCTTGTGGCAATCCGATGTCTGGTATATGCTCGCCGAATCGTATGTTGCCGTCGGCAATCTGGAAAAAGCGGTGAACGCTTACCGGCAGGTACTCAGGTGGTCAACCAGTTCGACGCTTTCTGCGGATGCCCAGTTTATGCTGGGAGAATGCTACATGGGAATGAAACAGTTACCGCAGGCGCTTGAAAGCTACCAGCTGCTGGTTGATAATTTCCCTGCCAGTGACTGGGTTGGTGATGCGCACTATATGGTTGGAGAAGTGTATCGCAAGCTTGGAGATTATCAGATGGCCAGTGAAACGTTCAAAACACTGGTTAAGCATTTTCCCGGCAGCAAGTGGCGGGGAGATATTAAGGAATATCTTTCGACTTTCAAGGATGCGGCGTACTCCGAAGGAACTCCCCCTCCCACCACTGCTGAAGCACGAGTAGCTATTACCAGCGGCGATGTGGAAGAGCACTGGTTACTGGGATTACGGTACAAAAACCACGGGGAATATCGTCAGGCACTCAAAGAATTCCTCCGTGTTCTTGCCCTTGACCCGACCAGAGTTGAAGCTCTGGTCATCAGCGCTTTGTTGAACCAGCAACTCGGCGATCTCAAGGAGGCTTTGCCTCTTCTGGAGAGGGCCATGGCTCTCGAACCGAACAACCTGGAGATCGTATCGCTTTATGGTTACCTGTGCTATTTGGCCGGGGAGTACGTGAAATCCGTGGAAGCCTATAAAAAAGTAGCAATTGCTGATCCCGGCGGGCAATTTGGACGGGAGGCCAACCGAGCCCTTCGACGAGTCCGCAAGAAGCTTGAGTGAGGTCCGGTGAGAATGCTGGTCATTCCCAGGTTTGTGTTGCATCTTTTGTTCATATTCTGTTATCTTCCTGTTGTCATATCTCCGGGAACACGGCAGGTTTTGACCCGGAAACATTTTAACGCGGCTCTGGCCGCTCATGAAGAAGGGCGTCTTCAACAGGCTGCCAGAGAATATTCCGCTGCGGCGTTCTACGGAGGAACGTCGCCGGAAATATTGAATAATTCCGGCACTGTTTTCCTGGAATTAGGATCCTATGATAAAGCGCTTGAAGTATTGATTCAGGCCAAACGTCAAGCACCGTCGATGCTGGCTGTTCGGGTGAACTTGGGGTTGGTGTATTACGAATTGGCACGGTGGGAAAGCCTGCGTAAGGAAAGCCAGGAAATACTGGCAATGGGAATTGAAGAAGGTTGGGCCTATTTCGGACAAGGTGTCGCTTTATATCACCTGGGAGAGTACAAGTCCGCCTACCGGAGTTTGAAGTTATCTCTTCATAAAAAAACGCCGGTCGAGTACGATTTTTCAAGTGAAGCAAGAAGGCTTCTAAGAAAAATCGAACTCTTATCCGGAGGAACAGGCAGGTTCAGGTAGTGAGCAATCATTCAATTCTCGTTCTGGACAATGCGCGATACATCGTTCAGATCGTTTCTTTCAACCTGAGGAAAAAGGGATTTAGAGTGCTGGAAACCTACTCGGGGGAAGAAGCGCTCGACACCATCTCCCGCGATCAGGTAGATCTGGTCATTCTTGATGTTCTGTTATCGGGGATCAATGGATTTGAAGTGTGCAAGAGAATCAAGAACAATCCTGATAGTGCTCATATACCGGTTATTATTCTCACGGCCAAAGGCCAGGAGTTCGACCGCCAGCGGGGGCACAAGATGGGGGCGGATGTGTATATGACAAAACCCTTCAGTCCCCGAAGGCTGGTTGAGAAGGTAACCGAGATTCTCTCTCCCGCAGAGCGTGTTGAGGAGTAACCCTGGTGACAGCACAGTCGGCCGGTTATAAAAAGAAGACCCGTAAATCCAGTGCATTCATGAAGAAACTGGAATTATTGTCGCATGCCGGTCAGCTCAGCACCTCGGAAAAACCTCTCCCGGAAGTACTTCAGGGCCTGCTCGATATCGTGCTGCAACTTGTGGAAGCTGACCACGGATTACTACTCACCCTTGATCCCAAAAAAGATGAATTGGTAGCCCAGGCCCGTGCTGGTCTGCCAGAGAGTGTCATGTCGCTTCGCTGGCCAATGGGAGATGGTTTTATCGGCCTGGTGGCCAAAGACTGCCTGCCACTTTTGGTAGATGATCTTCAGTTGAACAAACAGTTCAGGGACAACCATTTTGATAATGTCCAGACGTCTGCGTGCATGGGAGTTCCCCTGAAGGTCCAGGACAACATCAGAGGGGTTCTTTACCTGGGCCGCCAGCCGGACAGTTCGTCGTTCGACCAGGAAAACCTCCGGATGACAACTATGGTAGCATCCTACGCCTCGATCATTATCGAGAACCGCAGGCTGTATCAGGACATCGATTTCCTTTCCCGTACCGGCGAAAAGGTCAATGCTATTTTAAATGTTGAAGAGGTCCTCAACGCTATTGTCGATATGGCCTGCGAAGGTCTCGACGCCGAGATGGCCTCGCTTATGCTGTTTGAGGAGCATGAGCCAGTCATGCGGATCCGGGCCGCTCGCGGACTGGACCCGCACATTATCGAGATTGCCCGGGCACGTCCCGGGGAAGGAATCGCCGGTTGGGTAGCTCTTCACGGTACGCCGCTTCTGGTTACCGATATCGAAAAAGATCCCCGTTTTATGCGGAAAAGCAAGAAGAAATACTCAACCAAATCGTTTTTGAGCGTACCCATGAAAGTCAAGGATAAAGTTATCGGCGTGCTCAATGTCAATAACAAGAAATCAGGGTATGTATTTACCAAGGACAACCTGGATTTCCTCAGCACACTGGCGCATCAAGCCGCTGGAGCCATTGAAAACGCCCGCTTGTATGAGAGCCTTGTCAAGAAGCAAAAAGACCTGGATGAGCAGATTGAAGCGATCAGCCGGGCTTATGAGGAGCTTTTCATCCTTCATGAAATCGGCACGTCCATTACTCCCGTGCTGTCCTTCGGGGAAATCATGGAGAATATTTTGGAAATGCTCGCCGGCTGCGTGGAAGCGACCGACGTTGCAATATTTCTCGAACCCGACCAGAAAGATTCTCTGCAGGTCAGGAAAATGGTTGGCGTTAAGGACGAGGGACTCATACATCGGTGGGTCAAGCGGGGAGAAGGGGTTGTCGGTTGGGTTGCTTCCACCGGCATGGCCCTGATGGATACCGACCGGGAGGAAATAGAGAAAAACAAGATGTTCTTTCTCTTTGATGATCTGGGGAAGCATTTTTTGTGTCTTCCCATCGGCGGTCCGGACAATCTTATGGGAGTGCTGCTTCTCATCTCGTCCAAGAAAACGTTTTATGAAGAGGACCGCAACCTCCTGACGGTAATATCCAACCGGGTCTACAACGTAATTGAAAATGCTCGTCTCTACAAAGAAGCTCTCGATAAACAGGCCATGGAGAGGGATATGCAGCTGGCGACGGATATACAGAAACGGCTGCTTCCATCAAAGCTGCCTACCTATCCGGGCATTGATATCGGGGCGTGGAACATCCCGGCCAAATCCGTGGGTGGGGATTATTTCGACGTACTCGTGCTTCATGACCGCAATAAACTGGGTCTGGTGGTGGCGGATGTCGCCGGGAAAGGTGTCTCGGCAGCCATGATCATGAGTATGACAAGGAGTCTGCTGCGGGCTGAAGCGTTCGACCACGATTCTCCCAGCAAAGTGCTGTCCAGCCTTAACGAGCTGCTCCTCGGAGATATCGATCCCAACCTGTATGTAACCATGTTTTACTCCACACTGGATCTCGGAACGTTGAACCTCGATTATTCCAAAGCGGGGCACAATCCACCCCTGATTTATCATCGTAAGATCGGAGAATTCGAGCCTCTTGACGTACCCGGCCTTTTCCTGGGTATGTTCGAAGAAGGATATTACAGTGACCGGATGAAACAGCTGTATTACGGTGACACGTTGATTCTCTACACCGATGGCGTTATCGAAGCCTGTAATCATCGGGAAGAGAAATACGGTCTTGACCGCATGAAGCAAATCATCTGTGACAATCCTGACCTCGATGCCCAGAGCCTGGTTGACAAGATTTTCCACAGTATTCAAGAGTATATCGGGCGGACTCCACTGTATGATGATCTCACTCTGGTTATCGTGAACCTGTTCGAAGGGGGACGTCTGGTTACGGAATTTCTCAGCGAACGTGATCAGATGGGAAAGCAGATAGAGAAAATAATCAACGTGCTTGAGTGCCGCGGTATCCCCGAAGAAACAATATTCTGCTTGAGAATTGCCCTGGAAGAAGCGGTGACGAACGCCATCGAGCACGGAAACAAAGGCGACACATCGAAGAAGGTCTGGATAGATTATGAAACAGGTGAAACCGAGGTGCGGTTCTCTATCAAGGATCAAGGCCGGGGTTTCAATCATAAAAGTCGGGCGAAAGAACTGGAATCAGCTGAAGTCCTCAGAGACAGGGGAAGAGGTTTGATAATTCTGCGGCAGCTGCTCGACGAGGTCAGCTTCAATGAAAAAGGAAATGAGATTACCATGGTGAAGAGTCTTGTGGAACCGGAATAGTGAGAGGAACTGCTGGATGGATAGTACCAACTCTACTGTAGAAAATAGTATGAAGCTTCTCGTTTCTGCTTTACTGGAGAAGAAGGTTGTCAATATCAAGGTGCTCGAAGTCAGTGAGCTTATTGGAGTTACTGATCACTTCATTATCGGCTCGAGCCTCAATCCGGTTCATCTCAAGGCGGTAGCCGACCACGTTAAGGATGCCCTCAAGCAGAGCAGTGTCCGTCTGCGTCATCAGGAAGGGTACAAGGCAAGCAGCTGGATTCTGCTGGATTACGGGGATTTTGTCCTCCATCTTTTTCTCGATGAGCTGAGAACCTACTACGACATAGAAGGTCTGTGGTCCGACGCTACAGAAGTTCCTCTCGAAGAACTTGTCGAAATAGAGCCATAATAACAAAAGCCCGATTCCTTTTTTCTTCACTATGAGTCTCCGCTTGCGATATCCGTAAGCCACAATCGCCGATCGCGCACATCCTGTGCGCGGAACTCGCCCTCCTGGCTCGAACATCCGCTTCTTGATTCGACGATTTTCGGCAACGGCTATTCGCGCAAGCTCCGACATGTGTGCGAAAAAAGAAACCTGGCTTTCCTATTACGAATCATTCCGGTGCTGGAGAATATTATTTGGTATTACTACTGGTTAATCTCCCACAGACCAGCAGAAAGCAGTAAGCAGGCTTGAGATCTCTCACCGTTCGCAGCCTTGCCGCCCACTCCAATGTCGCGCATCGTTCCATGTCACCGTTACCGCCCTCGACTCTGTGAGTGTAGAAAGTGAGGTATAACAAGCACTACTACTTCTTTTTCGCTTGCTTCAATTGCTTTTCTATCTTGGCCCAGGTGTCTCTTAAAGGAACGGTGCGGTTGAACACCAGGTTCCCTTCCTGTGAGTCGGAATCCACGCAGAAATAGCCGTGTCTGAAGAACTGTACCCTGTCTCCGGTAAGGGCACCAGCCAGGTTAGGCTCTACCTTGCACCCGGTCAGGGTGACCAGTGAATCGGGGTTCAGGTACTTCATGAAGTCTCCGTCAAAATCATCTTCTTCAGCCGGGATGGGTACCGTGAGCAGACGGTCATATAAACGGGTTTCGGCATCCAAAGCATGTGGTGCGGAGACCCAGTGAAGTGTTCCTTTGACCTTTCGGCCGTCGGGAGCCGAACCTCCCCTGGTTTCCGGGTCGTAAGTACAGTGTAATTCGATTATCTCTCCGGTATTTACATCCTTGACCACTGAAGTGCAGGTAATAAGATAGGCGCGTTTCAGGCGTACCTCCCGTCCGGGTGCCAGCCTAAAAAACTTCCTGGGCGGGTCTTCCCGGAAATCTTCACGCTCTATATACAGTTCCCGGGAGAACGGGAGTTTCCTGGTCCCCATGTTGGGATCTTCCGGGTTGTTGATGATCTCGAATTGTTCCACCTGGTCTTCGGGGTAATTGTCGATGACCACCTTAAGCGGATTGAGTACTGCCATTACCCGAGGAGCTTTCTTATTCAACTCTTCCCGCAGGCAATACTCCAGCAGCGCTATATCGACGACACTCTTCTTCTTGGCCAGGCCGACTCGTTCCCAGAAAGCCCGTATGGATTCAGGTGTATATCCTCTGCGGCGGTACCCGGCCAGGGTGGGCATGCGCGGGTCGTCCCACCCGGAGAGAACCTTCTCCTTTACCAGTTTGAGAAGGTAGCGCTTACTCGTGATGATATAGGTCAGGTTGCCTCTGGCAAATTCGATTTGCTGCGGATGGTAGATGCCCAGCGCTTCACAGAACCAATCGTACAGCGGACGATGGTCCTCGAACTCCAGCGTGCAGATAGAATGGGTGATGTGCTCGATGGAGTCGCTCTGTCCATGGGCCCAATCGTACATGGGATAGATACACCACTCGTTCCCGGTACGCGGATGTTCGGCGTGGAGGATACGATACATGACCGGATCGCGCAGATTCAAATTAGGAGATGACATGTCGATCCGGGCGCGTAATGTTCTGGAACCATCTGGGAATTCACCATTCTTCATCCGTTTAAACAGGTCGAGATTCTCCTCCACCGGCCGGTCGCGCCAGGGGGAATTCTGTCCCGGCTCGGTCAGTGTTCCACGGTATTCTCGTATTTGCTCTGCAGTCAAGTCACACACGAACGCCTTTCCCTGCTTGACCAGCTGGAGGGCCCACTCGTAAAGTTGACCGAAATAATCGGAAGCATAATATTCATGGCCGTCCCAATCAAAACCGAGCCAGCGGATATCTTTTTTAATGGCATCGATATATTTCTGCTCCTCTTTGGTGGGGTTGGTGTCATCGAAGCGCAGGTGGGTCCGGGCTCCTTTTGGGGTAAAATCCGCGTAGTACTCGGCCAGTCCGAAATTGATGCAAAGAGATTTGGCGTGCCCGATATGCAGGTACCCGTTCGGTTCCGGGGGAAACCGGGTGATAATGGTGTCATGCTTGCCGGAAGCGAGATCTTCTTCGATTATTTGACGAATGAAATCGGTGGTTGAACTGGTTTCATGGTTGCTCATACTGATAATCCCTCCAGGATGCAAGCGTTGTTGTCATGGTATTCTAGCACACTCCTGGGGGGGCGTACACTGAACCAACCGGTTTGTAGTTGTGAAACGCCTCTTCGGGATGTTATAAAGGAGAAACCTCAAAAACAGGGAGGGCCTTGAAATGACAGCGGAAATTATCAGCGGTAAAAAGGTTTCACGTGAAATGAAGCAGCAGATGAAGGAGGAAGTAGCTGGTTTAAAGGATAAACATGGGTTGGTGCCGGGTTTGGCAGTTGTCCTGGTAGGAGACGATCCGGCTTCGGTTTCGTATGTCAAAGGCAAACGAAGAGCCTGTCAAAAAGTCGGGATCGATTCGAAGGTGTATCAATTCGAATCAGACATGTCCCAGGAAAACCTGCTCTCGATCATACAGGACCTCAACGACGATGCTTCGGTCAACGGAATCCTGGTGCAGCTTCCCCTGCCGTCCCATATCTCGGAGAACACTGTTTTGACCTCCATCAGTCCTGAAAAGGACGTCGACGGTTTGCATCCGGTAAACCTGGGCCGGATGCTTCGCGGTGAAGACAGTTTTCTTCCCTGTACCCCTCATGGGATTCAACAGCTTCTTACCCGCAGCGGTGTTGCCGTGGAAGGAAAACATGTAGTTATCGTCGGCCGCAGTACCCTGGTTGGCAAGCCGCTGGCGGCTATACTGCTTCGCAAAGGGAGAGGAGCCAACGCTACCGTCACTTTATGCCATACCGGGACCGGCGATCTGGCCTCGTTTACACGTCAGGCGGATATCCTGGTAGTCGCCGCCGGCCGGCCGGGGACTGTCACCGGAGACATGGTGACAAAGGGTGTGGTAGTGGTTGATGTGGGCGTCAACCGGGTGGATGATCCGTCGTCAAAAAAAGGATACCGCCTGGTTGGCGATGTGGATTTCGAATCAGTAGCGGAAAAAGCAGACGCTATCACCCCGGTCCCCGGAGGAGTGGGGCCGATGACCATTACCATGCTGCTGCACAATACCATCTGGTCGGCCAGGAAGACGCATGGTTTGACGTAGTCATTCGGCAATCGGGTGAAAAGCGCAGCACGTGGAGTTGTCAACGAAACCTGCAGCTTTTCTGATTAAAACAGATGAATGTTCTCCGGCGCCAGGTGAACTCGAACTTCCAGGCCCGGTATAAGGTTCATGTCCTTGACTTCGCGTGGTGAAAGGCGGGCGGCACAACGCAGGCCAATATCCACCCGGACCTTCTTGTAGGCGCCATACTCTTCCACTGTGAGGATTCTTCCCGCAAATGTGTTCGTGTCATTCGGCTGTTCTTGTCTGTCGGACGGAATTATTTCTATATCTTCGGCACATATCAGAGCGAAATCCTTGTCATCTCGGTGTCCGGCCACAGTCAGCGTCAGGGAGGATGACGAATCAGCATCGGTCAGGGAATCGCAAGCGTGGATTACGGTCTGGTCATGCCCGGTGATTCTGTAGATGTTTTCATGCCCGAGAAACCGTGCCACCTCAATATTGGGAGGGGTCCTGAACAATGTCTCGGTGGAACCGATGGCGCACAACCGCCCGCTGATCATGACGGCGATCCGGTCCGCCATCCGTGCAGCTTCGCCAAAATCGTGGCATACGTGGATGGCCGGACATTCGAGACCGCTCTGAAGGCTGCGGATTTTCCCTTCCAGGTCCTCCCGCTTCATGGGGTCGGTGGCGCCCAGCGGTTCATCCATGAGCAGAAGGGCGGGTTCGTTGACGACGGCTCTGGCCAGGCATACCATCTGCTTTTCACCCCCGCTGAGACTTTGGACCGTCCGGTCGGTGAGATGTATAATTTCGAGATACTCGACTATTTCGCGGACTCGCTGGTCGATTTCGTCCCGGTCCAGACCACCGCAGCTCAGACCGAATGCGATGTTCTCCCTGACGTTCATGTGGGGGAACAGCAGGTGGTCCTGGTGAACGAGAGAAATAGAACGGCTTTCCGGTGGAAAACCGGTTATATCCGTATCGTTCAACTGAATTGTTCCCTGGTCGGGTGAGCGGAATCCGGTCAGGGTTTCCAGAAAGATGGTTTTCCCGGAACCGGTGGGACCCAGAAGCACCAGGTATTCACCGTCTTGTATCTCCAGCTGCGGACACGTCACGATAAACGTGCCGGCGGCAGTTTTCAAATTCTCGATGATAAGACTCACTTCATGGTTCTCCTCAAGATCATCTGTCGCAGTAAAAAGAGGACCAGGCTTACCAGGACCAGTAGCAGCGCCGGTGGAAGTGCGCTTTGCAGGCCCAGGGTTTTAAATCGCTCGAACACCAGAACGGGAATGGTCGGAGGGGAATAGGCGATGATCATGACGGTTCCGAAAATTCCCACGCTTCGGCCGAACATCAGGATACTGCCGTTGACGATCGACCGCATATTGAGAGGAAGGGATATGCAAAGAAATACCTTTCGCGGCGTGGCTCCCAGGCTTCTGGCCATCAATTCCAGACGCTGCGTCTCACCCATGAATCCGGCGATTGTTGTTTTGACGATAAAGGGAACACCGACAAAGTACATACCCAGGACTATACCGGCCGGGTTTTCATGGAGGCGGATACCAAGCCAGGTGAGCGCTTGTCCGGGCAGGGAACTTCCCGTCATGAAAAAATAAAGCGCTACACCGGCAACCACCGGTGGTATGACGATGGGCACCTCGATGAGCGGTTCAAGCAGACGGCGCCACGCGGGACGGGTCTTGGCCAGAGTGAATGAGAGAGGGAGTCCGGTAAGCAGGCCGAGGGCGGTGGCGATAAT
>CAYSPT010000059.1:28772-30721 GCA_964432985.1 uncultured bacterium
ATTTCACTGCGTTGATCAATTCAGTCACCACACTGAATGACACTTGAGAACATTAAAGGATAACCGAGAGGGGGTCGGCCTCAAAGTGCAGACCGACGTGAAACAGATTGCTAAACGGGTTGAAGAAGAGAGTCACGTGCTGTTCGACTTGAAGAAGGAAGTTGAAAAGGTGATTGTTGGGCAGCAATACCTGGTTGACAGGTTGCTCCTGGGGCTGCTGTGCAATGGCCACGTGCTGGTAGAAGGTGTTCCAGGGCTGGCGAAGACGTTGACGGTCACGACACTGAGCAGGTGTATTGATGCATCGTTCCACCGGATACAATTTACCCCGGATCTGCTTCCGGCAGACCTTATTGGGACGCTGATCTACAACCCGAGGACCGGGGATTTCAGCACCCGTAAGGGCCCGATCTTTGCCAACGTGATTCTGGCCGACGAAGTCAACCGGGCTCCGGCCAAGGTTCAGAGTGCTCTGCTGGAATCCATGCAGGAGCGTCAGGTGACCATCGGGAACGAAACACATTCGCTTCAGGAGCCTTTTATCGTTTTGGCTACACAAAATCCCATCGAGCAGGAAGGGACCTACCCACTGCCCGAAGCTCAGGTGGATCGTTTCATGCTCAAGCTCGAGGTGGGGTATCCCACCAAAGAGGAAGAGCGCCGGATCGTCGATCGAATGGCAAAAACGGAACCGTCCATCGAGGTACGCCCGGTCATGTCGCCGGAAGATATCCTGCGGCTGCGGAGCCTGGCTGACGAAATATATATCGATGATCGTCTGATCGACTATATCGTTGAAATCATCTCGGCTACCCGTAATCCCGGTGAGTACGGGCTTGCCATCGGTGAATACATACGTTACGGCGCTTCACCGCGCGCCACGATTTATCTCACCATGGCGGCCAGGGCCCACGCGTTTCTGGCCGGGCGGGGGTATGTCACTCCACAAGATATTAAATCGGTCGGGCTTGACGTGCTACGGCACCGGGTCATATTAAGCTACGAGGCAGAAGCGGAAGAGCGGACTTCCGAGGATATTATTCAAAAGATCTTCGATCATATCGAGGTTCCGTGATCGGAGGCTAGCTAGCAGTGATACCGCGAGAACTGGTTCGAAAAATACGGCGTATCCAGATCTACACAAACCGGGCGGTGAACGATGTCCTGGCCGGCTCCTACCACAGTGTCTTCAAGGGCCGTGGTATGGAGTTTGAGGAGGTACGGGAGTACCAACCCGGAGATGACATAAGAACGATAGACTGGAATGTCACTGCCCGCTCGGGAAAACCACATATTAAGCGGTACCGGGAAGAGCGGGAACTGACGGTAATGATCATGGTGGATGCCAGTGCTTCCGGACGGTTTGGTACCGCCGACCAGCTCAAAAGCGAGGTGGCAGCCGAGCTGAGTGCGCTGCTGGCTTTTTCGGCCATAAAAAACAACGACAAGGTCGGCCTGATCATGTTTACCGACCGGGTTGAAAAGTTTGTCCCACCTGGCAAAGGAACGGAGCACGTGCTCAGAGTCATCAGGGACTTGCTATCCTTCCGGCCGAGAGGCAAGAGCACCAGTATTGAGGAAGCTATCTCGTTTCTGGGACGAGTAACCACCAAGCGCAGCGTTGTTTTTCTGGTCTCTGACTTTCTCGAATCGGGGTATGAACAGTCCCTCAAGGTCATCAATCGCCGTCATGACGTCATCGCGGTTACTATCATGGACCCGGTGGAAACCGAGGTTCCCGATCTGGGTCTCATTCTCATCGAGGATGCTGAAACCGGCGAGTCACGGTTGGTCGATACCGGCTCGAGTTCTTTTCGCACCGGGTATAAAGCAAGGGCGCTTCAGCGCCGGCACGAACTGGACAGGCTGTTTCGGTCCGCCGCTGTTGATCAGATTGAAATCGTAACGGACCGATCGTTTGTGCATCCGCTGGTCCGGTTTTTCAAGAA
>CAYSPT010000060.1:0-17149 GCA_964432985.1 uncultured bacterium
ACCCCAGTCCGCCTTCCAGCAGGCGGGTGTCTTCATGCATATTGGGTTTACTCATAATAATTTGTCACCTCTCCTTTTGTTTTATTTTGTTAACTTCCGGCGGCTTTTCGCCGGTTTTTTTACTTTTCGAATCATGTGCCGGCGGCTTGCACTTTATAAGCCTGGCCAGCCCGTGAACGAACATTTCGGGGGTAATCACCCCGGTGGCTACCAGGTTGTACCGCTGTTTGATTTTCGAGAGACGGAACGCCTCCACCAGAGCACTTATCACCGCTACCAAAAATACAACAAGGTAGAATATCCAGTAATTGGTAACGTGCTCCAGGATTACGGTATTCATAGTCTCATCATACCTTACTTTCTACGCTCCTTGCTTGAGGGCGGGACTGAAAAACAAATGTTACTGAACGATGTCCTACAGACCAGGTTAATCCTGCAAAGTCCTGTTGGATTACTTTCCAAACTATTTGTTACGCTGCTTGTTTATATACCTTTTAATAAAAAAATGAACACCTGATACCGTGTTCGCTTTTCGGCGCTAACTCCGATTAAATCCCTGTTTATGGGATATCTATTTTATCAAAGACACCCGACAGTGTCAATGAAATGAACCGCAAATCCGCCTTACGTTTGGAAGAGGCAGTAAGAAACGGAATCCTTAGCGGAGCTGCCCCAGGATGGCAAGCACCGTGAAGTATTTGATAAATTGACAGCTATATAACACCATGCTATACTTGGTTCGCAGCGCATTATTATATAATTACGCGCGTGTAGATTCGGTATTAAGGAGGGACCTCACCTTGCTGGGACCAGAACTTTTAAAGACAATTTTTTTCGTTTTACTTGGCCTGGCTGTGCTTTTTCTGCTCAGCACACTGGCTGACGACATGCATATGCAAATAGCCCGTTTTCACGATTACCTGGACCAGAAGACGGCAGCCACCAGGGCTTACAAGCGAGTGGTGGAAGACTTCACCAATAACCTGGAAGACGCGAAAGCGGCGCTGCGGCGCCTGGATCCTGAATACGCCAAGACATCTCCCTTGATGAAACGGAATCCTGATCGAAGGAAGCGTGGTAAATAGTGAATTATGCAAAACGCCGTACCTATTTAATTAAAAAAGGTTTTCAAGCCCGACTTATCGTTATAATCCTGCTGCTGGTAGTCATAGTGGCTAACCTCACCGGGGGCGTGGTATACGGCATTCTCAAAACCGACATGGTGCGGGTATGGCTGGCCAAGGCTTTCACGCTGAGAGCAGACGAAGTGCTGCTCCCGGCAGTCATTCTGGCAGAACTTTTCAGCGTGGTTATCGTAGCTTTTATCAGTCTCTTTGTTACTCACCGCATAGCCGGCCCCGTGTACCGCTTCGAGAAAGTCTGTGAGGAGGTGGAAGCAGGCCGTCTTAGTATAAAGGTGCGACTACGTGAAAAAGACGAGTTCAAGGAACTGGCCGACTCGTTCAATACCATGCTGCGAACCCTGGAAGAGAAATTCTCACACATGAAAGCGCTGGCGGCCCAGGTAAATGCCACCGTGAGCCAGATGGCCGGGACCAGTGAGAAGAACCTCACCAAACAGGAAGCGTTATCCCAGATCAAGGCCATCTCACCCGTTTCACAAGAACTCAACCAGTTGATTGCCACCTTCGAAGTGTCCGAAGGGTCACTTTCCGAAGAAGAATTCGCCGGTGATGATGAAGCCGGTATTGATGACGAGGAAGACGAAGAAACCGACGAAAAACCCGATCAGGGAAAGGAAGAATGACCCGATCCCCATGGCTGACAAATCCAAGTCTCCAGTTACCGGCCAACATGTACTGTCGCTGATTGACAACCTCAAGGCTATCAGATGGGCAGACAGAAAAAATGCTGCCGAAGAGCTTGAAAAAATAGGGAAGCCCTGTGTCCATTTCCTGGAACAAAGCCTGTACCAGGAAAACGAAGACGTACGGTACTGGGTCACTATCATCCTGGCCCGTATCGGCGGCGATGGACTTGTCCCGTTGATGAAATTACTCAAAGACGGCGACAAGAGAATGCGCGCATTCGCCACCAGGGCCCTTGGTGAAACCAACGACAGGAAGGTGGTCCCCGCCCTTATCAACGCTCTTGGCGACAGTTCCTGGTCGGTGCGTAAGAACGCCGCCGACAGCCTTATACAGCTAGGGAAAATCGCACTCAAGCCCGTAGGGCAGGCGTTGAAGAACGACAACGAGGATATTCGTTACTGGGCAACCAGAATTCTTGGAGGCATGGGGAAATCCGGAGTGGGACCGTTACTGGTGCTGCTTAAAAAGGGTAACAAGGACATGCGGTTTTTCGCAGCCGAAGCCCTGGGGGACGTGGAAGATCCCAAATCAATCAAAGCGCTTATCGATACGTTGTCCGACCCTTCCTGGTCGGTGCGCAAAAACGCCGCCAAGAGCCTTCAGAAACTGGGGAAGCAAGCTGTCATTCCCCTCAGCAAGGCACTGGAATCTCCCAATCAAGACATCCGCTTCTGGGTCGCCCGCATTCTTGGGAAAATCGGGGAGGAAGCCATCACGGCCCTGCTCAAACAACTCAAGGATGAAGACAGCGAAACCAGGCGGCTCACCAGGCAGGTACTGGATGACATGGGCGGAGTGGCGGTGGAACCCCTCATCAAAGCGTTGCAGAGCAAAAACCGTGAAATGCGAAGAAACGCCGCTGAAGCCCTGGGCAACACCAGGGACCCGCGCTCCATCCAGCCGCTGATCAGGGCCCTGGCCGACGAATCATGGTTCGTAAGGAAGAACGCCGCCGAAGCCCTGGAAGAAATGGGCAACCGGGCTGTCCCGGAACTGACGGCAGCCCTGGCGCTTCAGAACGAGGACATCCAGTACTGGTCGACACGGGTGCTGGGTAATATCGGAATTACGGACGTGTCGCCGCTGGCGGCGGTCCTGCGAGATGGAAACGAAGAAGCCCGGTACTACGCTATCGAGGCCATGGGACGGGCGTTGAACTGGAAAGACAGCATGGCCTACCTGGTTGAAGCTCTCAAGGATCCCAGTTGGCCGGTAAGGCGCAAAGCGGCGGAATCCCTTGAAATAATCGGCCCGCCGGTAGTGGAATACCTCATCCAATCAATCAAGGACCAGGACTCCGATATTCGCTACTGGACACTACGAATTCTTAGATCGTTCGGCGATATGGCCATGGAGAAGATGTGTGAGATGCTCAACGATCCCTCTCCCGAACAACGGCTCTACGCGGTTTCGGCGCTTCAGGAGTTCGGCAACAAAAAGGCGGTTGGACCGCTGAGCAGGAGCCTGACCGACAAGAACGAATGGGTCCGCCGTCAATGCGTCATGGCGCTGGGGACCCTGGGAGATCCGGTGGCCGTATACGCACTTATCGAGGCTATGCGTCCCGAGCCGCCCGACGCCTGCCAGTTGATAGCCAAATCCATCGCCAAGCTCGGCAACGACGCTATCCCCGGCATAAAGAAATCACTTGATGATCCGGATGAAAAAATGCGAGAGAACTTGATGTCCACCCTGAGCCAGATCGGATCGCCCGAAGCGATGCAAATCCTGCTCAGTCGTTTCTTATCCACAGAAGACGAATCGGAGGCGGACGATATAGCTTATTACATCGCCCCGTTCGGAGCGATAGCCGTTGATCCTCTTCTCAAGTTTATACCAAAAGCAAAAACCAACCAGAAAAAAATTATTTCTTCGATTATTCAACAAATAGGAAAGCCCGCTCTGAAGCATCTCAAGGATTTTATCAAAACCGAAGATATTTCTGATACGAATATCCGCTGGATTGACTCCCTGGTTAAAGATATTCAACCAAAAGGGAACGACACAAAATGACAACCGGACACGACTAAGGAGGAGCGCAACTGATGAAGATAATCCCGATTAAACCGTCTCGAGTTGGACCCTGGCTTGTTACCATACTTACCCTGCTTGTATGCTCCGGCGCCGCAATGTGCGCCGAACCGGTTTTGCTTGGTTATCGTTTTATCCCGGGTGAAACAATGGTGTACCGGATGGTTATCAGGGGAACATCCACCTCCACGTCCGGAACCATCAAGGAAAAATCCCACATTGAAACCGTTCTCCGTCTGACCCAGCGGGTGGCAGCGGTCAACCAGGACGGTATAGCCAGGCTCGAGTGCCGTATAGACTCCGGTAAAAGCACCGTCAACGGGCAAGAGTTCACTCCTCTCAATGTGGGTCAGAAGTTCAATGTCCAGCTCAACGAGCAGGGGGAGGTTATCTCCGTTCAGGGGCTGGCGGAAGGAATCAACATCGACCAGATGCAAATCACTTTTCCGGCCCAGCCGGTGAGTCTCGGCGACTCATGGAAACGGGAGTTCACGGTGACCTCCGGCTACCCGGTGAAACTCATGATCACGTACACCGTCGAAGACATCACCAGGACCGAAGCTTCGTGCCTGGTCAAGCTGAGGTCCGTGGTGGAGGGGATACCTCAGGAAGCTCCCCGGCCGGGAGTGCTGCTTAACAAACTTCGCGCTGAAGGATCAATTCTCTTTGACTGCGTGAAGGGCAGAATTACGAGCAACCACGTTTCGAGCGTTATGCAGATGAAAATGCGGGAAATCAAGGATGGTGCTCCACGAGACGTTTCGACCCGGCTCAATATGTCGATGACGGTCGAACTCCAGTAACCATCCGTCAGGTTTTTCATAGCCGGAAAACGAAGCGTCAGCATCTGCGTCCGCAGTAAGCAATCTTATTAATAAAAAATGACTCAAACAATAAAACTATGACCAGAAAACCATCGTACATAGGCGGCACTTTTAATAAAGGCGTATCGTCTCAAGATAATTCGGAGGCAGACGAGACGTTCGACAGGAACTGCTGTGGACGCTGCCAGTACTTCAATACCTGCATCAAGAACTGGATAAGGGGAGAGCACGGACTTCCCAGGATCTGCTGCAACCAATGCAAGCACTACCGCAGGTGTCTGCAAAAATGGACCCGCCAGCGCGGCACACCTTCAACCACCAGGTTCATTCATTAGCCTATCACACAGAAAACATAAGATACTGCCCGGGACATTCAAGAGTTCCTGCTGTAACAAAAAATGTAATTTGATAGACGAGGAAATACCCTGCAAATCAACTTATAGCAATGGTTGGTCAAGAAAGAACGACCATATCCAGGAAGACAAACCAGTTCCCATGTTATTGATGATAACCCAGCCAGGACAAAGATGTCTTTGAGTTCTTCAGGAGTGTATTCTCTCACGTGCCCTCCGTACCTACCGGGTACGAATATCGAAAATATTCTCTGTCCTTTGAGCATGCGAATCCGGTTAGATAACCTGCTCAGGTTCGGGGTTGTTATGAAAACCAGGCCCCCTGGTTTGAGAAAACGACACAGTTCTTTGATTACCTCTAGCGGCGTTCGAGCCAGATGTTCTATGACCTGACACAAGAGAATAACGTCATAGGTCCGATTTAAATTTATTTTAGGCTTGTTCAGGTCGAGGTAGCTGAAAGGCAGAGAAAAATTATTACAGAGTTTTTTGGAATGCTTGACTAAGCTTCCTTCGAAAAAATCGTATCCGTCCACCTTAGCATTCAACTGCAACGCACAAGCCAATCCGACACCGCCGATACCTATTGCACCTACCGTTTTACCTTCAAGGTCAAATTGTTTTAAACGCTCGATGGTACAAATGATTCTTTTTCGATTGGCTGTAATCTCGGGAAGCCGTTCGGGGCAATTCTCTTCAATTTTTTGGATAAACTTGCTAAACCATAAAGATGAAACCATTATTGTTGCATTACTACCAGTTATGTCTACCTATGATGTGGTGACATACGGTTCCAGGCGACCAGTATGGGACTGACCACGAAAATGGAGGAATACGTACCAATCAACACTCCAATGAACAGGGCAAACCCGAAGTTCTCCAGAATCGGTCCTCCCAGCAACCACAGGCAGGTAACCGGGAACAGCGTGGTCAACGACGTGTTGATGGTCCGGGAAAAAGACTGATTGAGACTGGTGTTGACCAGTACTTGAAACGGCTTTTTCCGAAGCAGGCTGAAGTTCTCCCTGATGCGGTCTGAAATAACGATAGTGTCGTTGAGCGAGTACCCGATAATGGTCAGAAGCGCCGCCACTACCGGGATGGAAATCTCTTTACCGAACATAGAGAAAAATCCCAGGGTGATGAGGCAGTCGTGTATCAGGGCAACTACGGCTGCCACACCGAATCTAAACTCGAACCGGTAGGTAATATAAAGCAGTATACAGACCAGCGCCCAGAAAAGGGCCCAGAACGCCTGTTTCTGAAGCTGTTCACCCACCGCCGGTCCGACCTGTTCTACCCGGACAGTCCCTTCCGTACCGGGTAGTAAGCCGAGTTCCTGAGTCAGGGCTTCCTTCAATCTGCCCCGGTCCTCGTTCTTCATGAACTCGGTGTTGACGATGAATTCCGTGATATCCGCTGAGCCGCCGCGAACCCGCTGGATGATTACCTGGCTGGCCCGCAGGTGAAACTCCGGCTGTCCAATGACATTCCGGAGGGTGTTTTCATCAAGGACCTTGCCCTTGTGCTCCGCGGGAAACCGGAGCTGCATGAGGCTGCCTCCCCGAAAATCTATACCAAAATTGAATCCGCGCACAAAGAAAGACACCACCGAAGCGGCTACCAGAATAAACGTTACCGTATAAGCCAGTTTTCTCCACTTGAGAAAGTCTATATTCATCAGTTACATCCTCCAGGTTACAGGTTTAATGTCTTCCATCCACGCCACTGTACAATGGCGTGAGCGACAATTTTTACCACAAAAAGCGCAGTGAACATACTGGCAAAAATGCCGATGATCAAAGTCACCGCGAATCCCCGGACCGGACCGGTACCCAGGTACATGAGCACGAAGGCCGTAATAATCGTCGTAACGTTGGCATCGACGATAGCCGACAGCGCCTTGCGGAAGCCGGCGTCGATGCTGGCCCTCAAGGTCTTGCCCTGCTTAAGTTCCTCTTTGATCCGCTCGAAAATAATTACGTTGGCGTCAACGGCAATACCAACCAGCAGGATCAAACCGGCGATTCCAGGCAGGGTCAGCGTGGCGTGAAGCGCCACCATGACTCCCAGCACGATCAGCATGTTCATGACCAGCGCCATTACTGCCAGGATCCCCAGGAATTTGTAGAAAAACAGCATGAAGACCAGGACCAGCGCCAGACCGATCAGCACGGCATTTCTTCCCATGATGATCGAGTCTCTCCCGAGACTCGGCCCCACGGTCCTCTCTTCTTCGAAGGAAACCGGGGCGGGCAGAGCACCGGTACGAAGTACGATAGCCGTGTGCTTAGCGTCGTCCAGAGACTGTATGTTCTCGATGACGGCCGTGCCGCCGCGTATTTTTTGCTTGATTACCGGCGCGGTCTGCACTTTCCCGTCCAGCACGATGGCCAGGTTACGGTTCACGTTGGCGCCGGTGATTTTTTCGAATTCCCGTCCGCCCAGAGCGTTGAACTCAAGGCGTACGTACGGGTTGTTCATATTGTCGAACGCTACCCGGGCGTCTTCAAGAGTGTCGCCGGTGAGCAGCGTCTTTTTTTCGAGGATGTAATAGAATATTCGTTTCTTACCGGTTTTGGGATCATCCACCTGTCGTCCCATCAGCTCTTCTTCCCCCTGCTTTAACTCCTCGGGGGGAGTGCTGGTCTCGCGGACCTCTTTGACCAGCTTGAATTCCAGCATGGCCGTCTGCCCTAGAATTTTTCGGGCCTGGTCCGGATCGGCCACTCCGGGGAGCTGTATCCTGATGAGGTTCTCGCCGATACGCTTGATGGACGGCTCCATGACACCGAGCTCGTCGATACGGTTACGGATAACCTCCAGGGCCCGCTCCACCGCGTCGCTCATGGCCACGTCATACTTGAAGAAGAGCTCTATCTCCTTGGCGCCCTGGATAATACCTCCGGTGGGCTTGGTGATCTCCAGTGTCCCGATATTGTTGAACACGTCAACTATCTTGCGGTAACCTTCATCGCCGATTTCTCCGACTTTCAGAGTCATGTTCTCGATATCCCCGGGAATGATGGAGAAATCGGTAACCCCGGCAGCGGTAAGCTCCTCCATGAGTTTCTCCTGGACCTTTTCCATCCCCATCTCGCGGATCTTGTCCAGGTCAACCTTGATCACCAGGTCCATTCCTCCCTGCAGATCGAGACCGAGGTTGATAATGTACTCCTTCATGGCCTTCTGCTTTTCCTTGGAGAGCCTGAACCATTCGTCAGTGTCCCTGATCTTCTCGTACCGGAAGGTTGGCCACAAGGCCACCAGGCACAGGGCGATAACAACGAAAATAAACGCCAGCTTGATCTTCATTTCCTTTCGGAACATAATATATATAATGCTCCTTCCATAAGTCTATGCAATATGTCCTCTACAATAGGTTTATGCTATAAGCCTATTGAAGAGGCCTGTGCGACAGTGACTATATGATAGCTACTATCACATAGTATCGAAGAATTTTACCATACTGACTGCTGATGAGCAATAAAATAATGTCTATCCGTACTATCGCAGGTTCTGTTTTGGTTCGCTGCCGGCTGTTTGGGCATGGCTGCTCAGACGTCAATCGCCAGTGACAGCTCATGTACCGTTACCAGGTCTTTCTTGCCTTTAACGGATATTTGCCTGGATTCCACCGAGGTGATATTCTCCGGCATGGAGTCTTTCACCGACCGGTAACACTCGTCCGAAAGCAATATCCGCCCGGGAGTGCAATTTGATTCCAAACGCTGGGCCGTGTTGACAGCGTCCCCTATCAGTGTGTTGTCACTCCTGTTTTCACTGCCCACGTTCCCGCTCACCACCCGGCCGCAGTTTATTCCTATACGGATGGAAAACGGCGTTTCGCCGCCGAGCGTATCCCGCATCAGATCCTGAATATCAACAGCGCTTCGCACCGCTGGCAGGGGATCGGGGAAAATGGCGAAAATACAGTCGCCGATAAACTTGTCCACATCCCCCTTGTATTGATAAATAATATCCGTAGCCGGACCGAATATTTCGTTTATCCCCTGGATCACCTCATGGGCCGTGTGCTTTTCGGCAAAACTGGTGAACCCCTTGATATCCAAAAACATCATGGTCAATTGCAGCTCTTCATCGGGGATGGTAAGGGCTCCCTGGCGGGAAAAGAATCCCGCTTTTTCCCACACGGTGACCGGTGTGTGCTGCTTGATGATGGCCTGCAGTTTGACGTTATACTCATGCAACCGGGCCAGTTCCTCGTACTGGCGTTTGATGGTCATGCCCATCTCATAGTTTTGCCGGTTTATCTGTTTCAGAGCCATTTCCGTCTTGAAAGTGATGTCCTCACTTTCATCCAATTTCGTTTTGAGCGTCTTTATGTACTCCACTTCACGCCCACGGGACAGCTCCAACTTTTCCTTTTTGAGCTTCGCTTGCAGATTATGCTTGAAATCTATCTGCTCTGCGTCGGTTTCACCCTTCGCCCCGATCATCAGCACAGAGGTCGACGTGGACAGGGGGAAGGTACCACCAAAGGGGTTTTCCGGGTCTACCACCTCTTCATAGCGGTTGAACAGGGGGCCGAATTCACCCATGGCGTAAAAACCGAACAGTGGTACCTGGCTGCCCAGGACGGAGATAATGGATGAGATTTCCTTCTGCACGGTGGCATGCAGCAAACGCCGCCTGAGCTGGCAGTTGAAGATTATGCACAGTTCCGGCTCGTAACCGTCGAGGGCTTCCCGGGCCGCCCGGGCCGCTTCACACGCTCCCAGAACCAGGTCTTCCCGGTTTAGGCACACCAACTGTAGGTTCTGTCCTTCAAGATTCAAAGGGGGATATACCTGAGCCGACCCCGTGGACTGATCGAAATCGAAAACGCAAATGACATTGCTTTTCTCACCCAGCGAGGTTTCGTAGAGCAGCAAAAAGGGATACCGGTACAGCATTTCACCGCCCAGTTTTTCGATGAAGTCATCTCCCAGGTATTTCTTGTAGTAATCCACCACGGGAATACCGCCTACCTCAAAAATGGTCCCGGTGTCCGCCCGGGTGCACTTAACCGGGGCCACAACCGGGGTCCACAGCGTGTTGTAGGCGAAGCTGAACTTCACCCGGTCATCGAGCGGCTCAAGGACCAGAAGGTTGATGTTGTCCATGAGCAGACTGTCATCGAAATACTGGTAGTTATTCAAGTAATCATCATGAACCATGTTTTTGAAGACCAGGTTTGAGCAGCCGCCACCCACCAGCGGAAGCCGGTTGCCAATATGCTCCTTGATTCCCTCCAGGTATTCAACACAATTGCCGGCATAAACATTCGGCAGGAAAAGCCCGACAGAGCGGCCGGATAACAGTTCGGCATCATGCGCAGCCACCTGTTCCATAAGCTTACGGGCAGACCCTCTGGAATCGCCGGAATCCACTTCCTGTGTGAACAGATGGAACTTTATATGGGAAGAGGAAAGCAGCACCACCATGATGGATTTTTCGGTCACCCCGGCACTGGAAAACTCGACGAATGACGAGCACCCGATTACCCGAACGCCCTTAAGGCAGATATTGTCCCTTAGGCACTTGCTTACAGTTTCCACTACCGCCGCCTGATCGTGCCAGATAGATCCGAATACGATAGCTACATCGGGCTCGGGGTTCTGCTGAAACGCCATCTCCACCGCCCGCCGGGCACCCTCGGCCGCGTCCTGGTGAATACTCAAACCTATTCCGGTTTTTATTATCATAGGGGTATTATAATAGTTACTATGTCGTCGAGGCAAACAGCTACGCAAGCATCCCGGGATTCAAAGAGAATTGGTATATCTCGAAGGGGACATAGGTTTTCGAGACGACAGGGATGTCGAATCGAAAAGCGGGACCCATAGCGGAGGCGCAGCCAAGATGGCGGAGCCGTGAGCGGTCCCCGAAGAGAAATACCAATTCTCGCCGCAAACAGCGAGCGAAATCACCCGGCACCGACTTTGAAAGTAATCACCAGGCCGGCGGACTTACGTTTAAAACGTGATATTCACTTTGACGTTGCCCTGCTTCGTCATATACCCGTCACCCTGGTCACTGGGAGAGGCGTTGACCACCTTGATCTCGCCGGTAAGGTCGGTGTCCTCTGCCAGGCGGTAGTCAAGGCGGATCGTCCCTGTTTCTTTTTGCGACAGCGCTTCTGCCAGGCGCTTTTTCATCTGGAAATCAACGGTGAACCGAAGCGTACGGGCCAGGTTGGCTAACACGATTCCCGCATCAACCAGGGATTCTTTGGAGTTCTCACTTAATCCGGAAGTATCGGTGTTCTGGTACCCGCAGCTGGCAGTGAGAAACTTGTTGAGGTTTTTCTTCAGATTGAGCTTGTAGATCTTCTTCTCGTACGTCTTGTCAGCCTGGTGAACATCGGCTTTGTCTTCCCAGTCGATTTTGGCAGAGAGAGTCAGGTCCTTTTTGAACACCTTTCTGGTTTCCACAGACGCGGAACTGGTTTCCGAATCCGACAGGGTCCCCTGCCAGTTCTCCCGGTCCGTATACCTGAGACGCATGGTGTGATTCAACCCCGGTGCGGGAGACCACTTGATGTCCAGGCTGCTTCTGTCCTTACTCTTCAGCTTGAACTTGTCCGACACCCGACAGTAATCGTTGAATCGAAACGAGAACCGAGCCGTCAGATTCCTTTTCGGTCTGAAATCAAGCTGGGCGTTGCCCGTGGTGGTGGTTACCGGCTGCTGGGTCCGGGGAGTGCCGTCATCATCATCGTCATCATCATCGCCGTCGTCCTCGTCGACATACCGCAGCGTGTGCACACGCCTGAGCTTGATAGTGGATGAAACAATGGGGCTTGGACGCAGTTTAAAAGAGAGATCGGCGGTGGTGGTACCGCTTCTGGTCTGGGTCTGGTAATCGCTGGAAGTTCTCCTGATGAACAATCCGGCCAGGTTGTATTTGCGTCCCCAGGCGCCGCTGACATTCACGTCAATATTTTCGCTTTTGTCTTTCGGGGCCCGGTCCGACCCGGTATCATTCTCCACCAGGCGGAACCCGGTAGACACACGAAGCGCCTTGATCTGACGGGTTCCCAGACGCACTTCGCCGATGGACCGGAAACGGGAATCCGCCGGATTCAACCGGGAAAGTTCCTTTCGCTCCTGGAAAGAAACGCTGCTCTCCAGGAACTTGAATCCTTTTTCCACGGTCACTTTGTCATCACTGATCCCCTGGTCGATCTGGGGATTCTCGTCACGCCTGTTGAGTCGGCTTGCAGACAGCTTCACCCGCAGCTCCCGGGGGAGTTTCCAGTCCAGGTCGCCTTCCCGTGACAGGTATTTCTCCCGGTCCAAATCCGGCAGATCAAGTATATTGGTGTGTGACCGCCTATACACCGTCCGCAGGTCCAGCCGGGGAGTGACATGGTAGAGCAGATCGGCCCGCAGGCTATCCAGATCATTGGCCAGTGCACGGTATTCACCTTCACCGATGAAAGCCAGCCCGGCACGCCCAACGGAGCTGAAATGCGGTTCGATTCTTCCGTGATGCACTTCGAGAATCGCTTTGGGCAGGGTGTAAACCGCCGACAGCCTGGAGGCGTCGCCTTCCACGGCATTTCCCTCTTCCAGGAGATTAAAATCCTTTTCGCTGCGAGCATACTCACCTTTCACCTCCAGGTGTTCTCCCAGGGTGAACGCACCCACCAGATCGAATACCTGGTGCCCGATGGGTTTGGTGGTATCGGGTGTTACATCAACCAGTGGCGACGATTCATCATCGCTGTTTGAGACCCAGATGAGATCGACACGGTTCTTCTCGTCCATAATGACGGACCCCCTGACACCTATAAGGTTCCGTTTGTAGACTTCGTGCCCTCTGAATTCGTACTCCACGGTGATAATTGAAAAATCTTCGATGGGCAGAACTTCCGGCTTGAAGGTGAGCCGTCCGGTTTCGTAGTCGATGCGGTAATGGAGTTCCTTTTTGAGGCGACGGCTGTCGATATAGACGATTACGCTTTCTTCCACGATGGGAAGCGAATCCTGGGGAAGCTGGTACTCTCCCTGGTCGCCCTGGCCCGGGACCCGGTGGATCCTGGTGGTGCCTTCACTGCGGGAAGCAATAATCTTGGCGCGGTACCGGTCCCCGAACTTCCCCTCAGCCTGGATACCTTTGATCTTCTTGTTGAACAAACTGAAATCGCTGTTTTTAAACTCGGCCACGAAATCCCCCAGGACGATGTCCCAGATTTTACCTTCGATAAACACCGTCAACTCACGACGTTCCTGCGAGGTGTCATCAAGGTCGGCCTTCACCCTGACATTCTCCATGATGTACCCGTTGATCCGCAGTTTCAGGCTCTGGGTAAAATGGAATCCCGGTATCTGGTCGGGAAATTCCCGGGAATAGTGGTTTAAATCTCCTCCCATCACAACCCTGGAAAGCTCAAATGTCTTGAGCCCGTCAATGTTAAGCTGGGCGGAGGCCGGAGCCGCCATTATATATAAAAATAGAAGGACCGAAGCGCCGTACCACACGCTCCATCTCCTTGAGGTTGGGTTCATTTTTTCCTGTCAGGCCATCCCTGCTCACCGATAAGCGGCACAAACACGCATCCGGTCAGATGCGCCTCGCTGTACCGGTCACCTTTCCGACGTATCTTTATCAGCGACTGCATGAACGAACTGCCGGCGGGAATAACCAGCAGTCCCATCTCACCAAGCTGGCTCTTGAGGGCTTCGGGAATACCGGGAGCCCCGGCGGTAACCATAATCCCGTCGTACGGCGCTCCGTCCTCATAACCGATAGAGCCGTCACCGGTGATAACTTCCACATTCTCGTAACCGAGCCGTTTGAGCCGCTCACTGGCCAGAACAGCCAATTCGGGGACCCGCTCGACGGTAATGACTTCTTTAGCCAAACAGCTCAGGATTGCGGCCTGATAACCGCTTCCCGTCCCTACTTCCAATACCCGCTGGATACCGCTCAGTTCCATTTCTTCAGACATGAGGGCCACCATGTACGGCTGTGAAATAGTCTGGCCGTACCCGATGGGAAGTGGATGGTCCTGATACGCCATCTCGGTAACCGCTTCCGGGACAAACTCGTGGCGGGGAACGGTCCTCATGGCTTCCAGGACCCGTTCGTCCTTAATCCCGCGGCGCTCGAGCTGGGAACTGACCATCTTTATTCTTCTGGCACTGTACCGGTCGTCATCTTCGTTTTGCATAGTAATCCTCCAGTACAATCCGTTGTCAGTCAGTTGGAAAAGCCTTCAACGCTTCATCCACCGAGTCGTATATATCAAGCATTTCCGTCAGGCGGGTAACTTCGAAAAACTTCATGATTTTAGATCCCAGATTGGCCAGCTTCAGATGCCCGTCACGGGCATTGAGCCGGTTGAGGACCATGACCAGTACTCCCATACATGAACTGCAGATATACTCGGCGCCTTCAAAATCCAGGACGATACTGGTCCGCCCTTCTTTCATCATGTTCAGAAGCGCCATGCGAAACTGGCCTTCATCAATAACCTGAATATCACCGCCCATTTTCAGAACGGTAACTTTTTCGAAATAACTCACTTCCAGTTCCATGCTCCAACCTCCCTTCTGTCCGGCTGTTAAATCACCGTTTTCCCCTAACCCGGCGGCAGCCGCTTAGTGCCTGTCGTGCTATCATGATCCGGTTGTCACGCCCGGGGATGAGCACGATAATAGATCTTCCTGAGACCCTTACGGGTCACGTGCGTGTACAGCTGGGTCGTGGAAACATCGGAATGACCCAGCATTTCCTGAACCACCCTGAGATCGGCGTCATTTTCCAGCAAATGGGTGGCGAACGAGTGCCTTATTATGTGAGGGGTAATTTTCTTCGTCAATCCGGCTTGCTTGCCATACGACTTGATGTTTTTCCAAAATCCCTGCCGTGACATCTTGCCCCCCCGGGAGTTGAGAAAAAGAATCTCGTTTCTGCGCCCAGCCGATTTCCTCAGCAGTCCAGACCGGACCTCCCTGAGATACAGGTCGACATAGCGAAGGGCGGCATCCCCCACCGGGACGATTCTCTCCTTATTACCCTTACCCACACAGTGCACCACCCCGTCGCGCCCGTAGTAATCGGATATTTTGAGTGAGAGCAGTTCACTGACCCTGAGACCGGTGGCATAGAGCAGTTCGAGCATGGCCCGGTCCCGTAAACCCAGCGGTTTGTTCACATCAGGCTGCTCCAGGAGTTTTTGAATTTCCGTTTGGGTGAGGAACGAGGGAAGCGGACGCTGGGACTGGGGAACATCGAACCGGCTGGCCAGGTCCTGTTTCATGAATCCTTCGGCGTGGAGATACTTGAAGAACCGTCTGATGACCGTCATGGTGCGGGCTACGGTTGACGAAGCCGCCCGTTTGTCTTGCAGCCACTCCATGAAGGCCAGCACATCTTCCCTGGTCAGGGAGTCACAGTCATCGATTCCCCGCCCTGCCTGGAACATGGCGAAGCGGCACAGATCGGCGCTGTAGGCAGTCAATGTATTGATAGAAAGCCCTTTTTCAACAGACAGGAAATCCATGTATTCATCGATGAGATAATCAATAGTGGACATGGTATTCGTCCTTTCCAGGCTTACTTACCAGCGCGCTCACTTATCAGAGGGTGGGCGGGTCATAAAACAAATATAGGTATAGCTATACCGGTATCAAAACAGTGTATCGGTATTGGATAGAGTTACTTTTAGCATCTATATAGGGCTGATCTGGTATGTATGAGAAACAGGGCTTTACTGATAAGGACTCATGACGGATGTTTCGTATCAATCAAGAAACTAAAGAGTCCTTAACTGGTAAAGCCCTGTTGTTTATACAAGCTAAGTTCTACAACGGCTTAATTCGGCGGCATGAAGAGGCCCAGACCCTGCACCAGGGGAGCCAGAACAGTTCTGGTGAACCTCTTGAGCTCCTCATCCCCCGCTATCACCCCGGCAGCCGGGGGCGAGTAGCGGTAATACGCCTCGACCAGAATACGTCCGGCCTCTACGGGAAGGAGCACTTCATCCCGGAAGCGCTTAAGTACTTCCACTTCCTCCTCAAACGGGGTTCCATAGGCCGCGGTGGCGATAAAGCACCCACCGCCCCCCCCGGAACTCCCCCCGGAAGCCGCCGCGGACCCGCCGCCGCCTTTCGGCAGGCCGACACCGAAGATGGACAGGTGGTTGACCTGAAAGGTGATCACCTTCTTTTCGGGATCGACGTCGATGACCTGCTCTTCCTCCCACACATCGTTTGCGATATTCAGATAATACACCTGCAGGGCGGAGGCGTCTCCGCCGGCGATGGCCAGATCCTGTTCCGTAAACGGCAGGGTGATGGTCAATGTGTGTTCCGGATCGATCTCCACCTCGCCCCCCAGGGAAATATCAACTGCCCAGGTGAGCCCGTGCAGTACCTCCGAAGACGGCAGATCGTATATCTCGCTTATGGTAAGGATCGCCGGGGCCGACAGCGTATGGGGAGGAATCACAACCTGAATCTGGTTTATCAGGGTACAGTTCTCATCCCATGATTCCCAATCTCCGGGACCCGTAACGCAGTGCTCCGCCGAGATATCCGTTACCTCCACGTTGGCCGCAAAGGTACCGGCGATGATTTTTATCTTGCTCTTGCCGTGGATGGCCACGCTCACGGGATCTCCGTCCTGGTCGTTGTAGACAACCACACCCTCGAACGTGTGCTTCCCGGACTCTCCGCTGGGAATGTCCACGATATAACTGATATCCATTGCGTCGTCGTTGATCTGTCCACCGGCGAATACCCACTTGACCTCGCCGGTGGAAGCATCGAAATTGCTGTATCCCGGCTCCGCCCCAAGCACCGTCCAACCAGCCGGGATATACTCCTTGACGATGACACCATTGGGTGGGTTATTACCTTTAGTTTCCAGGTCGATCTCCACCGTGATCGTTTCGCCGCCGACCTGTATCTTGGGCAAGTGCCGCTTGGCTTTAATCCGGTTTTCGTCGTCGCCGACGGCTCCGGTGAGCCATACGGTCAGAAGCGGCTCTTCCGGATCATCGCTCGAGATATACAGGAGAGCGCCGCTCTCACATTCATCGTCGTCGTCATCATCATCATCGCAATCATCCCAGATATCATCATCGTCATCATCA
>CAYSPT010000060.1:17249-22681 GCA_964432985.1 uncultured bacterium
TCGCAATCATCCCAGATATCATCATCGTCATCATCAAGGTTATCGAAGTCGTCATTAATGTCGTCGATGTCGGCATCGTCACCCTCAAACTTGCTCTCGCCATTACCGGAGGGCGTGAAACGGACGGTGACGTCCAGACTTTCCCCGGCGGCCACGATCTGTGGAAACTGCGGCGCCGGGACCGTGTAATCCGCATGGTCGGAGAATACCTCGTAAACGGTGAGAGCGGCAGCACCGCGGTTAGATACGGTCATGGTCCAGTCTGCGGAAGAACCCAGCGGAACATCATGGAAATCATGCTCATCCACCAGGAGCGCGATATCCGGTACCGGTTCCTCCATCCCCCGGCCGGTCAGCGATACGTTCATCACCGGATTATCCGGATCGTCACTGCTGATAGTCAGGATGGTGGAACATTCTCCTTCCTCCGAGGGCGCGAACTTTACAACGAGATTTAGATTCCCCCCGGCGGGGATAGTGTCGGGACAGCGCTGTATCGATATCGTGAAATCGTCATGGTCGCACTCGATATCGTCGATGGTGAGTGCGTCATCACCTCTATTGGATACGGTCAGGGTCCATTTCCGGTAACTGTCGACGAGGACATTACCGAAATCATACGAGGCGGCCGATAAGGCGATGTCGGGATTAAAAGACGGTATGAGGTCATCATCACCTTTGATAGTCTCGGTAACGGGCTGCCCTTCGCTGTCGTTGTAGAGAATATGTCCCCAGAACGTTTTCACGCTGGATTCATCACCGGGGACCGATACGGTATACCTGATGTCCATTCCCGAATCGGTCATCTGGTTCCCGGTAAACACCCATTTGATCTCATTGGTTTCCGTGTTGTAGCTGTTGTAGGCCGGCGATGACGCGGTGACGACCCAGCCTGAGGGGAGATGTTCTTTGACTATAGCGCCGTTGGGCGTCTCGCAGCTGGCTACGGTAATATCCAGGAGCACATCCAGACTGCCGCCGGCGGGATAGATGTCCGGCAATTCCCTTACTCCGGTGATCAACCCGCACTCAACTGACGGCCGGGCGGCGAAAGTCTTGAGCATGAATTGGCCGGGTACCCACTCCTCCTCTTCGGTATCCCATTGATACGAGCCGGCGGCCCACAGATCGATACAGTCCAGCAGCTCGAAATCTCCCACGGACCCGCCGGCCCACAGGTCGATGTAATCCAGCAGCTCGAAGTCTTCGATACTCCAGTTGCTGCTGCTGTCCGCCGGATGGAGCACCGCGTCGCTGATCTCTTCATCCCCGCCCACCTCCAGGATGACCTCTTCACCCTGGCCGTCGGTGAAGAGGATCTCTCCTTCGAACCACTGCTCCCCGCCTGCCCCCGCAGGCACCTCCACCTGGTACACGATATCCATATCGCGGTCGTTCACCGAAGCGCCGAAAAAGACCCACTTGATTTCGCCGGTGCCGGTATTAAAATCGCTGAAAACCGGAGAGGAAGCAGTGACGTCCCAGCCTTCGGGAATAAATTCTTTCACGATGATACCGTTGGGAACCGCGGTCTCAGACACCTCCAGGTTCAATGTCACCTGGAGCTCGGTCCCCGGAAGATAGGCCGGCGGCAGTTCCCGCACGGCGATGACCTGGTCCGCCGGGTTCTCCGATCCTCCGGAATCTCCCGAATCGCCGGAGCCCACGGTGACGGTCACCTGGTCGGGATAGCTGTAATAGCCCCCGTCGTACACCACCAGCTGGAATTCCAGAATATCGGCCTCACCCGGGGTGGTGAAGCTGGGCTGGACCGACGTCATGTTTGACAGAACCACCGGGGTACCGCTGACCTGGGACCAGGCGTAGCTCAGGGTGCCGGGTGAATAATCAGGATCGTAGCTGAAGCTTCCGTCCAGTACCACCGTTGTATCGGGCTCCGCTTCCAGGTCCTGTCCCGCGTCGGCCACCGGCGCTTCATTCGTCGGCTCACCGGTCTGCTGGTTCAGGTAGGTGGCGATGAAGTTGTCCCAGCTGGTGTCGTTGGAGAGCCGTACCTCCGAACTGTACTGATTGACATAGGATGATGAGCGGTCCGGGAAATAGATGGAGATACCGTGAGAGCCCGGGCTTCCTTCACCATGATGCTCGGAGAGAACACAGGCGTCGAGGGCCCCGAGCAGGTCCGCCCCCGCCGAGTGGATGGCGGAGTCGGATATGTTGGTTTTAATTTTCTTCACGAAATCGTACAGGTCGATATACGTCGCTACCTGGTATTGCTGCACCTGGCTGCGGCTTGCTTCGATCTGGCTGCGGTACTGCTCGCAATTGGTCTGCAGCAGACGGGCAAATGTATCCAGTTTCAGGGCTGCGGCCTCTATACTGGTGAGATCCACGGTGGCCAGCGTGGTGTCCCAGAGGGTCCCGTACTCTTCTTCGTAGGTTCTCACTATCTCGGCGCCGAGCTGTGCCGCTTCCATCCCCGGATTCCCGGTCAGGGCCGCAAGGAGCCCGGAGTATTCCCACCCGTCGCCGGGTTCGAGCTCTTCGGAGCCCACCGTCTTGACGGCATACTCATGCACCTGATAGTACACTTCCATCATGCCCATCAGGCACGCGTCGAATCCCAGCAGATCGAGATGCACATCGGTGGTGTCGGCGATTTCGGACAGGGCCCCGTCGAGCTCCACCAGGGAAATATTGTTACCGCTGTGATCGTCATAGCTGATAGACCGCGGCGCCAGCTGCCTTTTGCGGTCGTAGTCGGTACCCAGACCGGAGCCGTGGTTCCAGAGCACCAGGGCGTACCGCTGAGCAGGATAGTGTTCCATAGCCCAGGTGGCAAACTCAACCAGGACGTCGGGATCGCCCATGTCCACTTCACCCAGGTTCTGAATCTCCTCCGAATTGATGATGTCGGGATCGTAATCGCGGGTCATGTAGTACCGCTTGGCGCCCTGCCAATCGCCGTTACTGGTATCGTCTTCTGAATAATCTCCCCAGTTACTGCCGGCGCTGCGGTCGATCTGAACGATGACATTGACACTATCGGTCGACCCCACCTGCTCCATCTCGTTCATATCGTCGATGGCGGCGCCTTCCAGATCGTTGTCGCCGTTGAGAAAAACCATGAACGTCCACTCGGCGGTACCCGGATACGGTCTTCCCTCTGTCGCTTCGGCACTGGCCATGGTAGCCCACCACAGCACACCGGCACCAAACAATACGGCCAACAGGACAACCCTCCACATCCTCATGCTTCCTTTCATCAATTCATCCCACCCTCCAATAATAAAAAAACCACAATTCCCGAACCGGGTGGGAACCGCATCCCACCCTCCTGATTCCGGCGAAACCTGCTTCCGGGGAAGCTTGCTTCCGAAGAAGCTGTGCTTCTAAATAAAAGCAATTCCCGAGCCAGGTTGGAAAAGCCGCTATTACAAGGCATTTACCACGGCAAGAGAGCAGGAGTGTTCGACATATGTACGGTATTTTTTAAAGATTTATGTTCACATTCCGAACATACTTCCCGTAACAGGGAACGAAGAACTTGTATACCTCATGGGTTAAGGGGACAGCGCCGGCGATATTTTGGAGGAGATTATAAAACCGGGCCATATGCAGAAACTACAGGAGACTATGGTCTGTCAGGTTCAGCGGCTTCTTCAGGAGTGCCGCGGAACTTCTCGATCTTGCGGAGCCGCTCGGCGATTATCTTTTCCTGGCCGTGCCGGCCCGGCCGGTAATATCGTTTGTTTACCGGTGCATACTTCTGCCGAACCACCCCCGCCACAGAATCATGAGGGTACAGGTACCCTTTTCCGTGCCCCTGCTGCTTGGCTCCGGGATAACTGGCGTCCTTGAGATGCACGGGTACCTCCAGCCCGGCTCCCGACTCCACGTCCCGGCAGGCCGACGCGATACCTCGGTACACCGAGTTGCTCTTCGGAGCGCAGGCCAGGTACACCACCGCTTCGGCCAGGGGGATCTTGGCTTCCGGGTGCCCCACCCGCTCCGCCGCCTGAACGCAGGCGTTGACCACCACCGCCGCCATGGGGTCCGCCATCCCGATATCCTCCGCAGCCAGGATGACCAGACGCCGGGCGATGAAACTGATATCCTCTCCGCTGACGATCATCTTCGCCAGCCAGAAGAGGGCGGCGTCGGGATCGGAGCCCCGCACGGATTTGATAAACGCCGAAGCCGTGTCATAGTGGTGGTCGCCATTTCGGTCGTAGAGAAGCACCCGGCGCTGCATGGCCTGCTCGGCCACTTCCGGGGTAATCACGGCGCCTTTTGGAATCTCTGGTCTTCCTACCGGATGGCTGGCCAGAAAACCGGCCAACTCCAGCCCCTTGAGCGCGGATCGGACGTCGCCGGCGGACATGCGCACGATATGGCTCACGGCTTCCGGCTCGATGGTAAGCTCCATGTTACCAAGCCCCCGGTCACGATCGGACAGGGCATTGTGTATGATCCGATTGACGTGCTCGTCCTGAAGTTCCTTGAACTGAAAGTGGCGCATCCGCGACAGAAGCGGTGCGTTGATGGCAAAGTAGGGATTCTCGGTGGTGGTGCCGATCAGGATGATGGTCCCTTCCTCCACGTGGGGAAGAAACGCGTCCTGCTGGGCCTTGTTGAAACGGTGTATCTCGTCCAGCAGCAGCAGGGTGCGCCGTTTCATCCGCTTGAGCCGTACCTCGGCCTGTTGGATGATTATGCGCACATCGGCCAAACGGGCGGTCACGGCGTTGAGCCGTTCCTGCCAGGCCCCGGTTCGTTTGGCGATAATGGCGGTAAGCGCCGTTTTTCCGCAGCCGGCGGGGCCGAAGAAAATCATCGAAGGCATAGTATCCGACTCGATCAGACGCCGCAGGATCTGGCCTTCCCCGACCAGGTGCTCCTGCCCGAGAAAGTCCTCCATGGTGCATGGTCGCATACGACGCGCAAGATCTGACACTCCCGTTTGGATACCTGGACCGGGACCATCATCATCGTCCACAGATGGATCACCGGATCCCACCGTCCCGTTTTCCCGACCCGGGTCGGCGTCGTCATCTTCATGGTGGATTCCCGGCAGCACCAGGTCCTCATCAGGCAGCAGCGTCATTCGGCCAGGCCCCCGTCCGGACCGGGCGACAGGGAATCGTCCGGAGAAGGGCGGCTCATTTCCTCTTCCACCATACTGTCGATCTCGTCGCCGAGATCCTCCCCGACCGCGTGTCCGAGCTTTTTGGCCCACTTGATCATGCTCTCGGGGTTGTTTTCATCCAGGTCGCCCAGACGGGATGGATCGGCGAGATCTTCCAGACGTGACTCCATAGATTTAACCACTCGGAAGCGGGAAATGAGACGGTTTATGTGCGAACTGCCGCACTGCGGGCACACTTTATCCGGTTTCGTTTCTATGGACGCAATGATCAACTCGAACCGCTTCTTGCACTCATCGCAGGAATAATCGAATATAGGCACAG
>CAYSPT010000060.1:22781-28388 GCA_964432985.1 uncultured bacterium
GCGTTATGCAGCTCAACCGCGTTATGCAGCTAATCCACTGTATACCTGAAAGCCCCTGTTTGTCAATATACACCTTACTTTCCACACTTCTTGCTTGAGGGTGGGATTAACAGGCATCGTTACTGAATCATGTTCTACAAGCTTATAGAAAGTGAAGGTTCTCTTGGGTATTTCCTTCACTTGAATGCAGCTTTTTGAATGGCAGTCGGTTTTGCCTGCAGGATTCATGTCGGGGCAGTTGACAACAATCGATCACAACCGGAGCAATTCATGTTTCGGTATGCACGCAGGTACATGTCTTTTCCCGGGCTGTCCTAATTTTTAGGACAACCTTTTAAACCACCTATATCAGAGCGGCGCAAGAAAGTAGTCTGCTTTTCTAACAGCCGTTGCCGAAGCGAGACGGAGCACGGCTGTCGAAAGCGGAGACAATCCGTATCCGAAAGGTAAACGCGGCTGATGTGGTGAAGCCTTCCGTTAATGCGTTTCTTCGTCGTGGGGGCGCCAGTACTTGTTTCCCGGATAGGCGTTCTGGTAGCTTTCGGTGGCCTCCACCATCTCGATGGTTATTCCCGCTTCCTCATCCACGGTAAACGCGGTGTGGGGATCCACCGGCAGACCAACCACCAGTTCGATAAACTCGGGGCTGAGAGGTTTTATATCCACTTCAACGGTCGCTCCGGTTGGAGCGGCCACCGATGCACCGGCGGAGGGCTGCGCGGAGATTGCATGGTCTGTTTCAACGGTAATACCAGAGGTAATCCGGCTCGAGGCCTGGTAATCCACCGGCACTGAATCTTCGGCTGTCACTTCTACAGTCGTACCCCACAGTGCCGGATCCTGATGGACGAGAAAAAGACTCTGGAATGTAAACTCCCCGTACAACTCGTCGATCCACAGGATGGAAGCGGAGCGGGCGTCCACCACCTTGACCCGGACCACCGTCTCCTCCGAGACAAAATCGGCAAACACGTTCATCTCCTGCTCCAACACATCGCGGTTGCGGCTCTCAGTTGCACCATAGCTCATGATCTTGAGCCAGACCAGGGCGTTGAAATCCAGGTCACGGGCGACCCGGCTGCTGATCGTCGGATTGATCAACCGGGAACGGGGCATGGAGTGGTCCACCAGGTATTTCTCCAGACGGTCCACTGAAATAAATCTGAAATCGGGAGCTTCGCCTGCCGCCGTGCTGAACGCTGCCGACAGTTTCTTCACCGCTGACGGGTCCAACAGATCATCCGTGCAGTCTTCTACCACGGTGATTGCCAGTCCGAAAGGCTCATCCCGCTCACCCAGGACAACCCGCAGCGCGTCGAGCAGTCCGAAGGCTATATCGTACCCGGCCCGCTCAGTAAACCGACCAGTTTCATCCGTGCTCAACTGCACCCACTCGTGCACCGGGCCGCACGCTGAGGACGATACGGAACACAGAAAAGACAGGTACACCAGGATAGTGAGGAATAGCAGCAAACCGAAGTGATTCGACCTGTTTAGAAAATCAGTTCGTTGGTGGTATCGCATCTGGTCTCGGGTAATTTTTCAAGTTTTCCAGTGAATACACCCGCACATTGGTGTTTATTACCTTGAGCGGAATCTTGATGGAACGGGCATTCCCAGCCCGGTCCCACACTTTCAGGGAAAGAATCTTGATGGCTTCATCCCCTTCCGGTGACGGGTGGTGATAGACCTGGTAAAAAGAGTACTCCTTCATCTCGGCGGCACTATCTTCCTGGTACAGGTGCAGCGTGTCCCAGTTATCAACATTGAAAAGTTCATCGGCTCCCGACAGGTTGATGTCGTAGTTTTTACCCGGACCTTCCGGCACGAACTCCTGGAAGGGACCGTCAACGTTATCTTCCGCTTTAAGCCTGAACGTAATCCGGGTATCTTCGGGCAAACCGAAGAACTTAACAGCTTCATTGGAGGAATAGTTCAGGACATTATCGACCACGTAATCGTTCGGTGGAGCTACGATGACTATTCCTTCATTCACCTCCGAAAATCTGAAGTCCACGAACCAGTTGGCATGGGTGACCAATGAACCGGGTGTGATGGGCTCTTCGTCGTTCTGGTAATAGAGGTCCCAGATGAACCGTTCGTCATTCTCGGTCAGGGGAATGCCGTCCAGTGGAAACCGCCAGTAGTAGCCGCCAACGGCGCCCTTGATGAGGCACGCCATGGCAAACTGTCCTATGGACCCTGGCATGGAGGGTGCTATGGAGTGCTCCGCCACCTCACCGGCAGCAGTAGTGACATCGCCCAGGGACCGGGGCCATGTCTCCCACTTCTCCTTTGAATTCGACTCCGCCGGATTTATCCGTTCCTTCTCCACCAGCGCACCGCCGCTGTCCTGGACCCGGGCCACCTGGAAAATCTGGTGATCGTCAGCGATTACGAACACCGTCTCCCCATAAACATCCTCGATGGTGAAACATATCTCGGGTGGATCATTATCACGAATATTAATGGTGGTACTGATGTAGCTGTTCCCCTGGCAATCGGCATCAGCCGCAGCTTTGGACGTGTTCACTCCGAGGTCCCCCACGTTGTTGGCGTGAACGTAATCCGGTCCGTAATTGGTCTGCCCCTCACCCTGGGTCGCGGCGGAGCTCTCGTTGAGCAGCGCCGGCACGTTCTCGTACTGGTTTCCGCCCGTTTCCACCATCAAACCGTTTCCGCTGGCATCCACCGCAGTAGCGTACAATACGATGTTACCGGCCCGGCTGCCATCCGCGGCGGGTTCAGGTTCATCTCCCGGGGGACAGCCGCCGTCGGCGTTCATTCTCCACTGGTCGGCGGAAAAAACATAGGTAACACTGACCGGAGAATGCATCATGGAGTCGTAATCCTCCGTCTTCACCAGTCCCGGACGCAGGTCGTCCATCAGCCTGGCGACTATGTTGCACCAACTCGATTCTTCGGTTTCGGACGGGAGGTCCCCCCAGATGAGATCCGCCGGCGCGGCCTCCCCCTGGTCGACTTCAGTACCGTTGGGGACGATGGTGTACAGGAGCCTGGCAGAAAGCTTCTTGTCGTCATCCCACAGCAGCCCGTTCATCCCGGCTGGAGATTCTTCATGGGCACCGGGAGCGGTGTACGGGTTGTTGTCCATGATGGTCAACGTTATGTCATTGCTGAAGAGATCACCGGAGGTAGCCCCTATTTCAGCGTTTTCAGTGCTCAGAGCCACCACCGGGGCGGTGATGTCATCGACCCGAACATCGAAGATCTTGTCGCAGAGCTTTATTCCCGGGTGAAGTGTCGGTGTAAACATCTGGGCAATCATTTTTGCCGCGCCGGCTGAACCCTCGGGCCAGCCCACAACTGCAGCGTTTACGACTTTTGTCAGTTCATCCTCTACACCCGCAGTGACTTTGAATTCCTTGACATCGGCAAAAAGCTCCACCTTGATACGGTAGCTGTTCATGGCATTGCCGTAACCAGCCATGCCGGTAATCGTCTCGTAGCAGTTTTCCGGACGCCCGAATGACGGTGTCGGGTACCAGTACAGCTGCTTCATTCCCTGCCCGGGAAGGTACTCGGGTTCGGTAGAAGGCGGATAAGGGGGAACGGTACCAAAGGGAGGATTCGTGTGCAGAGGGTTGTGGAAAAACAGGGCTATGTCGCTGAAATCAGGAACATACCGGCCAGTGGAACGGGCCGCGCCCGGCGCCTCCTCGTGAAACCGCAGGTCGATCTGCGGATCGTCATCCGGCTCGAAAATGTTCTTCATTTCATCAATGAAACCACCGCCGCACAGGCCGCCGATGTCCTTCGTGTCGAACGCAAACTCCATACCGGGTTCCAGGCCCGGGCAATCCGCCGGGGTGATGACGGAGTTGGTGCTCCACTTCCTGGCCATCACCAGGTTGGGAGCTTTCTTGTCCTCGGTGGAATCCGGAGCGGTCTCCCCCTCGGTCTCCAGCGTGTCCACGGTAAAGACTTCGCTTCCGTTGTAATAGCTCCACCGGTATGTCACGCTCCCGGGCACCACCCCGCTGAACTGGTCGTGGACTTCGGAGCGCAGGTCGTTGGCGTCCAGTACCTGTCCGCTGATGGGGTCCGTCTTCCCTTCGATGTAGTCCCGTATGGTCTTTTCGTCCACGTCCTTGAAATACTTGGTCGCCGCCACCGCCTGCATCTCCAGCTGCTGCTCCTCGTCAAGCTCGATGAAACCGGGAACGTCGGAATCGTGCGCCGAGGTTTTCCAGGCCGTGTCGTTGACCGGCACACCCGGCCGCTCCTCTTTGCGGGCGAAGAGCTGCAGCGCCGCCCAGGCCCCGTAATCGGGGATCTTGGCTCCCACGATGACCCGCCGGCGGGCGATGATGGGATACGACGACTCCGGTCCGACATAGTTCTCTTTGAACTGCGCCGGCGCCTTGCAGTAGTATCGGACAAACTCCGTGGTCGGGTCCATCTCGAACTGGTTCCCGGTGGCGATGATGTACGCCCGGTCCGCTTCCTGGCCCCCGTTGAGATCGATATACTCGTCGGGGTTGAGGATGAACCGGGGCATGACCCCGGCCATGCGGTAGTCGTAGACGTGGCAGCGGGCCTCCAGGCGCACTTCGTACACCCCGGCGTCCTTGAAGACGTAGCTGAACTCGTACCCGCCGTTTTGATGGTGCTCAGGGTGCGCTTCGGAGCCGTCCAGCGTGTGGGGCACGAAGAAGGCTTCGTGGTTGGGAAGCTCCGCTTCGTTGAGGGGATCGGGATAGATCTGCACCGGTGCGGGCAGGTTCTCTCCTTCTGTGGCGATCAGCCACACCGACCACTGGTACTCCCGGGTGTCGTGAGCCTTGGCGGTGGGCGTGCCGGGGGTGGTGAGGGTGTCTCCCAGGATATTGGACGACCACCCGCCGGTAACCCCGTTGGTGTTGGGATCGATATTGTTCTTTTCGTAGCGCCGCTGGTTCATGAAATTGTAGTGCAGCGGGTTCCAGTTCCAGTTCGGACTGCGGTAGGGAGGAGGCGTGCCGCCGATGTCTTCCACGTAGGGCAGCACGCACTCGTGGTTGACCCAGTCTGAGCTGTCGGACACGGTGTAGTCGTTGGCGGTGTTCTCGAACTGCCAGCGGGCTACGAAGGGCGGCGCGGCGTCCGCCGGGGCGCGCTCGCCGAAATCCTCAATCAGGATGACGTCGGTCCAGGGGCCGTAATGCTCAAACTTGCCCGGGGTGGTGTTCACCGGGGTGATATCGGCGATGCACTTACCCTCGATGGGCGGGCTGGCGTCGTTCACCGTGGCCAGGTCGACATGGAGCGACTTGCTGAACTCGGTCTCCGCCAGCGGCCGGGGGTCCGGGACATCGGGGACGGGAATGTCGTCGTTGGGATCGTCCCGGTACGCCACTCCTTCCACCACCTGCGTCTCATTGTTGTAGTCGGTGCCCGGCGGGTTGTAGAACCCTTCTCCCCGGCGGGGGTATATCCACAGCTTCAGGTCCAGCGTACGCGTCATCTCCACCCGCTGCTCCTGGAGCAGCGGAATAGCGGAGGCACCCCATTCGCCGGACCAGTCGGTGATTCTCCAGTCGCCGGTGTTGGCGGTGATGAAATACAGGTTACCCAGCCCGTCCGCCGAGAGGTTGGTGTCCTCGT
>CAYSPT010000060.1:28488-30520 GCA_964432985.1 uncultured bacterium
GTCCTCGTCGATCTGCCTGATTTCCGTGCCGGTTCGGTAATACATGACCCCGCCCTTGCCGTCGAACTGGTCGCCCACAGTGAACTCGTCGGCGCTGGAGAGATAGACCCAGTCCTGTTCGATGGAGTAGGTGGCCAGCCCGATGTACTTGAGGTTGGTCCACCGCTCGTTGGCCTCGTCGTAGTTGCAGTCGACGTTAACCACGCTGGCCAGCTCGGGGGTGCTCATAATGGGCCGGATATCGAACGGCTCCCAATCGGCCGGGTACGATATGTCCCCCGTTTCACTGTCGTAGATCGGGTCTTTATACCGCAGAACGTTGTTGTCGTCGTAGGGCGAAAACAGGTACATCCTGTTGGACGGCCCCACCATGAGCTGGAACGGGTTCTTGGTGTAAGCCATGGGAGCGCCGAGCTGCCCCTGCTCACCGCTGGCGCACGGGTCGCCGCACTGCCTCAGGCTCCACTTCAGGTCCTTGACGATCCAGAGCGCCAGGTGCTGCATGAGGGTGTCGTCGCTGTACGAATCCCCTTTATCCCACCCGTAGAGATGGCCGAACACGTTGGTCAGCTGGAAGGCGGAGCGCAGCACCCGGACCGAGTCGTCAACCCCGCCTATCCGGTGGTTACGATGATGCCAGGTACCGTTGGGCAGCCACATGTCCAGCTCGATAGTCTGCCCCCAGGGCTCCGCCAGGCATCCCCCCTCAGCGCCACCGTCACCTTCGGAGGTCATTACGTAAGAGTGCGGGTAACACACCAGGGATTCGAACTCCTCGTCAGCCCCGAACTCGCCGTCGCGGTCCAGGTCGAGCTTGGCCATGGCGTCCTGGTTGTTGATGGCGTGGTTCACGTGATACCCATAATTGTGATTGATGCTGCCGTGCCAGCACCCCAGCCTGTCCAGCCCCGGCTCCCAGGTGTGGGCGTTGTCGCCGTCCACGGTCACCGGCCGGAAGAACAGTATGGGATAGAATATCCCCAAACCTCCCGATGGGTTATCGGTGGCCTGGGTGGGATCGAACCAGCAGAACTGCACGTCCCCGCCGGGGTATATCTCGTTGCCTTCGGTGGGATACTTGTTCTGGTGGTAGGTGGGCCAGTAGACGATATTCGGGTTCAAACCGTCGGGCAGCGCATCAGGAGGGATATTGGCCACGTACGATTCCATGATTACCTGGCGGGTGAACCGCCGGCAGGCCTCCAGGGCCAGACCGTCACGGAAACGGGGATCATCAGCGGGCTGGGTAATGACCGAGGGGATGGTGCTGTAATCTACCTTGTCGGCGATGTAGAGGTTCTCTTCCCGGTCCACGGTGATGGAAAACGAATTGGGGTCGGACAACCGCGGGATGAGTCTGAAGCTGGGATTGTGGACCTCGTAGACATACCGCTCGTTTTCGGCATTGGGAGGATTGGGCCGGGGAGGATCCTGAATACGGACCACCATCACGTAGGTGTTGGCGTAGTTGAAATCGAGCTCCTGCACCTGCACCGTCATTCCCGGCCAGAGCAGCGATATCACCGCGACGCCTACAATCCATTTAAAACAGTTTCTGTATGCCATTGGATTCACCATCCGAACCGGCTTTCCCGGTACTCCTTGAGGAGTTCCAGGGCCTTATCCATCTGTTTGCCGCTCACCTTGTACTTGACGAGCAGCCCGGTAATAACGTCCTCGGTGATATCGGTACCGCCTATGACGAACACGTCATTGAGCAGCCTGGCGGTGCCGAAAGGTTTTAGATATTCATCTTTGTGCCTGAACCGTTTCGAGTACTCTGCGTAGAGATCGGGCGGTTTCAGCCACCCCTCGAACAGGGCTTCTTCGAACCGTTCGTAATCGTACTTCTCCTTGAAAATGTCCTTCCAGCTTGAGGGCTTTTCGCGGCGACCTTCCCTGATGACCGTGCTGTTGGCCACCACCGAAAGCCCCCGCTTCTTGGCCACAAGACGCAGCACCAGCTCGATATCGTCGATCACTAGTGTCCGGTTAAGAGTCGAACAATGATAGCTGTTTTCGACGATCATCC
>CAYSPT010000061.1:0-6453 GCA_964432985.1 uncultured bacterium
GCCAGGGAGTCATCGGCAGCACCGGTCCCGACCTGAAGCGGGGCACCGCCGATGATACAACCATGAGCTATCTGCCCGATCAGGAGGATTAGCTGGGACCGCTGCGTATGTATAACCAACAGATGTGGAAGGTACGACAATGAATGTGGGCAGGTATGGCCCCGGTGTCTTTTTGCTGCTCATCGCTGCGCTCCTGGCTGCCGGCTGCGGAAAGAGCACCATCCAGCCGGACAAGCAGTTCTTCTACCGCGTCACAGAGCAGGACTACTCGATCTTCGTTCCCGGGGACGGGTTGGTTGAGCCCATGATCGAAAAGAACGTCACCACTCCCACGGTCCGCGGCGAGATGATTATCGATTTCCTGGCTCCCGAAGGCAGCATCATCGAGAAGGACGAGATGGCGGTGAGGTTCGACACCCTGGAGATGGAGAACAGGATACTTCGTGATTCGCTCAGGCTGCAGCTTCAAAAAATAACCTACCGCACCAAGGAAGAAGGCAACAAGCTCAAAGCCTTCGAACTGGGAAGCACCACCCTCAAGAAGAAGGAGTATCTCGGCTGCTCGGAGCAAATCCTGGCCTTTCTCCAGGAGGGCATGGACCCCGACGAAATCGAAAAATACCGTATCAACATCGACAAGGACCGCATCGAAGAGGAAAACTACACCCTCAGGCTCGATGCCCGCAAGCGGCTCAACACCCTAGGCTTCATCAGCGAGCTGGAGATCGAGCGGCTGGGATACGAAAAGAGCCGGGCCGGGCTGCAGAGGATGAAAGACGAAAACTATTTCGCTATGCTCAACGCCGGCTCCGATGCGCTGGACATCAACCGCTACGAGCAGGAAGTGCAGAAGTACTCCATCGACTCTAAACTGGCGCTGGACGACCGTGATTCGAAGACGAAGGTCAATGAGCTCAACCTGGAGAAGAGCCGTATCAGGATGGAGCGCAACGAAGCCTCCACCCGCAGAAGGCAGGGGGAACTGGAGCGGTGCGTCGTCAAGGCCCCCTGCGGCGGCGTGGTGCTGTACCAGAGCAACTGGCAGGGGAAGATCCAGGTGGGCAGCCGGTGTTGGCGGGGGATGTCCATACTGAAGATCGCCGACCTGCGCCGCCTGAAGGTGGCGGCCAGGGTAGACGAGCGGTTCGTGGATTATATCAGCGTGGGAAGCACGGCGGAGATCAGGATGATCAGCCAGCCGGAGCAGGTCTTTTCCGGGCGGGTGATAACCATAAACAAGGTGGCGGAGCTCAAGGAAAAAGGCGACATCAAGGGCGCCAAGTTCTTCAAGGTGGAGGTGGAGATAGACGGGGAAAACCTGCCCATCAGGCCACGTGAAACCGCCCTGGTATCGATCCTCAAGAAGCGCTATGAAAAGAAACTGGTGGTCCCCAGGGACTGCATCATTTCTGAAGAAGACGGCCGATTCGTCCAGGTCAAGAGCGGCTTCGGCACTGAAAAGCGCGCCGTCACCGTGCTGGACGAAGACGAAAATTACTGCGTGATCGGAGAAGGACTGGAACCGGGACAGGAGGCCGCGTTTGTTCACTAAACGATTTCTCATCGGCCTGGTAGTGCTGCTGCTCCTGGCGGAAGCTGGATACCTCTGGTGGTCCTGGAGCCGGCCCGAAGAGCAAACCGCGGTCATGTTCACCCCCTGCCCCGTGGAGCGGGGGACCTTCATCCTGGATATCCCTATCACCGGCCGGTTGGTGGCCAGGGACAAGCAGGAGGTATTTCCACCTTTCTACGGCACCGTACTCACCCTGGCCGATGAAGGCTCCATGGCCAAACCGGACGACATCGTCTGCACCGTGGACGCCAGGGAATACGAAGACGCCCTCTACCAGCTGGAGCTGGAGGAAGGCGAACACGAAGCCAGCCTGCAGCTCAAGAAACTGGATCACGATTTGAAGGCGTTCAGGTTGAAAAACCGGGTGACCTTCGCCGAATACGGCCTGGAGGTGGCGGAGCTCAATCTCGACAGCCTCCTGCACGGGCTGGACGCCTCGGCGTACACCAGGACCGTTTTCAAGATACGCAACATCGAGAACAAGATCACGGTGCTGGGCAAAGAGATAGATGAGAAAAGAAAGCACCTGGAATCGGGGTTCGTGTCCCGGGAAGAGCTGACCATGGTGGAGCTTGAGCAGAAAACGGAGAAGCTGAAACTCGAAGCTGCGGAGCGTGATCTGAAGCTTCTCAAGAAAGGCGCCGGTGAGGACCAGGTGGAAAGCGCCCGGCGGGACGTGAAACTGAGGAAGCACGACCTGGAGGAAGCCCGTAAGCGGCTGGAAGCATTCGAAACCGACCGGGTGAACGAGTTGGAAGAGGTCCAGTCCCGGCTCGATTTCAGCCGGAAGCAAATCGACTACTACCGCGAGATGATACAGAAAGCCGAGGTCCCCGCTACCATAGAGGGAGTGATCATCTACGGGGACACCTGGGTCACCTGGGGACAGATGGAGAAGGTCAAACCGGGCAGCCCCGTGCGGCGTGGCACATCGTTCATGGAGGTATCTTCCCTGGGAGCCATGCAGATAGAGACCTGGGTCTCTGAAGTGGACGTGAGCAGGATCGAAACGGGGATGGAGGTCAGCTTCAAGCTCGAAGCCTACCCCGAAACTCAGTACCGGGGGACCGTGTCGGAGATCGGAAAAATAGCGGAGTTCGAGTCCGGCGGTTTCGACACGGGAGGCATCGGCAAGGCCAAGAACGTCAAGGTGCTCATGGACGTGTCGTCCACCGAAGCGAAGTTCAAACCGAACATGACCGTGTTCGCCCGTATCATCCTGAAGCGGCGTGAAAACGCGGTCATGGTACCAACCGGGGTCATTTTTGAAGATGATAGCGTTCGCCTGGAGGACGGATCGGTGATTTCCATCGTTACCGGGCCGAGCAACTACACCCACACTGTGGTTGAGAAAGGCCTGACCGGCGATGAAACCATCCTGAAATCCACCGGCGTGGTGACCGCCGCCATGCTGGAAAACAAGGAAGCGTTCCGGGTGGAACGAAAACCCCTGCTGGTGTCGGTCAAGGACATCGGGGAGCTGCAGCCCGCGGAGTACCACAACATCAGTGTGGAGGGGAGAGGTAAGATCAATGAAATGATCGATGAAGGAACCGTGGTCAAGAAAGACGACCAGGTGGCCGTCATCGACGCCAAGGACTACCAGGACCGCCTGGAGGAGCGGGAACTGGAGCTAAAGGGATTCGAAACTGACCGGAAACTCATCGAGAAGGAAGCGGACAGCGCCCTATACAAGCTGAAGCAGGAAATCGAAATAGCCGCACACAACCTGGAAATAGCTAAAATCGAGCAGCAGAAACTCCTGCGAGGCGGCACCGGGCAGGAGCGCCGGGACCACGGTTACGCCATCGAGCTGGCGGTGAACAAGGTGGACCAGGTCAAACGGGAGCTGGAACTGAAGCGCACGCTTCTCAAAGAAGGGGTAGTGAGCGCGCAGGAGATCAGCGATCTCACCATGCAGCTCGGGGCGGCCGAAGCGGACCATGAGGTGGCCAAAGTAAAATACGATCTCCTGGTGCAGGGCGGCACCTCCAACCAGAGGCGCAAAGCCGAAATATCCCTCCTCAAGGATGAGCTCAATCACCAACTGGCACAGCAGGAGTACGACAACAAGCTCGAGAAGAAAGAGATCGAGCTCAAGAAGAACCAGTACCAGATCGACAGCAAGATCAAGGATGTCGACGAGTTGAAACGGATGATCGAGCAGTACACGGTGAAATCGCCCTGTGACGGTACGACGGTTTACATGAAGAGCTGGAAAAACAACGGGCTTTATAAAATAGAAGAAGGCGACAAGGTGTATCCCTACATGGGATTTCTGAAAATCGCCAACCTGGACCGGTTCATCATCCAGGGGGAGGTCCCCGAAGCGTCGGTGGGGCAGTTCAAGCAGGGGCAGGAAGTGGCGTTCAACCTGACTTCGGACAAAGCAAAAAAGTACATCGGCACCCTGGAAAGTATCGGCTACTTCGCCAAGCAGCGCTCAAGCGGCACCGGGCTGGACAAGTTCGTGGGCGGCGGCGACGAAAACGCAGGTAAGGTGTTCGAGGTGACCATCGCCACCGCCGAGCGTTCAAAGAAGTTCCAACCGGGGATGACGGTGGAGTTCGACATCGTCATAGAGAAGCATGAGAACATGCTCTGCGTCCCGCTGACGGCGGTTTTCTACGACGAACGGGGCAGCTTCGTCTACACTGTTGGTACCACCAGCGGTGCCACCAGCGGCGGCGAGAAACGGTACGTCACGCTGGGACCGAAGAACAAGGAGCAGGCGGCAGTCACGGAGGGCCTGAACGAAGGCGACGAGATATGGAACAGAACAGATTAGCTCAGAATATCCTGATTGAGCTTACGGGAATAGAGCGGTTCTTCCGGATGGGCGAGACCACGGTCAAGGCCTTGCAGGGAGTGGACCTGACTTTCCGCGAGGGCGAGTTCGTCAGCGTCATGGGACCGTCCGGGTCAGGTAAATCCACCCTGCTCTACATCCTGGGCTGCCTGGACAGGCAGTCGGGAGGATGTTACCACTTCCGCAAACGAGAGCTGATGAAGCTCAACGACCGGGAGTTGTCCCTGTTCAGAAACAGCACCATCGGGTTCGCCTTCCAGTCCTTCAACCTGCTGAACAACGTCAATATCGTTCACAACGTGGAGCTGCCGCTCATCTACTGCAACGTGAGACGTGCAGAGAGAAAGCGCAGAATAGACAGGGTGCTCAAAGCGCTGGGGATGTACGACAAGCGGGCCCACACCCCGCTTCAGCTGTCGGGCGGACAGGCTCAGCGGGTGGCCATCGCCCGGGCCCTGATCAACACCCCGGACCTGCTGCTGGCCGACGAGCCCACCGGCAACCTGGACAGCCGGACCGGTCTGGAAATCACCAGGATATTCCAGGAGCTCAACCGGCTGGGCATGACCGTGATCATGGTGACGCACAACGACCACCTGGCCCAATATTCCAGGCGGATCATCACGCTCAGGGACGGAAGAATCGTGGACGACAGCCCGGTCAAGGATCCCCTGACGGCGGACGTGGAGTTTGCCGAACCGGTGGACTTCGAGAGCCTGTACACCGGCGGTGACTACACCGGTGGTGACTACACCGGCGGCGCAGATAAGGTGGCCCCATGAACATACTGTCGGCGGTCACCATCGGGATACACAGCCTTTTTCACCAGAAGATAAGGACCTTTCTGACCATGCTGGGGATCATCTTCGGGGTGGCGGCGGTGATATCCATGCTCTCCATCGGCTACGGCGCCGGGGAGGAGATCCGCCGGCAGATCGAGGAGTACGGTGCCCGCAACATCATCATCAAGGCGGAGACCCTGGGCAAGCAGAAGCTCATGGAAGCCAAGCGGGCCTACAGCGTGGGGCTCTCGGTGGACGACGCGAAGTACATCAAGGAGGTGTGCCCCTTCGTCACTGACATCGCGCCACAGGTGGTGGTGGACAAGGAGATAAAGTACGGCGACCGCAACCCCAAGTGCAAGGTGGTGGGAATCGATGACGGTTATTTCCGCCTGTTCTCTCTCAGGGCGAATGAGGGAAGACTGATAAACAAGGAGGATGGATACAACTACCGCACCGTCTGCGTCCTTGGAAGCGAGATAAAAAGGGAATTGTTCTACAACAGCAACCCGGTGGGTGAGTTGATATCCATCGGCGGTCTGCGGTTCACGGTGATCGGGATGCTGCCCGAAAAGTCCCGTTCCGGCGATACGGGAACGGGCAACGGCTCTTCGGAGCAGAAAGGCGTGGCGTCCATCAAGTCCCGTAACGTGAACCGCGACATCTACATCCCGCTGGCCACGGCCCTGACCAAGTTCAATTTCGGCACGAGTATCAGCGGCTACAAGAACTCCGAGGAGGACCCGCTCTATCACCGGGTGAGCGAGATAATCCTGTCGGTGTCCTCTGAGAAGTGGCTGAGGGAAGCAGGCAAGGTTCTGTCCGGTATTCTCCTTCGGCGGCACAAGGGAGTGGACGACGTAGAAGTTGTTATACCGCTGGAGATCCTGGAGCAGAGCCAGAAAACCCAGGAAATCTTCAGCCTGGTGCTGGCCCTGATAGCGTCCCTGTCGCTGCTGGTAGGTGGAATCGGGATCATGAATATAATGCTGGCCTCGGTGCACGAGCGCACCAAGGAGATCGGCATCCGCCGCTCCGTGGGAGCCAGCAAGCGGGACATCCTGCTGCAGTTTTTGATTGAAGGAGTGCTCATATCATCGACGGGAGGCCTGATCGGTATCCTGGTCGGTCTGCTGATCAGCCGCTCCGTGAGCAACTTTCTGGAATGGAGTACCATTGTGACCGCTTCTTCGGTACTGCTTTCGTTCTCGGTGTCGTTTTTCGTCGGGGTATTTTTCTCGTTCTTCCCCGCCTGGAAAGCGGCCAACCTTGACCCCATCGAGGCGCTG
>CAYSPT010000061.1:6553-29566 GCA_964432985.1 uncultured bacterium
CCTGGAAAGCGGCCAACCTTGACCCCATCGAGGCGCTGCGGTATGAGTAAGTATGAATAAGAAGGTGTGAACAATGTTATATTACGTTTGTTATGCGATGACGGTCTTTCTCGGTGTTATGGTTGGATGTGAGACGGCCTGCGTTCCGGCGTCGGTCGGAGCGACCAGTCAACCGGCGGTAGTGGCAACAGCTTTGACGGCACAGATGAATCCCGGTGACGGTGATACTGCTGCCGCACCAGTCAGTGAAAATTTAAACACAACCAGGGACTTAACGGTACTGGACATCGACCAGTGCTTCGCCCTGGCCATGGAGCACAATCCCGACATCCTGACCGGCGCTCTGGGCCGTGACATTGCAACCGAGAACGTTCTGATAGCCAGAGAAAGCTACACGCCAGGGTTTAACGCTTCTTCCAGGAGCAATGTCTCGGAGCGGACAAACCCCTCCGAGCGGGACGACATCCTGACCGGTTCCCGGTCGGTCTCCCGGACGTACACCATCTCGGTGGACCAGAAGCTGAAATCAAACGGCTCCGTATCCCTGAGCACGCAGATTGCCAAAAGCGAGTATGAGTCCACCACGTCGGGATCTGAACCGGCTGATAAAAAGGCCTTTGTCGGGCTCAATCTCTCCCACCCGCTGAGGCGGGGGAAAGGCAATTTTCTGGCTGATTTCGACATCAACACCGCCAAGATCGACGAGACCATCCAGCAGCTGAGTTACCGGCAGGCAGTCCAGAACATCCATTTTTCCGTCGTCACCCGCTACTTCGCCGCCCTCAAGGCTTCGAAGAACATCGAGGTGTTCCGCTCCCACCTGGCGTCGGTGGAAAAGATGCTCGAGATGGCACGGGCCAAGCACGACTGCGGACTGGGAACCAAGCTCGACGTTTCAAAGAACGAGGTCAAGGTAGCCGAAGCCCGGGCGCGCCTGATCGAGAAGCAAAACGACTACCGAAACAGCCTGGACTCCCTGTTCGACACCATCGGTATCCCCCCGGTTGAGCCGGTCCAGCTTGCCGATCACGTCAACCGGGCGCCGGCCTCCCTGGAGGGATTGGACGCGCGCCACGGCGCATTTGACGAAAAGCGGTTGTTCCAAAAGGCGCGCGCCCAGCGGTTCGACCTGAACATCCAGAACCTGCGAATCGAGAAGCAGGAGATGGACGTACGAAAAGCCCGCGACTCCCTCAGGGCGGAGCTGAACCTCAAGGCGTCATACGGAAAGACGGGGACCACCCAGCACTTCAAGGACAGCTTCGATCTGAACGACCGCCAGTGGACGCTCTCGCTGGACAGCGACCTGAATTCATCCAAAAAGGCGAACCGTTTACGGTACGAAAACGCGCTGCGGGAGCTTCAGCAGGAAACGATCAGGATGGATGAACTTCTGCGAAGCGCCCGGTACGAGATCGCCCGGATCATCCGCAGCCTGAAGGTGAGCCTGGAGCGCATCGGGGTGCTGGAAAAATCGCTGAAGCAGGCGGAAGAGAACCTGGAGTACGCCCAGATGAGTTACGAGAAAGGAATCTCCACCCTGATCAGCGTGCTTGACGCCCGGGACGACCTGCGCGAGGTCCGCCTGACCTACATATCCGCCCTGATCGATTTCGAGATCGCCCGTAAAGAGATCGTGAAAGCCGTGGGGGATTGAAGCTTCTAACGAAGCTTTGGCTTCTAACGAAGCTTTGGTTTTAAGCTGTAAGAGCCTCAGTTGACTGTCCTGATCTCGAAGGCCTCCCGGCCGCCCTCCGTATCCATGAATATCCTCTCGTTTGCATCAAGCTTGATGACGTAGAGCGTGGGATATTCATTCAGCTTATGGATTCCGAAAGCGGTGAACGGCAGCCCGCTTTTGCCCGACTGCAGTCTCCCGTTCAAGAAGAAGTGACGGTTTGCCGGCACCTGGAAGAGTGACCTTCCAAACAGGGTGAGGCTGTATTTAGACGAGTTCAGCCGGCCTTCAAGCAGCCTGGTTTTATATTGCGGGGGCGCTTTGTCCGGATTCATGGAGCTGGCAAACATGGCCATGTAGAGAGGCTTGTCGTAGGGCAGCGCGCTCATGCCTTTCTCGTCGGTTTGAGTCTGGTTCAGGTTGATCACTTGTTTACCGGGGTTGTAGTATTCAACGATTGTACCGTAGTTCCATAGCATGTTTTGCATCATCAGTATGCTTGCACTGCCCGCGTCCTCCTTCCGTATGACGTCCTTAATCCCGGCGAATGCGGTGTATCCGTACTTGTTACCGCACAGCACCAGGCCCGAATAGAACATTCCGGACAGGACGAGCACGGCCAACAGGGCGACTCTTGGCCTGCCTTTCAGTTCCATGCCGATCATCCTGCCGACCAGAAGGCTGATGAACGGGAAGGCGGGCAGCAGATAGTAGCTGTGCTTGTTGTAGAAGAGGAAGATCCCCGAGAAGACTGCTGTGAATACGAGCACCAGCTTGTCCTGGGTGGACCTGCTCCTCATCGGGAAGTATAAGGAGACCAGGGATGCTACCGCCAGAAGCGGCGAGTAAGCCCAGAACCACTCCCGGACGAGTAACTTCACCCCTTTCGACCCACCCTCTGCGGAGTACGCCAGCGCAAACCTGCCGAGCTGTTCTTTTAAAAAATCCTCAGAGGATTCAAGTAACATGTATATCAGGTACGGTGAGAGGACCGCCAGCATTGAGGCGAGAAACAGCATGTGCTCCCGCCTGATCCAGCGCAGCTTCCTTTTTACCACCGTCTCCCATACGGCCAGCGCGAAGAGGACGAGAACGGCGGTTTGTTTCGCAAGCAGTGACAGGCCGAGCAGAGCGCCGCTGGCTATCATGTATTTGACTGCCGTGCCCCTGGACGTGCCTTCCTTCCCGGACTTGACGTAGAGGTAGAGGGAGACCAGTATCAGTGCAGTGCAAACCATGTCTGTCTGGAAGTTTCTGCCAACCACGATGAACATCGGTGTGAACGCCATCACCGCGGCAGATGCCAACCCAACACGGGGAGTATAGAGCTCTCTGCCCAGGAGGAATATGAATAGTATGGCGATGGCGGAGAATGCTATGATGACGATTCTCGCCGAGCATTCGCTGACTCCGAAAATTTTAAACGATACGGCATGCAGATAGGACAACAGCGGGGGCAGGCCAAAGATTTTGGACCCGTCCCGCATCCGGGGATAAGAGAGCAGATCTTCGACCAGGCTTTCGCCAAGCATCGCGTAGTGCGCTTCGTTGTAGGCGTGGAATCCGCCGAAAGGTTCGCTGATTTTGTACGACTGGATGGCGATGCACAGCAGTATGATACCCGTCAGGAGGGCGTACTGCTGCCGCTTACTCATGAGCTTCGGCTTTGGCAGCTTTTTGGGCTTTGCTTTCCGGCTGCGTTTCCGGCCTGACATATCTACCCTACCTCCGCCTCCCGCCGTGTTCCACAATGCGGCAGATGAGACACGTTACTGAATTTCTTACAACCATCCAGAGTCAACCTAACGAGAAAATCGAGGCCCAGCGCTCGTACTCCGTGGCTATCGGCAATCCCCGCCCCTTGAGGATGGCCATGATGCTCTCCTGGTTGAACCGGATGTAGGGGTTGACCTTGAACTCGTCTTCCAGGGTGGAACGCACGTGTCCCGGGTCGTAGGAAGCCAGAAATGAATCGAGGTCCTTGTTTGCCGGCTCCATCCGGCGGGTCACGGCCAATGAGCCGTGCACGTAGTCGTGTCCGGCGTAGATGACAGTGTTCACCGGGTACGAGGTCAGCAGCTTGATGGAGCGGTAGAACGCTTCCAGGTCCCCGCTGAAGCAGTTGCCCACGGTGCCGTTGAACAGGGTGTCGCCGGTGATCAGGGCGTCTCCGGTGTCAAAGGAAACGGAGTCGCGGGAGTGACCCGGCGTTTCCAGCACCTTCATCGGCTCGCCATCGATATCCACCGCGCCGGCGTCCAGAAGAGCCTGGCGGTCCAGGTACTTGGCCCCGGTGGCGGCCAGCAGTTCCCGGTTGCCCACGGTGTGATCGGCGTGGCCATGGGTGTTGATCACATGCACCAGCCGCAGGTCGTTGGCGGCGCTGAAGCTGCGGATAGCCCGCACCGCGCCTCCATCGACGGCTACCGCAGAGCGGCTGCCGTACACCAGGTAGGCCAGGTTGTCGGCCGAGTACCGGAACTGTTTTATTTTCATGTACGTCCCCACTCCATCTCTGTCTTTGTCTTCCGTCCCGGACCCGGTTCTGGGTCCGGCCCCGGGCTCAGTCCCTGCTGTCCTTGACTCAGTTCCCACCTCAGTCCCGGCTATGCAGCTTGGCCAACAGGCGCAGGATCTCCAGGTACAGCCAGATAAGGGTCATCATCAGCCCGAAGGCGGCGTACCACTCCATGTACTTCGGGGCGCCCATTCTGGAGCCCTGCTCGATAAAGCTGAAGTCGAGCACCAGGTTCAATGCGGCGATGGTCACCACCACCAGGCTGAAGCCGATACCGATGGGGCCGCTGCCGTGGATGTAGGGTATCCCCACCCCGAACAATCCCAGCACTATGGTGGCCAGGTACACCAGGGCGATGGCGCCGGTGGCGGCCACCACCCCGAGCATGAATTTCTTCGTCGGTTTAATCAGGCCGCTCCGGTAAGCGAACAGCATACAGAACAGCGTGCCGAAGGTCAGCGCCACGGCCTGGATGACGATCCCCGGGTACCGTAACTCGAACATCCCGGAGATGCCGCCCAGGGCCAGCCCTTCCGCCAGGGCGTACAGAGGCGCCGTCACCGGGGCGGCGGTCTTCTTGAAAATGGTGATCAACGCCAGTACCGCTCCGGCGATGAGCCCGATCATCATCAGCATGTTGACCATGGCAAACTGCCGCTCCATGAAGGTCTTCCAGGTGAAAATGGCGGTGCCCAGCACGCACAGAAGCAGGATGAGCGTGCGGTTCACCGTCCCCTCGATGGTCATCATGTCCGCCCGGCCGGTTACCCCCGCCAGGCCCCTGAACGTGTTCTGTCGCAGAGCGGGATTGGCTGTTCTCATGTATATCGCTCCTTATTGTTTTTGTTTGGACGTGCTGTTACCGAAATACACCCACATGAATGTAACCACATGTGCCGGATATATCACATTGTTGAAGCGTGCACGATTGTACCTGTTTCGTTCCCGCAGCACAACCTGGTCCGCAAAGAGTCTTGCAATATTGTAAATTGAATGATATACTTTCAATATGCAAGATTATATTATAAGGAAAACACAAGCAATTATCAAAGAAATCCTGCAGGACTTTCCGGTGGTAGCTTTGCTGGGACCACGTCAATGCGGGAAATCGACATTGGCCAGGCATATTTTAACACCATTGACTGAAACTGTTTATCTCGACCTGGAGCGTCCTTCGGACCTCAGGAAACTGGACGATCCCGAACTTTTTTTGGAGCATCATACCGGCGATCTCGTTTGTCTCGACGAAATTCAGCGTAAACCGGATCTCTTCCCGGTCTTGAGAAGCATCGTTGACGATCGCAGGAGAAACGGTCAGTTTCTTATTCTCGGATCAGCCTCACGTGATCTCATAAAGCAAAGCTCGGAATCTTTAGCCGGAAGAATTTGTTTCATCGAACTATCCCCGTTTACCATGTTGGAACTGCTTCCCAACCGCGATGATGTCGGTTATCTGTCCAAAACACTATGGTCCAGGGGAGGATTCCCGAGAAGCTATCTAGCCAGAAACGATGCCGTCAGCTACCGGTGGAGGGAGAGCTTTATCCGCACCTACCTGGAACGAGATATCCCCCAACTCGGTTTCAACATCCCGGCCATTACCCTCAGGCGATTGTGGACCATGTTGGCACACAATCACGGACAGATTTTCAACGCTTCGAGAATCGGAGAAGCCCTTGGGCTAAGCCATACGACCGTCCGTAAATATCTCGATCTTCTTTCCCAAACATTCATGGTCCGGGTGCTCCAACCGATTCGGCAAAACATCGGGAAACGCATCATCAAGTCACCGAAGGTGTATGTCAGAGATTCGGGTATCCTGCACGCTCTCCTCGACCTGGAGACACTGGATGACCTCTTCGGACATCCCGCGTGCGGAGTGTCATGGGAGGGCTTCGTGATCGAAAATATCCTGGCCTCGTTCCCGGGATGGAACCCATACTTCTACCGGACATCATACGGGACCGAGTTGGATCTGGTGCTGGAAAAAGGAAACAAACGTATCGCCGTCGAATGCAAGAAATCTACCGCTCCCCGGGTGCACCGCGGTTTCTGGACCTCCTTGAATGACCTTCACATCGACGAAGCCTGGATTATCGCCCCGGTCAAAGAAACCTATCCTGTTGGAGATAATGTACATGTCTGCTCTCTCCATGATTTCCTTACCGGCCACGATTGACGATAGTTTTGATGACCATTATCATAACGGCGCAGAAAGGAGCGCGACACGATGATAATCGAAAACGAAGACACGACCGGTTCCCGGATCAACGATTACCTGAACCGCCTGGTGGACCACCGCGAGTTCAGCGGCACGGTGCTCATCGCCCGCCCCGGCGGGATGCAGGTGAAAAAAGGCTACGGGATGGCCGACTATGAGCACGAGGTGTCCAACCGGCCCAACACGCTGTTCAGGATAGCCTCGCTGACCAAACCGTTTACCGCCACCGCTGTCATGCTGCTCAAGGAGCAGGGAGCGCTGAAACTGACCGACCGGGTCAGCCGGTTTCTCCCCGACTATCGGGAGGGGAAACGCTTCACCGTCCGCCACCTGCTGAACCACACCGCCGGGGTGCCCAACATCTCCGATTCGGCGGATTACCAGATCCTGCTGAAACTGCCCTGCTCACGGGAGCGGCTCATCGAGCGCATCACCGAGCGGGAGCTGGATTTCGAGCCGGGCGAGCAGTACAACTACAGCAACTCCGGCTACATCCTGCTGGGGCACATCATTGAACTGGTGTCTAAACAAACATTCGGCCACTTCCTGTGGAAGAACATCTTCGAACCGCTGCAGATGATGAGCACCCGCCTGGACTACGCCCACGATGTCCTGCCGCACCGCGCTTCGGGGTACTGGCTTCAGGACGGGCGCCTGGTCAACGCTGATTACATGAACATGGAATACTCTCTCAGCTCCGGCGGCCTGGTATCCACCGTGGAGGACCTGTTCCGCTGGGACCGGGCCCTGTACACCGACCGTATCCTGGAGTCGTCGGTACTGGAGAAGATGTTCACCCCCGGACTTGGCGACTACGGCCTGGGGTGGGCGTCCTACGAAGTTTTCGGACGCCGGGTGGCGGCCCACAGCGGCGGGCTCAACGGCTTCGCCAGCCACATGGCCCGTTTCGTGGACGACGGGGTGTGCATCATCATCCTGAGTAACTTCCAGCACGCGGAGATCAACCGCATCGGCTACGACCTGGCGGCAATCCTGTTCAGCTGAAGCTGTATCGGCCAGGATCAATACAAGGTGACGGGCAACACCATGTCCGGAACGTCACTGCCCCGACTTCAGCGCGCCGTCGAACTTCCAGAGCTTCACCGTCTCGTCCTTGCTGCCGCTGACCAGCATAGTGCCGTCGGGGCTGAACGACAGCGCGGTTACCTCGCCGTCATGCTCGCTGAAGGTGATGATGTGCTTGCGGGTTCGGACATCCCAGAGCTTGACGGTCCGGTCCCCGGCTCCGGAGGCCAGGATGCGGCCGTCGGGGCTGAAGACGACGGTGTTGACATTGCCCTTGTGGGCATTCTTGTTGTAGGTTCCCGTCGCCCCGGACAAACCCATTACCGCCAGGCAAACGGCCCGGTCCCCTTCCATCTTCCAGAGCTTCAGGGTGTTGTCCCACCCGGCGGTGGCCAACAGTGTTCCATCGGGACTGAACGATAACGATTTAATGGGGGCCTGGTGAGCCTGATCAATGGCCAACAGATTCTTATCCAGCATGTTCCAGAGATATAGTTTATGTCCCTTGTCCCCGGCGGCCAGAAGACGTCCGTCGGGGCTGAAATCCAGGCTTTGCAGGAGGAATTCGTGACCCTCGAACGTATCGACCAGCTGCTTTGTTTCCAGGTTCCACAGTTTGATCGTTCTGTCTTCATGCCCCGAAGCGAGGATAGTTCCTTCGGGGCTGAAAGTCAGGGCGTGAACCTCGTTGGTCTTTGTATCCTGCCCCAGGGAAGCCAGGACTTTCAGGAACATATCCTCGCCAAACGTGGCGTCCAGGCTTTGCTGATCGACATCCCACAGGCAGATAAGGCCGTCCAGGCCCCCCGAGGCCAGCCATCGCCCGTCGGGGCTGAAACGAAGGGCGGCAATCCTGTTGGTATGCCCCGCCAGCATACCGGTCTCAACGCCCGTATCCGGGTCCCACAAGGTGACGACGGCATCCTCGTAAGCCGACGCCAGGATACGGTCGTCGGGACTGAAATCCACCGCGGTCACCATCCCCGACAGGAGCTTCTTTCCGGTAGACATGGACATGGTAACAAGCCCGCCGCGGGCAGTCATGTCCCAGAACCGGAAAACCTTATCCCCCCCGGCGGAAGCCAGGATACGACCGTCGGGACTGAAATCCAGCGTGTGCACCATACCCCTATGCCCCGTGAGCAGGGCCACAGCCGAGCCCGTTTCAACGTCCCACAGCCTGACCGTCTCATCCCAGCTGGCTGAAGCCAGCAGCCGTCCGTCGGGGCTGAAAGACAGGGCCTGGACATTTTCACCATGCTCCCTGATGGTGGTGGTTTCGGTGAATTGTTGGGAATCTCCTGTTCGTTTCCACAGCTTGATACAGCAGTCCCTGCTCCCGGAAGCCAGCAGCGTACCATCACTGTTGAATACCACTGATGAAACATCATTTTCATGCCCTGACAGGGTGGCGATTATTTTCTTTTCGGCCATGTTCCACAACCTGACAGTGCGGTCTTTGCACCCGACGGCCAGCAGTCGGTCATCGGGGCTGAAAGCCAGGGCTTTGACTCCCTGGGGAATCCAGGGCGTTTTTGGCACCCGGAATGTTTCAGACTCAATCCATGACAACGTTTCGTCTTTTGTCCAGAGCTTGACATGCCCTTTTTCATCTCCGGTGGCCATGGTGGCACCGGTGGAATCGAAGACCAGATTGTTGATAGCGAAGTCATGGCCGGTCAGGACGGCAATCTCATTCATTTGCTCCGTATTCCAGATCCTGACGGTTTTATCCTGGCTGACGGACCCGAGCTGGGTACCGGCAGGGCTGAAGGCCAGGCAGTTGATGTTCTTCCGGTGGCCATAGAGACCGCCGAGGAGAGCCCGCGTCTTCACATCCCAGAGAAAGATCGTGTTTTTCAAACCTCCCTGGTGGGACATCCCGGTTGAGGCCAGCAGCCGCCCGTCCGGGCTGAAAACCACCGACTTGACATACGTCTCGTGCGAAGGAGAGGTGAAGGTGTTCTTTCTGAAACCACCGTGACAGTTCCAGGCCTTCCAGAGGTGGAGGTCCATGTAGGCGAAATCGACATCGGAATAGAGACCGGGATTATCCTGTATCTCATCGATTATCTGTTCATAATGGTAAACAGCCTTGACATGGTTCCTGGTCTCCATCTCCAGCTCAGCCTGCCGCATCCGGTTCCTGATGAGCTCCATCCGGGCTTCACGTTCAGAAGCGGAGATACGGATATAGGAGACGGCGAAGGAAACGGCCAGGATCAGGATTACCACCAGGGAAGCGGCGGATAGCACCCGGTTGCGGCCCACCCACTTGGCAAATAACTGCCAGGGATTGTACTCCAGGGCGACGATGGGCCGGCCCGATAGGTAGAGTTCGATGTCCTGCCTGAGTTCTTTAACGCCGGGATACCGCTGGCCCTTGTCCTTTTCCAGGCACTTCATCACCACCGCATCCAACTCTGGGGGGATCAACCGCCCGGTAGCCCGCCGCGACGGCGGGAGGGGAGGTTCCGCACGGACCCGGTCGATGATCTCCCATGGATTGGTGCCGGTAAACGGTTGTTCCAGCGTGAGCAGCTCGTAAAGCAGGGCACCCAGGGAGTAGATGTCCGAGCGCTCGTCCATTTCCTCCACGATTCCCCGGGCCTGCTCCGGGGGCATGTAGGCCGGGGTTCCGATCACCGCACCGGCCATGGTTTTCATGGTATCGCCGCTGTTTGTCCGGTCGGTGACAACCAGGCCATCCCGCCGGTCGTCCTCCCGTCCGACGATCCGGGCCAGGCCCCAATCCATAACGTAGACCTCACCGTAATCACCCACCATGATATTGTCCGGTTTCAGATCCCGGTGGATGACGCCCCGGGAGTGGGCGAACGCTATCCCGTCGCAGATTTTCAGGAAGATGGTGAGTATCTCCGGGTGACGGTGCAGTCCCCGGTCGGCTACTTCTTCCCTGGCGCTCATGACCAGGTCGGCCAGAGAGCTACCACGCACCATCTTCATGGTGAAGTAGACCCGGCCCTCCCGGTCCATCCCCAACTCGTGCACCGGGCAGATGTTGGGGTGCTCCAGTTGCCCCTGGACCTGGGCTTCCTCCACAAACCGTTCCAGGAAATCGGTCGTGACCGAGCGCTGGTTGCTGATCATTTTCATGGCCACCTGGCGGCGGATGTCCGTGTCGGTTGCGTTGAGTACCACCCCCATGCCGCCGCGCCCCACCTCGTTGACGATGAGGTACTTGTTCTCCGGGATCGCCAGGCGTCTGCGCCGGCCGGTGGCCGGTTCCACGCCGGGCACCTGGGCGGCTTTTGAGGTGATCGGTTCGGCCAGGTCGACACCGGGAGCAACACCACGCTCCGAGTAGAGCGAGTGCACCACCGACTGGTTCACGCGGGAGGGGACCGCCTCACCGTGATCGTCTGCCGGCTGCGGCGTGAGCTCGATCAACGACCCGTCATCGATGGCAATGAATGATTCAGTGGTTCCTGCGCCTCCGGCAGGCCTGAAAGCTCCTGTTTCTTCCCGGGCCGCGCCCAATTTCTCCATGATGGCGGAGGCCTTCCCATTACCTGCAGCTTCCAGGATCTTAAGGAAGGATACCGCCCGGGCGGCGACGTTCGGGGCTTCGTCGTCGACCAGGCCGGCCAGCAGCTCCACCGCCCCGTCTGTGGTCACCTTCAGGCAGGCGAAGGCGGCGGCAGCACGGAAGCGCGCGTCCCGGTTTTCGGCCAGGGATTCAAGGGCGGAGCCGGCTTCAACGGGGTAGCTGTCTTTCAGAGCGATGACTGCGTTGGCCCGTACCCGGTGATTACGGTCGTCCAGGAAGGGCAGCAGCGTTTCCAGGTCCTCTTCTTCCCCGAGTAGACCGATCGCCTCAACGGCGTTGGCCCGAGTGCGGTGATCGCTGTTAGTCAGAAACGGTCTGACTACTGGCAGGTCATTCACTGTACCGAGTTCGCCGATAGCCCGCACCAGCGCAGCCCTGACATAGATGTCGGACTCATCTGCCAGAGCGCCCTTCAGTTCTGACAGGGCTTCTCTGCTCCCGGCGAGAACGATCCTTTCCACCGCCGCCAGACGGTGGCGGAAGTCCTCTGCATGTAACGAAACTATCGAATTGTTGCCCGGTGTCGCCATTATCGAATCCTTGTTCCCGGGCAAATAGTACTGCATTTCCATCCTCACTGCAACGGCGAGGTGATGACACGCAGGTTCGCCAGTAACTCAGGAGCCAACCATCAATAACAGGATCTACCGGTCGATCCGGCTCAATACCAGGTGCCGGACGAAATCGTATCCGGCTGCTCTGTCACCGTCAGCGGACGGGCCTGCCGGAAGCCGTTGTGGATGACTATCACCAGGAACCGGGCACCGGAAGAAACATCCTTCAACATCTCCGGCAGGTCCGCCGGTTTGCTGATGACGGTTTTCTGCCCGTCGGGACCGGTGATGCTGGTGATGATGTCGCCTGGTTCAATACCGGCGTCGTCAGCCGGGCCACCGGAGGCCACACCGGTAATCAGGAGCCCTTCGTTGGCAGCCAGACCGTGACGGGCACGTGTCCCGGTGTCCACTTCGCTAACTTTTATCCCGAACCACGAGCCTTTTTCCAGCTTGAAGGTCTTGCGGCGACGGGTGCGGTAGCTGTAAATCTCCAGCTTGTCCGGCTTGATCCCCATAACCTTGAAGGCGCCTCTGAGGTCGAAGTTCTCGGTGACTTCAAAGGTCTTTTTCTCAAACTCGATGGTAGCCGACGGCTTCCCGTTCTTCTTAGTGTAACCGAGGTACTTCACTTCGATTTCCGGGACGACCGGCTCGGGGACCGGCTTGCGGATACGGCGAGGCTCGCGTGGAGCAGATTCCGTAAGAGACTTGATCCTGGGAGAGAGAGACATTTGGGCCATACCGGTAGGTGCTCCTAAAGAAGCGCCAAACCCATACTCATCGTCCTCTTCGCCAAAAACGCCATCGTGGCTCACATGCTCGGGCATCTCCACCGGCACCATCACCTTTATGGGGTTGCCGTCGGGATCGGTGCGGACCTTCTCTTCCACCGCCACGAAGGAGGTGTACTTGGACATGAGCTTGAACTCCAGGCACAGGTCGGTTACCTGCTCCACCGTTTCTTCCCGCTCGCCGTGGTGCATGCTTGACATCAGGTCCTTGACCCTGGTCCGGGCCCAGATAGAGGCCAGGGAAGCGTTCTGCTCCTCCGAGGCCGGCAGGTCTACCGGTATCTTCAGCCCGTAGTTCTTGCCGGCAATACGGCCGGAGACGGTAACGGTGCCGAAGCCGGAGCGCCCGTAGCGGCCGAACAGAAACACGGGATGCGAAGAGAACATGTCCGGGATCTTGCGGGGATAGATATCGTCCACGTCCAGGCCGTCCCAGTCCACCGCGATGTCTACGAAGTAGGGGTTGCGGATCCGCTCGTAGAACTTTGACACCGCTTTCACGGGCTCTTCATCCGGCCTTACGAACTCCGACAGTCCACGTCCCTCTTCGGCCATCCGCTCCAGCAGGTAGCGGTTGACGGAGCTCCCCACCCCGAAACTGAACAGCCGGGCGGAACCTATCTTATCCCGAAGCGCCGCAAAGATCTGGTTCTCATTGCCGATGTACCCGTCGGTGAGAAAACAGACGATGCGCAGCCGTTTGGGATCCTCCGGGAAATCCAGGGCGGCTTTGATCCCCTCGATCATCATGGTCCCCCCGGTACCGTGCAGAGTGTTTATGTAGTTGAGTCCCTTTTTGATGTTCTCCGGCGTGTTCTTGAGCGGCAGCCGGGCCAACCCCGACGCGTGCTCAGAGAAACGGATGATCTGGAAGGTATCGTCAGGATTAATTTCCCGCAGCGTGTGCCGCACCAGCTCCTTGGACTGCTCCATGGGCGCTCCGCTCATTGAACCGGAGCAGTCCAGCACGAAGATCATCTCCTTGGGGGTGATCTCGGCGCCCCTGATATCGGCTTTCGGCTGCACCATCATCATGAAGAAACCGCCCTGCTTGCCCCGGTGGGTCAGGACTGCCGCTTCGGGCTTTTCTCCCGTGACCCGGTACTTGAGGATGAAGTCCTTGTTGGGAATACGGTCCTGGCGTTGCAGCTGGATTGCTGCCCGTGTGCTGCCCACGCTGTAGCTTCCGGGGATGAAGTCGAACCGGTGTGATGCAGACTCGATATCCCTGATGGGGACGCCGGCGTTGAGATCGACGGTGACATTGATGTCGTGCCCGGATCGCTCCTTTTTCCGAAGATACTGCACCTCGGTGGTCTGTCCCGACTCCCCGGCGTCGCCGCGCTGTACCGCCCCAATCCCACCGGTTGAACCCGGCGGGTTGAAACGTGGTCCCACCACCATGGGAAACACGTAGGTGTACCAGCCGTCATCGTACTTCAGCACGTCCACGTAGCTGATCTCGATGAGGATGGTGTCACCAGGCAGGATGTTGCCCACCGTCTGGGTGAAGATGTTGGGACGCTCCTGCTCCAGCAGGCTGGCGGTTTTGCCGGCGGCAATGGCCTGCTCGTAGATCTGCCGGGCTTCTTCCCGCTTCTTGATAACGCCCTTTATGGTGCGCTCACCGATCTTCATGGTCATGTCGAACACCGCTCCGTCCTCCGGAAGGGGGAAGACGTAGACGGCTTCGATGGTCTCGTCGAAGGGATTCTCGAAGGTCTGGGTCACTGTGACCCGGCTGATGAACCCGGAGATCTCGGTATCCACATCGGTGTGCTTGAGAGGGAATACCAGGATGGATTCTTCTTTTTCCACCGGTTCCTTCCCTTTGGCGATGACCTGGAGCGTGCCCTGCCCCACGGTATCTTCGTTTTTGGATGATTTGGCGTCGTTGTCGAAGTCGCCATAGTCGGAGAAATCACCGAAAGGTGCAGCGCTGCGAGCATCAGCAGCGCCGAGAACTCCGCTAAAAAGAACGGCGAAAAAAGCGATCATGCAACAGAACAACTGGACATATGTAGTACGGGTAGAATACATGTGGGTCCCCTCTTCCCTGGTGAGTGGTAGTGTGGCTCGCGCGCTGCCCGCCACTCGTTTTTTTTCTCCCGAGTGATTCATGAATGCCTCGGGAATTTTTCGTTCACCTTCACATACGGACCAGACGCCGGGAAGTTTAATCCGGAAAATTTAACCGGGCGGCAAGTGCTGCGGACCGGTCGGGTGAAAACTGATTTGTAGCGCCAACCGGTGACATATATGTCTCTCTGAAGGTTGTAGCAATAAAAACAACAACCAGCGTACGTTGGGTTTAGGCGTACGTTGGGTTTAGGCGTACGCTGAGTTTAAGCGCACGTTGGGTTTAAGCGCACGCTGGGTTTAAGCGCACGCTGGCGCGTATATATGGTCGTTTGTGGAGTTGTACCAGATTTGGTACGATTGTCTCAAATTTGATACAACCCCTGAACAGGCCTATATAACGTTCCCAAAATAAGGAGGATGCGAGGTGCCTGAAGCAACCGCTCCTCATGACCTGCTGGGGGCATCATACGGTCAAATTGACCGGGCAGCCGGTACAGTACTATACTGACATCGCACCGACCGTCACCGGCAAATGAGTATAGCTGATTAATGGATAAAGGTGATTTCAGGTAACCATGATCAAGCGACGTGTTTCAGTAATCCTGTGCTGCCTGCTTATCGTGTGCTTTCTGATGTGCCGACACCGCAGAGCGACACTGGAACAGAGACAACGAGAAGAGCAAACAGTCCGCCTTTCCCTCTCTGCCGAAGATTATTTCGCGTTACCGGCCAGCCGGTTCAGTATCGCCGAAGGGGCCCTGGTAATCGCCCGTAAGACATATCCAAAAGTCGATATAGAGCAGTACCTCGGTTGCATCCGGTCCATGGCTGATGAAGTGCGTCAAACGCTGCGCAGCGGAATGAAACCGCCGGAGATTATCGCCGCCCTGGCAGAATACCTGTTCAAGAAGAAGGGCTTCAAGTTCAAGCCCACAAACATATCATCGTTCAACATGGTGCTCAGCAGAAAAACGGGAGACTGCATGGGCTTGGCCGTGCTGTACCTGGCGCTGGCAGAAGAACTTGGGCTTCCGATTACCGGGATGAGTGCTCCCAATCACGTGTACCTGATGTACAGATCCGGGGGAAGAAGATTCAACATAGACCAATGCCGGGAAGGTGTGATAGCTCCCGACGAGTTTTTCATACAGGGATACCGCATTCCGCCGGAGACAATTAAGCGGGGAGTGTACATGCAGCCTCTCAGAAAAAAACAAATCCTTGCCCGGCTGATTATCGAGCAGGCAAGTTACCTGTGTGTCCGCAAGTTTTCATTGGAAGCTATTAAAGAGTACGACCTGGCCATAACTATGGATGAGAACATGCCGGAAGCATTTGAAGGGCGGGCCGCTCAATACCTTTACCTCAAGGATTATCCGAGAGTGATACAGGACTGCAGCAAAGCCCTGGCTCTGCACCCGTACTACGCGGATGCCTGGTACCAGCGGGGCCTGGCATATCATTGGCTGAGAAAAACACGCAGAGCAATCAGGGATTATACCCGGGTTATCGAGCTCGACCCGCAAAAAGCCACTGCCTTCAAAAACCGGGGAAAGTGTTACATAAGGCTTGGAGAACCGGACCTGGCGGAGAATGATTTTGCCGAGGCAAAACGCCTGAAATCCGGTGACTGAGATAGAAAAGGGAACAGGATGCGTGGGAGAAATTGAAATCACTTATGAGCGAGGAGGCAGCAACCATGAAAAACATACCCATTTTCGACGGGCACAACGACACCCTGGGGTGGCTGATTGAAAAGACCCGGGGCAATCCCGTGGAGCGATTTTTTGACAGCAAGGGAAAAGGGCACCTGGACCTGGTCAGGGCTAAAAAAGGCGGCCTGGCCGGCGGCATGTGCGCCGTGTTTGTGCCATCGCCGGAACAGAAGAAGAAACCTGCCGGAACACCGCCGGAACAGACAACCGCCGCCACTTCACCGGACGGTAAAGAAGTCAAGACCATCTACCCCACTTCACCGCCCATCGGTTATCCACGGGCGTTGCGAAAGACCATCCCCCAGGCGGTCAACCTCTTTGACATCGAGGAGTGTTCGGAGGGGCGCGTCAAGGTGGTGCGCAACGCCGACGAGCTGGTGCACTGCCTTTATACCGGGATTTTTGCCGCCGTGCTGCATTTCGAGGGTGCCGAAGCCATCGATCAACACCTGCACGCCCTGCGGCTGTTTTACCAGGCAGGGCTCAGGTCCATCGGGATCGTCTGGAGCCGGCCCAATGCCTTCGGGCACGGGGTATCGTTCAAGTTCAACCACTCCCCCGACACCGGCCCCGGTCTGACCGAAGCCGGGTTCCGGCTGGTCAAGGAGTGTAACCGGCTGGGGATCATGCTGGACCTTTCCCACATCACCGAGCGGGGGTTCTGGGACGTGGCCGAAACCAGCACCGCCCCCCTGGTGGCCACCCACTCAAACGTCCACGCCATATGCCCCTGCTCCCGCAACCTGACCAACATGCAGCTGGACACCATCAAGCAATCCGGTGGTATGGCCGGGATCAACTTCTGTACCGCTTTTCTGAGACCGGACGGCCGGGACCGTCAGGACACGCCGCTCAGTGACATGGTGCGACACATCGATTATATCGCGGAGCACTTCGGTATCGACTATGTGGGATTCGGCTCCGACTTCAACGGCGCCCTGGTGCCCAAACGCCTGGGCGATGCCGCCGGGATGCCGAAGCTCATCCGGGCGCTTCACCGCGCTGGTTACGACCACGAAGCCCTGGAGAAAATCTGCTGGAAGAACTGGGTCCGTGTGCTCAGCCACACCTGGTAGACTGCCACCCGGTCAGCCACACCGGGTATGGTAAATTCTCAACATTTGACGTAGCGAAATTATAAATTTTATTCCTGTATTATTTTTTCACTTGGTTTATCTGGAAATAGTGTAGAATTGAATACCCGCCCCTGCAGGCGGAGCTGAAACAAGATATTTTCCGGGAGGTAATTACATGAGCAGTGACATGAAAGGTATCGGTATCCTGGGTACCGGCTCTGCTGTACCCGATACCGTTGTAACCAACAAAGACATCGAAGCAATGGGAATCGACACCACCGACGAATGGATTGCCGCCCGTACCGGTATCAGGCAGCGCAGAATCGCTTATGACGACGCCTCCACCGGCGACCTGTCCATCAAGGCCGCCCGGCGGGTACTGGAAGCCACGGGAATCGATCCGCTCGACATCGACTCCATCATCGTCTCCACCACCACGCCTGACCATGCGTTTCCGTCTACCGCCTGCCTGGTCCAGGCGGCCATCGGCGCCGACCGCGCCAACGCCTTCGACGTAGCGGCGGCCTGCACCGGGTTCGTCTATGGCCTGGTGACGTCGGCGGCCTATATAAAAGCCGGCCTGAGCAAGTATGTCCTGTGCATCGGTGCCGACACCCTGTCGAAGATTACCGACTGGCAGGACCGCGGTACGTGCATTCTCTTCGGCGACGCCGCCGGGGCCATTTTACTGGGACCGGTGGACGGAGACCGGGGGATTCTCTCCACCCACCTGGGCGCCATGGGCGCCATGGCCCAGGAGCTTATCGTACCAGCGGGGGGATCACGTAAACCGGCCACCCACGAGACAGTGGAAAACCGGGAGCACTACATCTACATGAACGGAAACGAGATATTCCGTTTCGCCGTGGGCGCCATTCCGAAAGTGGCCAAGAAGAACGCCGAAGACGCCGGCCTGACGGTTCAAGACGTGGACTTCTTTCTCTTTCACCAGGCCAACTTACGTATCCTGAACTCTGCCCGTAAGCGGCTCAGGGTCGCCCCGGAGAAGATTTTGACCAACCTGGACCAGTACGGCAACACCTCGGCGGCGTCCATACCGCTGCTGCTGGACGAAGCGGTGCGGGAGGACATCATCCAGGAAGGGCACCTGCTGAACATGATCGGGTTTGGCGGCGGGCTGACCTGGGGAGGAGTCCTGCTCAGGTACTAGGATGGATATCAATGTCATTATCGGTGGTATCGTGCTCCTGGGAGGCATCGGTGTGGTATGCCTGGCCTACTCCAAACTGAAGAATTTCTACCTCATCAAGTCCACCCCGACATTACCGATCAACCGGGTTTACAAGGGACTGGCGGAAGTTAAGGGCAAAGCAATCGAAGGCGACCGGCAACTGATCAGTCCCATTTCTGAAACGCCCTGTGTTTACTATGAAGTCAAGGTGGAAGAGCTTCAGAGGGAGTACAACCGCCGGGGACGCTCACACAAGTCCTGGAAGACCCTCAAGCAGCTTGAAAGCAGTGAGCCCATCTACCTGGAGGACGGTACCGGCCGGGCACGGGTGCTCATCCAGGGAGCCGAAATGGTTTTCAATAAGGACATCAAGGCCGAATCAAAGCTCTGGAGCAAGAATTTTCCTCCCGTGGTGGAAAACTACCTTCAGTCAATCGGCTTATCCGGCCGGGGGAATATCCGCCTGTTCGAGATTTTCGTGAAACCCGGCGACCGGCTCTACGTTCTCGGGTCCGCCGACAGGAAAGGCGACCAGGTCAACTTTGAAAAGCAGGGCTCACTGCCCATGGTCATTTCCGACTTTCCCGAAGAAAAGCTGGCCGGGCACTTTATGGGAAACGGCATGGCGCTGACCCTGGGTGCGCTGGTGCTGCTGGGCCTGGGCTTGTTCCTGATAGTTTCAAAGCCTATGTAAGGGGGAGCTCCGATCCGATGACCAGGTTCGTGGTGAAAAAACTGTTCTCCATGCTGATCACCCTCTGGTTCATCATCACCATCACCTTCTTTCTGATGCACGCCATTCCCGGAGGGCCGTTCACCCGGGAGAAGCCCCTGCCCCCCGAAGTCATCGCCGCCCTGAACGAGAAGTACCACCTGGACGACCCCCTGCTGAAACAGTACTGGGACTACCTCAAGGGAGTGGCCACCTTCGACCTGGGACCGTCGTTTCAACGGGCCGGCGTGACGGTGAACGAGTTGATAGTCGAGGGGTTCCCCATCTCTGCCAGGCTGGGCGGTCTGGCAGCTATCGTGGTGGTGCTGCTGGGGATACCCCTTGGTGTCATCTCCGCCTTGAAACAGAACCGCTGGGAGGACTACTCCGTGAGCTTCATTGCCACCCTGGGAGTGACCATCCCCAGTTTCGTGCTGGGGTCGCTGATCATCTACCTGTTCAGTGCCCGGCTGGGGTGGCTGCCGGCACATGGGCTTAAGACCTGGAAGCACTACATCGGGCCGGTGACCGCTTTGAGCGGTTTTTCCATGGCCTTCGTGGCCCGGCTGGCACGCTCCAGCATGCTGGAAATACTGCAGCAGGACTACATCCGCACCGCGCGCTCCAAGGGGCTCAGCGAGCTTATCGTTATCGGTAAGCACGCGCTTAAGAACGCCATGGTACCGGTGGTCACCTATGTCGGACCCATGGTGGCCAGCATCATGACCGGTTCGTTTGTGATCGAGAAGATATTCGCCATCCCGGGGATGGGCAAGCACTTCGTGGAAAGCGTGGGCAACCGCGACTACACCGTACTCATGGGGATAACTATTTTCTACGCGGCATTTTACCTGGCCATGATCTTCATCGTGGACGTGGCCTACATGTACATCGACCCGCGGATAAAACTGGAGGAATAGGTGACAGGAGCCGGACAATGACGGCAGGTACCGGACAATGACTGATGAGCAGATGAGATTTTATATTGAGATTAGAACCACCCACCCTCTGGAATAATAGCGTAGAAAGTAAGGGGGGTCCAGGAGACAGAGATGAACAACATAACGCCTGACATGTGGGAGCCGCTGCCGGCGGATCGCCGGGGCGGAGAGGAGATCGCGCGGCCCAGCCTGACCTATTGGCAGGACGCCTGGCGCCGGTTAAAGCAGAACCTGCTGAGCATGATCGGGCTGGTGATTATCTGTATCATTCTGGGTGCCGCGGTGTTTGGCCCCTGGATCTCGTCTTATTCCTACTCCGACCAGAACTTGGAACTGGCCAACATCCCGCCTGTCTTTCAAATCTACCGGCTGTCCGATGCCACCTTTATCTACATGCACAAGGAGTACCAGTTGTACCGGGTGACCGAAAGCGGGCGGCTGATCGAGAAACTGAAAGCGGCCGAAAACAACATGTTAAAGAAGTTCCGCCGTTACGACATCGACGGCAAAAACGTCCTGCTCGATTACAGCATGGCGGCCAAAGCAGTAAAATCGGGGGACCCGAAAGCGAAGAAGTTCGTCATTACCGTGGACGGAAATGAGATCGCTGTCCACCGCAGCGTGTTCAACCGCAATTACCTCTTCGGCAGCGACTCCCACGGCCGCGACCTCTTCATCAGGGTCCTGTACGGAGCCCGGATCTCGCTGCTGGTGGCCTTCGTGGCCACCCTGGTGAATTTCTTCATCGGGGTTCTCTACGGCGGTATCGCCGGGTACGCCGGCGGACGGGTGGACAACATCATGATGCGGATCGTGGACATCATCGCCACCGTGCCCATGATGCTCTACGTAATACTGCTCATGGTGGTGATCGGACCGGGGCTCAAGACCATCATCATCGCCCTGGGATCGGTCTATTGGGTGCGGATGGCCCGGATCGTCCGGGGTCAGGCCCTGAGTTTAAAAGAGCAGGAGTTCATCCTGGCGGCCCGGACCCTGGGCGCGGGGAGGCTGCGGATCATGCTCAGGCACCTGATCCCCAACGCCATGGGGCCCATCGTGGTGGCGCTGACCATGATGATCCCCAACGCCATCTTCACCGAGTCGTTTCTGAGCTTTATCGGGCTGGGTGTCAACGCTCCCATGGCATCGTGGGGAACACTGGCCAGCGACGCCCTGGGGGGACTTCGGTCATACGGGTATCAGCTTTTATTCCCCTCCATGGCCATCTGCCTGACCATGCTGGGATTCAATTTTCTGGGTGACGGGCTGCGTGATGCGTTGGACCCCAGACTGAGGAAATAAAGGAGTGGATCCTCCGGTCAAGCCGGAGGATGACTGGATTATTGCCGGAGGATGACTGGATTATTGCCGGAGGATGACTGGATTATTGCCGGAAGATGACTGGATTGATGGCGGAGGATGACTGGATTATTGCCGGAAGATGACTGGATTGAAAGGATAGATACATGGCTGGTCCGAGTGCATTGATAATCGTTGGTATTTACCTGCTGGGGATGCTGGGGGTGGGCTGGTACGCAAACCGCTACCTGATCAAGAACAGCTCCGATTATCTGCTGGCCGGACGGGCGCTGCCCGCCCTGCTGGTGGCAGTCAGCCTGTCCGCCAACAATATCGGCGGCGGCAGCACCGTGGGGCTGGTGAGCAAAGCCTACGGCGAGTGGGGGATGTCGGCGGTGTGGTACGTGCTGGCGGCGGCGGTGGGGATCATCCCCATGGCCTTCTTCGCGCCGAAGATGCGGAAGCTCATGGCCTACACCATCCCGGAGGTGGTGGGCCGGCGGTTCGGAACAACCAGCCACATCATCACGGCGGTGCTGCACATCGCATCATTGTTCTGCCTGACCGCGTCGCAGATACTGGCGTCGGGGATCATCATCTCAGCCCTGCTGGGAATGCAGGTCAACACCGGGATCATCATCGCCGCGGTGTTCACCATCGTCTACACGGTGATGGGCGGCCTGTGGGCTGACACCTTCACGGATTTTTTCCAGTGGATCGTCATCTTTTGCGGCCTGCTCATTTCGCTTCCCTTTATCATCAAGGGGGCCGGCGGCTGGGACCACATCACCGCTTCGATTCCCCCGGCCAAGCTGTCGGTGAGCGGTATGGGACTTGGGACCATCGCCAGCCTCATCCTGATGTATTTCATCACCTTCATGTCCGGTCCGGAGATGGTCTCGCGGATCTACTCGGCCAAAAGCGAGAAGGAAGGCAGAAAGTCCATCTTCATCTCGGCGCTGATCATGGGGCTGTTCGCTTTCATCCCGGCGGTGATCGGGATCATCGCCTTCTCGGTGTTCCCGGACCTGGAGCCGCAGAAAGCCCTGTCCACGGTGGTGTTCTCCTTCGCTCCGGCCTGGGTTTCAGGCCTGGTCTGCGCCGCCATCATCGCCTCCACCATGTCCAGCGCGGACACCGACATGCTGTGTGCCTCCACCATCATCGTCAAGGACCTGTACCAGAAGTATATCAATCCCGAGGTGGAGGACAGCCGTATCACCACCATCACCCGGGGCTGCAACGTGGTCATCGGTCTGACGGCCATGTGTATCGCGCTGTTCAAGATAAACATCATCACCCTGAACATCTTCTCGTTCATGCTGCGCGCCGCGGGGCCCTTCGCCGCCTTCGTCTTCGGAATGACCTGGGAGAAAGCCTCGAAGCACTCGGGGCTTGTGTCCATCATCCTGGGGAGCGCCGCGGGAATCTACTGGAAGGTGATCGGGGAGCCGTGGGGGATACTGGCCATCATCGCCGGCACCGCCGTGGGAACGGTGTCGTTCGTGCTGACTACATGGATAGAGAATATGATCCGCGGTAAAGGACCGCAGACTGGTGAGACTGAGGAGCAGAAAGTATAGAAAGTGAGACTGGATTCGCCGGTCAAGCCGGCGAATGACGTAAGTATG
>CAYSPT010000062.1:0-26282 GCA_964432985.1 uncultured bacterium
AAGGAACATTGCCTTGCTCTATAATTATCTGGTAAAATATCAAGACGCTTGTTAGATCCATCTGGTATTCCTTTTCTCTTATATGCTGTTCCACGAGGGGGCTCGTTTTTTTGGACGAAGAAATCGTAATAGTAAAGGGAAACACTCTTGAGCGGGCAGTGGAAAAAGGAGCTCAAAAACTCGGAGTATCCTCCTCTAAAGTCAGCTATGAAATCCTGGTTGAAGGCCGCAAAGGCATGTTCGGAACTAAAGGACGGCCTTACGAGCTCTACGTTTTTTTAGCTGATGAGGAAAAAAAGCAGCGCGACGAAATGCTGGCCAAACTGGCGAATGAGCTCCCGGTCGATACTGACACAATTATCAGCGAAGATACGGCCCTGAATGGTTACTGCACAATAGAAGCCCGTGAAGATGGCGTTTTTCTCACCGTGCATCCACCTATCGGCGCCGGGGAGAAACTGAGTTTGGAAAAGGCAACGGCGGTCATTGGAGATAAAGGTGTCACCGATGTCGATTTCAGCGAAGTCGAACGTGCCTGTGAACTGAGCCACGAAGTTCCGGTAAAGATAGCGGACTTCAAGCCGGAAACGTATCCGGAAGTGAATGTTGTTATCACCGTGGACAAAGACGGAATGACCGCCTTCATGACGCTGGAGGGAACAGAATTCAACCGTATGCCATCCCTGGATCAGGTCATTAACATCATCAAAGACGCCGGTGTCGTCACCGGAATCGACGAAGAACGAATAAGTGATCTTGTGGAGTTGAATATTCTGAACAGACGGGCTTCTATCGCCCAGGGTACCCCGCCGTCACCGGGGCAGGACGCGTACCTCAACTACCGTTTCAAACCTCCTGGTGAACACCATCAACTTTCACAGGGGGAAGGAGAAAAAGTCGACCACCGCAACCTGGGCACCGTGCAAAACATCACCAAAGGTGAACCCATGGCGGAAAAGGTACCCGCCAGTGAGGGTAAGGACGGATGCACGGTAACCGGGGACGTGCTAAAAGCACCCGGAGGTAAAGACATCGCTATGCCCAGAGGGTCACATACCAGGATTTCCGATGACGGACTCACCCTGATTGCCGATATCGACGGGCACGTGAAATTTGTTGGGAGCACGCCCCAGATAGTCCCGGTCTTCGATGTCAAAGGTGATGTGGACTACTCGGTTGGAAACATAGACTTCCTGGGCGACGTCCACATCAAAGGGAAGGTGCTTGATGACTTCAAGGTGAAAGCCCGAGGATCGATTCATGTAGGAGGAAATGTCCAATCGGCCGTTCTTGAAGCAGGACACTCTATTGTTATCAAAGGTGGAGTTATCGGTAAAAACAAAGGTCTGGTCAAAGCAAAAGAAACGGTTTCGGCCAAGTTCGCTGAAAACGCTAATATCAGCGCAGGGGAGGATGTTGTCATAACAAAAGCCATTCTCCATTCCAAAGTATCAGCCGGTCACTCGGTCACGGTAACCGGGGGCAAAGCAGTAATCATCGGCGGGCAAATCATAGCCGGAACGGCAGTTGAATCCAAAACAATCGGTTCCTACGTTGATGTCAAAACGCTTATTCAAGTTGGCATAAATCCAGTACTGATTGAAGAATATAACACTATAGACGAGGAGCTTAACCAATACGAACGATCATTGGTGGAGATTAACAGATCGATCGAGCACGTCGTTCAAAAACAGGATGTAAAGAAACTGCCCCCGGACAAATATAAATTGCTGCACAAGTGGCTCAGTATGCGGAAAACGCTCACCATTTCGATCAACCAGATGGTCACCCGCTGCGAAGAACTGGCCGATCAGGCCATGACGACCACCTCCGGAAGAATAAAGGTGTCCGGCGTTATTTTTCCGGGAGTAGTTCTTAATATCGGCGCCGCAACCCGTAAAATAACCGAAGAAATCAGGCACTCCTCTTTTTCGAATCACAACGGGGATATCCGCATCGCCCCCTATTAATAACCGCCTCTTACTAGTAGGTAATTCTTGTTACGAAACGAAGGTCATCGAAGTGATCAAGGACCGAAACGGCAAACCAGTTTCACCGGTGGTTATGTTTAACAATTGGATCTGTGCCGTGCTCACCGTTATTTTCTCGCTTCTCCCCCTGCCTCGCGCCTTGGGAACACAACCGGCGGTAAGGCCTTCTCCCAGGATGATTGTCGCAGTGGATACCCTTCAAACCAGAGGGAGAATAAGGCGGTTCAACCGCCCGGAGGTGGAAAACGGACTCACCGGCCTGCTCATAGAGGCTTTGATCGATTCCGGCAGGTTCCTGGTAGTGGAGCGCACAGCGCTCAGTGAGATAATGACAGAACAACGGATCCAGCGGGGATCGCCTCTTTTCCCCCAGCACGCCGCTAAAGGTGGCAGAATGCTGGGGGCGCAGGCCATGATCCTGGGAACCGTTATCGAATTTGAGCCCTCTTCCATCGGAGAAGAGTACAAGCTGGGGACACTCAGTGATCAGTTTAACCTCGGAATGGATTTGAGACTCCGTTTGAAATACATGAAAGCCACAGTGGAAGTACAGGTTAGAATCATCGACACCACCACCGGTCACATTCTCGATACCCATACCGGCCGCGGCAGATCCGGGACGAGCGGTGTAACCATTGATGCCTACCAGCCGGACATGAGCTTCGGATCAGACCTTTTTTTCCGACGACCGATTGGAACAGCCACCCGCCGAGCGGTGTCCCGCCTCGTGAGACATATCGTGGATGCTACCGGCCAGATAACATGGCAGGCCCGCGTAATGGAAATAATTGGCGGCAAGGTGTATGTTAATGTCGGTTCGCTGCATAACATCCGCCGTGGAGACACGTTTTCCGTACACCGTGAAACACAGGAGTTGACCGACCCGGTAACCGGAGCGGTAGTGGACAGGCTTCAGAAGTTCGTGGCCCGGATTCGCATTGAAGCAGTTGAACGCAGATATGCCGTCGCCGAGATGCTCGAAGGAGAAATGCCCATACGGGGCGATCTGGTAAAACTCCCCTGAAACAGGTTGAATACTATGAAACCGGTAATTATAGTACATGGCGGAGCAGGCAACTGGAAAAGCAAGGATATCAGGCAGGCCAATACAATCCTGGAAGATGCTGCCATTGCCGGGCTTTGTTTACTGAAAGAGGGGAGATCCTCTACCGATGCAGTGCAACACGCAATCGTCCTGCTGGAGAATTCGGGTTTTTTCAATGCCGGCCGGGGTTCCTGCCGTCAGGAAGACGGAAAGATCAGGATGGATGCCTCCATCATGACAGGGCACGATCTCAACTGCGGAGCCGTGGCGGCCGTTGAAAATATCAGCAATCCGATTACGGCCGCCCGCCTGGTAATGGAGACCACAGATCATGTTCTGCTCGTGTCTTCATTCGCCACGGAGTGGGCCAGGGATCATCAACTCGGCCAACTGCCGGCAGACACACCCGGAGGACAGAGAAAGGAAGAAACAGTGGGGGCTGTGGCGATCGACCAGACAGGCAATATTACAGCCGGGACCTCCACCGGAGGGTTGTCCCGGGGTATGCTGCCGGGCCGGGTTGGCGACTCCGCTATTCCCGGTTGCGGAACCTACGCCAACGAACACTGCGGAGTTTCAACCACCGGACTTGGAGAGGCAATCATCAAGTCTGTTCTGGCCAGACGGGCATGTGAATATGTTGAACTCGGACTGACGGCCCAGGAAGCCGCCGAGAAGTCCCTGCACTACCTGGCGGAAAAAACCGGTGGGGAAGCAGGTCTGATCATGGTAGATAAGAACGGGAGATTCGGAATTAGTTTCAATACCAGAAATATGCTCTGGTACCGAAAGACGTAATGGTGATAGTATGGATGACCGAGGGTGAAGTTTTTTGAACAGATATAATTGCAAGGTCGGTACACCCGAGGGGAAAATCACCTGGCTTACGCTTCAAGCCAGTGATGAAAAACAGGTCCACATAAAGCTTCTCGAAAAAGAGTACTACATATTCGAAATCGAGCAGGAAGGACGGTCCTTCCTGTCCGAGTGGGCCGCCAGGTATCTTCCCTACCGGGTATCCCTGAGCAAACTGCTCAATTTTTCGCGGCAGCTTCTCTCATTGCAGAAAGCAGGCTTGCCCATTACAGATACCCTCGATTCTCTGGGAAAGCAAACCAGCGACAAGCAATTCAAACAGATCATCTACGATGTCAAGGGGAAGATCGAACAAGGAATGTCCCTCTCATCCGCTCTGGCCACCCATGACCGTATGTTTTCCCCGTTTTACATCCAGTCGATCTACGCCGGTGAAAAAAGCGGCTCCATGGAAGAAGTTCTGGAAAAAATAATCGTATACCTGGAAAAAAGAAGAACCCTTCAGCAGAAAATTATCGGCGCCCTGGCATACCCGGCGGTCCTGGTTCTTATGCTAATCGGCGTACTGATATTCCTGTTCGTCAAGATCATCCCCGATTTCGCGGATATTTTCGATCAAGCAAACATGACCCTGCCCTGGCTCACCAGCACCGTCCTTGGCACCGGTGAATGGCTGACCGGCCACTGGATTTTATTGCTCATCATCGCCGGTGGGATAATCTATGAAATAATGCGTCAACTCGATACCGAACAGGGACGGTTCCGCATCCACGGCTACGCCCTGAAAGTTCCGATTTTCGGTGAACTGCTGAGAAAGAGCTCCATGGAACATTTTTCAGGGACCCTGTCCACCCTGACGGGTGCGGGGATTCCCCTCATGACGGGACTTGACGTCGTGCGCGGTACTATCGGCAACGTAGTCTTGAAAGAAAAGATACGGCAGGTGGAAAAAAGTGTCCTGGGCGGAATGTCTCTGTCCGACAGCCTGCAGGAAACCGGGGAATTTCCCGAAATCGTGACCAGGATGGTAAACACCGGAGAGAAAACCGGGGAATTGTCCACCATGCTCCACGAAGTATCAGAACTGTACAGTGAAGAGATCAAGGTTCAGACCACCCTGCTTTCCACCGTCCTGGAGCCCCTCCTGATCCTGGCTTTCGGCGTGATAATCATTATTATTTTTCTGGCGGTATTTATTCCTGTTCTGCAAATGTCTTCAGCAACCGTTTGATGCCCCGAATAATTTACGAATGTTTGTGAATTGTTCGGGCTACGAAAGGCACAGTATATGAAGTACGATGAGAAAAGGACCATTTCCGCGCTTCTGGAAAAGAATCTGCTAAAAAACGAGATATTGACAGAAGAAGAGCTTAAGCATTACAAAAGCAAACTTGCTCCCGGGGAAGCTCTGGAGAAACTACTGCTCACAAAGGAAGTCATTACCCGCAAAGAACTGGAGCAGATCATCGGCTCCATTTTCTCCAGTAAAACTCTCGAGGAAATTCTCATCGAGGAGGGTGTTGTTTCAGAAGAACAGATGGAGCTGATACAGGCCACGTTCAAGGGCAATCCTTCCCGGATAGGGGAATTTTTGGTCAAAGAAAGTCTGATTAACGACGAGCAGCTGACGCGGGCCCGGTCCATACAATTCGGGATCGAATTCGTCGATCTGTCCACCTTCGAGATAGACGACACGCTGTTTCGTGAAATCAGTCTGGACATGATGCAGAAATACACCTTTATCCCCCACAAGGTGGATGAAGGCTATCTCAAAATAATCTATCACGATCCCACCGATATTCAAACCATTGACGAGATTGAGACGGTCCTCGAAGAAGAGGTACGCATTTCTCTGGGCACTGAGCAGGGAATTCGAAAACTGCTCGATTTGATGGTGGAAACCAGTCTCGACTCCCAGGTGGTGTTCGGGGACGTACCGGAACTGCTGGAATACGAAAGTCTGGCAGAGCAGGACGCAGCCGCTCCAGAAGGGCTTGAACTTCACGAAGACGAAGAAGGACCGATTATAAAGCTTGTTGATTCCGTGGTCACCAGGGCCGTCAGAAAGAAAGCCAGCGACATTCATTTCGAGGTCTACGAAGATGGACTCAAGGTTAAGTACCGTATAGACGGGGTTCTGTTCGAAATAATGAACATCGCGCTGCAGTTCAGAGATCTGGTGATCAGCCGCCTCAAGATCATGTCCGGACTTGACATCGCTGAGAGTCTCAAACCCCAGGATGGCAGGTTCAAGATGCAGGTGGAAGGACGCAGCGTCGACTTCCGGGTCTCCTCCTTACCGTCAATTTTTGGGGAGACGGTGGTCATCAGGATTCTAGACAAGACTGCCCTGGGACTTGATTTGACGCGTCTCGGTTTTACCGAACAGGACCTGGTCCGCTTTAAAAAGAACATCCGCAAGCCTTACGGAATGGTGCTGGTGGCCGGACCTACCGGCAGCGGCAAAACAACCACTCTGTACTCCGGCATCGAGTTCGTCAACACGCCCGGAGACAAGTTTATTACTATCGAAGATCCGGTGGAGTATCAGGTCAAAGACGTCGTCCAGATAGCGGTCAACAACAAGAAAGGCTTGACCTTTGCCGACGGGCTGAGATCGATAGTAAGGCAGGACCCCGACAAAATCATGGTTGGTGAGATACGTGACAAGGAAACAGCTTTTATCGCTGTAAACGCGGCCCTGACCGGTCATCTGGTTTTGAGTTCCATCCACGCCAACAACGTCATCGATGCCATCGGACGGCTGATAAATATGGAAATCGACGTGTACGAGTTCGTGTCGTCGTTCAATATTATCGTGGCTCAGCGCCTGGTGAGGCGGATCTGCAGCAACTGTGTGGTTGAATACAAAGATCCGGATCCGTCCTGGAATGAATTGATGGATGATTTCAAGCAGTATGCCGACGGTACTTTTTACCGGGGTGAAGGGTGCCGGTACTGCCACCAAACCGGTTATTCCGGCCGCACCGGTATATACGAGGTACTGGTATTTACCGGAGCCATCAAGCAGATGATACTCGACAGGGAATCACCGCTCGTGATAAAAAGAAAAGCTATAGAGGAAGGTATGGCCACCTTGCGGCAGGCCGGGTGGCAAAAAGTGCTTTCTGGGGTTACCACCATTCAGGAACTTAACAGGGTTACGTTTGAGGACTGAACAGATGACATCTGGTGTTACTACCATCCAGGAACTTAACAGGGTTACGTTTGAGGACTGAACCAAAATGGAACTGCTACCCGTACTCGATATCGGCACCGACAGCGTGAAATTCGCCTCCGTCAAAGAGGAACGGGGAGAGTATCTCCTGAAAGAATACCACGAAGAGTCCCTGTCTCCCGAAACCCTGGTCACCAGGCAGGGCAAGTCCATGCTCAAGAATCCCGAAGAACTGGAATCGAAAATTGCCGCCATCCTGGGTTCGTCAAAATCGAAACGCAAAGAGGTGGCGGTGAGCCTTCCGGACCATTGTGCCACTGTTTTGTTCAAACATATCGACCGTCTGTTCGATGATCATTTCAAGCAGGACTACGTCCGCTGGCGGCTCAGAAAAATACTGGCAGCGTCCCTGGTTGCCAACAGTCTTATCGACTACCAGGTGCTGGGCAGGCAGGAAACAGATGAAGGACTTGTTTTCCAGGTAATTGTGGAAATAGTCAAAGAGCAATTGATAAATGATTTGGCGTCCCTGGTTATCAAAGCCGGTTTCACTCCGGTCTACTTCAACATCAATTCCTTTGGCCTGGCCAATTTCTACCACGAGTATCTGGAGCGGAATCACGAAAAGACGAACAATTACATTTTGATTAACCTGGGTCATCTGGCCACTACCTTCTCATTTTTCCGGGACCGCACCCTGGTATATCTAAGAACGGTGCCCATCGGCGGCTTTCATTTCACCACGGAAATAGCCCGCATTTATGAGAAGAGCGACTCCGAAGCGAAAACCATTAAGCACACCTCCGATTTTTTTGCCGGAGGGGACATGGACCTTGACAATATCGATCGTATATTCGGCTCGTGGCTCAAGGAACTGGACATAACCATGCAGTATTACACCAAGAACAATTTAATGGGGCGGATGGAGAAAATATATCTGGGCGGAGGGTCCGCCCGGCTCAGGGGACTTGACGAGTTTCTGTACGGTATTACCGGCTTGAAAGCTGAACTGGTGACCATCAATGCCGTGACCTCAGCCAGAGATAAACCGGATGACGAGTTTGATTTGACAGCCCGGTTCGGCGCGTCAGTAGGAACCAGTCTGGGAGAGGAAAAACAAGTTTGAAGCTCAATCTCAGGATCCAACCGACAATCCGTATTAAGAAGCGCCGCAGCACTTCTTTCAAGGTTATTTCACTTTTGCTGGCTGTTATCTCCGTAGTTACCGTTTTTCTGGTTCTCTATTACCACGTCACTACCGAGAACAAACTGCGGATAATCCAGAAAAACGTAGTTGGAATCGAAGGAACGCTCACCAACAGCCTGAACGAACTGAAGACCGGCGAAACAGCCATGGAGCAATTTGCAACACTTACCGACGATGTCAACACCATTAATGAAATCATCGCCAGCAAACAGTTTCCCTGGCTGAGCGTTTTCAACATTCTTGAAGAAAGCCTCGAGGAATGTGTTGTTGAAAGAATCACCATCGATAGAAAGAAGTATTTGGTGACCGGGAAGGTATCAGGATACGCTTCCCGGGTGGACTCGGTAAGTTCCTTTATCGACTCTGTTCACACCACCACGACGCAAAACGATAATTCACTGCTCATAACCATGAAAGTTACCCGGTACCAGACGAGACCGAAAGCCGATGGTCTGTCTTTTACCATTGATTTTGCATCTCCTATGACCTGGCCTGAAGAACGAAAAAAAACTGAATGAGGATCACAGATGGAAACTGATGAACGGGCTCTTCTGAAAAAATACGGGATCTGGTTTGTGCTCCTTCTTTTCTGCGCTCACGTTTTCTATACCAATGTTATCGTCCTCAACAAAGAGCGGTACGAATTCGAGCAGCGTAAACTGGACGAAACCCGCAAATTCTCGAAGAAGGTCAGTGCAGCCCGGAAAAATTTGCAGCAATGGCTGTCAAAGGTGGAAAAAGTCAGAGCAGGTGAACAGGACTTTGCCGGACACCTGTTCGAGAAAGACAACCACTGGAAACTGCTCAACACCATCACCACCGAGGCCGGCCGAAGGGGAGTGGAGATCAAGACGGTCACCTGCGGTAAGTTTTCCGCTTTAGGGCAATCGGGAACCTACCGAAAACTCCCCATAAACGTGACAGGTACCGGTGACTACAAGGCACTAAAGGAATTTATGGGATGGCTGAAGGCCAACCAGTCCCTTTCGTGTGACAAAATAGATATGCGCTATGACCGGAAGAAGAACGTGCTTCTGGCCAATATGTCTCTATCCGGATGGTTTAAATAATGGTTACTTCCACAGGACGTAAAAAGAAGAAACGGGGCAGGCTCGAGATCGTCTTGTTTTTTGCCTTGATGATCATGGCTCTCTTCGTCTACTACCGGGGCAGGCAGGGCGCCGTGGATAGAATCCGTGATATGCAGCCCGAGGTCGCGGTGGAACTTGAACAAAAACTTACCGATGTACCGGTACTTATCGACGTGGGAATTACCGTTGAAGAACCGGATATTACAATAATCAGGGATCCGTTTCAACCGCGCTAGCCAGTTGGGGTCTTTTCATAGGCGTAATAACGGCCAACAACAACATCAATTCCACTAGCCAAGACCCTGGCGGCTTTTCATATACGAAATCAGGGCAAACACCAATGTCAGGACCACTATCATAACCACGGTGTTCTTTCTGTCTTCCTTCTCGAAAGGCAGGTCCCTGAAGTTGATGACGATAAATCCCACCGCCATGAACGGCAGGACGGGAATGCCGTGCTGCAATACCATGGCCAGAATCAGGACAGCCAGGAATATTCCCAGCAGGAAACGGATATTTTTTTTAAGCGGCAGTCCAAATTTTCTGGCCAGTTCAATGTAGAGACCGAAGAAGACAAAATCGGTCACCCCTATCATCGGCATGATGTCGGGCGTCCCTATCACCGGAAAACTGATGAGAAAATAACGGGCGGTTTCCATATTCCGCACCATCTCCTCGGTAGCTCCGAAAAACACGCTCCAGAAATCCGCCACTCCGGCAATGATTGACAGAGGGATAATGTACGCCACTTTTTCAACCAGTTTGCACAATCCGCCTCCCAGAATCACCGCAATGCCCAGGAGCCCCAGGTTGAGAAAGAGGATCTCAAACCGGCCGGAGTCAACGATTATGGTAACATTGACCACGGTCCGGTCTTCGGCGGCGGGGAACAGTTTTTTCTGATGCTTGTCAGAAAGAGGAACCGTTACGTAGGCTTTTCCCCCGGATCTCGCAACGTTAAATACCGCTTTCTTTTCAGTGGTGCTGAATTTCCACGAATTCCAGTCGCGGCGTGAGGTGATTTCCCGGTCCAGAGAGCCAATAAACGCTTCTGCTTCGGTACTTTCCCGGGCGAACCGGGCCACCTCCCTCCTGACCTTATCAACAGGTTCGATGATCCGCTGATTGGCCATGTAGACCAGCACCACACAGGGAATAAGCAGGGCAAACACCAGCCTGTTTTTCCACTCGTGTACCGAAAACACCACGTACAGGACACTAAGAACCACGCACAGAACCGCTGATACCAGGAAAAAGACTGCGCCCAGAACACGGCTCTCCGTTGAGACGAGAGGGGACAAGAAAGAAACCAGGCAATATGCCAGGCCCCATCCGATCAGAGCATACGCTGCTATTTTCCACGTCCGAGTCATGGGAACCATGCTACCTCATAGAGTTTCAACTTGACAAATTGTTAGAGTACCAGTATATATTTAATCCGAATAATCTATGAAATTTCGCTGGTAAAAAGCTGATATTTCTCTATTTGCTGTGTAGAAATCGAGGGAGATAATTGAAGGCACTTGGTAAACATGTTTTGCTCGAGTTATACGATTGCGATCTGTCCATCTTGAATGACATTCAGGAGATAGAAAAAAGCATGATAGCGGCCGCAGAAGAAGCTGGAGCCTCCGTTGTCGGCCAGGTCTTTCATCAATTCAGCCCGCATGGCGTCAGCGGCGTGGTAGTCATAGCCGAATCCCATCTGTCAATTCACACCTGGCCGGAACACCGGTATGCAGCCGTTGACCTTTATACATGCGGCAATACCGTCGATCCGGCAGTAGCTGCAAACGTAGTTGCGGCTGCCCTGAAAAGCAGTAACGTGCGCAAACGCGTGATGTTCAGGGGCCTTCTCGATAATGCCGAACGAATCACCTTTGAACCGGCGCTGGATAAAAGCTCCTTTACATCCTCCGTTCCGGAAAGGCAGCCAATACCGGATGAAGGATACTATGCAGCAAGATCTTACCGGGCAACGTGACCTGCCGGGCATGAGCGACGGACTCTATTATTATGAGTTTGGCGGGGGAGCCGACCTGCAGGTGCACCAGGTCAAACGGGTAGTGGTATCCGACGATACACCATTCCAAAAAGTAGATATTATCGAAGTACCTCACCTGGGAAAGTGCTTGTTTCTTGATGGACGTTTGCAGTCCGCCCAAAATGATGAGTTCATCTATCATGAGGCAATGGTACACCCCGCCCTGGTATGCTGCAGCGCGGTGGAATCTGTATTTATCATCGGAGGAGGAGAAGGCGCCACACTCCGGGAAGTCCTTCGCTACAACTGTGTCAAGCGGGCGGTCATGTGCGACATCGACCGCGACGTTGTGAAGCTTTCCCGAGAATACCTTTTCGAGTGGCACCGGGGCGCTTTTGACGATCCCAGGGCACACCTGATTCATGAAGATGCAAGAGCTTATCTGGAAGCGGATTCAACCCGTTACGACGCTATAATTATGGATCTTTCAGAACCGCTTGAAGATAGTCCGGCCCAGCTGCTGTTTACCCGAGAATTTTTCGAGATAATTCATTCCCGCCTCTCAAGTGGCGGAGTTTTTTGTTTACAGTCCGGCTGCGGTAATCCCAATGACCTGGGTTTGTGCGCCGCCATTCAAAATACGCTGTCAACCGTGTTTTCTCACTGTGCTCCACTCCAGGTAATGGTGCCGTCCTTTTATTCGCTCTGGACGTTTACCGTTGCATCCGACAGTATCGATCCCTCCCGTCTCACTGCCGACGAGATCGACCGGCGGCTGGTGAAGCACGGAGTGACCGGACTCAATTTCTATGATGGGACCCTGGGGCAGGGGCTGTTCAAGCTGCCGGTCTACTTCCGTAACATAATCAGTGAAAATTCGGTTATATCCACCGACGAGCAGCCCTATGTCATAACCGACTTTAAAAAACCAAGGAGTTCATTGTGTCATCTTTCAACGTCATAATCGACCGTTTCGAAGGCGACCAGACCAGATACGCTATCCTGGAGCTTCCTGATTTGTCCCACATTGTCATTCCCGCCGAATATCTGCCGGACGGTGTCCGTGAAGGGGACTGTCTGGCAGTAACACTGCAGCAAAATATACCGGAGCGAGAAAAACGCCGCCGCGGGATTATCCGGCTACAGGAGGAGCTCACCGGTGATGACGGGTGATCACACTGGTAAACGCGAACTAGCATCCAGACTCCATCCGGAGTTTTTCCCATTACTAGCTGCCCTTTTTACCTATGGAATCTATTTGAGGACTACCGCCCCTACCATCAGCGCTGCGGACAGCGGTGAACTCATCACCGCCGCCTGGTTCATGGGAGTACCGCACCAACCGGGCTACCCGTTGTTCTGCCTTCTGTCCAAAGCAGCCGCACTGGCCATACCCCTGGGCGGCGTCGCGTTCAGGACCAACATCCTTTCTGCCATTCTCGGAGCCGGAACATGCTTCATCGTATCGATAATCCTGGCACGCCGGGTCAGCCTTCCGGGTGATATAGCCGCCCTGCTGGCTCTCATTCTGGCAACCTCGCGGTCATTCTGGGGAGTTTCCATTATCACCGAGGTATACGCGCTCAATACCTTCATCCTGGTGCTCCTGCTTCGAGCACTGCTGGATGATGAATTCTCTCCAACCAGGAAAATCATGGTTTCTATTTTTCTCTGGGGACTGGCCATGGCGACACACCCCACATCGATCCTGCTGCTGCCGGCCCTGGTACTGGCGGCAGTACTTTATTACCCCAGGCCGGGATACAAAGCTGTTTTCTGTACGGTTCTCGTACTGCTCGTCGCACTGAGCGTTTATGTTTATCTTCCGCTGAGAGCAGCCAGCAGTCCTCCCGTCAACTGGGGGCTCAGCTACAACATCTCTAATTTTCTTATTCACACATGCAAGAAATTTTCGGTCAACGTCTTTCAAAAAACACCCTGGAAAATACCTAAATCACCGTCGATGATTTTCATCCTTTTCAAAAATGCCCTGTGGGCATTGGTGCTTGCCAGTCCTTTTCCCCTGCTCGTACTGGCGGGTGTCAGTCTGTACCGTCACGGACGATTTATCGGGAATAGGGCGGCTCCGTGGTTTGCATCCATAGTTTTTTTCTTTGCCGCCGTTGCTTTTTCTTTCGACTTTTATGAACTCGATGTTATGGTGGACTACGGCACCAAGTTTTTTATTCCCGTATTCCTCGTATGCTTGCTGCTGGGAGCAAGGCTCCTTTCCGGGCGGTTGCAGCGGGGCCGTGCCCCACGGCGAAATCACACACTGCTTCGATGGGCTCTGGTTCTGATTCTGGCCGTATCCGTCATTCAGAACGCCCCGGTCAACAATTTGCGAACCTTCACAGTTTATTACGATTACGGCATGAATCTTCTCAAATCAGTACCGCCGAATGCTACGGTATTTGCAGACGGCGACACGCAGATCTTTCCGGTTGCTTTTTTGAAGACAGTTCTCAACCGAAGACCGGATGTCACCTTCATCGACCAGAAAGGCAACATGTTCGTTTACTTTTACGGCCCGGTAAAATTGACGTTAAAATCACGTAATGCAGTGGAGACGGCTTTTATAGAAAAATCTGCCGCCCCTGTATGCTACACCGAGCGTCTCATTCCTTTTTACGTTCCCGGGTATCGACTCAAACAGGACGGAATTATCTTCAGGGCTCTTCGCCGCGGATCAGTGTCAGAGAAATACACCGCAGCACCGTGGCGCCGGTACCGTGTCAGGCATCCGGAGGATAAAAGCAGCATCTGGGGAAAAAGCAATATCAAGGGAAAAAGCAACATAGACTGTGTCACCCGTATCGTGCTGGCCCGATACTGGACATTCCTTGGAAATTTCCTGATGAGCAATAGTTTTTTCAATGAAGCTCAACGGTGTCACCGCAACTGCCTGGGACTGGATTACAGAACTTCCGTGGCCCTGACAAACCTGGGTATGATGTATTCCAAACAGGGCGAGAAGACCAGGGCACTTCAAGAATTTCAACGGGCTATTGACAGCCGTGACCCGGACATCGAAGACCCGTATGTGAACCTGGTACAGATACTCCAGGAAATGGGAAGAAACCTGGAGGCGCGTGAGATTCTCGACCGTGGGCTGGCGGTCTTTCCCTCCAGTCCTTCTCTTCATCTCAGAGCCGGCATTCTTCATGCTTATACTCTCGGTAATCCGGCGGACGCCGTGCACCACTGGCGGCGATATCTCGAACTCGAACCGCAGCCGGATGGACAACCAGGCGCAGAACGCACCACGGTGGAAGTAGAGATCAAACGGCTCGAACTCTTGATTAAGTAACACCTGACCTTGCACCTGACCCGCGTCTTCGCGGCTTTGCGCCGTTATCCTGCAATAAAGAGCAGGTTAACCTTTGACTTATTCAATGTACTTCGCTATAAAATAAGTAATATGGTATACTCAAATTTTAGATTATTGCCGGGATGAAAGGAGGCCTTCGAACGTGAGGCTTTTCGGAGGTATGATCACTGTTTTGCTGCTCCTGGGATGGGTGTGCACACCATGTGCGGCGGATTTATCCGAAGTCAAGGTTTATCTTGGTGAAAGACTGCTCAAAGAAGACAAACTGCTCGAAGCTAAATCCGCATTCAGATCGGCTATCGAGATCAACTTTGAAAACGGACGGGCCTGGAAAGGGTATGAGCGAACGGTGATCGAACTGTACAAGCTCAAATTAGCCGACCAGGAAATGGTCCTCGAACCACGGTTTGATATCACCTATGACGACGTGAAAATCCACCCTCTCGGCCGTTTCGGGAAGAAAGCGGTAACCATTCGGGGTCGAGTCAAGAACATGGCCGATATTGCATTTGAAAATGTCGAGGTGGAAATTACCTTCGTCGATGAAGCGGGTGAAACGGTCAAGGTCTTCAGCGATTTTCTGAAAGACATCGGTCCCAAGGAAACCAAACCCTTCGGCTTTACAGTGATAACCGACAAATTTAAGGATTATCGAGTCGAGGTGCATAAACGGTGACGGCACTAGAGAATCTCAAATCCAGCGATAAAATGATCAGGGCGGAGGCGGCAAACTCACTGAAAGGAAGCACGGATAAAGCCGACATCGAAGCGCTGGTCCGGATCCTCTCCGATGAGTACTGGATTGTCAGAAAAGCTGCAGCAGACAGCCTGGTGGAAACCGGAGCGGAAGCGGTAGACCATCTTCTCGACGCTCTTGAGGAGGGGAACGAAGACACCTGCTATTGGGCGAGCCGAATTCTTGGAAGAATCGACCAGAAAGATCTGACGGAGCGCCTCATTGCCCTGCTCGATCACGCCCGCCCTGAAGTGGAAAAGTACGCTGCCCGGGCCCTGCTTGAAAAGGGTGAGGTAGTTATCGAGGATCTTATTACCACGCTGCACGGGGGAGAACGGCAGCAGAGGTTCTGGGCGGTCCGTACCTTAGGCGATATCGGCTCGCGCACGGCTGTTCCAGCTCTTATCGGCGCCCTGGAAGATGAGGATTGGGCCATCAGGCAGGAAGCAACCCGCGCGCTGGGCGAAGTCGGCGCGCCGGAAGCGGCGGACGAACTACGCGATATCATTGTCCGTGAAGATGCCTGGACGGTGCGCGTAGAGGCAGCCCGGGCCCTGAGCAAAATACGGGACAGCCTGATGGGCTCGACCGATCATATGCTTGGTGACTGGCGGACCTCATGCCGCCCCGTAGACACAAAAGTTATCGACTCGCTCGTTTCCGCCATGGAAGACGAAACCGAAGACCTGGAAATGAAACTTTCTACCATACACGTCCTGGGGGAAATGGGTGGTGGACGGGCGGTGGATGTGCTGCTTTCCTGCCTTACCCATCCCCGGGGTGAAATCCGGGCGCAAGCCGCTCGGGCTTTGGGGAAAACCGGTGACAGAACCAGTGTTCCGGCACTGGGGCGGGCAACGCAGGACTCATATCTTCAGGTGAGAAAGCATGCCGTAGAAGCCCTGGGACTTGTTAAAAGCCGGCGCTCGGTGGATTATCTCACGGAAGCCATGATGGATACCGAGGCCGAAGTGAGATCGCTGGCCGCAAAAGCGATCGGCCTTCAGAGGGTTCCAGAATCCGCCGAGGTCCTTCTCAGGGCCTTGTCTGACGAAAGCGAGGATGTACGCTACCGGGCGGCTGAATCGCTGGGTAAACTGGGAGCCAGACGAACCCTCACGTCTCTCATAGAACTGCTTCAGGACCCTTCGGGAGCGGTTCGCGAAAGCGCTATTTCAGCCATGGGATCCATTGGTGACCTGGCTTGTGTGGAACCGCTGCTGGAATACCTTCCCGCGCTTTCAGCCAGGGAACTCGACGCGGCGCTCGCTACCCTGTCCCATCTGGCCGGACCGGGAATTACACCCCATTTGACTGGTCTGCTCAACGAAGAAAGTAACCGGGAGAGACGTTATTCCCTCATCGAGTCTCTCGGCCGCATCGGCTCCGAGGAGGCTGATGAAACCCTCCTCGACCTGGCTGAAAACGGCAGTGAGGACGAAAAAATATGGGCTGTTGAAGCTCTTAAACGCTCTGTCAGCTTTAGAGATCTTCCCCGGTTGGCAAAGCTCATGCCCGGTAAGAAAATCCAGTTCCAGATAGCGGTCCTGGGAACACTGTCGGAGGTCCCGGGTAAAATTCCCTTCACCCCCCTGAAGAAGACGCTGAACAGTCCGGATGAAACTGTCCGGATGCTGACAACGGCTCTCCTGGGCAGATGTACGGGAAAAACCGTTTTCACTACACTGACCAAATTGATTTCCGATGAGAACAAGGACGTCAGATTTGCCGCAGTCCGGGCCCTGGGTGCTCTGGGGTCACCGGAGTCGGTGCCTCATCTTATCACCGTATTCACTGACTCGCACTGGCCGGTAAGAAAATCTGCGTCAGAATTTGCAGGTAAACTCGAACCGCTCCCTCACGAGCAGCTTATCAAAGCACTCGGCTCCGATAATCCCGACACGCGCTACTGGTCGGTCAGGGCCCTGGGAGTAGCAGGTGAACCGGCATCTGTACCCCCCCTGACCACTATGCTGTCGGAGACAGACCCGGCCGGGAAGCGCAACATCATAGAAGCCCTGGGGAAAATAGGGTCATCGGAAGCGGTTGATACGCTTCTTTCGTGCTTCAAACATCAGGACTATCAGATACGTCTGGCCGCCGTTAAAGCAATCAAAGACAGTGGAGATGCCAGAACGGAAGACCCTCTTTTGGAAATTCTTAACAAAGAGGAAGGGGATATCTGTTACTGGGCCGCGCGGGCATTGGGACAGGCCGGCTCGGAAAAATCTCTGCATGTGCTCAAAGGTTTTACCGGAAGCTCTAACTTCTGGCTGAGAAAATACGCGGCCGCATCAGTAAAAATCATAGAATCACGGAAAAACAAATTGATGTAGGGAAGCACGAATTGCTAAACAATAACCTGCCTTTTGTCGATAATTGTGTTAGGAGGCAGACATCGCTATGAAAATAGGAAAAACAGGCAATATCGACGTTCCAAAACCAAAGGTCCACCATAATAATACAAAAACGGACCCCGGTAAAAAGGATTACAAAAACCTAATAAGAGATGAGATGTCAAAACTGGACAAATCCGGTACGGTGGCACCTCCATCTCGCGGAAAAATCGAAAAGTTGGCCGGAATGCTTGACTCGGCCAGCCCTATTTCGGTAGAGGACAAAGACCGTATGCTCCTCTTCGAGAAGATTCTTGCGGTAATTAAATCTCTTCCGGAGACAAATCTGGTGCGCGAAGCAAAAGTAGAGAAAATCAAGAAGCTCATTCAGAGTGGAAAATACCACGTTCCGGCAGATAAGGTTGCTGAAAGCATAATGCGCAGAGGCAGTTTTTAACCAGCGTTTTTGCAATCCCGACGTACAACCTTTACCGGTCAGTTCTCTTTCCGCTTTTACAACCGGTATCTCAGTTGTTCGCCCTTATCCGGTCGCAGACTGTGTTGTAGATCAATGTAGTCTGTCTGATATTGTGGATTATGTTCTGCAAAGCCACCAGGAACAGCTTACACACCGCCAGCATATCTTTGCTTTTGTTGCGTTCTATGCCCTGACGGTTGAGCGCCAGGAGAATGGTCGGTGCGGTCGCCCTGGCCCGTGCTGAACGGAAGCCGTCGTCCAGAAACGACATCTCTCCAAAGAGGTTCCCCGATTCCAGATCCACCAGTGGCACCTCTTCACCGCTGGGAAGCAGTTTGAGAATAGACACATCACCGTCCAGAATGAGATATAGATCCCGGGCAACTTCACTCTCGTCCAGGATTATATCCCCCGATGTGTATTCCGTGACCGTTCCGATGGATGTCAGAAACTCGATTTCCGATCCCTCCAGGCTCTCGTAGAATGATACCGGCAGGTAATCCTCACCCAGATTGAGCGACCCTTTGGCTCTTCCCAGTTCATCGAGGGTAACCTGCGAGAAAAGGAAATTCAGATTGAGCAATCTCAATCTCCGGTTGATACTCTTACCCAGGAGCAGGAAAAACTGGTAGGCTGCGCTGAGATTGATGTTGAGAAATTGCTGGAGATGGTCTTTGCATATAACCATGGTTTCAGTATCCACAGCTGTTCTGATGGTGGCGTTACGCTTGGTATCGTCCAGGATGGCCATCTCCCCGAACATTTCACCGGGCCCGAGACGAGCCAGCACCTCCGGACCGTCACCAAAATCCTTGACTACATCAACACAGCCCTTGATGACTATGTACATTTCTGTGCCTATATCACCATCGTTGATAATCACTACTCCCGATTTATGCTCCTGGACAGTAACCACCTTTGAGAGTGAGTAAATATCATCGTCTCCGAAGTTCTTGAAAAGCTCGAGATCCACAAGCGATCGCAACGTACTCACAGCAGACCCTCCTCCACTACGGATAATTACCAGAATAATTCGGGTCAAGTGTACGACTGCCCTTACAATCTGTCAATAGGCAGAGAAACCAGTTACTCGTTCATGGTCACTATAACCTCACTTTCCTCGCTTCTGCTCCGAGGGTGGGACTGATTGGCATTGTTACTGCAGTAATGTCCTACAGGCCTGTAGGAAGTTACCAGCGTTCTTGGGTACCTCAACTCTGTGAGTGTAGAAAGAGTACGGACATAGCACTCGCAGACGAGTGAATAATCTCAGAGAAGGAACCGATTGTAGAGTTGATTTAATGGTATGCTCTAAGGTAGAATGTTCGTGTTCTTTTACCCGGTCAATGCCGGGAATAACTACAGTACAGGAGGGTCAGTGTGAAAATCGCAATTGGATCTGATCATAATGGTTTCGGCCTCAAGGAAAATGTCGTCACGTATCTGGAAGAAAGCGGGCATGAAGTAAACGATGTCGGCTCTTATGATAATCGTTCCTGTGACTACCCCGATTACGCAGGTTTGACCGCACGCCTGGTATCCACCGGCCAGGCCGAGCTTGGAGTGCTCATATGCGCTACGGGCATAGGTATGGCTATTACCGCCAACAAGTTCCGCGGGGTGCGGGCGGCCGTGTGCGGCTCACCCCAAGAAGCGGAATTGTCCCGGCAGCACAACCATGCCAATGTCTTGTGTCTGGGAGAACGGTTCCACGACAAGGAAGCCAATATTGGCATTCTGAAAACGTGGCTTAAAACAGCGCAGGAAGAAGGCCGGCACCAGGCCAGGGTCAAGAAAATAGCACTCCTGGAGCAGGAGACGCTCAGGTGAAATGCCGCACAGTAAGGGCACCCCTTCTTCTTCTCGCGGGTGCCCTTTTGTGTTTGATCTCAACTGGAAGTACCAACGCTGAAAGCAGTCTTTCCGTACCAGAAAAAGTTCTGGCGGCCACCCTTGAAAAACTGGCACTCGTCCAGGCCGAAACCACCGGACTTTCTGCTGATGTAATGATAACGGTGAACGATTCACCGGAAGAACCTTCCATCGTGTATTCTTTCACCCTGTATCTCGGCAGCGGGAAGCGGTTTAAATGCGCCGTCAAGGAGTCGCCCTTCGGACCTCTTACAGCCGGTGCCGCAGGAGACGGCATTTTCTGGGTATATTTTCCCGATGATTCACTGGTAATGCTCACCTACCATGCTATGCTGGAACCCGGCCTTCCCGGCGATACAGCTGCCGGGGCCATTTCTCACTGGGTGCGCTCGCTAAGGAAGGAAGCCAGGCTGCGGCACGCCTCATCAACGCATTCCGAAGCGGTGATGATACTCCCTCTGCACCAGCAGGACGCTGAAATAGCCGATATCAAGCGGGTGGTCCTGTGGCTCAACCGGGCCACCGGACTGCCCAGGGAAACGCTGGTTTACGATGCTAAATACACACTCAAGGCTCAAGCTAAAGTAACAGGAGAATGGGAGACAGTTCACACCTTCACGCCGAATTTCTTTTCTCCCCCGGCTGACGCCCAGGTGTCACACATTGACGTTCAGGCTTTTATGGATGCTTTTTCTGAAAGTGGTCCGCGTATTGAGTAACCAGGAGAAAAAAAACCGGGAAAAAAAGTCAGCGGTAACGGTGGGGGCCTCAAAGGTATCGGTGAGGGCCTCAACGGTAACGGCCCTGCGGTACATGGCGCTGGTAGGGCACCTGGGCCTGGTCATGGTCATCGCCGTGGGAGCGACCCTCTATATCGGTATGCTTATCGACCGCCAATTCGGCACGAAAGCTGTTTTTACCATTATTTTTCTCTTCATAGGAATAAGCGGCGGATTTCTTGGAGTGTACCGGGCAATTTGTTCGATGGAATTTCAAAAAAATGGGTTCAATTCAGAAGACAAATCTGGTATAACAGATGGGTGTCACGAAGATAGCGAGCCTGAGGATGAAGCCTAGAGGTTCCCGGGGAAGTATTAGTGAAGGCCCAATCGGTATAGGTGGTGGCATTATCCGCCGTCCGGTCAGGCGTGCCTGGGTGTCCGGATGCGTGCTTTGTTTACTGACCCTGATACCGGGGATAAGCAACTTCTTCGTAACGGGAATTCTTCTGGGAATTACGTTTTCAATCATCGACCTGTTTCTCATGTGGAACGGTCTAAAAAAAGCAGTGCAGCTCCGGGGGGGTAAGGCTCCGGTGATAGGACACTATCTGACCCGTTACCTGCTGCTGGGAGTTTTTCTGGCACTGGTCAGGTTCGTCAGTTTTCCCGCCTTCTGGGGAGCGGTGAGCGGTTGCGTTCTCACCCGCGGCTTCCTGGTGGCGGAAGGTTTCGTATCACACAAAGGACAGGAGTAGAAGTTACGTGGAAAATATCGGCAAGATGCCGCAGATGGTTATCACCCTGCTGGGGAAGTACACCTTTACCATCAACCACATAACCATCCTGAACACCTGGATTACCATGGCGATCGTACTGGTCCTGTCCATCCTGGCCACCAGGCGCTTGACGAAGGTACCGGGACGGGCACAAGCGCTGATGGAAATGATAATCAATTTCTTTGACGGCGTTATCACTGAAACCCTGGGAAAAACCGTCGGCCGGCGTTTTTTCCCTTTCATTACCGCCATCTTCTTTTTCATGCTCATGGCCAACTGGCTGGACTGGATTCCGTTTCTCGACTCCCCCACGGCGGACCTTAATACGCCACTGGGTATCGGACTTATCGTTTTCGTGGTGATCCACTACGCTTCCATAAAAAACAAGGGATTCGGACAGTATTGCAAATCATACGCTGAACCGGTAGCCGTCCTTATGCCGTTGAACGTGGTCGGCGTACTGGCCAACATCGTCTCTCTGGTGTTCCGCATATTCGGAAATATCATGGGAGGCGGGATAATCATCATCGTTGTTTCGCAGCTTTTCTACGATCTGTCGGTCTGTCACTGGGCCTGTTATCCGTTGTTCATCTTCAACTTCCCTATGGGAATGTTCCTCAACTTTTTCTTTGTTCTTTTCGTGGGGACCGTTCAGGCCTTTGTGTACACCATGCTGTCGCTCACGTACATAGCGACGCAAAGAGAATGAATCGAAAGAAGAGGTATCTTTGATGTGGGATTTATCATCCCTCGATGTTACATCCACAGCGGACGCTTTGAGACTTCTTGGAGCGGCTTTGGGCATGGGTCTTGGAGCCATCGGCCCGGGAGTAGGTGAAGGCTACGCTGCGGAGTTGACCTGCGAGGCGGTAGCCCGCCAGCCAAAATCTACCGGAGACGTCACCAAGACGATGCTTATCGGTCAGGCGGTCAGCGAATCTTCCGGGGTCTTCGCCCTGGTGGTCTCTATAGTTTTGTTATTCGCCGGGACAAAGGACCTGACCCTGGCCCGGGGAATCGCGTACCTCAGCGCTGGAATATGCATCGGTCTGGGAGCCATAGGTCCCGGAATCGGAATGGGATTGGCTGCCGGCAACGCCTGTGCGGTCATCGGTCGGGCACCGTTTCTCCAGACCAAGATATTATTTTTCATGCTCATCGGTCAATCGGTGGCCTCCAGCCCTGGAATACTGGCCCTGTTGGTCTCCATTATTCTCATGTTTACCGATCTGGGAGGAATGGGAATAGTAGGAATGGCAGCCATTATGGGTGCCGGTTTGAGTATGGGATTCGGATCATTCGGGCCGGGTCTCGGCTGCGGTTTCGCCGCCGCCGACGCGGTCACCGGGGTAGGACACGTTCCGGAAAAATCCGGTACGATTATGCAGGTCATGCTGGTCGGACAGGCTGTCTCGCAGTCGACGGCCATATACTCGATGGTTATTGCGTTTTGCTTGATTTATTTGACGTAGAACTACAAAAAGAAAAAGTGTAATGTTTAGAAGGGCAAGAAGCGTAGAAAGTGAGGCAAAATAATGGACTTTGCTTGGGCTCAAGAGGCGGCTAATGAAGCTGTAAACGGTATTACCGGACAGACTATTACCGATGCGGCCAAGTATATCGGGGCCGGCATTTGTATGGGAATCGGAGCCATCGGACCAGGTGTGGGAGAAGGCTTCGCCGCCGGCAAAGCCTGTGAAGGTATTGCAAAAAATCCTGAAACCGCCGGACTGGTAACCAGAACAATGCTCATCGGACAGGCCGTATCCGAATCCACGGGTATCTACTCGCTGGTTGTAGCGCTCCTGCTGCTGTTTGTTTTGTAGGGGTGGTGCCGATGTCACCATTTTTATTGTTTGCCGGAAAAACCCAATTGGTCCGGGAAGCTGTCACACGGCTGGTATACGCTTGCATGCTGCAAACAGGTTTCTTTATCCAGTCGGCAGGTTCCGAACCAGGAGGGAACGTGATTGCGGTAGAGACAACTGAAGGGCCGATGATTGGTATCAATGCCACACTGGCTCTTCAGATGGTTAATTTTTTGCTGCTTCTCTACCTCCTTTACCGTTTCTGCTACAAGCCGATTCTAGGTTTTCTCGATGCCCGCAGCCAGGAGGTCAAGGACACCCTGGACGGCGCTGATCAAACGAAGCAGGAAGCGGAGGGGCTTTTCGAGCGGTACAAAGAGAAGATGGACGGTTCCGAAGAGGAATCGGCCGACATCATCAGAAACGCGGTCAATGAAGGCGACCAGCAGAAACGGGAGATTATAGCCGCAGCCAAGGAAGAAGCAAGAACCATGGTAGAAGATGCCAAACAAGACATTCTTCGCGAGCAGCGTAAAGCCATCAAGGAGCTCAGGGAAGAGACCATCAACCTGAGCCTCATGGCCGCTTCCCGTATTATCCAGCACAAGCTGACCGAAGAAGATGACAGGAAACTGGTTACCAGGTTTATCGACGATCTGGAGGAACTCGATGCGGGGAAGATCGATAGCTAGACGGTACGCCGAAGGGCTGATGGATTCGGCGAAGAAGATGGGGCGGGTGGAAGAATTTGCCACCGAGCTCGCCACTGTCAATTCCATCCTCCAAACAGCGCCCCCGGATGTCGAGCAGTACCTGTCCCACCCCCAGGTGGAGCGGTCCAGCAAACAGAAACTACTGGAAAAATTGGCCGGTGAAAAAATTTCTAAAGAGATGATACGCCTGACCTCTCTCCTGTTGAAACGCGGCCGGCTGCAGATATTGCAGATGATCGAGCAGGAGTTTTTACTTATCAAACGAAGCAGTGAAGGTTTCAGGACCATTATTGTTGAAAGCAAACGGGAACTTGATAAAAAAGAGAATAAAAACCTGGTTGCCGCACTCGAACGGGTCCTCGATGAAAAAGTTATTCTGGACAACCGGATTGACACCGGTATTATTGGCGGCATACGAGTGCGGACCGAGAGCAAGATGATCGACGGAACGATTAACGGTCAACTCGAGACCATGCGGGAAAAATTGATCGATCACATCTCGGAGGACCGCGGTTGAAGGAGTGAAACAATTCGATGAAGATTAAACCCGAAGAGAGAATTCGGGGTCGCGATTTTAAGGAGTGAAACAATTCGATGAAGATTAGACCCGAAGAGATAACCCGGATCATACGTGATGAGATCGAAAAGGTAGATCTCACCATGGATCTGGCCGACGTAGGCTACACCATCCAGGTAGGCGACGGTATCGCCCTGGTCTACGGACTTATCAACTGCATGGCCGGGGAGCTGCTGCGGTTTCCCAACGATGTGTTTGGAATGGCCCTCAACCTGGAAGAAGAGCACGTCGGGTGCGTGCTGCTGGGAGAAACAACCAAAGTCAAGGAAGGCGACATCGTCAAGCGCACCGAGCGCATCGTCGAGGTGCCGGTAGGATCTGAAATGGTCGGCCGGGTAGTCAACGCCCTGGGGCAGCCGGTTGACGGCCGGGGTCCAATCAAGACCGACAAATTCCGTCCCATCGAGTTCAAGGCTCCCGGTGTCATCCACCGTCAACCGGTGTCGGTGCCGCTTCAAACCGGGTTGAAATCCATCGATGCCATGACCCCCATCGGCCGTGGCCAGCGCGAGCTCATCATCGGCGACCGGCAAACCGGAAAAACCGCTCTGGCCCTCGATACCATCCTGAACCAGAAAGGCCAGGATGTCATTTGCATCTACGTGGCTATCGGACAGAAAAAATCCACTGTGGCCAAGGTGGTCAAGACTCTACGCGAGCATGGGGCCATGGATTATACCACCGTGGTGTTGGCATCGGCTTCCGAACCGTCTCCCCAGCAATATATCGCCCCTTACTCCGGGGTGGCCATCGGCGAGTACTTCATGTTCGACGAGAACAAAGACGTGCTGTGCATCTACGACGACCTGTCCAAGCACGCCGTAGCCTACCGGCAGATTTCTCTGCTGCTCAGACGCCCCCCCGGACGGGAGGCCTTTCCGGGTGACATCTTCTACCTTCACTCGCGGCTCCTGGAACGGGCGGTCAAGTTGTCAGACGAACTGGGAGCGGGCTCCCTCACGGCGCTGCCTATCATAGAAACCCAGGCCGGCGACGTGTCAGCCTACATCCCCACCAACGTCATTTCCATTACCGATGGTCAGATCTATCTGGAGTCCGAACTTTTCTACTCGGGTTTCCGGCCGGCCATCAACGTTGGCCTCTCTGTTTCCCGCGTGGGCGGCAAAGCACAGATTCCGGCCATGAAGAAGGTAGCCGGACGCTTGAGAATCGACCTGGCCCAGTACCGGGAACTGGCGGCCTTCGCCCAGTTCGGTTCAGACCTTGACAAGGCCACTCAGGCCCAGTTGGCCCGGGGTGAGCGCACTATGGAGATACTGAAGCAGAACCAGTACGAACCCATGTCCGTGGAAAACCAGGTGTTGATTATTTACGCCGTTGCCAACGGGTTTCTCGACGAACTGGAGATAGGGCAATTGGGCTCATTCGAGAAGTTTTTTCACACCTGGATGCAAGATAACCAGGCAGCAGCCCTCAGTGATTTGAGAGAGAAAAAGAAGCTAAGTGACCAGCTTATCGATACATTTAAAGAATGTATTCCGCAAGCCGTTAAAGCCTTCCAGGGGGAAAGCGGCAAGGAAATGGCTGCTGTCTAGCGCACGGCCAGGAATAAGGCAAGTAGATGAATAAGGCAAGTAGATGAATAAGGCAAGTAGATGAA
>CAYSPT010000062.1:26382-29505 GCA_964432985.1 uncultured bacterium
GAATAAGGCAAGTAGATGAATAAGGCAAGTAGATGAATAAGGCAAGTAGATGAAGCAGCTCAAGGAAATAGTCAGACGAATACGCAGCGTCAAGAACACCCGGCAGATCACCCGGGCCATGGAGATGGTGTCCGCTGCCCGGCTGCGCAAGGTGGAAAAAAAGGTGCTCAAAGGCAAGCGCTATTACGGGCAGCTGAAAAGTACCCTTCACAACCATCTTGCCCGCCTGTACGGCGAGGCTCACCCTTTCTTCCAGGCCGGAACCGGCGAAAAAGAGCTTCTGCTGGTTATTGCCGGGGAGCGGGGTTTGTGCGGCAGCTACAACACCGCTATCCTGGACCGGGCCATAAAGTGGGCCAATGAAGACAGGGCCGGCCGTAGTTTCATGGTTGCCGGACGGCGCGGCCAGGACAAACTCCGTGCCAAAGGCTTTACGCTGGACCGTTCCTGGACCGACATAAAGCTTAACATTCTGAACCAGGTGGCGGAGGAGATTCGCAGCGCCATCGTAAAGGGATTTAATGAAGGCCTTTATTCTTCGGTTCACGTTCTTTACACCAGCTATTTTTCAGCAGTTAAGAAAGATGTAACCGTCGAGCAGCTCCTGCCGCTTGAATTTTCTGGCGAACCGGAGGCCGACGATTTTACCTACGAACCATCCAAAGCAGGCGTCATCGGAACGCTAGCGTCCAGGTTCGTGGAAGTTTCCATCCTGCATGCGCTCACGGAAGCCATGGCCAGCGAATTCTCATCACGCATGGTGGCCATGAAGTCGGCCACTGACAATGCCGACGAGATGCTGGATAAATTGATACTGGACAAGAACCGTGCCCGGCAGGCGGCCATCACCACTGAAATTACTGAAATCGCCAGCGGGGCTGAAGCACTCAAGTGATCAAGCACTCAAGTGATCAAGCACTCACAAAGTAAGGAAGGTAACACATGCGTGAAGGAAAGATAACCCAGGTCATCGGCCCGGTCGTTGACGTGGAGTTCCCCGAAGGGGAGCTTCCTACCATCTACAACTCACTTATTATCACCAGAAAAGACGATAGCCGCCTGGTACTGGAAGTCCATCAGCATATGGGCGACAATGTGATACGCGCCGTTGCCATGGACTCCACAGACGGCCTGGTACGCGGAATGACCGTGAAAGACACCGGCAAACCCATATGCGTTCCGGTGGGTCCGGCCACCCTTGGGCGCCTCATCAACGTGGTAGGCGAACCCATCGACGAAATGGGCAAGATCAAGACCGACACATATTATCCCATTCACCGGGATCCGCCGTCCTTCGTCGATCAGGAAACCACCACCGAGATCCTGGAAACGGGACTCAAAGTGGTCGACATGCTGGCCCCTTACTCTAAAGGCGGCAAGATTGGACTGTTCGGCGGCGCCGGCGTGGGCAAGACGGTTCTCATCATGGAGCTCATACGTAATATCGCCACCGAGCACGGCGGCGTTTCTATTTTCGGCGGTGTGGGCGAGCGGACCCGCGAGGGCAACGACCTGTGGCTGGAAATGCAGGAATCGGGAGTCCTGGCCAAGACCGCCATGGTGTTCGGACAGATGAACGAGCCGCCCGGAGCACGTCAGCGGGTAGGGTTGACGGCACTGACCACCGCCGAGTACTTCCGTGACGAGGAAGGGCAGGACGTGCTGTTGTTCATCGACAATATCTTTCGCTTCACCCAGGCCGGGTCCGAGGTGTCGGCGCTTCTGGGACGCATGCCCAGCGCCGTGGGCTACCAGCCCACGCTCTCCACCGAGATGGGCGAACTGCAGGAACGCATCACCTCCACCCGCAAGGGCTCCATCACATCGGTTCAGGCCATCTATGTCCCGGCTGACGACCTGACCGACCCGGCGCCGGCCACCACCTTCGCGCATCTGGACGCCACCACTGTCCTGTCGCGCCAGATAGTCGAACTTGGCATCTACCCGGCGGTGGACCCGCTTGATTCCACCTCCCGTATCCTCGATCCGCGGGTGGTGGGGCAGGAGCATTACCAGGTGGCCCGGGTGGTGCAGCAGATCCTGCAGCGTTACAAGGAACTGCAGGACATCATTGCCATTTTGGGGATGGACGAACTATCCGACGAGGACAAGGTTCTGGTGGGACGGGCCCGGAAGATCCAGCGTTTCATGAGTCAGCCCTTCTTCGTGGCCGAAGCGTTTACCGGCTCGCCAGGGCGCTACGTACCGCTTAAAGAGACCATCAGGGCTTTCCGGGAAATAGTGGAAGGCAAACACGACAAGTACCCGGAGCAGGCTTTCTTCATGTGCGGTCCCATCGAGGAGGTGGCTGAAAACGCCATGAAGCTCAACCCGGACCTGTTCAAGAAAACACCGCAGCACATCAAGTACAAGAAACGGGCCCAGGACGAAAACATTATAGTCAAAGCCAGGGCCGATCTCGGTGGAGCCATTGCCGAAAGCCAGGAAGAATCTGAAGAGGCCGAAGTTCCACCGGCAGCGGAGGAGAAAGAATAGACCATGAGCGACCTCTTGACGGTCCGCCTCCTGACGCAGGAGGAGGAGAAACTGGTAGTCGAAACCGTAGAGATACGCGGGCAGACCCCGTCCGGAATGTTTTCCATCCATCCCGGGCACACGCCGCTCATGACCACGCTGTCCATCTGCCCCCTGGAGCTGTACGAGACGGCGGAAACGATACACCGTCTGGCCCTGACCGGCGGTTTTCTCCAGGTAAGGGATAATGACGTTCTCATCCTGGCCCGAACCGCCGAGCTGCCAGGCGAAATAGACGTAGAGCGGGCGGAGTCATCAAAAGACCGGGCCGAACAACGGCTCGACCCGGCCGACAAGAAAGAAGAACTGGATTATGCCCGTGCCATGGCCGCCATGTCACGTGCCCTGGTCAGGCTCGACGTTGCAGGTGCGCTCTCGTAAAGAGGCTCGGATACCGGTTCCAATGAGGTTTGTGTTCTACCTCGATCCGTACAATGAATGATCACAAATAAAAGCTCATGTGAAATGTATCCTCGCTTATTTGTGTGCTCTGCAAGATCATAAAATTCTAATTTATCTGTTGACTAATAACAGAAGTTGTCGTATCATCCCGGCTCGAACATGGTCTTTGAGCCGCGGACCGCTGAT
>CAYSPT010000063.1:0-29245 GCA_964432985.1 uncultured bacterium
GTGGCTACCGCTTTCTGCACGGCTCGATTCTTATCGAGACGCTCGTTTTCCAGCTCATCCCGTAAAGCGGAGGCGGTGCTCTTGAGCTGCTCGATTTCGATAGCGGCCCTGGCTACCGCTTGCTGCACGGCTCGTTTCTTATCGAGACGCTCGTTTTCAAGCTCATCACGTAAGGCGGAAGCTGTGCTCTTGAGCTGTTCGATTTCTATATTGGCGGTGGCTATCGCTTTCTGCACGGCGCGCTTTTTCTCGTGACGTTCGTTTTCGAGTTCCTCGCGCAGAGCAGCGGAGGTTGACTTTAGCTGCTCGATTTCGATGCCGGCCTCGGCTACCGCCTTCTGCACGCGCCTGGTCTTTTCATACTGCTCGTACTCGAGTTTTTCTCTGAGCGTGGAGGCACTGGCTTTGAGCTGCTCGATTTCGTCGTGATACGAAGCCTTGACTCGCTGGAGGTTGTGGTTGTGCTCGTACTGCTGCTCCTCCAACGCCGTGCGCAGCGATTCAATAGTGCCTTTTAATTGAAAGTTATCGAGCTGAACCCGGGTCAGCTCTTTGGAAACAGAGTCGAATTCGGATTTATCATTTTCCATAAATGTATAACCTGCCTGAAATACCTGTTACTATCCTACAATAGCAATATTATGGCAGGCAAGCAGAAACTGGCATTGAACAATGAAATCCTGTGAGATTAAGATAAGCGGCATTTCACTTCGAATCAAACCATCCGGCCGATCCGGGCGTTACTAGCAAGTAAATCCACCTCAACGGCCCGGTACCGATGCTTGAATGGACTAAAATGGAACCTGCCAACCGCAAGGAAGTCATCAGAGACATGCAGTACGGAACCTCGGATAACCTCGATACGCGTATCTCCCTGCACCGGCGATACACTCCCCCGGGAAATGTCTTCTGGGATTTCGTGTGGGAGCGGTATGGGACTAATTCACGCAGATAGTTAATTAGTGCTATTGTTATCTACCAGGTGCTTCAGATGACCGGTGGTACGTCCTGCGGCGCATCGGGTGCGGGATTCACGGGAGCCGCGGCGGGTTTCTGGTATGTCGCCTGATAGGGTGCGGCAGCACCGGCTCCCGGGGTGTAGGTGTCGGTCCCGGCTGTTACATTCTGTACCATCGCGGCATCGACACGTTCGTGACTCTTGTTCAATTCATTGATGAAAGCCGGTTTGTCGGCGCTGGCGGCCAAGTTCTGCATTATGGTTTCGACGCTCTTATCAGGTTTTCCCACGAGCTGCCGAAGCCGGGTTAATTCCATATCGCGGTTGATACCTGAAATAGCCATTAAGATCCCCTGCTCTCAAGACATTTATTTTCTATTTATAGACTAGCCCGAATATCATGTTTTGTCAATGGCTATAAGCAAAGTCACATCATAACCACCCTCTGATAAGAAAGTGTAGAAAGGTGGAGGGATGTGAGTACATTGCTACTGGATGGTGTCCTACAGGCTAATAGAAAGCTACCAGCTATCTGGGGTACTTCCAACTAGTAAGTGAAAGTAATGACAACGAGTATAACTATGAAATCAGTCAGCCTTCTTACCCCACACCGCGTACTTGTCGCCGCTTTCCAGAAACTCGAATCCCTCACCGGGCTCCCAGTCCACCCAGCCGAGCTTCAAGGCTACCCTGTCATCGATAATAGCCGCGTACAGACCGTGCTCCGCTTTGACGATTTTAAGTGTGCTTCCGTTGTGGATACCGTATTTCTTCCGGATGGTGATCAGCTTCTTGATGGGATGCCGCAGGTTCCAATCATAGACGTGCTCCCAGAAAACGCATGGTATACCCGGGTGGGTGAGGATATAGGCGTAGCCCTGCATGACCTTGTCCCCGGGAAACGGCCAGTGGCTCTGCTGCGAGCCCGTGTCGTGGTTATCCACGAACGTTACCGCACGTTTGGGCCACCACCCGATCAGGCCCGAAGCTTTGCCCTCCGAATCGCGCAGCCGCCAGTACTCGCCCTGCACCGCCGTCTGGAGGATTCCCTTGGTGGTGAAATCGAATACGCAGGCGGTGGAGCCGGCTTTGTCGAGCCAGTCGCACAGACCCTGCCGATGGGCGTTCTGATCGGGATTGAGGTTTGACCCGTCGTAATGCATGTTCGTCCACACCTCGCCCACGGAGAAAACGGGCCGGCTTTTCTTATTGTACAGCTTCGTGTACTTTGCATCGTATCCCTTGGAAAAATCGTATCTCCAGCCGACAAAACCCTGGTCTTTCATCCACTTCAGCCACTTGATGATGTCCCGCTGCACCACGGAGTTGGTGTGATCAACGTCGGGCGCCGCATGATAGCTGGTACCGCTGTCTCCGCTGCCGGTGCCGCCGAACTGGCCGCTGCAGACCGCCCACTGTTCCCAGACGGCTTCACCCGACGGGTAGTGGTAGATGTTCCAGTTGCCGTGCTCGTCCTGCTGGCTGGCGCAGCGGTGATTGATGACGATGTCGGCGATAGGACCGATATTGACGCTCCGAAGCTTTTTCAGAGCGCTTTCGAGCTGGTGCTGGTCCCCGTAGAAGGTCGGGCGGTAAATGGTACCCAGGTCATAGTAATCCCCGGGCAGGTACCCCTGGGCGCTCACCGAGCGGCTGACAGGCGGAAACCAGACCATGTTCACTCCCAGGTCGGCCATATCCTTTGCCTTGCTTTCCAGTACGGCGTACCACCGCCCCGGGATCCATTCCTTGACGTTCCAGCCGAAGCCCTGCAGCAGGATCCCGTGGGTAATCTCCCGTTCCGGCCGCCGGGCGATGGCCCCGGGCACGAAAAGGCACACAAAAAACACTGCTGCGGCCAGAAGCGCGGCGGGTTTACTGAGCTTGATCATTATGTTGCGCATAGAGACACTCCTGTTTAATCGATTTATTTAACAAACCTGTCTGGTACGACTGTTCGCAAAAAAGTCTGTTAGAAAAGTATATACAATTATACAGAAAAAAGTGGGCAATGCCAATCGTTTAGATGTAAGTGGCAGTATACACCACCGCGTGTGCTGACAATTGAATATCAAATCTCACCGGAAAAACGGGTCCAGGGCGTCACGCGACCAGACCCTGTGCCGTTTCACCCAGGCCAGGATGGAAAACACCACGGCCATGGCGGCATTGTAGAGCAGGGAAAACAGTACATGGTTGATACCGCCTGCCATGAGTGACTTGCGCCGTGCCTCGGCGTACAGGGCGTTGAACACGCCGATCAGCGGGCAGGCCGAGGCGCCGTACGCTCCGATGTTACCGCCCAGCGCTCTTCCGAAAATCAAGCCGGCCACCAGCGGCAGAACCCAGATAATGAAGAGGAACAGAGCGAAGTAGTTCCGCTCGCTCCCCGGCCAGGTAAACTCGGTAAATTCCTTGAGTGACGCGTACGCCACCATGGCAAATACTACCAGCAGGAATGCAGACGCTATCTCCCTGAAGATCAAGGTGTCGTTATCACTGCTCCACTGCAGGCCGATTCTCATCATCAGAAGAGAGCAGAAAACAGCTATAACCGCCACCAGGACTATCGTAACACTGATATTGGACGCCTCGTCGCACCACGGTCTCAGGTAACTCCGGCCTCGCCTGCGGGCCCGCTGAACGGCTTTACAGTATGCCAGCGCCGGTGGTGTTATCGTCTCGGCAAGCAGCACGAAGAAGAACAAGAAACCTTCCATGAGCATCATGGTGATGAACCGCTGCAAACCGATGTCACCCAGCCTGGTCCAGGCGTTTCCCAGGGCCAGCAGCACGACGGTCAGGAACAACCCGGCGATCTGTGTCCTGGAGAAGGCCGGGGCGGGCTCGTGGTGCAATTTCCTGCACAGGGCAACCACCATGAAAGTGCAGGCCAGAGCGAGGATTCCACCATTGAACAGAGCCACCGGTACCTGCAGGGAATAGAAGCCCACCGTGGTGAAATTGATCTTGATCAACGCTTCCGCCGCCTGCTCCAGGCTGAAGGTGGTGAACAGCAGATGGGCAAAGGAAAGCAGCGGTGTCAGGTGCAGCAACAGGCTGAATTCCGTCTTGATAAACATGGGAACCAGCATGAAGGAGACCACCATCAGTATCAGGATGATACCTACCACGTAGCGGTTTTTCTTGACCACCAGGCCGGCCAGCAGCGCACAGAGGTTGAAAAAGACCGCTCCCATGAAGAATACCAGGTAAAATGAAAGGGCGGTCAAAGCGGGTATTTTCCCCATGACGACGGCCAGCACGGTAAACGGCAGGGACATGGTGAAGAGCAAGTACTCGCGCAGCGGTCCTCCCAGGACATAGCCGGCAACCAGGGCCAGGCTGCTCTGCGGGGTGATACGATGGAAGTCCATGACTCCGCGGCGGCGGTCCTCCACCACTGTGGCGATGACCTGGTTCGAACCGACCACGTACAGGATAATAAATTGGGCGAAAAGCAGCATGTTGAACATGCCCCGGCCCGTTTTCACGTTCCAGAAATGCGACAGGTTCCTGAAGGACAGAGCAGCGCTGCCGGAAACGATCAGGGCCGTGCCCGCGGTGACAATCAGGTACACAATGAGGCAGAAACCGAATACCGGGATGACCTGCCTCGGGCGAAGCCGTGACCTGACAAACCGCGCTACCAAAAAGTTGTCTCTCAACCCGGTAAACATTCACATCACCTCCCGAGCGCCGACCTTCATGAAGAGGTCCTCCAGGTTTTCCTTGCGGGAGTAGAATTGGGCCACAGGGACTCCCCCGGCGGTCAGGGCACCAAGCAGCCCCGCCCTGGCACGGACATCTCCCTGGAACTGCACCGTGAAGATGGAACCGTCTACCGAGAAAGACTGCACCCCGGGATATTCCTCCAGGATTCGTGAAACCGTCTCGTCAACGCTTCCAGGCAGCTCGATGATGACGGTTTCGTGCGGGACCAGGCGATCATGTATATCGTCGATAGTACCGCTGATCACGATCCGGCCCTGCTCCATGATCCCCACAGAGGTGCAGAAATCAGCCAACTCGGTGAGGATATGGGACGATATGAGAATTGTCTTGCCGGTTTTCCCCAGCTTCTTGAGCACGTTGCGCATCTCGATACGGGCCACGGGATCCAACCCGCTGGCCGGCTCGTCCAGCAGCAGGAAATCCGGATCGTGAAGAAGAGTCTTTGCCAGGATGAGCCGCTGTTTCATACCCCGCGACAATGTCCCGACCAGTGCCTCCCGCTTCTGCGCCAACCCGGTCAACTCCAGGTACATGTCTATTCTATTTCGCCGCTCATCAGCCGTCAGGCCGTAGGCCAGGCCGAACACGTCCAGGAACTCGAATGTCGTCAGGTCATCGTAGGTAGCGGGAAAATCGGGCATGAATCCCAGCATCCGATGCATGGCCGCGGCGTGGTAGCGTACGTTGAACCCGCCCACGGTAACCGTTCCGTAGGTGGGATCCAGCAGCCCGGTCATGACCCTGATCAGGGTGGTCTTGCCCGCCCCGTTGGGTCCGATCAGGCCGAATATCTGCCCTTGTTCTATATCCAGGTCGATGTCGCGCACGGCGATGACATCGCCGAAATCGACCCTGAGTCCGCGGACCTTTATACCATCCATAGTGTTGCTCACCGGTTCCTTCCAGACGCTGAAGCTCGAATTGAACCAGCTCGAACTCGTTGAAAACCGGGTTCCCAGAAAACCCTTTGCTTCCGTCATTTTATCATTGTCGTCAGCGTTATGATATCAAAGGGAAATATCGTTTTTGTAAAAGGCTTTTGAGATCAAGACTTGCCCTCGTGCCCTCTCAAGCACCTTATACTCAATTTGAGTATAACCTTCAAGAAGACAAGTACCCGAAGCGCTCGCATCCTGCTGCTCAAATGACCTGAATTCCGAAGATCATCTCTTCTCCCGTACCGGGCGATAACCTCGTGCTATAATTGTCGCGGAAAGCGAAATTCGAACATGGTCATGAAGCTGGCAATGAAGCCTCGAAAAGTACTCACTGCAATCCTGATAGTGCTGCTTCTGCTGGTGGCGGCGGGATTCGCGGCCTGGGAGTACCGCTGCGGAATGATGGCTTTTTTCGATCTCATTAATCCGGATTCATCATCCCCGGAGAGTAAATTTCAGATCAAGCCCCCGGTGGACCAGAGCACGTTAGCCCGGACGCTGGAGGAGTTGCTTATGGCCGGGATAGGTTCGTTTCCCGACGTTGACAATGACGATAGAAATGTCATCGAGTCCGCTCTAAAGAAGTACTGGATTATTCCGCCGCCGGGGGAGAAAACCCGGCTTCTGAACCAGCATCTGGGCATGGCTGAAGATGGACCGAACCGTCCCTACGGGCTGGCCGGTTGTCCCCGCAACAACGAAGATGTTAAAGTCCTTGGCCGGATACTGGAGCGCCACCGGGACTCCCTGGCCATGCTTGAACAGCGGATAACGTCCGATCCCGGGACGGTGATGACTGCGCGTAAAAGCTGTCCGGTGCTGTTTTACCGGGTAATCGATCCGAGCACCGTGCGGATGATGAGCAGGCTGATGTCCTCCGCCGCCCTCTACGAGTGCTTCAAGGGCAACCATCGGCGGGCGGCGGACCTGGCCATCAGGACCATGGTGCTGGGTGAAGCCATCATCCAGGGATATGAAGGAGTACGATCGGCGCACGCTTTCGCCGTGGGCAGCAGCTGCAGCAACCTGGGAGCCAGGACGGGCCAGTACATGCTCGGTGATCCGCAGGTCCCCCGCCGGGTCAAGGCTCTTCTGGGAGAAGCGGCCATGGTTCTTCTGCAGGAACGTATGGTCCCGCAGGACGTGCTGACCGGCGAGCAGTTTTATTTCAACCAGCTTTTCGCCAGCCTGCGCCGCCGGCACATGCTGTTCATGCTCATGCTGGACGTGATGTACGGCCGGGTGGAGAAGCAGTGGGACGACCATGTCAAAAAGGTTGAATCCGCCGTCAAGCTGCCCTACCCCGCCGCTTGTAAAAAGCTGCAGGAGCTGAGCGATACGAAATATGCCGGCAAGGACCAGCACATATTCGTCCAGGTGGCCTTTTTCAGTATGGACCGGCTGCTGAAACTGCATTGCCTGAGATTGGCCGACATGCGCCTGCTGGCCCTGGGAGGATTTCTGTCGAGCCGCGGCAGCCTGACGGATGAGCTTCCTGAAAAAGACCGTCCGCTCTCGGACGATCCGTTTACCGGCAAGAAGATCACGTACAGTTCACGTGGACGGAAGCTCAGTACGGCGGGTCCCGACCTCAAAGCGGACTCCGGCGACGAACCTGCGCTCAGGTTCGCGCTTACGGAGTGATACCGATAGCCCCCGGTATATTCACGTACCCCGATCCAAGGAACAGGCGCTGAAGGACCGCTACCTTGCCCGGCGATTTCACCTGCAGTAAAACGAGCTCGGGGCCGGCGGAGGGATGAATTGACGGCACCACCACTTTACCGGTATCGGGCCCGCGGGCAATAAGAGCCATGTGGTTGACCAGGGTCACCCGCACTTCGTCCACCAGCTCGATTCGGCCGTCCGTAAGGAGCAGCACGGTGATATAGCCCGGCTCGAAGCGGCTGACCAGGGCGGTGCGGCCGTCCGGGGCGAACCGTGCCTGCCGCATGTCCGGCAGGTCTGTCAGGCGGTCACTTTCGGTCAAGGTGTCACCCTTGATATCCACCACTGCCAGCTGCCCGCCTTCTTCAGAATAAATAGCCCCGTTGGGAACCAGCACCGTACCCCCGTCTCCGGATATGGCAATGCCCAGGCAGTCGACATAATCCCCGAAGATGTCGAACGCTCCCACCTGGTACCATCCATCCGGTCCCAGCTCCAAAATTCGCAGGTCACGACTGTCCACCGGCTCGAAGGAAGCCTGTCCGCCGAGCACTACCGCCCGCCGCGAGTCGCCGGGAAACACAGCCATGGCCGAAGCAAGCCGGAGCGGAAAGTGGTTATCTTCCACCGATAGGGTGCCGTCAGCAGCCACGCGGACGGTGTAAACACCGCCCTGACCGTCGATCTTGAAGACCACGACGTAGGCTAAATCCCCATCAGGGTGGATGACCAGGTCCAGGTTTCCGGGATGTGGAAACTTCACGGTGTCGACTATTCGAAGGTTGTCGGCGGTTTCGGCGGCCACCGACAGCAGCGTGCCCTGCTCTCCCAATACCAGGGCGAAACGTCCCGACTGAAGAAATCCGATCCGGGCCGGCCGGACACCCACGTCCAGGCGCATTCCCTTGTCTATGATTTTTCCTCCCACGGGCAGGACCAGCGATCTGATTTCAGTCCCGTGCACACCCGCTTCGGCGCCATAGGGATGCCCCACCAGGATCACCCGGTCGCGGTACCGCCCGGCAGCCTCCCGGAGGTCTTCCAGGGTATCGAAGTTCCCCAGCAGGGCGTTCTGCCTCAGCTCCATCCTGGCGGCCGGATCAGCTATGCGGGAGATAATCTGAAGGGCCCGGGCCTTGTCGTGCGCCGATTCAAACGCCGCGGCCTGTCCCGTTATAGCTAAAACCACGAAAACCGCCAGCACCTGAGCCATTACACGCCGGTATCTCATAATCAAACCCCCCTCAACCTTTCTTAACTTTGGGACGGAACACAAACAGCAGCACCGCCAGGACCAGGTAGGTAATCCCGTGAAACCAGACCCTCCCCAGGGGGATGCTAAACGCCTGCTGGGCATTGGCGGCCCCGATGACCACGGTGAGGAACCGCAGCACCATCAGCACCATCAGTCCGATGATGACACCGCTGTGCTTCTCCGGATCGTTGAGAGCCAGGCCGGTGAGGAATGCAACCGACAGAAAATAAGCGGCCATCATCTTGATTATGTACCCCAGCTGGGGCGTCATGGACAGGGTCCCCCCGTAATACAGAAACGCGGATTTTTTCAAGAATTCACCGCCGATCAGGCCGGCCACTCCCAGGAACAGCTGCACCAGGAAGATCATTCCCAGTACCACCTGCAGCCACAGATATGCATCTTCGGCCTGGGGGGTCTTTGCGGTCTGTTGAGCCTCTGCGGCGCCACCCTCATCTACCGGTTTTTCCATTGTTGGCTCAGTCCTTCCTTATACTTCTTCATACTTCTTCTCTTCTCGTTCATAGTCACAACGCCGACCATCTTACCTGTCATCGTTCCATGCTGACATTACCGCCCTCTACTCTGTAAGTGTAGAAAGGACGGTTATTGTGCACCGCGTACTCAGTCATCAAGCACCTCTTGGATGGATTCGGCATCGTCGGGCGGCGGGCCGGGTGCTGCCCATGGCGGCAGGTCCGAGCCCGTGGATCCCGGGTCCACGTCCATTCCGGCGCCGGACCTGGTTTCCTCCGGTTGGCTGTCTCGGAAGCGCGGTACAACACCGGGCCGTTTCTTCTTCGGCCGTGGCGGCTTTTTCTTTGACGGCCCCGGTTTCTCGTAACTTTCCAGCAGGTCCTGCAACGCCGATCTGAGCCTGTCATTAAAAAAGCTCACCAGCGGCTGACCGTCGAACATTTCGTCTGCCAGGACGAGTGGTTTCGGCTTACCGGCAAGGCCGGAAGCGTCAATGTGCATGAACCGGCCTCTTTTCAAAATCGTTTTCTCTTCATCTACGGCTCCTGAACCAGCCCCAACAGTTCCTGAACCAGCCCCAACAGTTCCTGAACCAGCCCCAACAGTTCCTGAACCAACCCCAACAGTCACCGAGACAGATCCGTCAACCACTGCTACCCTGGTAGCGCCGGTATCCCCGTCTACGGTTGCCTGGAAGGCCGTACCGATAACACCCATTACCGCCACCGGAGTCCGGACGAAAAACCTGGCCGATCCCTTATCAATCTGCGAAAACGTGTCACCGCCGTGAATCCGCAGGTGGATTTCCGGCCGGCCGTCCCGCGTGCCGAGACGTTCCACTTCCACCTCGGTGGATCGCCCCATCCTCAGATTTATTGCATCGTCTTTGACGGATACTGTACCGCCGGACTCAGCGCCGGTTTTCAAGCAGTCGCCCTGGCTGACCTTATCTCCCGAGTCAAGGGGTTTCCAGACGGATGAACCGGAGACTTTGATGGTAACCGGCCCGTCAATTTCAACGGTGCTGGAAGTTTTCCGGGAGCCGCGGCATCCCGTAAGCGAGGCGCTAAATGCTACCGCTGCCACAAGAATAATCACTATGCCTGCGGTCCGTACCGACGATTTCATTGTTTTCCTTTCAATTCTTACTCGATCTGAACAGGAACATATCCGCTCACAGAATCACAGCAGATTATATGTAATTAATCCGGATTCATAACAGCCGTTCCCTGATTTTAGCGCTGCCGATGTCCATTGCGAACACCACGATAGCGATGGCCCACAGGGCCGTTCCCGCTTCATGGAACCGCGTCTGATTGATCCACTGCTGCAGGATGAATCCGATACCGCCGCCGCCCACGAAACCGATGATGGTGGACATCCTGACATTAATGTCCCAGCGGTAGATGGTGAAAGCAAGGAAGCTGGGGACGATCTGTGGGATGATCCCGTAACGGATCACCTGCAGGCGGCTGGCGCCGGTAGCCATGATGGCGTCGATGGGGCCTTGATCGATGTCCTCGATCTGCTCGCTGTACAGCTTGCCCAGGGCGGCCACCGAGTGCACCGCCAGGGCCAGCACGCCGGCGAAGGGGCCGATCCCCACCCAGATGGAGAACACCATGGCCATGATCAGGGGCTCCACGGAACGCACGATGTTTAAAAAGCCCCTGACGATGTAATAGATAACGGTACCCAGCTTGTTTTTCTTCATTACGTTTGCGGCGGCCAGGAAGCTCAGGGGGACGGTGATGAAAACCGCCAGGGTAGTGGCCATGAGCGCCAGGAACACCGTCTCGATGATCTTGTTAAAGGTAACTTTGGCGGCATTGGTGGGCTTCCAGGTGAACAACCCGCCCACGCTCTTCTGGGTTATGGTCTCCAGGTACTGCAGCGTGGTCTCCTTGCCTTTTTCCCCCGCCAATTTCGGAATAGGCATCTCACCTTTGATCCGCCCCAGGGAGTCAACCTTTGCGCAAAAGATTGGTTCGGTAGACATCCGGCCGCTTATCCAGTACATCTCGGCGATGGCCCCGGGCTCGAACCCGAACCCTTCCAGCGTTACCAGGTCGCCCACACCGCCCGTGTAGACCGACATCTCTACCACCGGTCCCGACGTCTCACTCATGTCCGCCGCCGAGGGCACGATAAAACACTGCTGGCAGAAGTACGGAAGCGTTTTCATTTCCAGTATCCTGAGTTCCACCAGGTTGGTCAGGGTGGCCGTTTCCGGAACGGTGATGTCCAGCTTCAGCCTGCCTCCCGGGCCGGTGGTGAAATCGGTGAGGAAGACCTCGCGGCTCTCCTTCCCCAGGGCTATCCACTTGAGCATCCCGGAGCGATTGGCCGGCAGTTTGCGCCCTTCCAGGTGAATGGTGTCCCCCCTGGCCCCCTGGTATGCGCTGAGCACCAGGTGCTCGTCGGGGGGCTTGAACTTCTCCGAGGGATAGGCAAAGGGTGTCAGGGTGGAGACCGTCTCCACGTTCCGTTCGAATATGCTGGGAGTGAACATGGCCTTTACGATGGGAAAAATTTTGCTGACATTGCCGAACTGGGTCAGGTCTATGGTAGTGATGCGCCACCCGTAGGTGTAGACCAGGGCGATGACGACCAGGATGAGCAGTGATTTCCCCGTGGCAAACCGCCGGCGGTGTGAAGGCAATGACTGTGCGTGCTGCGGGCTATCGTCCATCAGTGTATCTCCACCTCCACCGCATCTTCCCCGTAAATCTCCTTGAACCGCTTATCGTCTATCTCTTCGGGCAGCCCGTCGAACACCAGCTCTCCGTCTTTCAGCGCGATGATCCTGGTACCGTAATCCCTGGCCAGGCTCAAGAAATGCAGCGAGCACAGCACCGTCAGGCCTTCCTTGCGGTTGACATCCACCAGGTACTTCATCACCGAGTGGGATGTGGCCGGGTCCAGGCTGGCAACCGGCTCGTCGGCCAGCATCATCTGCGGACGCTGCATGAGCGCCCGGGCGATGGCCACCCGCTGCTGCTGACCTCCCGACAGGTCCGAAGCCCGGTTCTGCCAGAGCTGCTCCAGACCCACCCGCTTGAGGTTCATGAATGCTTCTTCCACGTGCTGCTTTTTAAACCGGTTGAACAGGCACCACCACGGAGGGATGTAGCCCAATTTGCCGGTGAGCACGTTGGTCAGCACGTCCAGGCGTTTGACCAGGTTGAACTGCTGGAAGATCATGCTGATCTCCCGTCTGATCAGTTTCAGCTCCCGCTCGCTGGCGGCGGTGATGTCGTCGTCTTTGAACATGACCCGGCCGCTGGTCGGCTCCACCAGCCGGTTGATGCAGCGCAGCAGAGTGGATTTTCCCGATCCGGACAGGCCGATGACCACCACGAACTCTCCCTGGTGAATTTCCAGGTCCAGGTTTTTCAGGGCCACGCTGCCGTTGGGCCAAACAAGACCCAGGTCATTGATGGTCAGTACCGGTTCGGCTGCAACCTTGTAACCTGACGGGATGGTTTTCAGTCCCATATCAACCACCGGACCCTTTCACCTTTTTTTTCTCCGGCGGTTTTTCCTCTTTCTTGCCGGTGTCCTTCTTCTTGCCTTCGGCCTTTTTCTTCTTCTTTTTACCGCCCGTCTTGACCATTTCCTCGATATTCAGCCCCATGACCTTGGCGGTGACCCGCACCGGGTCGAACCACTCGTCGCGGCCCTCGATGAACCCGGTGATCTCGTAGGCCTGCATCATCAGGCGGCGGCCTTTTTCGTAGCGGGACAGATCCATCAGGGCGTTCTTCAGCTTTTCTTTCATGGGCAGCGGAAGCCCCTTGCGGACGGTCACCGTGTCGTTGGGAATCTTGTCGGTGTAGGTCAGCACTTTGACCTTCTCCTTGACGTTTGGATAATCTTTCAGCACCAGGTCCCGGGCGTCGGTAAAGGTGGCGCCGGCGTCTACCTGCCCCTGGTAGACAGCCATGACCACGTTGAAGTGGCTGCCGGCATTGACCGCCTGCTCGAAATCCCGGTCGGGATCGATACCGTGCACCTTCAGGAGCCCCGCCGGGTAGAGATATCCGCTGGTGGAGTTGGGATTGACGAAGGCGAACCGTTTGCCCCGGAGATCATCCAGCGTGTCGAGGTCGCCACCGTCAAAATTGGCAGTGGCGATAATCTGCCCGCGGTAGGAAAGGCGGCCGTTGCGGATGACCACCAGCAGCGGTTCGGCTTCGTACTTGTCGTGGGCCAGCACGTAGCCGAAGGTGTTGAGAAACGCGATATCGCACTGCTCCGCACCCAGGGCTTCCACCACCAGGGAGTAGCTGGTGGAAACGCGGGACTCGAAGTGGTACCCGGTGTACTCCTGCAGGAGTTTGCCCAGTTCGTTGGCACTGGTTATGATGGCGTTCACCTCGGTGGACGGGACGAACAAAAGTTTGATGGGCCGGTCCGCCGATCCCAATTCCGCCTCCCCCCCGCATCCGCTCACCACGAAAAGCGCCATTATCAGCAGCGTTGCGATAGCTATTGTATGAACAAACGTTAAACTTCTCTGAGAAACGTTATGTCGGAGGTTGCGCCAACAGCCGTTGGCAAAGCGAAAGCGCACATCCTGTGCGTAAGCAAGAAGCGGTCGAGCCATGGATGGCGAGTCCGCGTACAGGATGTACGCGCCTGTCGAGCGAGCCTTACGGATGTCGCAACCGGAGACTGAAAAGTCTCGAAGAGAAGTTTGGCGGTGTTCCATTTTATGGATGTTCATTCCTGCTCCCCTTCCGTAGCGCTTTTCGAGTTCTCCTTGAGGCCGAGAACCAGGTAGGTGGGCACGAAGATGCTCTTGCCCTTGACCTTGATCGGTCCCAGGTCGCGGGCTTCCACCAGGTGCTCGATGTGACGGTAGGTCCCCTGGGACACCAGCACCTGATCACCCAGTGCTTCCGACTCGAGCCGGGCTGCCAGGTTGACCGCGTCGCCCACCACGGTATAGTCCATCCTCTGCTCGGAACCGATGTTCCCCGCCACCACGTTACCGGTGGAAATTCCCACCCCGATCTTTACGGCATTGGAGTCTTTCCGGTTCAGTTCCCGGTTGAGCTCATTGACTTTCTCGGTCATCTCCAGCGCGCACCGCACCGCCCGGACCGGGTCATCCTCCTGAGCCAGGGGAACGCTGAACACCGCCATGAGCGCGTCACCCATGTACTTGTCCAGGGTGCCTTCGTACTTGAACACCGTTCCGGTCATGACGCTCAGGTAGGCGTTTAATATTTCCACCACCAGCTCCGGCGCCATCTGCTCGGACATGGGGGTGAAATTGCGTATATCGGCGAACAGCACCGTCACCCGCTGTTTTTCACCGCCCAGGGTGACCTTATCGGGCACCTTGAGAATACGGTCCACGATCTGGGGAGCCACGTACTTGTTGAACATGTCCTTGATCTTCTTCTTTTCGGCCATCTCCTGCTCCGAAAGCTTCTTTGCGCTCTGCAGATCGTCCCTGGTCTGGTCGAACACCCGGGCGGCGTTCATGGACATGGCGGCGATGGAAGCGGTGGTATTCAGCAGCATGGTCTCGTTGCGGCTGAACTGCTCATCTCCCAGCTCCCCGATGTTGATCACTCCCATGATCTTGCCTTCCGCCTTCAGCGGCGCGGTGCAGTAACAGGGAATCGGGGCCTTGCCTATGAGACCGATCAGCGCGGGATCACCCTTGGCGATATCCTGGGTCATCAGGAGACCCTTGTTGGAAACCCACCCGATAAAGTTGTCGGCTCCCACCGGCACGCACACCTTCTGCTCCTGCTCGGAAAAACCGTATGATTTGACCGTGTAGATTTCCTGTTTATCCTGGTCCACCAGCATGACGGAACACTTGACCGCCCCCACCTCGCCCACCAGGATGTCGATGATGTTGTCGAGTATTTCTTCCAGGTTCAGCATCCCTGCCAGCTTCTGGACCTTGAACAGCAGCGTGGAGAGCTTGACCGATTTTTCGTACAGACGGGCGGACTTTTCGCGCATGGTTGTTTCCATGTCCGAGGTGGCCTGCCCCGTCATCTCGAGCTGCCGGTCAAGAGCTGCGATATGTTCGTCCCGTTTCCTGATGGTTTCCAGGAGGTTCAGACCTTCCTCCTCCACTTCCTCCTTCTTCATCTTCTGGACCTTGATGATGGAGCCGCCGATTACCGCGATGGCTCCCAGAGTCACGCAAAACGGGTTGGATGGGAAAAAACCCTCCAGAAGATTATGAGCCAGGATTGCATGGGTGATGGATATGGCGGCCACGTAGAACGGAGCGGGAAAATCCATCTGGGTTCCCCACATTACCGCCACAACGTAAACCAGGGTCTGGATCAGCTCCGGGATGGCGGGATACAGCCACACGACGATGGTGTAGAGCACACCCAGGGTAATAAGCTGGTAGATATGGTTCGTCTTCAGCTTTTCCAGTGCCTTATTGACGCCGGGAGGTAGTCCCGGCGAGCCGTTCGATTTCGGCAAGGAGTTCACCCGCGGCCTCCTGAACGCTCACCTTCTTGACCAGGCAGCCGTTTCGGTAAAGCCCGGCCTGGTCCCGGTTGAACCCGGCCAGGGCGATATCGGCTTCCCGGGCTTCACCCGGGCCGTTGACGGCGCATCCCATGATAGCGACCTTCACCTTCAAACGGGAATGCAGCAACAGTTTTTCCACCTGGTCGCATAGATCCATTACATCTATACAAACTCTTGCACAAGTAGGACATGATATCACAATCGGGCCCGCCTCAGCCAGCCCCAGGCACCGCAGCAGTTCCCGTCCAACCCTGACTTCTTCCTCCGACGGAGCCGAAAGCGACACCCTCACGGTGTCACCGATTCCTTCATAAAGCAGTATCCCCAGGCCGGCGGCGGAGCGGATGGTGCCCGAAAGAAGGCTCCCGGCTTCAGTTATCCCCAGGTGCTGCGGCACGTCGAAACGGTCCGCGAACAGACGGCAGCCGGCTACCGTGGTCAACACATCGCTGGTTTTTAGCGAGATGATGACGTCGTTGAAATCCATTTCGTCGAGCCACGCCAGGTACCGCTCCGCTGCGGCCACCATGGCTTCGGGAGTGACACCCCCGTGCGCCTGACGGAGGTCGGTGGGAAGCGACCCGGCGTTCACCCCGATTCGGATGGCCACACCGTGCCGCTGCGCCTTCTCCGCCACCTCTTCGAGCCGGTCGCGCCCCCCCAGGTTGCCCGGATTCACCCGCACCTTCGCGGCCCCTTCGTCCATAGCCGCCAGCGCCAGCTTGTAATCGAAATGTATGTCCGCCACCAGCGGTACGGACACCTGCGCGGCAATCCGGCCGAACGACCGGACCGAGTCAGTGTCGGGAACCCCCAGCCTGACTATATCGCACCCGGCGTCAACGAGCTGCTTGACCTGCGTAAGCGTGGCCGCCGTGTCGGTGGTGGCGGTCTTGGTCATGGACTGCACCGACACCGGGGCTCCTCCTCCCACGGGCACGCTGCCCACCATGACGCGGCGCGTCTTTCGACGCCGGGGAAGGCAGCAGCTGTTGCCGTCGCGGTTGCCGCTGTCGCCGCAATTGCTGCGGTCGATGCTTCCTTCATTGATGTCGTTTCCGGGATTAATGCGGTCTAGATCCGCCATGATTCGAGCTCCTCATCATCCGGACCTCCGGGTCCGATGGTAAACGACTCCTTCAGCACCGTCTCGCTCGACCTGTCTACGCTATCTACCCTGTCTACACCATCCAACCTGTCTACGCTATTCTTTGCGCTGCCGGAAAAAACTTTCACCTCGAGGTTTACCGGGCGCGGTTTGGTATATCTGGCCACCAGCGCCACCACCGTGGCCAGGTCGGGTTCCCGGGATGACGCCACCGCCAGATCAGGATCTTCTGGTGAAGCCAGTACCAGGGCCGAGGGACCGGGGACGGACACCGGTTCAACCAGGACCTCGCCGGGCTTCCTGAACTCGTCCAGGAACAGGTTTTCCTGGTAATTCCGGCCGATCACCACCTTGACACCCCCCGGCAGGCGGAAATGGCGGCCCACCTTGAGGATCTCCACATCGCGGGAGATCTCGACTTCTCCGTTCGACACCGCTTCTTTGAGCCTGGCGCAGAACAACGCTTCAGTGAGCAGGCACCCTCCGGCCGGACTGGGATAGTCGGTCAGGCCGAACTCCTCGGCCATGGCCATCTGCGGTTTGCGGGAACGGCCCGAGATGGCTCCCAGCTGTTCACGATCGACCAATCCCCCCCGCTCCGGCGCCGTCACCGGGAGCAGCTTTGCCGAAAGAGGACGCAGCACCCGGTCTTCAATACCCGACTCCCTGGCCACCTGCACCATGATGTTTCTCCGCTGTGACATGGGCCGCTCCCCGACTACCTCGCCGGTGACGACAAAATCAGCCTTACCGGTATCGAGATACCGTTTTGCCTGCTGCATACACAGGATACGGCAGTCGATACAGGGATTCATGTTCTTACCATGCCCGTGCCGGGGGGCCATCACCGCCTGGATGAGCGCTGGTCCGATATCCTCTTCCACGTACTTCACTCCCAGATTCGCCGCGTACTGGCGCACTTTTTCCGTGGTGAGCCCCCGGCGGGGGTGGAAGGGGTGAACGGCGTGAAGCGCGGTGACATGAATCCCCTGCTTCTGCATCATGAGGATGGCGAGCTGGCTGTCCAGTCCGCCCGAGAAGAGCCCTACCGCTACTGTTGGCACCTGGCCTCGACCCCCCGGAGAAGATCCTTCGTGTGTCTGGCCAGACTGCTGTCCTTCGGTACCAGCTCCAGGGTCTTCTGCCACTCCCGAAGCGCCAGTTCCGGTTCGTCCTTGTCCTCGTAGGCAAAGCCGAGGTTGTAATGGGCGTAGGGATCGTTCGGATTGATGGATATGACTTTTTTCCAGATGGTGACGGCCTCTTCCAGCTGGTTCTTCTCGTAGTAGGCCATCCCCAGGTTGTACAGGACATACTCGTCGTTGGGGTTGATGATGCAAGCTTTCTGGAAGGACTTGATGGCCTCGTCGAGCCGGCCCATCTCGTAGAAGACGATTCCCAGATTGCAGTAAGCGTAGACATCTTCGCGGTTGATTTCAAGCGCCTGGGTGAAGCTTGTTACCGCTTCTTCGAACCTCCCCAGGAACTTGTAGACGATTCCCAGGCTGTAGTGGCTGAACTCGTCCATAGGGTTGATCTCTACTGATTTTTGCAGCCAGCTCAAGGCTTCCCCGTACGATCCGCGCCCCCGCAACAGGCATCCCAGGTTATAGCACGCCAGCGCATGGTGGGGATTCAACTCCAGCGCCTGCCGGGCGAACTGCTCCGCCTTCTCGGTGTTACCCAGGTAACGCTCCACCACGCTCAGGTTGTAAAAGGCTTCCGCGTTGGTGCCGTGGGACATCTGGGCTGCTTTCTGCAGCCAGGACATGGCTCCCTGGTAAGCACAGCGGTTCTTCAACGACATTCCCAACCCCAGGTACCCGCTGACCTCTTCCGGGTAGAGATCGATAAGTTTACGATACACCGCTTCCGCCTCTTCCAGCAGGCCCCGGTTGCGGTATTCCAACCCGATGACCTCCAGAAGACCCTTGCGGTCCGGGTCAAGAACCTGTGCCTTCTGCCAGGCCTCCAGCGCTTCGGTGGAACGGCCCTTGTCCTTGTAGACATGCCCCAGATCTATGAGAGCGTCAAGGTAATCGGGCTTCAGCGCGATGGCTTTCTCCAACTCCACTGTGGCTGAGTCCACCAGGCCCCGGTTGCGGTAGGCTCGGGCCAGCTGGTAGTGGGCCACCGCGTCCCCTGGAGTGCGCTGGCACGCTTTGCGCCACCTGGTGATGGTCTCGTCGTGGATCCCCTTCTTGCGGAAAATGACCTCGAGGAAATACCGGGCGTACTTGTCATCCGGCTTGATTTCCAGCACCTTTTCATACTCGACGATGGCCCGGTCGTAGCGCCCCTTGTTCTTGTAGAGGCAGGCCAGATTATACCGGGCTTCAGCGTTCCGGGGATCGGCCTGGATCGCCCGTTTCAGTTTCTGTATCTCGGCGTCGATCACGCCCTTTTCGATGGGCTTGAACTCCACCTTGCGGCCCTGCCCGCCGATTTCCAGCGATTCGGCCTGGCGCCAGGCGGAGACGGCCTCTTCGTACATACCCTTGGCGTCGTAAACCTCTCCCAGCCGGTGGTAGGCATCGATGTGGTAGGGTTCCAGGGACACCACCCGTTTGAGCTCTCTGAGGGCATCTTCCAGGCGCCCCTTGTCCTGGTAGCATTTACCCAGCACGTAGTGCATGTCCGGGACTCCCTGGTCGATGGCGATGGCTTTCCGCAGCTCCTTGATGGACTGGTCATAATTTTTCTGCTTGCGGTAGATCTGGCCCAGGTAAAAGTGGATACGGGGATGCTCGGGATTCAGGTCAACTGTCTTTTTAAACTCCTCCAGGGCCGCCTCGATCATGTTCTTCTGGTAATAGGCCGCGCCCAGGTAACAGTGGGCCTGGGGATCGTCCGGGCTCACCGATATGGCGATGTCGAGTTGGTGGACGGCCTCGTCGTACTCGCCCTGGTGCAGGTGGATGATTCCCAGGTTGATGCGGGCGTAGATGAAATCCTCCCTGAGTTTGACCGCTTCCTGCAGTACCTCCCGGGCTTCATCGAACTGGTGCAGCGAAATCAGGGTCAGCGCCAGGCGGTTGCGGGCATAGACGTCGTCCGGGTTGAGAATCACCACTTTACGGAACTGGTTGGCGGCTTTGTCCAGCATGTCCCGGCGGTGGTAGAGGATACCCAGGTTGTAGTGAGCGTAGGCATAATCCGGATGACTCCGGGCCGCTTCCTCGAACTCCCTGACCGCTTCTTCCCAGTACCCCTGCTCCATGAACAGCATTCCCAGTGAGGTGCGGGCAAACACGTTGGCAGGATTCAGCTGCAATGTTTTTCTGAAGCACCTGGTGGCCTCGTCGAGCATTCCCCGCGTGCGGTACACCGCTCCCAGGTTGGCATAAGCGTAAGAGTAATCCTCTTTCAGGGACACAGCCCGCTGGAAAGCGAAGGCGGCTTCCTCGGGCATACCCTTGCGCAGGTAGGCCAGCCCCAGGAAATTGTGCGCATAGGGGTCCCGGGGATCGAGATCAACTACCCGGTGAAAAGCGTAAATGGCCTCATCGAGCATACCCTTCATCTGGTAGGCGCGGGCAAGGTTGTAATAGGCAGTGGTGTCTGCCGGGGACAGCTTGATCATGTCGAGACTGTCCTGGATTATCTTGTCGTAATCGATGGCCTCTCGTGTCATGGCGACTGCGGTTCACTGCCTTTCGGAAACGTGTCCCCAATTGTATCGCAGGGACTTTCGTGAAGTCAACATTTCTATTAGTATAAAACATCTATGTTTCTCTAGTAGTTACTCTGTTCGCCGTCATTACAAATTGTGTACACAATTGTTGACACACTATAAATTGCATTGTAGACTTGTAATGTGGAGGGAAAACTATGAAATTCGCGTCCGTTCGTGAGTTCAGGTCTCTGGGATGCAAATTGATGAAGGAAGCTGAACCAATTCTGGTAACCCGGTACGGTAAACCTGCCGGGGTGTTTCTGCCACTGGAAAATGTTGACCTTTTATCTACGGAGCTTCGCCGGGAGATAGCCGGCAAGATTGGCGATGCAATCGCGTCATACCTGGACAACCGGGGTGTGTCGGAAGAGGAAATTCTGAGTGATTTTAAAGAATTTAAGAAACGTCGCCGCTGACAGCAACGTTATCCTCTCGGCGGTTATCGGAAAATCTGCCCTACGGATATTCAGTGAGACAAGCCTGCATGTGGTAACAACCACGCATACCATTGGTGAAGTAAGAGAGTATTTACCGGTACTGTCAGAAAAATACGGCGTGCCCGTGGATGTTTCATCCACGCAAATGCTGCTGCTTCCCCTTGATGTAAGGCCGGAAGAGGAATACGGCTATCGTCTATCGCGGGCCCGCGAGTATCTGGCCGGCCGGGACAAGGACGATATCCATCTGGCAGCCCTGGCTCTCCAGCTGGAGATTCCAATCTGGTCCAACGATAAGGATCTTCAGATCTTACCTCTTGACGTCTACCCGACAGCCGTTCTTCTCAAGATGTTTGGATTTTGACGTTATCCTTACCGCGTTGCAATAAACTGGCCACCGGGACGATGACCAGCGACGCGATCATGCCGATGGTACCGGCTTCCGGAGACGACGAGCAGCCGGAAAAATACAGGACCAGGCACAGCAGCAAACCGGTCACCGAAGCGCAGACGGCCCCGGTCTTGTTCGCCTTCGTGCTGACCAGCCCCCAGATAAACGGGCCCAGGAATACTGATCCGATGGCCCCCCAGGAGATCCCAAGGATGGACACGATGGTGGCCGGTTTGAAGTAGGCCAGGACCACGGACAGCAGGACGAAAAAGGCGCTGAAAACCCTCATGAGCAGGGTCAGCCGCTTGTCTGAAACATCCTTATTGATAAATCCCGCGTAGATGTCCTTGGCCACGGAAGAGCTGGATATCAGCACCAGCGCCGCCAGGGTGGACATGGACGCCGACAGGATCAGCAGCAGAATCAGAACCGACAGCGACCCGGGGATCACGTTGGAAAGCAGCTCGGGCATCAGGGCGTCGAAGACCGGTTTGCCGCCGCTGAAGGCGCCGGGAGTGAGATCGGGGCTGAGAAAAATTCTGCTGGTGGCCCCGGTGAAATAAGCCACGCCGCAGACGAGGAGGGCGAAAAATGTAGAGGCGACCATGCCGATTTGGATCGATCTGCGGTCTTTGATGGCGTAGAACTTCTGCACCAGCTGCGGCATGGCAAACGGCGCCACACTGGTCAGAAACACCAGGCAAAACAGCGGCCAGGCGCCGGGTGGCCCGACGAAGCCGGTAAGTTTGGGATTGATTACCTTCAGGTTGGCGGTGATGGAGGTCAGTCCCCCTCCCTTGCCGATGGTGCTCACCAGCAGGATCACCACTCCCACGATCATGATGATTCCGAAGACCACATCGATCATGGTCATCGATTTGTACCCGCCCAGCACCAGGTATACGGCGGTGAACAGCCCCATGAAGACCAGGGCCAGCGTGTAGTCGACGTTGAAATTGGATTTGAACAGGTAGGATAGGCCCATGAAAACCGCGGCGGAGTACGGCACGAAGAAAACAAAGATGCAAATGGAGGAAAACAGCTTAAGGAAAGGGCTTTCGTAGCGCTTTTCGAAGAAATCGGCCATGGTGCTGGCTTTGTACTCGAGGGACATTTTCTTGATCCGGTACCCCAGCAGGGCCCAGACTCCCAGGACGCCGATAAGGGCGTTGCAGACAGCTATCCAGAGGCCCGAATAGCCGAAGTTCCACCCGATCTTGCCGGCGAACCCGATGAACAGTACAGCGGAAAAATAGGCGGTGCCGTAGGTAAAAGCGGTCATCCAGGGACCGATAGCGCCCCCGCCCAGGAAAAAGTCCGAAAAAGACCGGGTCTTTTTCATCCCCAGTATCCCCACCACGATGATCATCAGCCCGTACAGTGAAATAACGATTGTCTTGAGCAGCACGTGTTTTCATCCTTTCCGGCCCGCAGAATGTTGCTTGAGAAATCGGCGCCCTTACCATCACACGCCAGCCAAGGGAAACTAGAGAACACCATACCAACTCATGAAAAAAAAGACAACCGTAGCGTGCTCGTCAGACGCGTACACCGGATTTGGACGCGGCCTTTAGGCCGCCTTTGGGAAAAGCGATTCCACAGCACAAGCTGGAACAGATACCCTGGAAACCTCTATTCTTTTACTGTTTCAGCAGGCGCTCCAGCTGTTTTTCATGCTTGTAGAGCTGAATGACGAAGGCGTTGCGGACATTCGGATCCAGCAGGAAGGCAGAGCACTCTTCCCGGGCTTTGACGAGCAGATCGTGGGCAGCTTTTTCCCGGCCAATTTTCGCGTTGCGCTCCACCGAGTCGAGCACATACCGGGAAAGGCTCTCACCTTTTTCTTTGTATGAAAACGGGAGGATCTTAATTAACTCGTAGCCCTCCTTTTCAAACGCCAGTGACTGCTCGTTTGTGCCCAGGCCATAGACGGCGCTTTTCATGTCCATCAGCATCGATACCTTGCCCGCCGGTTTGGCTTCGGTATCATCCAGGACTGCCCGGCCGAGCTTCATTGCTTCATCGAGGTCGCCCTGCTTGACCGCGGCCTGAAACGGCGTATCAGGTACCACCGGTTCGACGGGAGCAGGCGGCTCAGGTTCCGGTTCTGCAGGGGTTTCCACCACAGCCAGCTGCACGGCTGGTTTATCGGGAACCGGTTCAGCCGGCGCGCTCTGTGTCACCTGCGGCGAAGTTTTCACGGACTCAACCTTCTTCTGGCAGCATCCGCCAACGGCTAATCCGCCGACAGCAAGCGCCAGGCAGATCACAGCCACTACGACAATTTCTAATTTAATTTCTTGAATTTTCCCCAATTTAATCACCTCTTTAGTATATTTTCCCCCAAACTATAGATTTCTATCAATAGATAATATGATCGCGGATAAATAGCGCGGATAAATAGCGCGGATAAATTATGCGGATAAATAGCATAGATAAATTATTGGACAAGAGGACTTTTATCCGGATGATTAAAATTCCTGTGGTCAATGGCAGTTAAACGCTCACGAAAAAATCTCGTCGGATATGTCACCTTCCGCCACCTTCGTCACCGCGCCGGTGAGCGTTACAGCGTAATCATCGGTAATGGACAGCACCAGCTCGCCCCCGGGAGAGCAGACGGTAACCTGGTTCTCGCACAGCCCCAGCCGGTTTGCCACGGCGGCGGCGGCGCTGGAGCTGGAACCAGACGCCAGGGTGTAACCGGCGCCCCGCTCCCATATCTCGATGCGGAGGGTGCCTCGGTTGACCACCTGCACGAACTGGACATTGGTGCGGTTGGGAAACAGGCCGTGCACCTCGATGAGCGGGCCCAGGCGGCGCGCTTCTTCTTCGGTCACCCGGTCGCGCAAAACCACGCAGTGAGGGTTTCCCACGGTAGCTGCCGAAAACACTATTTGATTACCGGCAATCTCCGTGGTCTCGTTAATGACCTCCCTGGGCGGTCCGATTACCGGTATGTCCTCACTTTGAAAGCTCACCTTGCCCATGCCCACGGTGATCATCCGGCCGCCGGGATGGACCCGGGCTTCCACCCGGCCCCCCGCGGTCCACACGCTGAATTTCTCTTCGCCGACCTTACCCTGGTCCCACAGGTAGCGGGCGAAAATCCGCAGGCCGTTGCCGCTCTTCTCGGCCTCCGAGCCGTCAGGGTTGTATATCCTGAGTCCGCAGTCGGCCTGTCCCGTCCTCAGCGGGCCGTACAGGATACCGTCGGACCCGACGCCGAAGTTACGGTGGCAGACGGTCTTGATCCGCTTTCCCGACCATCCGTCCGAATCCGGTAACCGGGACACACCGAACAGCGGCATGGTCCGCATCCGGCCGCCGGAGCCCTTCATTGAGGCCGGATCGATCACGATGTAATCGTTTCCCAGGGCGTGGTACTTGAAAAATTTCATGGTGCGAGATCACCTTCTGAGTCATTGTCCGACTTGATCGGGCAAAACATTCACAATAACACTGCTGTTGTCAAACTGCATTATAACACCGAGCCTGCCCATTATAACACCGAAAGATCGCAAGCAAAAGGATCGGAATCAAGTGGAAGAATTACGAGAAGGGATTGATTGCAGAACCAGCCTAAATCACTAAAAACCGCCCGTCAGTATTTTTACCGCCAGGTAACACAAAAAGAACATTACCGTTCCCATGGTGCCCCCGTACACAAGAACCTTGTGGTAGATCGGTGCTATTTCAGGTGCAATTTCTTCCCTTTCAACCGCCACCAGGGCATTTTTAAAAATGACAGACTGACCGGTGACATTATTATCCAGACACATGGTTACTTTCAAATAATCCAGTTCGGCTGGATCTTTTTCTACTGATGTCACCCTGGCCGCCGCCTTGAATCCGCTGGAGCGGGTAACAACGACGATATCGTTGACCTTCAATAACCTGGCTGCCAGGCCGTTTATGGGATCCACCCGCAAATCAACCAGGCTGGAAGCCTCGTCTTTCTTTTTCTCCTTCTTCTCTTCGTGCTTGGCCACGTTATCTTTTGCATTCGGGAGTGGTTTGTGTGCCGCTTTGACGTCAGGAAGAGGTTTGTCCTCCGCCTCATTAACCGGCGTATCCGGCGAAGCTGATTCTTGCGTAGCAACCTTTACATCTTCAACTGCGCCTTTTTTTTCTGACGAGTCTTCTTTTTTAGAGACTGGCGGCAGGCTGGTTCCTTCACTGTCCGTACTGCCATTTTCGGAAGCATCACTGTCCTTGACTGCCGCGGGACCGGTCTCCATTACCGCCGGACTATCCGCCTTATTTTTAGTTTTCTCCCCGGTCGATTTCTTTACCTTTTGCTTCGATTTGTGAAATACCGTCTCCGTCAGGACATCCATGGATAGATCACTCGATGGAAACACGGCCTGCAGATCTTCTTTGAATATCGTTTCCAGGGTGATGCTTTTCAGCTTCGGATCGGTAACCATACCGATGGTGTCGGCCAACCTGTCGACCCGTTCAGGTTCATAGGACTCGACACGCTCCTGGAGAGCCATGGCAAATCCTTTAAGAAACTCGTCATCCATCTTGTTATGTCCCCGGCGGACCAGGAGCAGGTAATCATTCCACGAAGACAGCATGTCCGACTGTTCAAACAATTTTTCAGAGAAATATTGCACCGAGGCCAGGCACTTGAATATCTTTTGCTGCCGGGCATCACCAATGACGATGGCGTACCCGAGCAAATGACGTTTCTTTTCTTCAAACCTGATTCGCACCACGAACATGTACTGATTATCGTTTTTCATGACAGCACTCCGGTTTGCCTGCGTGCGGCAGCTCGTGAAGCACCGTGAGAAGTAGTGAAGGGATTCAGCAAAGAGCGCATGATGTGGTACCTCCTTGTATATGCCGACGGGATTCCGTTCCCATTTGATTCTTGTGTTGTTAAAAATGCAATTATCATGCCGGGCAACCAGCCTAATAGGTTATTTTTCGATAGTGCGCTTAAAGTTGCATTACAGGCCAATAAACCAATAATAATCATGGTTTTAGGAATGTACACCATCTTCGTTCTGAAGAGAGCCGCTCTGCCATGATTCCGGAAGAAGTGGAAAATACACAGGTTTGACTCATCATTGTCCAGGATAGTGACAGTGGCAACCAGAGAAGTGTCCGGATTATGCACAATGCGCAACGCGATAGCAGACGTGCAAATCAGCGTCCGCAGCTGGCAAAATTGTTGTCCACGCTCCTGTTGACAGCATGTGATGCAACATGACACAATGCTCGGGAAACGATTCAGACTCGTCACGATTCACTGGATATGAAACCTGTATGACCGACTGCACAAACGAACACATCGTCCTGGAGATATAATTGAAAGAACGCTTGGAAAAGCTGGGATTCGACGCCGGCAAGCACTCCAGGCTGGCATCGATGCTCGCCGGGCACATTCATTTTTTAAAGACCGTCCTGGAACCGCTTTCGGAATCGGACCGGGACTTTCTGCTGAACACCGCTCTCCCGTCAGTTCAATCGCTGCTTGACGAAGAGAATACAGCCGAAGACGTTATCTCCATGGTAGATGACCTGATGCATCGTTTCGGTAACAACCGAGAATCAGCGTTTGGCCTCATCAAGGATATCTCACCGCTGTTCGATCGGTTTGGATTCGAAGCCCTGGACTTGATGGTAAACCGGGTGGCCGAAACGCTGGGTGACATTACCTACCGGTACCTGAGGACCCTCAAGTTGCTGGTGAGAACCGGGTGTTTTTCCACCCGTGATGAACTGGAGATATTCAGGGACCTGGTGTTTCCGAAGCGGGGGTGTGACTGCGGACCTGTTCTCGTTCGTGGTCCTGCAACCCACACCCAAACTCAGCATCGTTCCTTGTCCCCGTTCCCGCCCTCCAGCAAGGAGAATAGAATGGAGGTGGGGATGCTGGAGTATCTGAAACCCGTGTTCCGGGAGATAGTACCCCGTCTGGTGCAAGCAGGGATTGCCGTCAAGAAGACCGTACCATCCGGTAACAAAGCCACCGGATCCCCCTCCGCGCGCCCGGAAACCGGTTTATCCATTTCGTATCAAGCCATGAAAAAAATGGGAATTCTGGACATGTGCCGCCAGCTGGTCCACTTCGGCGGTTACAAGATCAATTTCACCCTGTTCTTCAAGCTGTTCTTCACGCTGGCCGGCAACGACCTGCCACTGGCCCGGAAGCTTATCACGTGGATCGAAGTGGTGAACGGCCGGCTGGAGTATCACGGCTACTCGGTGGCAGCCTTCTACAAGGACCTGACCAACCGCCAATACCGGATTGTGGACCTGTGCACCAGGACAGGAAGACAGATACAGCTGTTCAAGGTAGCCAATGCCATCTTGAAGTATCTCGAAGAAGGCGGGACGGCGATTTACCCTAATCCCGAGCTGCTCAGCTACTGTCTGGAGGTCATGGGGACGAACCGGAAGAATTATGCGATGTTGCCCCGGCGCAAACCAGAACTCTTCAACCGGGCGGTCCTTTACAGCCGGGGGCGCCGCCTGATCGATTACCGCTACACCGACCTGTCACCCCAGTTGACCTACCAGGTGTTTCCCCACCGGACGAAAGCCGACCTGCTGCCCCGCAGCGCTATCGACCAGTTCACCGAAATCATGACCCTCACCTCCCTGGAGACCCTGCGGGCGGAGAACTTTATCCGCCTGCTGCAACGGCACACCCGGCGGCCGGTGCTGGTGGTGGGTAACCTCAGGCTGGGACAGGTCTACACCGAACCGCTGCGACGCTCCTGCAGTGATCTGGACGACGCGGAATTCACCTATGTCCGGCTGGGATCAACCGAGTTGACCAACCGGATCTACGTAACCGCCAACCCCTTCGACCGCCGCACCACGTTGCGGCTGCTCAAGGAGCGTCCCCACGTGGTGGTGGTGGACGCCTCCATTCAGAATCGGTTCCCCTTCGCCTTCAAAGGGTTTGTCAACTTCTTTGCAGCCGTCAATGATGTGGTGACCGGCACACCCGGATTCCCTAATTTTTCCTATGCCTGTCACAGCCCTGACGAGAGGGACCTTGACAATACTGGCGGTTACCGAAGCGAGTATACCTACATTGTCACTCGCGGCAAGCTTGAGCGTATGGCTGCCATGAACGCCGTTACGACGACGGGAGAACCGTACCGGCTGTTCCACCTGTCACACCCGTCCCTGACCGACGTGGTCCTGCGGGCGGGCTTCGACGAAACCGAACCGGTTATCATGAACCGTGACACCAACCGGACGGATATAACGTCAAACCGGTATGTACCCAACCTGGTGAGCGACCGCTTTTTCGAAATACTGACGGAAGTATCTGTAAATGACCTGGTTCACGCCGATCAACCAGCTGGCCTTGATGATACTCCCACGGTGTTACTGATCAATGCGTTTTTCCCGTTTGACACCGTATATCCCGGCCATACGGCTGATAAACTGGACGACTTGGCTGTCAGCCTGGATGATCTGGGTGTCAGCGGCTGCATCAAGGGGATTTCCGATCCCGAAGGCCGCCAGGGTGCGGTGTCCTTCGACGACCTGGAGCGGGTGCTGCTGGAAACCACCCGGGGAGTGACCCGGTCCATCAACGCCGACGAGGAAACCGGGGTGGTCAGGCTGGCCAACCACAGCCTGATGGAGCGGTTAACGGAAGTCTACCTGGATATCAAGGAGCGGTACTGGAAAAAGTAAAAATCTCTGTCCTTTCCACACTCACAGAGGCAGAGGATCCCCAGAAAGCTGGTTGCTTCCTATATGCCTGTAGGACACCATCCAGTAACAATGTCTGTCAATCCCGCCCTCTGAGCAAGGAGTCTAGAAAGTAAGGTGGGAACGGTGGCATGAAACGATGTTATGCGTTGGCGTGGGAGCAGTGACAATGAACGAGAACAGGCCCGCAGCCACATGGCTGCGGACCTGTTTTACTTTACTGGTTTACGCTGTCACAATAGGTTTTAGAAACCGAAGCCTCCGCCGCCCATCATCATGGTGTCGCCCATCAGCTGGAAGACGTTGCCGGAATCCAGGTTGCCCTGGCTCAGCAGACTGTAGGTCAGGTTGGCCATCATCTGCGACTGCATGTAGTTGACCATTTCCTTCT
>CAYSPT010000064.1:0-1226 GCA_964432985.1 uncultured bacterium
TGAGCAACATTTTCGACTTCTTCACCAACTGAGACACTATTCTCACGGAACCGGCTGGGAGAAGTATGACACTATCAGCTCACGGGAAACCAGGATAATAAAGCATGACACTACAGAATAGATATGACACCATCATCTCACATATAGCTGGTGGATAAAAGCATGACACTACAGAATAGATATGACACAATAATCATCGGGGCGGGGATGTCCGGCCTGGCGGCAGGAATCCGGCTGGCTTACTTCGACCGCCGGGTGCTCGTCGTGGAGAAGCACTCGGTGGCGGGCGGCCTGAACTCCTACTACCGCCGCAAAGGCCGTGTGCTTGACGTGGGCCTGCACGCCATGACCAATTTCGTCGGGCCCCGTGAACGCCGCGCTCCCCTCAACAAGGCGCTGAGACAGCTGAAGTTGAAGTGGGAGGACCTGGAATTGGTGGAGCAGACCTCTTCCATGATTGATTTTCCAGGCTGTTCGCTGAGGTTTTCCAACGATCCTCACCTGCTTCGGCAGGAGATAGCGCGGGCGTTTCCGTCCCAGATCGACGGGTTCAACCGGCTGGTAAAGGAAGTCGAGGAGTACGACGCTTTCAGCCTGACGGGCAGTTACCGCTCGGCCCGGGAAACGCTGGGCTCGTTCCTGACGGAGCCGCTTCTGGTAGAGATGCTCATGTGCCCGCTGATGTACTATGGGAGTTCCTGGGAAAACGACATGGATTTCGGGCAGTTCGTGATCATGTTCCGTTCCATCTTCCTGGAGGGATTCTGCCGTCCGCGCGCCGGGGTCATGACCATAATCAACCTGCTGAAAGAGAAGTACCTGGGTTGCGGCGGCGAGCTTCGTTTCAAAGCCGGGGTGGAAAAAATCCTGATGGAGGATGGCGCCACCGCCGGGATCAGACTGGAATCGGGGGAGGAGCTGCGGTCCGACACGGTGCTGTCGTCTGCTGGCCTGTGCGAGACACTCGGGATGGTTGAAACCGGTGTCAACAGGACAGGCTCTATGACGGGCGCTACCGATATCCTGACCGTTCCGGGCGGAGAATCACGTCCTCCCCGGCCGGGCACTCTCGGATTCACCGAGGTCATCCTCTTTTTAAAGGACCACCTGTCGCTCCAGGGGCACGACGCGTCCATCATCTTTTATAACAACACGGAGCGGTTCCGCTACCAGCCGCCCGGTGATCTCGTCAGCCTGGAAAGCGGTGTGATCTGCTCACCGGACAA
>CAYSPT010000064.1:1326-15282 GCA_964432985.1 uncultured bacterium
AGCCGCCCGGTGATCTCGTCAGCCTGGAAAGCGGTGTGATCTGCTCACCGGACAACTTCGCGTACCCGGATAACTGCAACGGGCTCTCGCCCATACCGGAGGACGGCGCCGGGGGGCGAATCAGGCCCGAGCCCATCCTCAGGGTGACCAACATGGCCCGGTACGAATCGTGGAGCAAACTGGCGCGGCCCGAATACAAGCACCTCAAAGAGGAATGGCAGGAGAAAATTGTTACCGAAGCTGCCCGACACGTTCCTCTCAAACGTGATACCATTGTCTTCAGTGACATGTTCACGCCCACCACGGTCAAGCGGTTTACCGGACACCTCAACGGCGCCGTATACGGCTCGCCCGACAAGGTGAAGGATGGGCGCACCGGAGTTGAAAACCTTTTTATCTGCGGGACGGACCAGGGATTCCTGGGGATCGTGGGCGCCATGCTCAGCGGCATTTCCATGGCCAACCTGCACTGCCTGCAGCGATGAAACAGGATGAAACAGTATATGATTTGAAATAGTTACACGGTGGTGCCTGCCGGCATGTTCCGGTCCGGGCGTCGCCGGTTCAAAGTTGAAAAAGGAGTTAACCAATGTTGTACAAATCACCTGACGGTTTACAGGACAGTTACGACGTGGCGGTCATCGGCGGCGGGCTGGGAGGGCTCACCGCCGCCCAGGTTCTTGCCAAGAAGTTCGAGCGCAAGGTGCTGCTGCTGGAGCAGCACTTCAAGCTGGGGGGGCTGGCCACCTGGTTCAAGCGCAAGGGACACATCTTCGACGTGGCCCTGCACGGGTTCCCCATCGGGATGAAGAAGACCTGCCGGCGGTACTGGACCAAAGAGATCGCCGACAGCATCGTACAGCTCCCGTCCATCCGCTTCGAGAACCCGCAGTTTTCGTTCACCACCTCCTTTGACAAGGTGGATTTTACCGACAAGCTGGTCAACTATTTCGGCCTGGACGCCGAGGTGGTCGACCGCTTCTTCGCCACCCTGCGGGCCATGGACTACTACCAGGACGACGGTCGCTGCGCAGGCGAGTTGTTCGAGGAGTTCTTCCCGGGCAGAAACGACGTGGTGCGGCTTCTGATGGAACCCATCACCTACGCCAACGGATCCACCCTGGATGAGCCCGCCATCACCTACGGGATCGTGTTCTCCAATTTCATGAGCAAGGGCGTCTACACCTTCCAGGGGGGCACCGACGTGCTGATTGAAAAGATGCAGGAAGAGCTGTTGGCGAACAACGTGGACGTTGGCCTGTCGTGCCTGGCCGAGAAGATCATGGTGAAGGACGGGGTGGTGCAGGCGGTGGTGACCGGCGGGAAAGCCATCAAGGTGAAAAGCATCGTATCCAACGGGAACATTCTCTCCACCATCAACCGCCTGGTGGGACCGGAGCACTTCAAGGACGAATTCATGGAGAAGGTGCGGGCGGTGCGGCTCAACAACTCGTCCTGCCAGGTCTACATGGGGATCAGGAAAGGCGAATCCATCCCCGACGTGGGCGACCTGATTTTCACCTCCGAAGAGCCCACCTTCATCCCTGAAAAACTGCGTGAGATGAATACCCTGAGCCGGACGTTCTCGCTCTATTATCCCAAGACCCGCCCGGGCACCGACCGGTACTCGGTGGTGGCCTCAACCAACGCCAACTACGACGACTGGGCTTCGCTTTCCGACGCGGACTACGCCGCCGCCAAGGAGCAGCTGATTGCCACCACCCTGAAGTGCCTGGACAAGTTCATCCCCGGGGTGCGGGAGAAGATCGACTACGTGGAAGCGGCCACCCCGAAGACATTCGAGCGGTACACGCTGCACGAGAAGGGCGCGTCCTTCGGGACCAAGTTCGAGGGGCTGCCTATCAGCATGAACCTGCAGGACGAAATCGAGGGACTCTACCACACCGGGTCGGTGGGGATCATCATGTCCGGCTGGCTGGGCGCCGCCAACTACGGCGTCATCACCGCCAACAACGTAGACGGCTACCTGACAACTGATACAGAAGCGACCGGTGTATAACGCAATTAATTCGCCGGCTTAAAGAGTTATTCGCCGGCTTGACCGGTTTGATAAAGAGTCATTCGCCGGCTTAAAGTGTCATTCGCCGGCTTGACCGGCGAATCCACACAAAGTAGTTGAGAATGGATTGCCCGATCAAGTCGGGCAATGACTGTGGTGTTTCATCCTCCGGCTTGACCGGCGAATCCACACAAAGTAGTTGAGAATGGATTGCCCGATCAAGTCGGGCAATGACTGTGGTGTTTCATCCTCCGGCTTGACCGGAGGATCCATGAAATGACGATTTGGAGAGAGGCGACATCATGATACATTTCGATTTTTCTGAAAAACTGGCGGTTGTTACCGGCGGCACCAGGGGCATCGGCCGGGCCATCAGCGAAGCCTTTCTGGCCGCCGGCGCCCGGGTGATCGCCACCTACGGATTCGACACCGCCACCGCCGAAGAGTTCACAACCGCCGCCGGTACCAAACGTCTCGAAACGGTCCAGTGCAACGTGGCCGATTACGCAGCGGTGGAGGCTTTCTTCACCATTCTAGAAGACCGGGGCGAAGAGCTTCACGTGCTGGTGAACAACGCCGGGATCAGGCGCGACCAGGTGCTGGCCATGATGCCTCCCGACGACTGGGAGCAGGTTATCAAGGTCAACCTCTCCGGGGTGTACAACATGTGCAAGTTCGCCGTGCAGAACATGATGCGGCAGCGCTGGGGTCGGATCATCAACATCACCTCTCCCCAAAAGGATTACGGGTTCAGCGGGCAGGCCAACTACGCTGCCACCAAGGCCGGTCTGGTAGGGCTCACCCGGAGCCTCTCCCGTGAGGTGGCCAAGCGGAAGATCACCGTGAACTGCGTCTCGCCGGGATTCATCGAAACCGACCTGATCAAGGACCTTCCGGATGCGATGAAGAAGGAGTACAAGGGGATGGTGCCTCTTCGCCGGTTCGGGAAACCGGAAGAGGTGGCCCCGGTGGTGCTGTTCCTATCTTCAGACGAGGCAGCCTACGTGACCGGCACGGTCTACGACGTCTCAGGGGGCCTTTAGTCATTATTGGTCTTTATGTCCGGCGGAGTCTTTACGGCCGGCGATTGTGCAGATTGAATATTGAGAATTCAATTTGTACGGTTTTGAGTGGCGGCCTTTAGTCGTCTGTCGGCGGTTGTTGCCGACCTTTAGTCATCCACCGGTGAGCCGTCAGGAATTAGTGGGTTGTCCACCGTTCCGTGTGCCGAACAGCGCACCCAATGTTTGCCGGGCACGTAGTAGTAGGCGCCTCCTTCCCGGCATTCGGGCAGCCTTTTGATATATCCGATAATTTTATCCGCTATCGGTCCCGGCGTCCCATCACTGTCCCGTATCATGTACCCCGGCCCGATAGACTGATCGTCGTTGTCCATCTCCCACATGTCAATCGCGCCTTCGAGTATCCGCATGTTGGCCTGGCAAGCTTTCATACGAGCTTCCTTTTTAGCCTCTTGCCAGGACCTGTAGAAGAGTGCGAGCGTAATGATGAACAGGATAAAAAGTACCACGATAGCCTTCAACACCAGTGAGAAAGCGCGCTGCGCCAGACTTTTCTCTTCCGGCAGTTTGAGCGCGATCGCCTGCTCCACATCCGGGAGGCCGGCGTGATGCAGGCTGGTTCCACACGTGCGGCAGAACTCGTGTTCAGACTTCACTGGATTGCCGCAACCGGGACATAACAATTCTTCGTGCGAAGGTTCCACCGTCAATCACCTGCCGTCATTATTTTTCTGCCGCCTGACACCTGCGTCAATCACCTGCCGGGATGATTTTTCTGCCGCTTGGCGCCTGCGATAATCGCCTGCCGTCATTATTTATATTACACCTACTATACTATAATATCCCGCTCCTGATGAAGACACCCTCCTGTTCGGTTTCCCTGATAATACCCCGGGTGGCGCAGTGTTCGGAAAGTGAACGGTAGAATGGTGTTGTATGGTGTTCGAAAAGTGAACATCTAACTGAGGTAGGAGTGACAAAACTGCGATAAATAAAGGGTTTTCAATCATGGTACGAAACTTGCTTATTGTATAGAAAACAGAAGGAGTGATCGCAATAATGGCAATGGAAACCGCTAGCCTGGCCGCCGCCGAGGTTATTTATCCCCAGTTATCGTATAACCGTGAGCGACAGCAAAAGGGTCCGGCCGAATCGTTTGAAGAGAAACATCCGGACATGGATGAAAACGACATAGACCAGAAGAGCTCGGTTACTGAAAAGAAACACCCGGAGGAGGAAGTAACCTACGGCGGAAAAAGCGCCGCCACACTTAAGAAAGCCGCCGACTACATGCAGGGTGTGGCCAATTCCTTCGACCGTAAAATACAATACGCGGTAGATGAAGATATCGACCGGATCCTGGTCAAGGTTCTCGATCGCGATAGCGGTGAGGTGATCAGGGAAATACCACCAAAAGAGTTCGTCTACCTGCTGCGTCAGGTGGTCGATTTCGCCGGTCTTCTCCTCAACGAAGTGGCCTAATCGGACGATCCAAAATCCATTCTCATAATCTTACCAGTTAACGCCGTTAAGCCCCTGACTTCAGACAATGGGAGTTGTCAAGGTGTACCCCTCTTCGAGACCTTATACCCAATTTGGGTATGATCATACTAAAATTGGGTATGACTCTCACGAGGACAAGTACCTTGTCATATCCCCTCTTTTCTCCTCTTCTCTAATTAATCCTGGGCCCAGCACCGCCTGGCACGCACTCACCACCCATCCCCTCACATTCCCATTGTCCTGTTGCCTGCTGTTGCCTCCATAATATCCATCAGAGTAGAATAAGGCAGCACAGGCAATAAGGCGACATATGCAATCGAGGAGCTGAAGTTCGTGGACCGGATAAAAAAGCTGCTGCCCCACCGGGAGCCGTTCCTGTACGTGGATGAGGTTATCGGCGTAGACGGCAGCACCATCACCACCCGGTGGGACGTCAAGGAAAACGAATACTTCTTCAAGGGGCATTACCCGGGGAATCCCATCGTGCCGGGGGTCCTGATCTGCGAATCCATGTTCCAGACGGGGGCGCTGCTCATGGCTTCGATCCTCGGGGAGGAGTACGCCGAGGAGATGGACCAGGACAAAATCGCCGCCGGAAAGCGGGTTCCGGTGGTAACCAGGGTGAACAACGTCCGTTTTAAAAGGATGGTGAAACCCGGCGATTCTCTCACCCTGGAAGTGGTGTTCACCGAGAAGGTCGGACCGGCCTACTGCTTCAAGGGCAAGGCGCGGGTGGATGGGAAGTTGTCCGCCTCCTGTGAGTTTATATGTACGATGGTGGAGAAGTAATGTTTTCCGTGATGGCGTCATACTCGTGTGAGTTCATCTGTACGATGGTGCAAGAAGGGTGATTAGCAGCCGTGAGTGATTATATGCAGTTGAAGGACAAGAACATTCTGGTCGTGGGAGTGGCCAATCGCAAAAGTGTGGCGTATTTCATCGTCAAAACCCTGATCGACCTGGGCGCCAACGTGATCCTGTCGGTCCAGGGTGAGGAGCACCGCGCGAAGGTGTCGCGGCTCTTTCCGGACTGCCCCATCTACTGCTGTGACCTGGAGCGGGAAGAGGACATTGCCAAACTCGTGGAGAGTGTCGGCCAGGACACCGTCCTTGACGGGCTGGTGCATTCGGTGGCGTTCGCCAACTACCCGGAAGGATTAGTCCCTTTCCACGCCACCCGCAAGGAAGACTTCCTGCAGGCCTGCGACATTTCGTGCTTCTCGCTTATCAGCCTGGCAAACGCCTTCAAGGACCACCTGGCCGAGGACGCGTCGGTGGTCACCATCTCCATTTCTACCACCCGGATGGCAGCGGAGAACTACGGGTACATGGCGCCCATCAAGGCGGCGCTGGAGTCGTCGCTGTGCTTCCTGGCCAAGGGCTTCAGCCAGTTCAGCCGGGTACGGTTCAACGCCGTGTGCGCCGGGCTGCTGAAGACCTCGGCGTCCGCCGGTATTCCCGGGTATATTGACAGCTACCTCTTTGCCGAACAGGCCACGCTTCGCGGGAAAAACCTGGCCACCCAGGAGGTTGCCGACGTGGCGGTGTTCCTGCTGAGCCCCCGCTCAAGCGGAGTCAACACCCGGGGGATCGTGGTGGACGCCGGTATGGCGGTCAACTACTTCGACAAAGGTATCGTGGAGCGTGCCACCGACAATGGCTGATTCACTGATGGCTGAGATCCTGGAGCTTTTGATCGTGGAGCGTGTTGCCTGCCATGAATGACATCCTCTACCCGGTTATCGTGGGAGTGTCGGAAGCGGACTCCGGGCTCAAAGGGCGGGAGAAGGTGACCGCCCTGAGCCGCTGCGCCCGCCGGGCCCTGGTCATGAGCGCAGAGCTGAGTGGCTACCCGGCGTTGGCCGAACGGGCCATAGCCGGGCTCGAAAAAGACCACCGCGGTGCGCCGGTTCCTCATGACGGCATCTACTGGGCTCTGGCCCACAAGCCGCACTATACCGCCGCCGTGTGCGCCCCGTTTCCCGTGGGAATCGACATCGAAGAGATCGCACCGCGCAAGGAGGGCTTGTTCGACTACATCGCCTCCGCCGAAGAGTGGGAACGCCTCGGGGGTCGCACCTGGGACAACTTCTTCCGTGTGTTCACCGCCAAGGAAGCGGTCCTGAAAACCACCGGCGACGGGATCAGCGGGCTGAGCAAATGCCTGGTAGCCGGAGTAGTGGATGATGAGCACGTGGCAATGTTATATGACGGCCGGAACTGGCTCATCGAGCACTACCGGTTCGGGAGCGATATCGCCAGCCATGGTGATGGAACGGATGGCCATCGTAACGACACCGCTGGCGGCTCTTCCTCCCCTCCTCATATCGACTACATCGCCGCCATCACCGCCGTTGAGCTCTACCAGGTGACCTGGACCGTCAGCGGAGCGGAGTAGTCTTTCGCAGCACCCGGCCTGCCCGTTTCCCGGTAAGTTCCCCATTTTTCACCGCCACCTCGCCGTTGACGATGACGCAGCTGATTCCGTCCGGTTTTTGATGCGGGTCCTGGTAGGTGGCGTGGTCGATGACAGTGGCCGGATCGAAGACGGTGAGATCCGCCGCCATCCCGAGCTTGAGAAGTCCCCGGTCCAAAAAACCGTGGCGGGCAGCCGGCAGCGAGGTCATTTTCCTAACCGCCTCTTCCAGGGTGAGGATGCCGTACTCTCGCACATATCGTCCCAGTATCCGCGGATAGGTCCCGAAACTGCGGGGATGGGGCTTGCCCTCGGCGAAGGGCCCGCTGAAAGAATGGCTGGCCGAATCGGAACCCACCATCTGAAGCGGGTGCATCATGACCTGCCGCATGTCCTCTTCGCGCATTGAAAATCCAACCATCTGCGGCGACACCTCTTCTTCAAGCAGCAGGTCGAACAGCGCGGTAAATTCATCGGGAGCGCCTCGCATCCGGGTGATCTCCGCCATGGTGCGGCCTTCGCATGGCTTGTTCTTATCCAGCCGCACACAGGTAACCATGATGTTTTCCCAGCCCAGGATCCCGGCGAAGTTTTCCCAGCCGGGAAGTCCGGATTCCATGTCACGTCGAATCCGTTGCCGGCAGCCTTGGTCACGCAACCGCTCAAGGAAGGCTTCGTTGCCGCCGTCGTGCACCCAGGGCGGAAGCAGCACCGACAGCCCCGTGCATCCTGCCAGGTACGGGTACTGGTCGCAGGTCACATCGACTCCCCGCGCCTGCGCCTCCTCCATCATCCGAAGCGCTTCGGCGGTCCTGCCCCAGTTGGGTTTGCCCGACGCTTTGAGGTGGGATATCTGTACCGGCAGCCCGGCGCGCTCACCGATCTCGATGGCTTCCGCCACAGCTTCGCACAGGGTATTGCCTTCGCCGCGGATATGGGATGAATAGATGCCGCCATGGCGGGCCGCCACCTTCGCCAACTCGACGATCTCATCGGTGGAAGCGTAGATTCCGGGAGGATAGATCAATCCGCTTGAAAGCCCGCATACTCCCGAGCGCATGGCTTCATCGACGCACCGTTTCATCTCGTCGAGTTCGCCGGCCGTGGGCTGCCGGTCATCTTCTCCTACCACCGCTTCACGGATGGTGCCGTGCCCCACCATGAAGGCGATGTTGGCGCCCAGGTCAAGCGTGTCCACCCGCTCAAGGTACTCGCCGAAGGTGGTCCAGGTGAGGCGGTAATCGACGCCCGGCGGCAGGGACTTTATGAGCAGGTCCTCCACCCGGGCGCGTTCATCCGGGTTGACCGGGGCAGCACTGTATCCGCACTGGCCGGTGACGATGGTGGTCACCCCCTGCAGAAGCGTGCTGGCCATGTCCTGGTAGACCAGGAGCCGGTGGTCGAAATGGCTGTGGGGATCGACGAAACCCGGCGCCACCACCATCCCGGTGGCATCGATGACGATTGGGCCTGTACCGTGACAAGGTCGGTCGGAAACGCTGGTGACAGACACAACCCTGCCGTTCGAAACGGCTATATCCCCCGTGAATCCGGGATTTCCCGTCCCGTCGACAATGGTACCGCCGGTAATCAGTATGGGGTCAGGTCTTGCAAACACACATTTTTTAACTGCGTCCACCCGATCCCCCGCCTACCCTGTCAGGTCTTGCAAACACACATTGTTTACCTTTAACGTGATCTAACCGTCAACTCGTGCAGATTTCTTGACTTCATTCAGAAACTGGGTATAAATGGTTTGAATATTTTCAAGGAGAGGTTTTATCCGCCTGGGATCGAGTTCGGTAGAATATCCATGAGTAAAGAAATGGCGAAAGGCTAGATGAGTACGCAATTCGATTGCTAGATCACCGGTAATAATCCTGGTATCAACAGCCAGGTTGAGAAGGTCACGATGCCAGGAATCACCCGACGGTAAGAGCATATTATGTTCAACACATATCTGCTTTAGTACGTTTTCCACTCCATTATAGAAATTGTGCAGTAAACTACCTACACCGGCCAATTCAAGTATGGACAATTCATTAAGCGAATCAGCAGAGGGGAGTAACTCGATTATCCTATCTATAACTTCAAACTCGGCTTCGATGCGTTCTGCAATATCAGCCATAGATAGGAATCCCTTCCTTCAGAACCATCCTGGTAAACCTGGAATCAAAAGCCAGATCTATAAGATCAACTGGTTTTGATAGGGCAAAAATCAAATCTCCATAAAATTTGAAGAATAAAGCGGGATCAATACCTTCGACCGCCAGATCAATATCATGAGCATCTTTACCTGGTGCAATAGAGGAGCCAAATAAAAGCACACGTTTGACTCCATATTGTGATGCGACCTCGATAACCTTTGATTTATCGTCTTCATTAATCATGTTCTTATTATACCAAGCTTGTTAAAGTACCAACAACAATAGAATCTCAATCGAACCAATTATGGGTCTGGTCTAGGGGCATTTGTGGAATCAGAAATTCCAATCCCTGTCACCTACCATGCTTCTTTGGCATGATAATTGTTATATATACTGGTCACTGGTCTTGCTGGTCATGTCAGGAACATGTTGGGAATGGGGCAGAATAAGCCCGGTTATGGATCAGAATGAGCCAGGTTTGGAAGGACGTGACTGAACGTGAACAACGTGAATGAATATCAGCATTATGACCAAAAAGACCGCTGGAACCACCATGACGTGTCCTTCTGGGAAGAACACCGCGACATTATTCGCACAAAGTTGGGCGGCGTCATTGACTATCCCAAACTGGTGTGCCGCGGATACGATCTGCTGCACGACCTGGTGGCTGGGCCGGCGGTAGCCAAACGAAGACCCTCCCCGGCGGTGTCCGCGGTGACGGTGTCGAATCCTTCCCGCTGAAGCAGGCGCCGGCACAGGTTCAGGATGCTGGGTTCGTCATCCACCACAAGAATCGTCCGGTTCTTCTTGTTTTTCGGCATTAACGATGCTGCTTTCTTTTCAGGCAGATTCATACGGCTATTTCGCCAGCACATCTGATGCTAATATAGTATCGCTCAATATATTTATTATGTTACATGAGCATCCAATTAACAATTGGAAAATGCTCGAAATCCAAAAGTGTCCATAAGAATTTGGCTTAAATCTCCGTATGGACATAGACATGCTAACTTCCTCAATTATATAATTCCGGCAATGAATGAACTTACGGCAACAAACTTTGCCCTGATAAGGCACGCCACCACCGAGTGGAACAAGCTCAAACGCATCCAGGGGCGGCTCGACTCCATCCTGGCCCCCGAAGGTGAAGAGCAAGCCCGGCAGTGGGCGGAGGCCCTGTCGGCGCGGCAGGCAACATCCCGCTTTGACCGTATCCTTGTCAGCTCCCAGGGACGGGCCATGCAGACTGCGAACATTCTGAACGAAAACCTGGGGCTTCCACTTCAGACAGATCAGCGCCTGGCGGAGCAGGACTGGGGCGAGTGGTGCGGGATGACCCTGAATGACATCTGGGCCTCCGACCGTAAGCGCATCGAAGCGCAGATCGACCGCGGCTGGGATTTTAACCCGCCGGGAGGAGAGAGCCGTCTGGACGTGTTCCACCGCGCCTCTGAAGCGCTGCGCGAAGCCGCCGCAGAGACACCCGGCCAGACCATCCTGGTGGTCACCCACATGGGAGTCATCTTCTACCTTTTCGTGCACTTGCAGGGGCTCGAGTACTCACCGCAGCAGCCCGAACTTCGCACACCGGGCGCACTGCACTGGCTGGTCTATCGGCACGACGTCAGCGGCATCCGTGACACCGCCAGCAACACCGGCACCGGTACCGGAAGCGGCACCGGCAGCATCAGCGACATCGGCGACACCGGCATCGGCATCGGCAGCGGTCCGCAGGGCTTGCAGGTAGAGCGGATCAAGGACATCCTGTAACCACCCGATTCCCCGCCTTGCTTTCCACACTTCTTGAAGGGTGGTAGGCCAGGTCTTGAACTTGTCCGTCTTTCTTACTCTCTATGTGAAGAAGAAAGTTCTTTTATTTGTTGTATAATTAAGATATGGAACCACCGGACGACAAGAAACCGTTAGAGCCGCCTGACGGCGCACCGCCTTCGGAGCCGCCGGAGGATTTTGTATCATATGAGCTGCCTGTCAGACGGCCGCCCTTGGAGCCGCCTGACGACGCACCGCCTCCAGAGCCGCCGGACGATCCAAAACCGGTAGAACCACCAGAGGAGACGTCAACGTCGATAACACCTCCGGATCAGGTGCATCCTTCTGAAACGCCGTCTGATAAGGCACCGCCGCCCGAACCACCGGATGAGGCGCCACCTTCGGAACCACCGGATGAGGCAGCACCTTCCCCCCCGCCTGTGAAAACGCCGTTTACCGGTTCGCCCACATATAGAGTGCCATCTCCAGTCCTCCCGCTGCCAGTCCCGCCACCGGTTGAGGATCCCCCAGCGCGCTCGGTACCCTCAGTAGAAGCTCCTCCAGTCCCGCCTTCAGTCCCGTCCCCGGATACGGCGCCCCCGGATCCATCTCCGATTAGCGCCATGAAGCCGGGCCGCCCGCCCGACATCGTTGACCCAGACAAACCGGCGCGGATACTGGAAGTCTTTGGTACCACCCCGGACCATAACCGTGCTGACATGCTGCTGGGAGTAGCCGAGCAGCACCGGGCCAACGGCCAAAACGAGTGGGCGGAATCCACCTGTAATCTCATCCTGGAGGTGACGCCCGAGCACCACGGTGCCCTGCATCTTCTCGGGCTCCTGCAGCTCGATGTGGGAAACTGTCCCGAAGCCCGGCGCTATATCACCATGGCGCTCGATCTCGATCCGTTGAATCCTCGTTACATCCGCAGCCTGGGTAATATACTGCGGGCCGAGGACGACCTTGATGGCGCCGCCGAGCAGTACCGCGAAGCACTGGCCCGCGACCCGGATTATGCCGAGGCGTACATTTCTCTGGGGATGGCCCTGGAAGAAATGGGGATTCCGGGTGAGGCGGAGGCCAGCTTCCTCTGCGCCCTGGAGATCAAGCCGCGCCTCACGGAGATATACTACCTGATGGAGGGGGTTCACAAGCACACCGGACACGACGACAGCATCCACATGATGGAAGAGCTGTACAAGGATTACGAGCTGTCGGACGAGCAGCGGATGTACCTGTGTTTCGCCATGGGAAAGGCTTTCGATGACCTGAAGCAGTACGAGAAGGCGTTTTGGTTACTGGAGGAAGCAAACCGGTTGAAGCGTAAGTATTTATCGTATGATGTCGAATACGACCGGAAGCAGTTTGACCAGATCAAGGAGCTTTTTCACGAGACCACCTTCGTTCGCAACGCCGGTTCCGGATTCCACGACCCGGCGCCGATTTTCATCCTGGGGATGCCGTGTTCGGGAACGGCCCTGGTGGAGCAGATAATCGGCGCTCATCCCTCGGTGCACGAAGGCGGCGAAATGCCGTTTCTGGAGGATGTCATCTGCCGCGTCGGCAGGTCCATGACCCGGCGCAAATACCCGGCGTTGTTTATGAGGTTGGAGCGGCACCACTTCGAAGAGCTGGGCAAGGAATACATCAGGAGGATACGGCTGATTGCCCCCGATGATCCCAGGATTACCGACAGCCGGCCGGTTAATTTCAAGTATATTGGAATGATCCGGCTGATCCTTCCTGAAGCGAAAATCATTCACTGTGTCCGCGATTCCATGGACGTCGGTCTGTCTCTGTACCGGGACCACTTCAAGGAGTCCTATCCCTACGCTTACGATCTCACGGAACTGGGCACCTATTACCTGCTGTATCAGGACCTGCTCGATCACTGGCAGACGGTCCAGCCCCACAACATATTCACTGTCTATTACGAAGACCTCATGGCCAGCACCGAGGAACAGGTCCGGGCAATGCTGGAGTTCTGTGAACTTGGATGGGATGACGCCTGCCTGGATTCGCTGAAGTCGGACAAGGCCATCCTGACAGCCGGCGCGGTGGAGGGGGCCCACTACACGTCGTCGGTGAATCACTGGAAACACTATTACAAATGGCTGGAACCGATGGGTAAAATCCTCAAGGGGTGGTAACTATCTATGGACACGCTAAGAAATAGCAGTGCCTTACGGCGGGGGGATGGTGACTATGGACGAAGAAAAAATACTTGAGAAAATTTGCCGGGCAGATGACCAGTCCGACGATACGTCCGGCAAAGAGGAACCCGCGTTTTCGGGAGAGATGGGAAAACAGCTGGTCTTCCTCTCTCCCGACAGGCTCAAGGCGGACATAATCTCTCCGTTTGAGATATTCAACATATTCCTGGTCGGTGGTACCGCCGGGTTGTTCGTCTTTCTCATTATTAACCAGTTTTTCTACGATTTTTTAGAGACCGATATACCGTTTCTGCTGTTTTTGCTCCTGGTGGCGGTCTCCTGCGTCCTCATGGCCGGCGCCGTCAACCTGTCTAACAACACCGACATCTACTACCTGATCAATCGCACGACGAAGACCATCTACCTGCACCGGAAAATCCTGAACTACCAGGCGGTTACACCGGCGCTGCGGTTCAGCCAGATCCAGTGCGTAACCGTTTCCGCCTACCACTATGATAAGGAGTCCCATGAGTGGAGCTACCATGTAGCGGTGGTTAAAGATGACGGGGGTTTGATGACAATCGCCGGCCCGTCGGACGATTTCGAAGAGTGCAACGATATCGCCGACAAGCTGGCCTGGTTCATGGGAGTGAAGAGCAGGGACGGGGAAGAGGAGAAATATGTCACCGCTGATGCCGCCGATCCATACCATTCCGGCAGTAAGGCAAGCCTTTCCCACTCCCAATTCTCACAGATTGACAAGTTCTTTCTGGGAATCGGGCTGATAATGCTCCTATTCGTGCTGGGTATTCTGTACCTGGTCTTCTTCCGGATGGAAACCCTGGTGGGGATGTTCAGTTGACTGTTCAGGCTTGCTCTTTTGCTACCCGCTCTTTGAGCCACATTTGCATGAGTGTCTGAT
>CAYSPT010000064.1:15382-29177 GCA_964432985.1 uncultured bacterium
TATCAAAATGAGACAGCTGTCAGGTGCAGATTGCAGAAACTGATGACAGAAATTTTGACGAAAATCGCTCCCTGATGCTATAGTAGCGTTATAAGAATACATGGTGGGAGAAAAACAATGGTCTTAAAACGAATAGCAGCAGGCAGAACGGGCTTTGTGGTTTTAGCAGCGGTGTTTGCCTGTCTTCTTCTTCATACGTATATAACCGGGATTCCGGCTGCGGAAGTTCCCTCGAACAGCGATATGATCCGGAAGGATAAACCGGCGACTGGACATGATCAGGATCCGGCCGTCAATGATGAATCATCTGTTGAAGGCACCATCATAGAAACCGTTGAGCCAACCGCAGGTAGCCCAACCGAAGGGGCCCCTACTGTCACCAGCGAAACCGGCACCGCCATAGAAACAACCGCCCCAACCGAAGGTGCCCCTGCCGAAGGTGCTCCAACCGAAGCTGAGCCAGCCGAAGTTAGCCCAACCGAAGGTGCCCCACCCGGCCCAGCCGTCGTAGCTCCCAGCCCGGACCAGGATCCGGATAGTTCATCACCGGTCACGTTTCCCACCACCGTTGTGCCGGCTGATGATCCGATGCATAAAGCGGTTCTGGAAATCCTCGATCTGTACCGCAAAGGGTACAGCAGTCGTGATATCGACGGCCTGGTGGCTCTCAGCGTGCCGGGATCGGTGAGCTGTTCGCGCAAGGAGCTCGAGCAGCAGTTCAAAAGCGTGGAGAAAATCGGGATGTCGTTCAATGGCATCACGGTGGAGACAGGACCCCTGCCTTACCAGACGGTGAGGCATCACGCCCGGGCCCGGGTCCACGAAGATCTGGAGTACCTGTTTCCCAACGGCGACGTCTGGCGCCTGGAGTACTATCCGGTTTATTACATCATACACACGAAAGCCGGTTACCAGCTGGTGGAGCGCGCTGTGGAGCGCACTCCTCTTCAGGACGGTGACAAGGTGCGCTACATAAACGGTACCGACCGGGCTACCCGTACTCAGGATGGCTTCATGCATTACCTGCGGGGGCTGCAGGCCAAAGAGCACCTCAAAAAGGCGGCGGAAGAATACGAGGCCCTGATAACGGCCGATGAGGACGATTACCTGGCGCTGGGCTGCCGCGGGCTGGTCAACTACCGGCTTGAGGAGTACGAGAAATCGGCGGCTGATTTTGAAAAAGCACTGTCCCTGGCGGAATCCAAGGATGATAAATCGTTTCTACTGGAAAAAGATCTTTACCTTTCGATGCTGCACCGGTACCTGGGTTTTGTTCTCCACCACACCATGGATTACACCGCCGCCAGCAAGCACCTGCGCCGGTCCTTACGTATGAATCCCGCGGTAACGGAGACCAGGTATATCCTGGGACTGACCTACATGGATGACGGCCAGGTGGACCGGGCCGAAGAACTGTTCGAGGATATAGTGGCGAAAACCCCTGAAGACACCTACGCCGCCGCCTGCCTGGGAGCGATCAAACAGTACCGCCGGGGGACGGACCTTATCGGCGTGGGACAGTTCGAAGGGGCCATGTACGAGCTCGGCGGGGCCCTGGACACCTACCAGCGGTTCATGGCCGCCCGCCGCAAGTTCACCGAAGCCCTGGCTGGTCTGGCCGACATGAGCTACGACCGTGAGGATTTTGACCAGGCGATACAGTACCTTCATCAGGCCCTGTCAATGCTTCCCGATGACCCGGAAAACTGCGAGCTGTACCTGCGTCTGGGGACCATGTATATGCGCAAGGAAGACTACTCCGAAGCGGCCCGGGTGTACAGCAGTTCCGTGGCCTGCAAGCAGGATTACTTCCCGTCGCTGTTCGGTTTGGCCGCCGCCCTTTTCAAGGCTGAGAGATACGAAGAAGCCATGGAGGCGTACAAGGCTTCTTTGAATCTGGCCCCCGACCCGGAGATGCAGAGAAAGGTACTGGAAGCCATCTACGGAATCCACGAACTCCTGGAAAAGCGTAAAGAGCAGGAAGAGGAAAAGCAAGAACAGCTAGGCCCCCTCCGCGATAAGGAGTAAGGGATCAGAAGGGAAGCACATGATGAGTACGGAATTACCGGACCAGGGCACCCATTACCGGGATGACGGGACCTGCGAGTTTACCGTGTGGGCCACTGTGCCGAAAAAAGTTGAACTGAAACTGTATTCTCCCGAAGACCGGTTGGTTCCCATGGAGCGGGGTGATCGGGGATACTGGCGGGCGGTTGTTGACGACGTCGTTCCCGGCGCCCGGTACAAGTACCGGCTGAACGGTAAGCACGAGTGGCCCGACCCGGCTTCGAACTACCAGCCTGACGGTCCCCACGAGCCGTCGGCGGTGGTGGCCCACGACGCTTTTCAGTGGGAGGACACCGCCTGGCGCTCCATCCCGCTTCGAAAAATGGTCCAGTACGAACTTCACGTGGGAACGTTTACTCACGAAGGGACGTTCGAAGCCATCATTCCCCGGCTCGATGAGCTGAAGGGAACCGGGATCAACACCCTCCAGCTCATGCCGGTGGCCCAGTTTCCCGGTGACCGCAACTGGGGTTACGACGGCACGTATCTGTACGGAGTGCAGAACTCCTACGGGGGTCCCGAAGGCCTGAAAAAGCTTGTCAACGCCTGCCACCAGCGGGGGATGGCGGTTTTTCTGGACGTAGTCTACAACCACTTCGGTCCCGAAGGGTGCTACCTGGCCAAGTACGGGCGGTATTTCACGAAGAAGTTCAAAACATCGTGGGGCGAAGCGGTCAACTACAGCGGGTCCTACTGTGACCAGGTGCGGGAGTTCGTTATCCGCAACGTCCTGTACTGGTTCGACCGGTACCACATCGATGGGCTCAGGCTGGACGCCATCCACGAGATCTGCGACATGGGGGCAAAGCACATCCTGGAGGAGATGGCGGCGCGGGTGGAGGCTTTTTCCCGGGAAAAGGGACGTAAGTTCTACCTGGTTGCGGAAAGCCCCTTGAACGACGTCAGGGTCATCCAGGAGCGCGACCGGGGGGGATTTGGCCTGGACGGGCAGTGGTCCGACGATTTTCACCACATCGTGCACACGCTGCTCACCGGCGAGGACAAAGGCTACTACAAGGATTACGGCCGGTTTGACCAGCTGCTGAAAGCCTATCGCGAAGGATTCATTTACTCGTGGCAGTACTCGGCGTTTCGGCACAAGCATTTTGGCAGCCGCTCGGCGGATGTGCCCGCGCACCGGTTCGTGGTGTGCTCCCAGAACCACGACCAGGCTGGCAACCGGATGCTCGGCGAACGGTTGTGCCAGCTGGTTTCCTTCGAGGCGGCCAAGCTGGCCGCCGGGGCCGTCATGCTCTCACCCTTCGTGCCCATGCTTTTCATGGGGGAGGAGTACGCCGATCCGTCACCGTTTCTGTACTTCGTCAGCCACTCCGATGAGCACCTGATCAATTCCGTCAGAAAAGGGCGCAGGAAAGAGTTCAAGAAGTTTAAATGGAAGAAGGACCCCCCCGATCCGCAGAGCCTGGACACCTTCAACGTCTCGAAACTGCAGTGGGAGAAACGCAGCGAAGGTAAACACGCGGTGATGCTCGATTTCTACCGGGAGCTGATCGCTTTGCGGAACACCATCCCCGCTTTGGGAAACCTGGACAAGAACAGCCTGGACGTCCGGGAAGGCGAAGAGGAACGGACGCTGCTCCTCAGGCGGTGGCTGGCCGGCAACGAGGTTATCTGCCTGATGAATTTCAATGACCGGCCGGTTCAGTGGACATCGCCGCTGCCGGAGGGGACGTGGGACAAACGGTTCGACTCGTCCGACACCAGGTGGATGGGTCCCGGTGCGCAGGCCCCGGAGACGGTGACCGAAAGCGCCGATGCACAAGGCAGCGGTGACGGATCAAAATGCACCGCCGGCGGTTCAATTACCCTGAACCCTCACAGTTTCGTGGTTTATAGCTGATATGGATACCTTTATTTACATCTTATTGCCGTTGCTTGTTGCGGTTCCCGTGGTAATTACTCTGTATTGCATCAGGGTAACAATGAAAACCAGCCGCCTGTCCAAAGAGAAAATCGCCAGGCTGACTGTGGATCTCAAGGCCGATCGCCAGGGGAGCACCCTGAGCGGTACGCATAATGACATGGAGTATTCAATCACGCTTCGTGAGAAAGGGCGGAACACTCCTCCTTCGGTGGAAATCAACGTACCTTGCCGCTCACCCGGCGATATTAAGATTTCTCTCGAGGGATCGTTCGACCGCCTGGCCAAAGGAATCGGGCTGTCATCCGAGGTGCAGACCGGGGACCGTTTCTTTGATGAGCAGTGTTATATCGTGGCTGAAAATCCCAACTTTGCCCGGGCTTACCTGGGCAAGTCAGGAAACCGCCAGGCAGTCATGACAATTATGAAACGCAAACCCAGCTCCATTCAGATAGAGAAAACCGGCCTGAAAGTTATTTTTTCACGCTTTCGCTGGGAGAAAAAACTGGACACGCCGTTTGTCACCGAAATCCTGGATCAGCTTCAGACACTGGGCGGCGAATTCCCGGACGTGGAGCAAACACTGTATTCCCGGGCTCATCTGCCCCGCACGGCGGCGGCAGGTAAGGATCTGGTTTCGAAGCTGATTACTTTCCCCCTCTTGTGCATCATCCCCGGGTTTGTTCTCTGGTGGGTGGGCAGCAGGTTCTACACACCTGTCAGGTACACTGTTTACCTGGACGGCGGGAAAGTCGGCCTGTTGCTGGTGCTGTGCTATACGGGCTTGGCTTTCAATATTCTCAAGGGCCGGTCCTCCGCGCACCGGGAGATCATCCGCACGTTCATACTGTCCCTCATCGGATTCACGCTCCTGATGATAGGCCTCACGGCGGTAGGAAACGGCCTGCTCGACCAAAATCCGGCCACCGAACACATCGTGCTCATTTCCGGCAAGCACGTCAATACCGGCTCCAGGGGCGGGTCATCCTATTATGTGGAGTTGGACCATTGGGAGCGGGGAGAGCGTGGATTCGAAATCAGGGTGAAGAGCTCGTTTTACGGGACCGTTCCCCGGCGCGGTTTGATGAAACTCGATATTAAACCCGGTTTTCTGGGCTATGAGTGGATAAAACACTACGAAGTAACCTCGGCGCCACCAACGGATTGATGGGGTCAGGTCTTGAATTTTGACTTTTTGTCAACAAATTGTGAATAATTGTAATGGGCGAATGATATGGCTTGTATAGTAGTAAAGACCGTTATTGCCTCTTGTTTCATCGTATGAAAAACTAAGATGATCGATAATAATAAACGTAATTTAAGATGATCATAATGCCTTGAATTTAAACGGCTTTTCAGAGAAATGTCAAAATTCAAGACCTGACCCTATTGGGGGGACACAATGCTGAAGAAGACCAGCCTTAAGAAAAAGACACTGGCCGCCATGCTGACAGCCGTCAGCGATCACATGAGCATGATGGACCGCGATCTGAACATCCTCTGGGCCAATGACACCGCCAAACGCCTGTTCGGCGATGACCTGGTGGGCCGCAAATGCTACGAAGCCTACCACGGGCGGAACGATCCATGCGCCAACTGCTGTATCATGAACACCTTCGAAGGCGGCGATAAATGCCAGCACGAAACGCAGGTGGTGGACAAGGACGGCAACGTCCTTCACTACCACTGTTCCGCCAGCGTGGCCCTGAGGGATGAAAACGGACAGCCCACGGCGATCCTCGAGATCTCCCGCAACGTAACCGAGCAGAAACGGGCCATGGAACATTTGAAGCAAGCTGACAGGGCTCTTGCCCGCCGGCTGTTTCTGGAGGAGCTCATGTCCGCCGCTTCGGGCCGGTTTGTCGGCCTTTATGATATGGATGAAGCAATAGACGAGACGCTTCAAGACATCGGCACCGCCAGCGGAGCCAGCCGCTCCTACCTGTTTATCTTCAAGGCAAACGGGATCCTGATGGACAACACCCACGAGTGGTGCGCACCGGGAGTACCGCCTGAAAAGGACAACCTGCAGGACCTTCCCTCCTCCACACTTCCCTGGTGGATGAAAACGCTCAAGCAAGAGCGGTTGATCCATATTACCGATGTGGATTCGCTTCCCGAAGAAGCGGTGGCTGAGCGAGAGATACTACAGGCCCAGAATATCAAGTCGCTTATCGTTATTCCGGTGGTTATCGGCGGGGAACTGAGCGGTTTCATCGGTTTTGACAATGTGGAGCGAAGCGGGATCTGGAATTACGAGGACATTTCGGTTCTCAAAATGGTGTCGGAGATCATTGGCCGCGCCCTTGAGTACAAGCGGGCCGAAGAGAGCCTCAAAGAATCCGAGGAGCGGTGGCGGTCCCTGGTTCAAAGCGCTCCCGAGACAGTAGTCACGCTCGACCGGAAGCATCGAATAAGTTTCATCAACCGGACGTTCCCCGGTATCACTCCCGAGCAGATACTGGGGAAAGACATCATCACGCTCATTCCCGATGAGTATCAGCCAGAAGCGCTCCGGAGCCTCGATCAGGTGTTTGCCACCGGTGATCCGGCCGTCTTCGAGTGCCCGGGAATGGCGGGAATCGACCCTTCATGGTACCAGTCGCGAATCGGCCCGATCTATAAAGATGGCCGGGTGGCGGCAGTTGTCGTGGTCTCCACCAATATCACCGCGCGCAAGAAATTGGAAGAGGATCTTCAGCAGGATAACTACATGTTACAGCAAACGCTGTTCGGTCTCTCCGACGCCGCTTTCCTGCTGGACACCGAAAAGGTCACCATCCGGGACTGCAACAAAGCGGCCACGAAAGTCTTCGGTTACGGCCGTGAGGAGATGCTGGGACGAAACACGGCGTTTTTACACGTTGACGATACGAGCCTTGGTGATTTTCGAAAGAATCTTTTCCCGGCCATCAAGAAAGACGGGTATCTCAGCGGTTTCGAGTTTACGATGAAGCGTAAGGACGGATCCGTCTTCCCAAGCGAGCACGGGGTAATGCCTATCAACGGTATAGATGGAAAACGGATCGGCTGGGTGAGCGTGGTGCGCGATATCACCGACCGGAAACGGGTCAAGTCAAGCCTGGAGCGGCAGTTGTGGGAGCTTAACTTCCTTAACGAAACGGCCATCGAGTTTTCGTCTATCAATTCCATGGAACGATTGAAAAACGTAATCTGCGAAAAACTCAAGGAGTTTACCGGGGCCATGCTTACGGGGATGTCCCTGTTCGACCCGGCGACGAACAGCCTTCATCCGGAGCATCTCCTGAGCAGCAGCGCCACGTTGAACACCATACATAAAATAGTGGGAAAGAAAATTAAAAACATGAAGTTTCCGGTTCCTCCCGAAATGCTCCGCAGGATGAAGGAGCAGCGGGTGGAACGCCTGGCGGGGCTCCATGAGCTGACCTTCGGTACCATGCCGAAACCGGTTAACATTCTGGTGGAGAAAACCCTGGGAATCGACGGGGTGTACGCCATATTGTATGCCGAAGGTGACAATGTGCTGGGAACGTCAATGTGCCTTCTTCCCCGTGGGCACGTTCCTCTCTCCCTGGAATCGTTGAAAACCTTCGCGCACCTGGCCACCACCTACCTGCTTCGGATTCAGATGGAGGAGGAATTGTCCCGTTCCGAAGCCAAGTTCAAGGCCCTGTACAAGGCTATTCCCGTCCCCACCTTTACCTGGAGACGGTCCGGTGATGATTTCGAATTGATAGATTACAACGATGAAGCTATCCACTTTACCGGGGGGGAGATCAAAAATTTCGTCGGCCTGAAAGCCGGCGACATGTACCGGGACAGGCCTGATATTCAGGATGATCTCAAGCAGGTGTATGAAACCCGTGAGGCGATTGATCGCGACATGACTTACCGCATGAAATCTTCCGGGGAAGACAGGTTGCTGTCGGTTAAATGCGCTTTTTCAGAACCGGACCTGGTTACGGTTCACTCCGAGGACATCACCGACCGCACCAGGGCGGAGGAAGCCTTGCGTGAAAGCGAGGAGCAGTACCGGACCCTGTTCAAGAACACCCAGGAAGGTATCGTGGAAACCGGCTTAGACGGGACTGTGTTGTCCATCAATGCCGCCGGTGCGGCCATGTTTGGCTTCGATAGCCCGGAAGAGGCCGTGGGTAAGCAAGCTGCGGACTTTTATGCCGATCCGGATCAACGCCGGGAACTTCTGAGTGATCTGAAAGAATCCGGATATATCAAGAGCCGGGAAATGGTCATGAAAAAAAGCGACGGCAGCACGTGCTATTTTCTGGTCAACATCACTACCGAACATAACAGTACCGGCCGTATCCAGAGGATCATCTCGTTCTTCGCCGATATTACCGAACGAAAAATGGTGGAGCAGGCCATCCAGGAAAGCGAGGAACGGTACCGTTCACTCGTGGCCAATGTTCCCGGCGCCGTCTACCGCTGTGACGACAAGTGGACCATGCAGTTCATCAGCGATGTCGTTGGGGGAATAAGCGGTTACCCTTCTTCCGATTTTATTGATGATTCGGTGCGGAGCTTTGCCAGTATCATGCATCCCGAAGATGTGCCGATGATTGAAAAAGTAGCTGCGGACTGCCTGGCCAGAAACGTGCCCGTAGAAGTGGAATATCGAATTCTGCACGCCGATGGCGGTATCCGCTGGATCCACGACAAAGCGCAGGGAATTTGTGATGAATTCGGCAAACTCCTCTGGTTCGACGGGATGGTTTTCGACATCACCGGCAAGAAGCTTGCCGCGGAAGCGTTGCGCGAAAGTGAGGAGAAGTTCAAAAAAGTGGTTTCCACTTCATCCGACGCCATCATGGTGTTCGATGCGAAGACCCGGCGGTTCCTGGAGGTCAACGAGGCCTGTGAAAAGCTCTATGGATACAGCCGGGAAGAGTTCCTTAACAAAAAGCACTCTGACATTACTGCCGAAAAGAAAAAATCGGATAAATCCATTCTCGCTGCGGCAGCAGGCAAGCTCGATCACATTCCGCTTCGGTACCACCGTAAAAAGGACGGTACGGTGTTTCCGGTGGAGATCTCCGCCGGGCACTTCGAGTACCGTGGCCGGGCTGTGCTGTGCGGCGTGGTCAGGGACATTTCGGCCCGGCTCAGGCTTGAGCGGGAGATCGTGGAGATCAGCAGCCGGGAGCAGCAGAGAATCGGGCAGGACCTGCACGACGGGCTGGGGCAGGAGTTGACGGGTATCTCGTGCATGCTCAAGGCGCTGGAGGAATCCCTGAAGGAGAAGAAAGCTGAAGAAACCGGAGAGGTGTCGCGCATCCTCAAGCTGTTGGAGCAAACAATTGCGCAGACCCACGACCTGGCCCGGGGGCTTCATCCCGTGGACCTGGAAGACCGGGGTCTCATGGTGGCCCTGGGGCAGATGGGTGCCAAGATCAGCTCGCTGTATGAAATAAACTGTAATTATATCTGCGATGCAGATGTCGTTATCAAAGATCCCAATGTCTCTCTCAACCTCTACCGAATCGCCCAGGAAGCGGTGACCAACGCCGTCAAGCACAGTGAGGCCCGAAACATCGAAATTCTCCTGGATTTTGATGAGGAGCAGATCCTCCTCACGGTACAGGATGACGGGACGGGAATAGATCCCATACCGGATGAATCGGAGAGCATGGGGTTGCGGATCATGGAGTACCGGGCCAGCCAGTTCGGCGGCTCACTGTCAATCGAGCCCGCCCCCGACGGCGGCACCCTCATAACCTGCACCGTCCCCAGTCCTTGATAGTCCTTGATGGGGTCAGGTCTTGCTTTTTAGCGTTTTGTCCTGGGAGGTAGATACCCAAGATGGTCTTTACTTTCTATATAACCTGTAGAACATGATTCAGTAACTGTGTTGGTCAATCCCACCCTCAAGCAAGTGCGGACAATGTCCGGTGGACATTGTCCGGGCGTAGAAAGTGAGTGGTCAGGTCTTGCGTTTTAGCGTTTTTACGTTTTAGTTTATTCAACCTGGAACGTGTTGCTGTACAGGATGAGCCACTCCCCGTGTTTCTGGCGCTGGAACAGGTGCTTGATGCGGTACGTTCCGGAAGATAACGGTAGATATCCTTCTTCCGTCCATATAAGGGCTTGCCAGGAGAATGTCCGATTGTCCCCGTGCTGAAGCTCGCAGGGTGCGTCGATATCGTAGTCCACGTAAGGATTGTCTGCCGGAAGCGTTTTCCAGGTACCGGCTTCCTGCTGGAGTTCAACCGTATTTATCCCTACTCCCGGGGTTCCAGAGGCAAAATGGGAATAGATGGAGGCTCCCGCGTTGTTGGTGATAGTCACTGAGACCGGTTCTTGTGGCGCGTATGTTGCTTTTTCCGTGCTCAGGGTGACATCGTAGGCGGCCACCAATTCGATAAACCGATTCGTACTCTCCGGGTTTAGAACTGAAATCCCCTTACCGGTCCAGCATTCGTTTATGTAGAATTCCCCCGGTTTTCCGGTCAGGCACAGGATGAGCTTGTTGCCCGTTTCGAACGTCGCCGGAAGCGGCTCAATCCGGTCCGGAAGGCAGGGCGGGGAAAGAGTGACATTCACTTCCACCGTCGCCGGCTCGTAATGCCCCTTGAGGACCTGGAGTACTCGCATGACTACCGGGTTGATGTTCTCCCGGGGCACCTTGATTTCGGTTATTACTCCCGCCAGGATGACAGACGAGTTCCTGATGAGATGGTCGTCTCCGCGTGGCGGCGGCAGCTTGGCCGGGACTGCCTGGACGGAAACCACGAGCAGAGTGACTGCCAGGATTATGAGGTACGCTATTATCGTTCGCGCCGGTTTCATATCTCATCCTCCTCCTACAACTGATCTATGACGTTTGGGCCTATCGTCCATCGTTGGTCAAACATTTCACAACTACAACTGATCAATTACGTTTGGGCCTATCGTCCATAGTTGGTCAAATATTTCACAACTACAACTGATCAATTACGTTTGGGCCTATCGTCCATCGGAGGCCGATCATCCTCCTCCTACAACTGATCAATTACGTTTGGGCTCATCGCTTATCGCCGGTCAATCATTTCACAACTACAACTGATCAATTACGTTTGGGCTCATCGCTTATCGCCGGTCAATCATTTTAAATCTATAGCTGATCAATTACACCCAGGTCGTCGATCATAGTCATGACCAGGTCGTCCACGAACTGTTTAAGCAATTCTTCCTGACGTTCCAGGTCGTTTTCGATGGCTTTCAGAAGGGCCTTTTTTACTTCTGTTTTGGAGTCATCGATGATTTTTTTCAACTTGCGCTCCCCCAGGGCCCGTTTACTGAGCCAGGAGGGGATGTTGAATGATTCGGTGACCGACCGCGCTTTTTCTTTCCCCAGGGCCCAGGCCACCGCGGAGACGACCAGCCCGATGAGAACGCCCAGGAGCAGGCCTTCGGGACCGGCCACGATCAGGGCCAGTCCCATCCCTCCGCACACGGTACTGATGATGGTGGTTATGACGATTGGGGTGACCACTTTAAGAGCGAAAAGGTACGGATCTCCGGGGTCCACCGAATCGTCCGGGAGTTCGATGGTACCGCCCGATTCCACCGTGGGGACGTCGGTGGGTTCCCAGTGGATGTCCTTGCTGAAAAACCAGGCCGATATGATCTCGGTTACCCGGTGACTGATGACCGTCGTGAGTTCTGCCGAGCGGCTTTTCACCAGGTCCCGGACCGTGTCCTTGTTGACGATTATCTGCTGTTTTATCTGGAGTTTCAGGTCACGCAGCGTCCCGCCGCGGTCCCTGAACCCTTCCAGCAGGGGGCGGATTTGGGTGTCGATGATCTGGCTGGTAATGGTTCGTGAGATAGCGGTGGCGAACTCGAAAACCGAGTCTTTGATAGTGTCGGTGATCTCACTCGATTTGGTGTGCTTTTCCGCTTTAAGTTCCCGGATCGACCGCTGGTGCCGGTTTTGCAGGACGGGCAGCAGTCCGATTCCTTCCCCGATGGCGCCGCGGGGATTGGCCGACTGGATGACGTGATGCGCACCCAGCCCCACCCGGTCAACCGCCATCTCTTTCACAAACGCCCAGTCACTGCTGCCGCCGGTGAGAATAATCCAGCGGATATCTTCCGGCCGCACCTGACCTTGCCTCAACCCCCTGGTTATCACGTCTTCGAACCAGGCGAACAGGTCAACTTCCCGGCCATCGAGAAGCCGTTGATGGTGCTTGTCGGCCGGGTCCGCGTCGGCCGGGTCCGCGTCGGTCGGGTTCGCATCGGCCGGGTCGGCGTCAGCCGGGTCGGTGTCAACAAGGTCCGCTTTGTTCTGGCCTGCTTTCTTGTCGGCGTCGGTCTTGGCGGCTGCTTTCTTGTCGGCGTCGGCCTTGGCGGCTGCGTTCTTGGCCGCCAGTGATCTGAGTTTTTCCAGGAGTTCCTCGCCGGGGCGGAAGTGGCGGCTCTTCTCCTCGAAGCGCTTCCAGGTGGCGGCGGTGAGGCTGCCGTAGCCGGGAACATTGAACCGGAAGGTTGCCGTTTTGTCCCGGTTCATGGTCTCGGAGAAGCGCTCTTTCATGTCGCGGCAGACCATCCAGTGGATGTAATATTCGTCCCCGCTCGCTTCCAGTTCATCCACCACGCCGGGATTCTCTTCGATGAACCACTGGAAGAACAGGTCGTCGAAGAGCCGTCCGCCCAGGAGCGGATCACCCCAGGCGTGTTTCACGTCCAACCGCAGCATGTAGGCCACGTCGCATGTGCCGCCGCCGAAGTCGATGACCAGCAGGCCGCTGCGGGCGTCACGGGGGGCGATGTCCCGCCGCACCAGGTGGTGGATCAGGGCCCCCACGGGCTCCTGCACGGTTTTGACAGTGCCGAATCCGGCCGCAGATGCGATTTTGCAGAGAGCGTCATTATATCCGGAGATACCGGTGGAGGGAACCCCAACCAGCACATCGAGCTCAGACGGCATCCGGGCCGACGGAAGCAGCGCCCGGCGGACAAGGTGAGCAGCCACGCTTTTCAGAAAAGCCCTGGCTTCCTCCTCCGCCTGGGGGCTGACCGAGATTTCCGGTTTGAACTGGGTGCTGAGACGCCAATTCTTTTTCTCGTGCGGAAGCGCCATCCCCCATTCCTGTTCAGCCTTGGCGCCAAAAGCCTTGACCCGCTGCTTCTCTTCTCCCCCCGGTTCCCACAGCACGGCGGTGGGCAGGACGGGACTGCCGTCGATGTGCACGGCGTTGGGGCTGGGAAAAGTGTGCGGGACCACGCAGAGATACGAGCTGCTGGTACCGAAATCAACGCCCAGGTAATGTTCGCAATCCCGTTCCATTATGTCTCTCTTTTCCTGGTTATCTTGCCTTTTAACGCCACGGTCCCGTTTTGCAAAACGGGCTTCTCAAGGACCCGGTAGGGATCGCCCGGTTTGATCAAGCCGATTACTTCGTAGTGCTGAAGCAGTGTCTCTTCGTAAACGCGCCCGGTGTCGTCCGGCTGGATGTCGAAGCCGGCGTTGTTGAACTCCTGTACCAGCTCTTCGGCGGTGCTGACGACACCGTCTCTGTCGGAGTTTTTGGCTGACTGGGTGAGTTTTTCCAGTACCCGGAGCATCTGCGGTGGAAGCGCGTACTCGTTTTCATCTGTCTCTTTTTGGGGAACCAAAGCAGCGTAGAGGACCAGCAGGATGAGAAGATCGGCGTGGTGCCGGAGCCAGGCGTGGATGGCCGACCGTATGTTCTGCTGCAATTGGTCCTGCCCGTAGAAAGCCGTTGGTACCGCGCACTGAAGGACGATGATCCCGGTTATGTACAGGACTATGCGCCTGATTTTACTGATAAGGCCGTCGCCGGGAAGCCGGCCGGTGAGGTAGTTTTTCACCGCCCGCCATGGACTGGTGGCTCCCAG
>CAYSPT010000065.1:0-17638 GCA_964432985.1 uncultured bacterium
TCCAAAAAAGATAAAGTAAAACGAGGAACGAAGCCGGTTCCGGAACCGGTTATACCCGTCAGGAATGTTCTCTTTCTGTCCTGCCTAGCCGTACCTCTTTTCTTCTTGCGCAACACCCGCTCAAGTTTCCTCATCCCCAAGGCGGTCTGCGGGCTCAACCTGGCTATACTGGGTATAGCGCTGTGGTTTATATGGTGGGTCTGGGGCCGCACATCTTACCACCACACACGCCTTACCTGGCCGCTGCTGGCCCTGGTGGCGGCGTTTCTCGTTTCGATCCCGGGCAGCCAGTCACTTCCCGAAGCTTTCATCGCCCTGTCACGGGTGATCGGGTACCTGGTGTTCTTTTTCCTGGCCGCATGTACACTGCGGCGCGAAAGAGACGTGCGCATTCTCTACTATCTTCTGGTTTTTTCCGGCAGTCTGGCGGCGCTTATCGGTATCCTGGAAGCTCACGGAATACGGTTTTTCCCGTGGTCTGAAACCGTTGGCCGTCTGGCGATAATCTCCACCTTCGGTAATCCGAATTACCTGGCCGGATTCCTGGTTGCCGTCATCCCGCTGGGCCTGGCTCTCACCGTCATAAATCGCCGCAATGCCTGGTTCTGGCCGCTCCTGGCTGCTTCCACCCTGATGCTTTCATGCGTGTACGTGACCCAGACCAGGGGATCGTGGATCTCCCTGGCTCTGTCTCTACCGCTCTTTGTGTCATTCGTCCTGGTTCGTTTTTCCTTTGTCGGATCGCCGGTGGAAAACCACCACAAGAAGACGAAAGAATTCAAACAGATGCTGGCGGCGGTGATTTTAATCATTCTGGCCCTGGCGCTGATCATGTACATTGCCGGCCGGGGCCGGGTTCGTTACGACCGTCTGACATCGTTGAGCAACGTTCGGCAGCGGTTCATGGTGTGGCAGGTCACCCGGCGCATGGCCCTGGATCACCTGATGTACGGGGTAGGGCTGGGCAACTTCAAGGTACTGTACATGCAGTACCAGGCTGATTTCTTTGAAGAACCTGCCAATGCGGTGTATCTGCGATATCATGGCAAGGCTGTTCAGACGCACAATGAATACCTCCAGTTGCTGGCCGAGGCCGGGGTTCTGGGCGTGGCGGCGCTGGGCTGGGTCTTCTGGAATTTGCTTGGTATTTTCAGCGGACTGTTCAACTTGCGCCGCGATTTTGGAGAAAGCGGTTTTCTGGCGGCGGGAGCGGCAACAGCGCTGTTCGGAGTGGCCGTCCACGCCATGGTCAGCTTTCCTCTGCATCTGCCGGCCACATCATTGGTGGTGTGCCTGGTGGCCGGTATTTCTGCCGGATATGTCGACCGTCTCCTGTCACAGAAGGGCGAACTGCCGCCCGAACCCGTACCCGCCGCGGTTCCGGACCCGTCTGCCCGCTCGGGCAGGGGCACCGTCATTCCCCTGCTGGTTTCGCTGGCGGTGATTCTCGGCGCGCTGGTGTCGGTGCTCCAATTGAACCGGTTATTAGTAGCACATTATTACTGGAAGCGGGGAATCGATTCGCTGGGCCAACGGCAGATTCCGGCTCAGAAACGATTCAGCGGGGCCGCCCACTGGTGCCACCGGGCCCTGGATTTCGCCCCATGGTCCGGAGCAATCAGGAGCAATTACGCTGATTTTCTGGCCCGCAGCGTCCAGGACCTTTCCCCGGAAGTCGCCCGGCCGGTACTGGAACGGGCGCAAGCGGAATATGTTCAGGCCGCAAAATCGTTCATCAAGCGGGAGATGTATAACGACATCGGAAACGTGCTGCTTCGACAGGGGAAGGAACACGATGCGGAGAAGGCTTATCTCGAAGGGGCGCGAATCGACCCTAATTTCAGCCTGGTAAAAACCAATCTCGGCAATTTCTACCTAAAAAAAGGCCGGTATGACGAAGCTGAGAAATGGTATGTGAAATCCCTGGCGCTCAGCAAAAAGCAGCCTTCAATCTGGTTGAATACCGGTATGCTTCGGACACAGAGCGGCCGGATGACCGAAGCAGCCGTGGCTTACGAATACGCTGCCAGGTACTCTCCGGGAAATCCTAAAGCCTTCTACTTCCTTGCCCAAGCCGAAGAGCGTCTCGGACGGTTAGACCAGGCTGCCGAGCATTACCGGCAGGCCTTGATTTTGTCGGAGCGCCGCCTTCTCCAAGCCGGCCGGGAGGGTGGTGACGATCCGCTTCTGGCGACCATCCGGCACCGGATGGGATCGGTACTGGGCCGCTCGAACCGTTTGACCGAATCGGTCGAAGCGTTGAGAGCCGCATACGACTACAAACCCGACAGTGAACCCATCACCTGTGACCTTGGAGTTGCGTTGGGGCACCAGGGACATCTTACCGAAGCGGTCGACGTGTTCAAGAAAGGGCTGGTGAAGCATCCCACGTCCACCGGCTTGCTGCTCAACATGGGTACCGCATACCTGCGGTTGTACAAGTTCAAGCGGGCTGAAGTTGTTCTCAACATGGTCCTGACCCTGGATCCCGATTCGAAAGACGCCGAGATGGCCAGGGTCTATCTGGAGGGAATCAAGAAAATGCTCGAGAAGAAAAAGGTGCTTCACTTCGAATGACAAGCGTTAAAGAACAGCCACTGTTCGAACTGCTTCCCACCCTGGCCACAAGCCGGTCCCACGCCCGCTGCGGTGTGCTTCACCTGGGGCGGGCAGACGTGGAGACACCGGTATTCATGCCAGTAGGAACCGCCGGGTCGGTGAAAGCGGTGCAACAGGGTGACCTGGAATCGATGGACTACCGGATTATTTTGTGCAATACTTATCATCTCTGGATGCGTCCGGGCCCGGAAACGGTCCGTGCCCTGGGGGGGCTGCACAACTTCATCGGGTGGGGCCGGGGTATCCTAACTGACAGCGGTGGATACCAGGTTTTCAGCTTGAAAGGACTGACAAAGGTGACCGATAACGGGGTCACTTTTTCATCACACCTGGATGGCAGCCGCCACACGTTGACACCCGAAAAAGCAGTGGAAATCCAGACAGATTTCGGAGCGGACATCATCATGTGCCTGGATGAATGTATCGCCTATCCGGCGGAAGAGGCAATGGTCCGCCTGGCCCGGGAGAGGACATCGCAGTGGGCCATACGGTCTTACCAGGCCTGGAATAGTTCGCAGAGCGAAAACCTGCAGGGAAACCTGCAGAACGGAAGCCTGCTCGGTAAACGTTCCAACCGATGCACGTCTTTAAAAAGCCAGTTGTTCGGTATCATCCAGGGAGGTACGGTAGAAAAGGAGCGTCTCCGCTCCCTGGAGGAAATCGGCGAAATCGGCTTCCCCGGGCTGGCTATAGGTGGTCTGAGCGTGGGTGAACCGCGGGAGTTGATGCACGGGATGCTCGAGGTGCTGGCCCCGCATCTTCCCCCGCAAAAGCCCCGCTATCTCATGGGGGTCGGCGAACCGGAGGACATTCTTAAAGCGGTGGATTGCGGGGTGGATATGTTCGACTGCGTCCTTCCTACCCGTCTCGGGCGGCATGGGTCCCTCTACACTCCCGGAGGACGGATCAATATCACACGAAAAGAGTTCGCCCGGGATGACAGGCCAGTGTGGCCGGACTGCGACTGTCTCCTCTGCCGACGATTCAGCCGTGGGTACCTGCGGCACCTGTTGAAAGCCCGGGAGGTTCTCGGCCTGACGCTGGGAAGCCTGCACAACCTGCGGTTTTTCTCCCGGTTCATGGGGGAAATACGCGAAGCGATCGCCAGCGACACGTTCACTGACTACGCAGCCGACTTTCTCGCTCAGTATAAGAAACCAGTGCGCTAATCAAGTATTTATTTAAATATTCGAGACGAAGCTTGTTATTTGTTATTATAATATGATATACAGTTAAACCTTTTCTGGTTAATGAATGGATTGCCCGATCAAGTCGGGCAATGACTTCCGAGTCGGGCAATGACTTACAATGCATTTATCCGGAAAGAGCATAGATGAAGGGAGGGTGTACAATGGAAGACAAGCCATCTGCTGCGGTGTATCTCAAGGCGGGTAAACGGTTGTTTCAGGAAAAGAACTATGATGAAGCTATTCTCAAGTTCAGAAAGCTTATCATTGATCATCCGGACAGCGACCTGGCGGACAACGCCTGTTACAACCTGGGTGTCATTTACGGAATCCAGGGGGAATACTCCAAGTCCTTCGTGCAGTACAAGACGATCCTGGAACGGTATCCTGACAGTGACGCGGCCCTCTGGGCGCCAGACAAGATAGAGGAACTCTACGAGAAAATCGACCCGTCAGCACCTAAATTTTACGAAGCCCAGGCCCTTTACCGGGACAAACAGTATACTGAAGCGGAAGAAGTTCTCAAGGCCATGCTGGAGGATCATCCCGACAGCGACCTGGCGGACAATGCCCATTTCAGCCTGGGAATGATCCGGCTGGCCCAGGGCAGGAAGGCTGACGCGCTGGAAGAGTTCCAGATCGTCCGGGACAAGTATCCGGGGACCGACGCAGCCAAGCTGATACCGGACATTCTCGCTTCTATCTAGTGGATCTCACTATTTAAAGCAGATATTGTTTGGGCCTGGAACTTTCGAAAGGACCATGCAGGTGAAACAATACTTTCACGATCAGTCGATCGATTACACGGGGGATCAGCTCCATTCGCATTTTGCCCTGGAAACGTTCGGGATACAGGGAGATTCCGTTGTGTGTTTCCGCGGCGGCTGCTCCGTGGAGGGAGACCGCCTGGTGGACCTGGAAGACCGTCTGTCCGGAGCTACCATAGAAGCAGCCGACATGCTGCATTTCGTAGTCGAACATTTCGGTCTGAATCTCGACGGGATCGTCCTGCGGCAGCGGATCCTGGTGGCCCTGGCGGGAGAGAAAGTCTATGATTTCCTGTCCCGAAACTACTCGGAGACGTCCCTGTGTGATGTCAGGAGACAGGGGGATGATATCTACGTTCTCGGTCGGAAAGCCACGGTGTCCATCGCTTCAGTATCTCCGGTGTCGGGCATGATTCACCTGGGGATTAACGTCAACCCCGCCGGTGCTCCGGTGGAAGCGTGGGGCCTGGAAGAGGGGGGTATCGACCCGGATGAGTTCGCTCTCGAACTACTTTCATCGTATGTATCCGAGATGGAAGGTATCGCGTTTGCCGCTTCCAAGGTAAGGCCGTTGTAAGGACCGAAGTAACAGTCAATGATTGATACCGAGTACATAAGTCCCCGTGTTTGCATGTTTGCTGTGGTGCTCATCGTATTTGCGGTGTATCTCAGCACCGCCGCCGACGGAGTGACCTGGGGCAACTACGGCAGTGATAGCGGCGAACTCATCGCCGCCGCCTGGACACTGGGCATTCCCCATCCCACTGGATACCCGCTTTTCGCCCTGCTTGGGCGTATTTTTTCTTTTATCCCCCTGGGTAGTGTAGGTTTTCGGATAACGCTGCTGTCATGCGCGGCAGCCGCGGCGGCCTGCGGCCTGGCCGGCCTGGTGATGTATCGGTTGACCAGGTGCCTTCCAGCTGCGGTGGGAGGCGCACTGGCTCTCGGACTTTCCCGGACTGTATGGAGCCAGGCCAGCATTACCGAAGTTTATCCTCTTCACCTGCTCCTGATGTCCTGCCTGCTGGCCGCCATATTTTCCGCAGAGAAGGGACCCTCTGTTTTAAAGCCCACACATCCCGGTCCGCGCCGTCTGTGCCTGGTTCTGTTCCTCCTGGGACTCGGCTTCTCGAATCATATGACTACCATTCTGATCGTTCCCACGGTGCTTTTCTGGTGTGTTGCGGCCTACTGGCGTTGTGGAGCCCGGAAACTACTTGTAAAGCACTGCGGTTTCGCAGTGCTGTTTTTTGCTGTCGGTCTTATCGTCTACCTGTACCTGCCCCTGCGGGGTGCAGCGGGACCGATAGTGGAGATGGGGCAGGCGACCACATTTGGCGGCCTGTTCAGCCACGTTTCCGGCAAGCAGTTTAGAGGATGGATGTTCTCCCGCTCCGTCCCCGAGGTGAAGTTCTTTTTCCAGGAGTACCGGATACTGCACCAGTTTTCTATTTTCGGAGGTTTGATCGGCACCCTGGGAGCCTGGGAGATGTTCAGGCGTTCACCGGCGTATTTCATCCCTCTCGGCGCGCTGTTTCTGACCGACCTGCTGTACGCCGTCAACTATAACATTCCCGATATAGAGCCTTACTTCATTCCGTCGTACCTTGTTTTTTCCATCTGGTTGGCGTTTGGAATCACGGTTTTGCTCACCAGCACGTGGTCCCGCTGGAAATCGGGATGGTGGACGACGGCCTGGCGGCGGGTTGCCGCGGCTATCGGTATGATTCTCATCGTCTATCTGCCCTGTCACGCGTATCTGCGGTATGTCACCGTGGTTCGGGAAGCCCGCCGCCCCGCCGCCCGCTTGTACGGCCACAGGGTGTTCAAGCGTGTCCCGTCCAATGGGGTGGTGCTCAGTATAGGGACCGGGGAAACGTTTTCTCTCTGGCACTATCAGGCCTGTTCCGCGGCGGCAAAAAGTAAGGGTGTTCGGATTGTTCTCAGGACGTATTTTGCGTTTCCCTGGTACATAGAAAAAATTAAAAGGGAAAATCCCGCCCTGGACATCGAGCCTGTCATGGCCTACGCCCGGGACTACCAGGGTACCTGGAACGATATCGATTATATCGCGTATCGTACTCGTTTGAACCGGTTGACGATGGCTTTCATTGATGCAAACTTCGACCGCTGCAAACTTTTCCTCACTGACAAAAGGCTATTCGATTCCGACGCGTATTTTCTCGCCCAGGCCGGCGAAGTCTACCAGGTTGTAAAACGATAATCAGTAAACAGGCTAAAAATTTCCAGGTTTTTTCTTCTTTCCTCTACAGTGCGACCCCCCGTCGGTCGATACCCCAAAGGAGTGAATTCTCAAAGGGAGGCGTTGTATTCTATGAAAAAGAGGAGAAGATTCATCAACCTCAGCATTTTTGTACTTGTTTCGCTCGTTGCCATGTACGTCATTGGCTGTAAGGGATCGGCTGGTGTCCGCAACGGTGCCATCAAGGGACGTTGCCTGCAGATCAGCGGTGAGCCCATTCCCATGGGGGTCAGGGTCCGCGCCGAAGGCGTCAACGACCCCTTTTCCCGCTACACTATCACCGATACCGGTGGTGAGTACTATGTGGCCGACGTCCCGGTAGGCACCTACGAGTTGTACTTCATCGTGGACGGATTTCAGCTTGCCATGGACGAGATCGGCGGTGGTACCATCGGAACCTCGGTCACCGGGATCCAGTACTGGGTACCCTCCGGGCTCAAGGCGTTTGTCGAAAACGGGCGCGTCTACGAAGTCCCCACCGCCTACTTCAAGAAGATACCGATCTTCCAGGCGGTCACGGTGTGGGGGTACGTACGCAACTACTACACCAACGACACGGTGCAAGGTGCGGCCATCACCATCGGCGAGGGAAGCGCCATCAGCGGCGATGACGGCCGTTATGAGGTGGATGGAGTCTACGCCGGCAAGCGGATCGTGACTGCTACCCGGTACGGGTTCGAAGATTTCCAGACTACCGACGGACAATCGGTTCTCATAAATATCGCCAATGCCGGGAGCAACATGATGCAGTACGATATCCGTATGAAGCCGGAGTCGGCCAATATTTATGGTGATCTCCGCGAGAAAGAATTCATCGGTATTATTACCGTCAACGGCGAAAACGATGACATGGGTTGGGACAAGGTGAAACTTTCTATCGAAGGTATACCCATTCTGAGGTTAAACGGGACGGAAATGGTGGGCGCCAACGCCACAAACGCCACTCTGGACGGACCGACCTACACGCTGTCAGTTCCCGCCAGCAGCCGGTCCTACAAGATCAAGGCCACCTACCCGTATGCCAACCCGAATTATTCCGGGTCCGAGGTAACTGTGTCCGGGCTCGAAGCTGGCCAAAGTGCCACCGCCGACACGATCATTATCGAAATGGTGACGGCCAACAATGTGGATGTATATGTTTCCACACCCAACGGCGACCAGGGTCCGGACGACTTCAGTATTGTCAGTGTCGATTACTCCGATCCCGGATCTGATACGGCTTACTGGGATCAGGCAGCGGCCATCGGCGGCGACGATTATGTCACCAACACTCCGGCGGTGTTCAGCCGGATTCCCATCGGGCTCAGGTCATTCACCACTGTGTCGAGGCTGTCTGCTTCGGCCACCGACCTCTCCGGGGAGAAGTACCGTGTGACCTCAAACAGCAACCAGATGACCTTGACGCTTAAATAAAGCGATTAAAAAAAGCGATAAAAAAAGCGGCCTCCGGACCGGAGGCCGCTTTTTTTTTATGATAATGAAATGTTATTCGGCAAGCGGTTTGATCGAGATTACCGTGGCCAGACCGGTCATCCGGAAAATGTTGACGATTTCCTGGGGCGTATTTATAATCTCGAATTTGCGCCCTTTGCGCTCGGATCTTTTGTAGGCGCGCATGATGAGTGAAAGTCCGGAACTGGTCAACATGGTAACGCCTTTGAGATCAATAATCACTGTTTCAGGAGGATTTAGCGTGAGGAGATCGAGGCGGTCCTGGATGATCATCAGTTCGTCTATTTTTACTCCGATATCACCTATAAGACGGATGGTTACGTTGTTTTCTCCTTTATCCCACAGTACTTGCGCCACCTGGTAATCCCTCCTGGAAAGTTATTATAGCGCTTTACATTCATTCGTGCAACTGCAATTTGTAATTTGCATTCTTTAATATGAGTAGTATATAATTTTAAAAAAATCACTTGACATGGAAAACACTTGACAATTTTTCTATGTTAAAAGAAGCAGAGCAAGGAGTGTAGAAAGTATGGGATGGTTCAGTGATAAGTTGCTTGGAAAGAAAGTCAAAAAAGGGCTTTGGCAAAAATGTGACAGCTGCAGTGAGCCCATATTTGCGAAAGATCTGCAACGGAACCTGATGGTCTGCCCGTCGTGTGGTCACCATTTCAAAATGACCGCCCTGGAAAGAATCGAGCTTCTTGTTGATAAGAAAAGTTTCTCCGAGATCGATTTAGATATCACTTCGTGCGATCCGCTCGGATTTGTCGATAAGAAAGCCTACCCAGACCGGCTGAAAGCAAGCATTAAAAAAACCGGTTACAAGTCCGGGGTTCTCACCGGTCTGGCCAAGATTTCAGGTATGCCGGTAGCAATTGGAGCGATGAACTTCGCCTTTATGGGGGGCAGCATGGGCAGTGTTGTCGGAGAAAAGATTACCCGGCTCACAGAGAAGGCGGTAGAGAACCGAATACCACTCATAATCAATTCTATGTCCGGGGGAGCCAGAATGCAGGAAGGAATTCTTTCTCTTATGCAGATGGCCAAAACATCGGCAGCTCTGGCTGTTTTGAAAGAGGTGCCCGTTCCGTACCTGTCTATAATGGCCCATCCGACCACCGCCGGCGTCGCAGCCAGTTACGCTATGCTGGGCGATATCAATATTGCGGAACCCGGGGCCCTGGTTGGTTTTGCCGGTCCCCGCGTCATCGAACAGACCATCCGGCAGACACTTCCTCCCGGATTTCAGACAAGTGAATTCGTCATGGAGCACGGTTTTATTGATATCGTGGTGGACCGTCGCCATCTAAGAGAGACAGTGACCCGAGTGTTGAAGTTCTTCACTGATTAGGTTTGGGCTTTGACCGATTAGGTTGGGGTTTACACTGATCAGGGTGGGGTTTTGACCGATCAGGTTGGGTCTTTAACTGATTAGGTTGTGTGGCCTGGTGGCATGATTAACCGGGTAAGGCACGGCAAAAAAGAGGGAGAGCAGACATGACTGAAAAAGAAACCTTCCCAGCCAGCCTGGAAGAAATAGAGAAGCTCATCGACAAATTCAAACGCCTGGGAGAAGACCAGGTAATCGATGTACAGGACGTGCTCGATGCCCTGGAGCGTCAACGGGACATGCTGTTTGAGAATATGGATTCCTGGGACCGGGTTAAACTGGCACGCCATCCGGCGCGCCCGCTTGCCCTGGATTATATCGAAACCCTGTTCCAGGAGTTTATTCCTCTGCATGGCGACCGCCTTTTTTCTGATGATAAGGCGCTAATAGGCGGACTGGCCCGATTCCGGGGCCAGCCCTGCATGGTAATTGGGCAGCACAAGGGCAAGGACACATCCGACAGGATTTATCATAACTTTGGAATGTGCCGGCCTGAAGGATACCGCAAAGCCATACGGCTTATGGAACTGGCAGCCAGGTTCCACAAACCGGTCATTGTTTTCATCGATACACCTGGGGCCTATCCGGGTATCGGCGCCGAAGAGCGCGGACAGGCGGAAGCCATTGCCAAGAACCTGGAGAAAATGTCGCGATTGCCTTCTCCCATCATCGTGATAGTCGTGGGTGAAGGCGGCTCGGGCGGAGCCCTGGGTGTGGGAGTTGGCGACCGGGTCCTCATGCTCGAAAACGCTTATTATTCCGTTATTACTCCCGAAGGCTGTGCCGCCATTCTATGGCGGGACGCCGGAATGGCTCCGGAAGCGTCGAGGGCCTTGAGAATGACAGCCAAAGATCTCCTGTCTCTCGGGGTCATTGACGAAATAGTCGCGGAGCCTTCCGGAGGGGCCCACAAGACGCCGGACGAACAGTTCTCCCTGGTTGCCGATGCGATTCAGCGGAACCTTGACGAACTGGTTACACTATCGACGGACGATCTGCTCAGCGGCAGGTATGAAAAATTCAGGAAGATGGGGCGCTTCATCGAATAAAAAAGCCCATCGTCTTCCAAAGTCTGAAAGGTGCGTGTCTTTTGAAAAATAACCTCCGAAATCCGAATGATGCGGAGGTACTTCTCAACAGGGGCCGGTTGCGGGGATTCCTGTACGATGACGAGTTGGCCAGGTGGCTGGACTCGCAGACGGACAAAACAGGGACAATAGACCTGGCTGCTCTTCGCGAGTATGTCATGGAGCAGGGTATCCAGGTAATCAGCCGCAAAGAGCTCATGAAGTCACCACGTTTGAAAGACCGCGCCGCTCAAACCATATCCGCCGCGGACCGCCAGAGCCTTGAAGATGCAGTAAAACTGTACCTGGATGAGCTCAGGGGCGTTTCTCTCCTGACAGAATTCCAGGAAAAAGACCTGGCCAAACGTATCGAAGCCGGCGACATGGATGCCAAGAGAAAGTTGATTACGGCAAATCTACGGCTCGTAGTGAACATTGCAAAAAAATACGCTCATACCGGGCTTCTCTTCCTGGACCTGGTGCAGGAGGGGAATATCGGGCTGATGAAGTCGGTTGACAAGTTCGAGTATAAGCTGGGATACAAGTTTTCCACCTACGCTACCTGGTGGATAAAACAGGCCATTACCCGGGCTATAGCCGAGCAGTCCCGCTCTATACGGGTGCCGGTTCACATCGTCGAAGAAGTGCACAAATACAAGAAGATATCCCGTCAGCTCAAGGATGTTCTCGGGCGTGAGCCAACCTTTGAGGAAATCCGGGAAAAAATGGGCGTTTCCGCCACGAAGCTCCAGGAACTCATGGATGTGACACGCGAACCGATTTCTCTTGAAATGTCGGTGGGCAGCGATGACTCCTTCCTGGGTAATTTTGTTGAGGATGAAACCGTTGAGTCCCCAGAAGAAGGAGTCTTCAACAAGTATCTAAAACTGCAGATCGAATCTATCCTGGCGGATCTAACTGAAAAGGAAAAACAGGTTATCCGGCTGCGGTTCGGGTTGAATGATGGGGTCCCCCGGTCCCTGGAAGACATAGGGAAGATCTTCAACGTGACTCGTGAACGTATCCGGCAAATCGAAGACAAAGCCCTTCAGAAATTACGGCAGAAACAAAGACGGGAAAAACTGTCCGCATATTTTTACGAATGAGGTGGTTACACTGTCGGCTGGAGTTAATACCCTCGGCTCATCGTTTAATGACGAACGGGACGAACAGATCGAGATATGCCTGAAAGGAGTTGCCATTGCTCCCGGCTACGCTGTTGGGATGACCTGTGTCTTTGATGAAGGGGGCACGAAAGATGTTCCGCGGTACACCATCAGTGAAAACGAAGTGGGCGATGAAATCATCAGGTTCCGTGACGCCGTAAAGGATACCAGGAAAGATCTTACCCACACGGCACAACAGGTCCTGGAGCAGATCGGACAGGAAGAAGCAAATATATTTCAGACCCACCTTCTCATGTTGGAAGACCCATCTTTTATCGATGAAATCAACAACCTTATCAAGACCCGGATGCTCAACGCCGAGACGGTAGTCATGGAGGTAACGTCCCGGTTCGAAAAAATGTTCACCCGCATCGAAGACGAATATCTCAAGGAGCGGGCGGCGGACGTGCAAATGGTGGGAAGGCGCCTGCTTAACAAGCTCATGAAGAGCGAGGGCGGGTTCAGGTGCGACGATCACGCCAGGCAACAGATCGTTGTCAGCGCCCAGACTCTCACCTCGACACTTACCGTGCATCTTGAACGGGGTCACATTCTCGGTTTCGCAGCGGAAAACAACCTGGGACCGACCTCTCACGCCGCCATCCTGGCCAGGACACTCGGAGTGCCAGCCGTGGTTGGTCTGCCTGAACTGACCCGGTATGTCCACTGCGGGGACACCCTGGTGGTGGATGGATTCAAGGGAATCGTGTGTGTCAACCCGTCCAAACGGTTTCTCAAACGGTACCAGGCGCGGGAACGGGCGTTTCACCAGTTGCAAATCCGTATGAAAGAGTATATCGACCGCCCGGCTGAAACCACGGACGGCGTGTCAATTCGGATGGGTGCCAATGTCGGACGGTTGACGGATCTCGATCTGGCGGAACAATCCCGGGCCGAAGAGATCGGTCTTTACCGGACGGAGTTTCCCTTCATGATAAAGAACGAATTCCCTTCCGAGGATTTCCAGTACGGTATGTACCGCACGGTGGCTGAGAAGTTTCCCGCCGGTGTGAACCTGAGGCTGCTGGATATCGGTGGCGACAAGTTTCTTAATTATTTTCCCTTGCCCAGGGGTGAAAACCCATATTTGTCGTGGAGAGGGCTGCGGCTGCTGCTCGAAGCCAAGGGAGTGCTGAAGACCCAGCTGAGGGCAGTGCTGAGAGCCAGCGCGTACGGGAATATCAGGATTATTTATCCGATGGTCACCAGCGTGGAGGAGGTCCGTCAAGCCAAGGCTGTGCTGGAGGAAGCTAAAGACGAGCTTATCAGTGAAGGAATAGTTTTCGATGAAAACATCGAGCAGGGGGCGATGATTGAAGTTCCCGCCGCCGTGCAGCTGGTCAGGTTCCTGGCGGAGGAAGTACAGTTTTTCTCGGTGGGCACGAATGATCTGGTCCAGTACACACTGGCGGTTGACAGGAACAATCAGAGAATGGCCCGGTTTTACGACCCGCTGCATCCCGGGCACCTGAAGATGCTGGCAGACATTATTGAATCCGCCGCCCAGACCGATATCGATGTTTCCATCTGCGGTGAGATGGCCAGCGATCCCCATTTCACCATGCTTCTCCTTGGGCTGGGATTCACGTCGATGAGTATGAGCGCTCCCAGCCTGGTGTACGTCAAGGACCTTATCCGGTCCGTCAGCCTGAAGCAGTGCGAGGAGCTTGCGAAGGAGGCTTTGCAGAAGGCCACTGCTCCGGAAATATGGCGCTTGATTTCCGATTCCTTCGCCACCATTCACAGTCTCAGTGACGATGTGGAGGAGACGTTTACCAAAGAAGAATGAACGGTTCCCCTCTAACAGGTATTCTGGTGTCTCTGGTGGGAATCGGCTTCTTCTGTCTCCCTGGTCTTGTTGCCGCCGGCAGAATGATGAAGAAGCACTCTTCACCCCTCGCCCTGGCCGCCGTAGGTTTTCCATGCGGTCTGGTGTGCACTACGGCCTTGTCTGTGTGCCTGGCCTGCGTTACCGGTCGGCCACTCCTGTCAGCGGTGTTGTCCACTGTCATTCTCACGGCAGCAGCAGCGCTGGTACCGGGAATTTCGGCCATACTTGAACCGGTGGTTTTTGGCAAACGGCGTACCTGGACGGCGGTTATTTCGCTGGCGGCTGTACTCGGTATCATTATCGGTCCTCTGTGCCAGGTGGGCGTCCTGACAGACCGGGGGCACGCCTACGGCAATTATTTCAACGTTGATTTCTTGAAAAATTTGGCCCTGGCAACCTCGCTGGGGCGGACGGGTGTGCCGGCAGCGAGCCCGTACCTGACCGGGTTCTCTTTGAGATATTACTGGTTCTACCTCTGGCTTCCCTCCCTGCTGTACCGCGCAGGGCTGCAGGGGGCTTGTTTCGAAGCGGTGTTTCTTTGTTATGCTTCCTTCACTGTGATGCTGTTTGTCGGGATGCTGTTCCTCTGGTGGAAGCGGTTGGGAGTAGCTTCACGCTGGTGTGCCGCCACGCTGCTCATCGCCCTGGGGGCTCCGGGGCTCAACGGCACGGCTTATATCGTGCGTCTGTGGCAAAATGGCAATCTTAAGTGGCCACTGGTCTTTGCCCAGAATGTCGAGTTTATCACCCCGCTTAATTTCGCGGTTGTTCCGTTCTTTGTTGACAGCCTGTTTCGTTATCTTTTGTACATCCAACTTCATCTCTTCGGTGCAGTCATTTCGCTTCTGGCGCTTTACATCCTCTTTTCACCAGGTAAGGGAGGTGAGCGCAAGGCGCTTGTTTTATCAGCCGCGCTTTTAGCTATCGGCTTGTTCTACACAGATGTGGTAAGTGTGCTGGGAGTGATGGCCTGGGTTGCCGGAGCGCTGCACAGGATGTTCGCCAATTCTGATTCTGTTGGGGCTTCTTCTAAATCTGCTGCCGAGTATGGCCGTCACCCGATCCTGGATGTGCCGGTAGGCAGCCGGCAGGAGTGTGAAAAGGACCGTCATTTCGCACCGTGGTTGATACTTGTGTTCGTGTTTCTTTTGGCTGTGATGGTTCTGCTGCTGCCAGGAAACCGTGCGGGTATCCATGCCGGTTTTCTGTTCAAACTCGTGATGCTCCTGGTGATCGAAACCACTTTGCTGCTGACCGTCGCTCTGTTTGGAATAGCCGCACTTGACAAGGGTCCTCTTCGTACAACCTGGGTGTGCTGCAGTGGGATACCCGCCGCGATTCTGCTGCTGGTGGGTGAGAGAAGTTACCTGCAGCCGTACCTTCCTGATATCGTGAATAGGGCCCTGGCGGCCTACCCCTTTCATATTTCGGTCAAGTGTTCACTGGTGCTGACTGTGGGGCTCTGCGTGCTGGCTGCACCGGGTTTCCAGTTGATAACGAAGTACCTGCGTGCCCGAAACAAAACCATGCTGACATCCCTGGCAACGATCACGATTTGTGTTCTGTTTGTCGTCTCGGTACCCGGGGCAATCATCGATTGCGGGTATCATCTCAACGCCGGAGAACCATTGAGGAACGTCTATTTCAGCCAGGGCGAAATGTCGGCCCTGATCTGGATGCGAACAAACACGAAGGTGGACTCGGTGTTCCTGTCCGCTCCCATCTATCCCGGTTCGCCGGAGAGGCCGAGCAACTCTGTTTCTCCCATTCCAAGCCTTGGTTTCAGGGACACGGTGCTGGGGGACCGTCACCACATTCTAATCTACACCGGCACACCTCCCGGGGAACGGCGGGTGTATGATGAAATCGCCTGGCGGGAAAGGGAAATCACCAGGCTGCTTGCTTCTTCACGGCCCGGTGAAATCCTGGCAAGTCTCAGGAGGTTGAATATCTCTCATCTCTTTCTTGGTCCGCGGGAAACGGAGGTTTGGGGCAGGGTAGTGGTGGAGCGGTTGAGGAGTATTCTTCCCCGGGTTTATGATGACAACGACGTTTCGATTCACGAAGTTCGATGAAATAATTGACCGCACCGGTCTCAAATTCCGTCTTGCAAAACCAGATGCATTCTGTTACAATCTACTCTCAATAACGTGGGCGCTTAGCTCAGTGGGAGAGCGCTGCCTTGACGCGGCAGAGGTCACAGGTTCGAAACCCGTAGCGCCCATCGAAGCCGTCCGGCATCGGATACCAGGCAGAAAACAGCTGGAGGTGACAACGTGGAGATATATGACTACAAGCGGGATGGGGCGACGATTATTGCCCTCAGCGGTGAGATAACCCACTCCAACTCGGATGAGTTCAGGGACACCATTCTGGATATTCTCTCCCGGGACGATTCACGTATCATAATCAACATGGAGGGGATCAACTTCATCAACTCCATGGCGGTTGCCATTATTGTCAGCCTTATCCTTAAGGGGCAGGTGAGCCATGGGAATATCGTGCTGGTGAAGTTGAAGCCCGAGGTCAAGGAGTTGTTCAAGATAACGAAGCTTCTTGACATATTCACGGTATTCAAAACCGAGGAAGAAGCTCTGAATTATTTCAAACGCGTTGGTCCCCTGTCGGTCTGAAAAGCGGCAAACGGGATATTGACATCGTCTATTCATCATGGTAACATGCATCAGTTTTGGGCCTATAGCTCAGATGGTTAGAGCGCACGCCTGATAAGCGTGAGGTGGCTGGTTCAAGTCCAGCTAGGCCCATTTTTTTTAATGCTGGGCATTAAAAAAAATGGGCAGGGCGGCAGGGCCGGTTACGGATGCAGATAAGCCTTCTGGTGGGCGTGCATGCACCTACAAAGAACCAGCCAAATCTCTGCCCAGCATTTAAAAAAAATGGTCTACAAAAATCTCCGTCCTTTCTACATTTTTGCTAAATTAAATATGAATGAAAAACAATCATATTTAAAATTATTTACAAAGCCTCTCCTGCCTTGAAATTTGCACAATAACTATCAATGTTTGTAAAAAATATAACAAAACAACATAAGACGTAGCTATTTAGCAGGGATTTTAGACACGTTATGCATGAGTTACTGCGGAAAAACAAAAAAACGCGAAAATACAATATTTTGGCAGCTTTTTTGCATAGCTTATTGCTTGGAATATAAAAAAACGTGTCGGTTTGAATGAAGGTGTGGTAGTGAAGTGCATTTGTGCCGTGTGCAAGAAGCAGATGTGGATAACATCTGGTGATGAGCACAAAGTGACCTACGGAACCTGTACGGCCTGCCGTGAGAGCAAGAGCCCGGTAAAAAAACACTCAAGGAATTAATGATAATAAAAACGGTAATAGGCAAAGAATGACAAACATTCTCGCCATCCTCACTCCGATTCTCTTCTAGCTTCCGCCAATTCCGCAAGCGTTTGTTCGTATACGCTGAACGTGCCCCCGTCGAAAAGAACGAAACGGACCAGCTCTATCTCGGGATTTAGAGGAAGAAAATCCATGACCTCCCCCAGAGCCGCCCGGGCCGCCCGGGCAACCGGATAGCGGTAAGCGCCCGTGGAAATGGATGGAAACGCCACCGACCGGGCTTTCGCTTCCAGCGCTCTGTGGAGACTGTTACGGTAGGCGCTTCTCAACAAGGCTTCTTCGTTCACACCGCCGCCCCGCCAGATGGGGCCGACAGCGTGTATGACATGTTGAGCTTTCAGGTTTCCGCCTCCTGTGCGTTTCGCTCCCCCGGTTTCGCATCCCCCCAGTTTTCTGCACTCTTGCAGAATGGTCGGACCACCGGCGCGGTGGATGGCGCCGTCTACTCCGCCGCCGCCCAGTAAAGACCTGTTGGCGGCGTTGACGATGGCCTCGGTGTCCTGCCGGGTGATGTC
>CAYSPT010000065.1:17738-22660 GCA_964432985.1 uncultured bacterium
GCAGTAGATGTGGTTATTTTCGAACCGAAGTAGAATGATTAGTGAGCCTTTCAGGTCAAAAATTGAGGTGTTTAACCGTGCAGATGTCCAGGATTTTGACCAATAACATTCCATCCAACCTGGTGAAGGCCGGCAGATTTTTCATGCAATCACCTCTGCGCGAATCCTGCCTCCCTCTTCTCCGGGGGTGTGCGCTTCAGCAGGCTGCTGACTTGTTTGATGTTCCTCGTTTTATGCTGGAAAATTATCTGGTTTCCAGTCCGGTGGAACCTGCGCCGGTCCTCGAACCGGATGACTCTTTTGGCTGGCTGTCATACCCGGCTTACCCTGCAGGGTGTTCCGTGGGCGGCGCTATCGCGGGTATTTTCGGCTCCCTGGAAGAGATGCGCCGCGACAAGCCCCGTATCGTAGAGCACAACCGGCACATGATTCAGACAGTGCTGGAAATCACCTCCGAAGGTTCGGCAGCTGGTTATGATTCTCACGGCGTTTCACTGGTGGTGCTCGACCTGAAAACCGGTGATCTCGAACTGGTCCAGGCCAAGACGTCCGGCGACATTGATGAGCGTGGCTACATGACTATAAACCAGCTTATTAAACAGAGGCCGGAAATCGAGACCGGTGAGGTCATGATTCTGGTGAACGGGGCTCAGACCCGGGCCGCCACCCAGGGTGACAATATGTATTCCCGGGCCAACGCCCATCTCCACTACGAGCTGATGACCCGTGAGATGTTTACCGATGTCATGACCGAGGAGGAGCGGATTCGTTTCCGAGAGGAATATCCGCTGCTGATCAACGAGATGGGTCCGTTCAATGTCGGACATAACGGAGACGTCAACAGCAAGATCAAGTGGGAACGGTACTTTTTCGATAAGGGTTTTACTACCGAGGCCGACTGCGACTCGAAGGAAATCCCACGCCTTGAGCGCAGCATATACGAATGCCTGCAGGCCGACCGGGTGCTTGGGACCGAGCAGCGGTTTCTGGCGTGGTTCGTCAAGGACTTGAAACGGTATCGCGTTCTTTCCGATGAGGTAGTGGTGGAAGAGCAGGGTATCGAAAGGCGCCTGGTGTTCAAGGAGCAGATGGAAGATGTGTTGGAAATTGCCCGGAACCTGAAAACCAGCGGTGCTTCGCTGGTGACGGTTGCCGGAGCGGTAGCCGCCCGACTGCTTTCGTTCTGCGATCCGACTTCCGTCTACGTTTTTGAAACCCTGACCAATATTCGTGAGCACACAGGCTCATACCTGCCGGTAACGACGATCGTCAAAGGCCCAAAAGCGGGTGGGATGATAATCTACCGCGATGAGTCCGACGAGATGATTCCCCTGAAGTACGCATCGGACCTGTCCAACCTGCGCAATCGTATCAAGCAGTACAAGGACGAACGGCGTGAGGAAATTGACGTCGATTATATCACCTCCGGGGCCAAGGTCAAAATCCGTGACGGCAAGGTGGATTATGTCGAGTTGGGGGAATGGCAGATAGCGGAGATACAGACAGGAGACGGGGGAACGGTCCCCGTCCTGGCCGTGTTCGACATTCTCAGCGGAACGAAGATACAGGAAGGCATCAATGAAAGCCCCATCATAGATTACCGCCTGGAAGGACCCAGGAAAACCGCCGTGCTCAAGGCCGCCGGGCACCTGGTCGAATTGAGCCGGGTGGACAGGACCGTGGTGTACGACACCGTCCTGGGGAACATTATCTCCGGACCGACCTCGGTGCTGGGGAAACAGGTCAAATCGTTCCCCACCGAAGAAGATGTGGTGTACGCGGTTGATAACCAGTACGGAGCCGAAATTCTGTTGGCATACGTTACCCTGCTGCGCAACACCCGGAACCTGTTCGATTTCAGGATGGATCATTACGGCCGTCTCAAAGGAGATGTACGGCTGAAGCTCGCCTCGCTGTTCAACCTGGACGGAAAACAGCTGGATGAGAAAAAGCTGCGACGCATTCTGCGCAAGGTTACCATGATATACGGCCTCGGCGAAGGCACGTCGCGCAACACTCTGGGTATCGCTTTTTCCACTGCGAACCTGGAGGGTTTAAACGACGTGGTCACCCAGGTGATGGAGTCGAACCTGGCCCGAACAGAGAAGCCGCACATGGATGAAAACACCCTGCTTCTTTTCGTGAGCAACTCCGGCGGTACCAAGCCGGTGGTGGCGCTTTCAGGGGAGATCATGGATGAACTGGGCGACCGGCTCGACCGGGGACCCTATATCTGGTCGGTCACCAACCTGATAACTTCAGAACTGGCCCGGATTTCGTCCCGGAGCCTGGGTGCCGCCGTGACCAATCTCCCGTGGGAAAAAGCGGTGGGCTCCACCTTTGCCGCCTTCACGGCGCTCCAGACCATTCTGACGTTTATCGTGTATCTTCATGAGGTGCGGGGGGCCATCAAACCCCGCCGGGCGCAGTACCTCTACCAGTGCCTGGCCAAGTTTCCCGAAGTGGCCCGCTCTACGCTTTCGTCGTCGCTGGCCAACGAGCGGGTGGAGGAGCTTGGTGAGTACATCGCCGGGAATAACCTGGACCTGTCGTTTATAGGTGCCCTGCAGGGATTTGACGCCACCGAGGGCGCCCTCAAGTTTGCCGAAATGGTCCAGCACCCGCGGGTTAAATTTTACTCCGGCGCCTACGATCAGCACGGGCAGCGGGCCACCTACCTGCGCGATCTGAGGACCAATCCCGGCAGCCTGCTGTTCATTCATATACCGAATCTGGAGACGTCCATCGGAAGCTGGATGGCGCAGCTGATCAAGGAGAACCAGCCCCGGGCAGGACGCATTGCCTGCATTGCGTGCGAGGAAGACATGCGTATTCTTGAGGAAAACGGGGCCGATTTCGTTATCCCGTCTCCCACGGGAACATCAGACAACATGTTCGCCGACGCCCTGAGTAAAATGCTCCTGGACAACATGATTACCGAGGCCACCATTGAAAAGACGAACCGGCTTGCCACCAGGATTTCTTCCTGGGGGCACCGTCTCCTGGACCTGGCGGCGGAACGTGATTCTCAGGAGATATTCAGAATACAAAAAGAATTGACCGTATACTTCCGGAACTTCAAACGTTACTCGGAAGGGGACTACCATTCCGAGATGCGGCGTCAGAAGACCATGGACCTGGAACGCCAGTTGTCCGAGGGCCGGATTTCCGTGGAGGACCGTGAAGATTCCCTGGGAACCATATACAAGACAAGCCGGCGGGTGAGCATGGTGCCTGCCAGCACGAGGGACCGGATCAACGATCTCTTCAAGGTCCTGCTCGAGTGCGATTCGTCCGGGAGCGAGGACAGGAAACTGTTCTATTCACTCCTCGACGACCTGATACTGGAATTTTCAGACCGCTCCCTGGCCATGCGTTTGTCCGACGAACGTTACTTTGATAATCCGCCCAAGGCCCGGGTGGCTGTACATTACCAGGGTGTGGCCAAGCTTATCGGCTGCAACCCGATCAAACCGGACAATATTGCCAAGTTTCAACAGGGATGGGGAATTCAGAGTTTTGTCCTCCCGCCGGGCCGGCGGCTCTCAGACGCGGTCTACAATCTCCCGGGAGTGCTGGAACGCCTGGTGGATGTTACCCGCGGCCGCTGCTCCAGGGAAATAATCGTCGAAGAGTCCAGGGCGTTGACGAAGATCGGCTTTTCACGCCGACAGGTGGCGAAGATCCAGTCTTTTCTCGATATTGTCGATGTCAGGGACATCTTCCGTGTTCAGCCCTGTTTTACCCGGGAAGGCACCTGGCGATTCTGCCGTATTCAGCCGGGGGATTGCTGCAGCGTGGAAGACGTTAACCCGGATAAAGAAAGAGTGGTTTCCCGGGAGTTCGTCCAGATAATAACCGGGCTCTCCGAGCCCGTAGTTCATATATCGGGAAGAATCTACAAGCTCGGCCTGGAGCTGGCCATCGTCGATAAGTACGGCGATCTGGATCAGATAATGGTCATCCAGGGAAGACCTCGTATCCTGTCGCGTAAGCAGGCTTCGCACCTGGCCCGCACCAGTCCTTACCTGAACAGCAAGATCGCTTTCGTACTGGAATGGTTGAGCGACATGCCGCGCAAGAGGATCGTCAGCTACATGCGGCGGATCCATCCGGCTCACTACCTGCTGCTGGAGCGCCGTGACCTGGTACACCGTATCGAACTTCTGGAGCGGAAGCGCAAGCAACTGGAGAAGATTAAGTTCAAGGAAGAGATTTCCCAGATAGTTCCCGATCTTTTCCAAATCGGTCTCGATGACCTGTACACCATGAAAAACGTGTTTAAAGCGGTAAATTCCATCCGGGGTATGGCGATTTACCAGGTTGAAATCCGCAGTGTCCAGAACGAGATAGAGTGGCTGGCGCAGCGGGACCTGTCCCGCACCACCGGGCTGGCAGCCACCATGAAATCGTCCTATGACAACCCGGATTTTCTGAGAGGCACCAAGCGGATCGCCGCCTACGGCGGGCGCCTTAAAATGGGTTATGGCAAGGACGACGCTCCCACCATCATCATCCCCGTGTGGAATGATGAAAACGTTATCATCGAACTGCTGCTGCTGCATCCCGAAATACGTGACGATATGCCGGTAGCAGAAAAAATAGGAACACTGGGAGACAAGTATCACCGGATTATCGACCACGTCACCGAATACGTCGTGTGGGATGATAAGTACCTGCAGGACATTACCATGGTCGATCTTATGATGCTCAGCGATGAGGAGATCGCCAACGACCGCATAATCCCGGCCATCAGGAAACGTTCGGGCAGGAGACATAAGTCAATCGATTGACGCGGTTCACCTAGGGGTTAATCTCTTCCGAGCAGGATGAGTGTCATATCGTCAAAACGACTACCGTTGGGGTCTAATCTCTTCCGAGCAGGATGAGTGTCATATCGTCAAAACGACTACCGTTGGGGT
>CAYSPT010000065.1:22760-25117 GCA_964432985.1 uncultured bacterium
TAATCTCTTCCGAGCAGGATGAGTGTCATATCGTCAAAACGACTACCGTTGGGGTCTAATCTCTTCCGAGCAGGATGAGTGTCATATCGTCAAAACGACTACCTCCATGTGAAAACGACTGCACTTCCTGCAGCAGCCCCGTCCCCAGGTCATCGCAGGTCTGTAAGCGGTTCTTCTGGAAGTAGTCGGACACCCGCGTTTTGGAAAAGCTCTCTCCCTTGGGGTTGAGGCAGTCGGAGAGGCCATCGGTAAACAGGAGCAACCGGTCTCCCGGGTTCAACTGCAGCGTTTCCTGTTCATACGTGGCTTCCTTGAACAGGCCTACCGGGAAACCGCCTTTCATCAGCGGCTCCGGTTCCTCAAAGTTTTTTCCGCTTCTGAACGGAGGTTCGTGACCGGCCCGCGAATAGGTGAAGGTGCCCTTTTTCGGATCGAGAATGCCGTAGACCATGGTGATGTAATGGTCGCTGGAGAGCTCGTGGGCCAGTATATTGTTGAGCCTGGTGAGAAATTGCGCCGGTTCGCGCGCGGTCATGCATAAAGCCCGGGCCTGTACCTTTGAAGTGGCGGCTATCAGAGCGGCGGGAATACCTTTGCCCGAAACATCCGCGATCAGTATCCCCCAGGAGCTGTCATCCAGGGGGATGAAGTCATAGTAATCGCCGCCCACCATCTTGGCGAAAGACAGTGAAGCAGTGATTTGGAAACCGCGTATTTGGGGAGGTTCGTCAGGCAGCAGACCGTACTGGATTTCGCGGGCCAACTCCAGGTCACGCTGGAGTTTGTCCCGTTCCAGGGATTCCTGGTACATGATGGCGTTTTCCACCGAGGTAGCGGCCTGGGTGGCGATGGCTCTGAGCACCGGCAGCACTTTTTCGTCCAGGGTGTTGTGCCTGGGTATGACGTCCAGGTACATGGCTCCCAACAGTTTCTGGTATCCTTGAAACGGCAGACAAATTACGGCTGCCGAGTCGCTTTCCGCCAGCCCGTGTACCGACATACCTACCTGGGAGCGGGTGTAAATGCAGGCCGTCCCGGATGAAAAAGTCTCCTTGGCAAGCTCCTCACGGATTTCCTGGGGAGAGCCTTTCTCGAATTTTTGGCCCCGTTCCCGGACCACCTCTACGGTGAGGGTATCTTCTTCATTGGCGAGAAACACCACTCCCCGGCTGGCTTCGACACTCTCCATAATGAGATCGGTGCACACCTCGAGAATCTGATTCACATCAAACATGGAATGGATGATGTACCCCAGCCTGATGAGAACCGTTTGTGCCTGCAAGGCTCTGCCGATACCTTCGGCATCCTTGAACAGCTTTTTAACCTGTTCCGAAAGGTCCATCAAGTCATTTTTGAGGAAGATGAGAGCAGAGCTGTTCTGGTAGGCGCCACGAAGGCGGACGGCTACGGAACGGACCCTGGTTTCAATCCGCTCAAGGGCATTGAGAAGCAGTTTTGATTCCTCGGCCGACTCCGACATGATGTTCCGGACGGTGCTGACCATGTCCTTGATCTGCTTCTGGGATATTTTGACTTTCTCTTCTTCTTCCAGCTTAAAATAGAGCCGGGCTGGCTCTATCAGTATTTCGTCTCCATCCTCCAGCAGCTTTTCCTGTATCTTGACGCCGTTGACGAATGTCCCGTTAGTCGATTCAAGATCTCGTATAAGGAAACCATCTTCCACCGCTTTAATTTTCGCGTGCTGCCGGGACACTTTGATGACGGGAATCATGATGTCGTTGGTTGTCCCCCGGCCGATGGTAATGCCGTCCGAGTCGATGGCAAAGTCCTGTCTGGGCTCGTTCTTCAAGATCAGGACGAGCTTGGCCATGTGTAAAGCCCCCTTTTTCTACGTGTACGTCTGCTGCAGGTTATCGTGGTACATCTTGCATGATGACCAGGCGGTCGAATCCCCGCTCCGTTACTCCCGCGGGTAACGTAGTATTTTCCATCAGAATGGCGTTGCTTGTCAAGATAAGATCTGTTTCCATCGCCGGATGCTTCAACCACAGCACGTTACCGGCGCACTCACGTGAGCAGGCAGTGACAAAAAAAGTTTCTCCGGTTTCAGAGGCGGCTGCCACGAAGGGGCAGAGCCTGGTCATGGTCACCACCAGGTAGGGGTGGTACAGTGAACCCTGCACCGGCCAATTCGAGAAATCGTCTTCAAGGCCCTGCGCCAGGTTGTCCAGCTCGACCCGGGTGCATCCGTGCCGTACCAGGAAATCAGCCGCTTCCCTTGTTGCCAGGCCGCCTCGCTTGAAACAGCTGGCAGTGGCTGTGTTGGTGGAAGCTATAAATGTCTGAAGGCCGGGGGACCGGCGCTGCTGCCACAGGAGCCGTCCGGCAACGGGCAC
>CAYSPT010000065.1:25217-28957 GCA_964432985.1 uncultured bacterium
ATGGGGTTCCTTCGAGTGCTGATGGGATCTCTCCGAGTGCTGCGGCGGGAACGAGCAGAGATAGTGAAGCAGCCCCCAGTCGTTGCAGATCACTTCAAAAGCAGGAAGCAAGGATGCGCAGTGTTCGATCAGGGAAATCGCAGTATCCCAGCAGCACGTGGAGAGCGGCGGGGTCAGGAGAGAAAAACCGCAGCTTAGCGACCGGGTCTGTTCAACGGCCTGCTGAAGCTCGATGGTGGAAGGAAGAAGATTCTCGCAAAACTCCTCACCGAAATAGATTCTTTGATACCCGGCAACATCGTCTCCGTCAGGAACAGCCTGTCTTCCCACGTAAAGGGCCCGCTCTATCATTGGTTCCGTTCCCCGTTCAGATATCCCGAATAATTCACAAAGCATTCTGCTGCAGCTCGAAACTGACCACAGCTACTACGTTGCAGTGCGCTAAAGCGCATGCGAAAAAGGTCCTCAACGTACCTACCGGTACGCCTCCGGTTCTTTTTCATCGTGCGCCTTGTATCTGCAGCCATTTTCTTCGCCTCGCTAAAAAGGTTCATGAATTATTCGGGATGAAAAATGTCAGGAAAATAGCACTGCCCCGGTTGGCAGCGGCCGCCGAAACAATCTGCGTATATTTGTTTGACCTGGCGTGAAAATTCTTTGCTTCCCTCCTGGAACCCGCATGCCAGTTCGCGGACCTGGCAAAGGAACTGCAGGTTTATAAGCTTTCCTTCGAGGGGAAGGTCCCGTCCGTCGAGCTTCAAGGCATTAACCCCGCTGGTGATGAAGTCGGCCACGGCGCATGCCCCGCACTGTCCTCCCCGTTTCATGGAAATAAAAAGCCCGAATTGACGCTCGATAGTCCCGGCGGCGGGTGAGGATGGACCAGGTTGGGAATCCCGGTGCCGGAAGCACCGGTACGGAAGCTGGCACGGTAGCACCTGGGAGGCGGCCAACCGTCTCGCCACCGGAGAAGCCAGCAGGGGACGTAACAAGAACGACGGTAATTTAGCCAATATCTTCGACATGTCCAGCTGCCGCTCCAGGTTGACGTTGTTCTGCGGCGAACCGGGATCGGTGCCTTTTTTGTGCCCGAATGTACAGAATCCTTCCAGGTTCCGGCAGTGGTTGCCAACCACGAAGGTTTCGATTGAAATCCCGTCCGAATCGCGGGCTATAGTTTCTACTTCACTCTTTGACAGCTGGTCGGGAACGATGATCCGCCGGGCACCGAGCTCATGGAAAAAAACAGCCGCTTTCGGATTGAGGACGCCCGCGTTGGAGCTGACATGGATCTCTCCGGTGAATCCCCGGTCCTTGAGAAGAATGATGAGGTTAAGATTTCCGACAATAAACCTGCGGACTCCCCTGTCGTACATTCTATTCATGTATTGAAGGATGAATTCCAGCTGGTCCGGCGTGTAGGGAGAAGCGTTTACCGCCAGGGCCAGTCCGACGGATAGACGGTCCGCTTCTTTGACCGCTTGCACCAGCTCTTCTTCGTCCGGGAAATTGGCCCTCGGGGAGCATGAAAGGTTGAGGGAGTCCGGGTATGAGTATGTGTCGAGCCAGGCCGGGGGTATATAACCACAGTAGACTTCGTCTGCGCCATCCCGGGCCAGGGCTTCGAGTTCAGCCAGTCTGGTGAGAGGGGAGATAATGAGCGGTCGTTGGTACTCAGCCTCATTCGGCACGGACTATCCCCTTTCCGGTTGCTGCTAGAAAATTGTAGCACAGGTAAGGCGGACATTGCATGTGTTTTCATCAGGGAGATAATGACAATGCTTGACCATGCAGTTCAATCTCAGTTATACTTTTACATCATCGGCGGGAAGGGTGACTTAAAACGTGATTTCAAGAAAAGTTCTGACAGGCCTGCTCATGGTTGGCCTGTTAATCTGTTCGGCGCAGGTTTTTGCCGAAAAACTGGAGTTTGGCCCGGCTGGTTTCGAGCGGTTCGATTCAATGGTCAGTATCGAAATGGATGGGCGTCCAAGTCCCGGAAAAACACTGGAGATTGTGATTGATGACGCTGGAAAAGCCGCTTACATTATGTACGGTGATCTGCTGGACAAGGATCTGAAAAGGATTTTCTTGAAGCCTTTATACCGGCATCCTACGTCACCTACCACCTGTCAAATAACCATCCCCGACGGAACGCAGGAGCTGCTGGTAAAAGTGTTCGATTTCAACCGCGAATTTCTCACCGACTGCTCGTTCAACTTGAATCTTACTACCGGCAAACTTCAAAAAGTGGCGGAATACAAGGCTCTCACTCTTGGTCAGATTATCTCGCAGGTGGAACTGTCTCCGGCAGTCACCAGCCGTGTCCGCGGGAAGGCAATCAAGGTCGAAGCAGTACGTCTACCCGATGGCAGCCGCTTCATGGTCCGGTTCGAATTCGAGGACGGAAAAGCCCTGTCCATGGTGGTCACTGAAGCAGGAGTCATCAAGAGTTTGATTGAGAGGTAAGCCGGACCTGTCTGGGACATCTTCAGCAGATGTTGGGGAATTTCTGTACACTCCCGCCTGGTTAACATTCCATATATGAAGTGAGGAAAGCCAGTCTGGCCACTCATTATTCAGTTTTAGAAAAACAACAATTGAAAGGGGGTTTACCACCATGCGCTTAAAGCCGTTGAATGATCACCTGGTGGTGAAACCGCGAGAGAAAAAACAGCAAACGAAAGGTGGACTGTATCTGCCGGATACCGTTGGGGAAAAACGACAGAATACAGGCAAGGTCATCGCTGTGGGACGTGGACGCGTCCTGGAAGACGGTTCCGTCCACCCGCTCGATATCAAGGAGGGGGACCTGGTGGTTTTTTCGAAATATTCAGGTGATGAAATAACAGTGGCCGACGAGAAGTTCCTGATATTGAAGGAATCGGATATCCTGGCGGTCCTCACGACCGACCGGGAGATCGAAATGAAATAATTGTGGTGATTGCACGTGGCCGGTAAAGATTTTTATGATGTACTGAGTGTGGGGCGTGACGCGTCCGACAGCGACATAAAGAAGGCGTACCGTTCGCTGGCGCGTAAGTATCATCCCGACGTGAGTTCCGAAGAGGACGCCACCGAGCGGTTCAAAGAAGTCCAGGCAGCCTACGATGTGTTGAAGGACCCCCAGAAACGCGCTGCATACGACCGGTATGGTCATGCCGGTTTGGAAGGCGGTGTCGGCGGTTTCGGGGGAGCGGGCTCCTTCGATGACATCTTTGGAAGTTTCGGCGGGCTGGGCAGCATCTTCGAAGATTTCTTCGGCGGCGCCCGCCAGACGGGCAGGACTGCAAAACGGGCTCGCCGGGGTCGCGACCTCAGAACTGAAGTAACGGTCACTCTTGAAGAATGCGCCCATGGTGTGGACAAGGAATTAGAAGTTGCCCGTCATGTCAGGTGTATTCGCTGCGGGGGAAACGGCGCCCAGCCTGGCACATCGCCCATGGCCTGTCCCGGTTGCCATGGCACGGGCCAACAGCAGCACTCCCAGGGATTCTTTACCATAAGCACTACGTGCCGCACCTGCGGCGGTGCGGGGGAAGTGATCGTAAAAAAATGCGAGCAGTGCAAGGGCCGCGGCCGCGAAATCGAGCGCCGGAAATTGAGGGTGACCATCCCGGCCGGGATTCAGGACAGCATGCAGATGCGGTTGTCCGGCGAGGGCGAGGAAGGTGAAAACGGCGGGTTTTCGGGGGACCTCTACGTGGTAGTAGGCCTGGAGCCCCATGAGCTTTTTACCC
>CAYSPT010000066.1:0-10862 GCA_964432985.1 uncultured bacterium
CGCAATATGCTGGTGAGCTACACGCCGGACATGCTCATCGACGGGGTGAGTGTCAGCGGCAAGGGGTAGACCGAAGGGCAGTACCCTTTCAGATCAATCCTTTGTGCCGCCGCACATTGATTGCCTTCCATTCGAGAAGCGGCTGGCCTTGGATACTTTTCTGCAGGGCTTTGTCAGATGTCAGAAGCGTCGAGTCAATCTTCCCCCGGTCGAGTAGCAGGTCCAGGAATTCCCGCTCAGCGTCTGAAAAGGTCAGCACCGCCGACAGACCATCTCGACATTCTTTCACTAATCGCGCCCAGTATTCGGCTGATTCCACTTGGCGCTCCGGCGAGTTGATCCGGAGCATAGGAATCAACTGTCTGGCCAACTCCATGGCGTCGAAGTCCACATCGTCCACGGAAACCGTCCTCCAATCTTTCCTGTTCATCGCGCCGTAGACCACTAACCCGATGCGAAGGCGGCGGTAATCGAGGTTGCCCATTTGGAGAATCCGGTGGCTGTCGAACAGGTCCCTCGCCTGTCTGCGTGCGAGTAGCGCCGCCAGTTTACCAGCCGCCAGTTCATGGTGATCCAGGACGGGAATTCCCGTGGCCCGCCAGGCACCGACGGGATGAGAATCGAGCGTAGTCACCGGCCACAGCGGGAGACGGAACATGAAATTGATGTCCACTGCGAGGTTGCCGCTCTGGCCAGAGGCGTTTTCATACCGCAACGACCATTTGCCTCCAGCGTGTTCTTCAGGCATCCGCCTGACGGTGAAACCCTCCCGAGCGAAGACCGCTTGAACGGCCTGTTCGATCTTTGGACGTTCGGCGAGCATCCCATCGCGGTCTTCGGCCCCCACATAGTTTAGATCGATGTCGACGGAGAGCCGGGGCACATCGAAAACGAAGATATTCAAGGCCGTACCGCCCTTGAGTACCAGCTTCCCCTTGAGGAATGGGTGACTCCGCAATGCGTCCAACAGCCCCAACAAATGGGCGGCCTTTTCGAGCACATCCGGTCTGAAGCCCGTCGCCTCTGCTTCAGCTGCCAGCTTCTCGGGAGAGATTATCATAGTACCTCTCCCCAGGACCGTTCGAGGACTTCTCTCGGAACCACCAGGTTCCATGCCGACACGAGTCGACCGGGTTTTCGTCTGAGACGGTCCAGGTAATGAGGTTGTCGGGGGCGCATATCGTGAAGCATCTTCAGGTAATGGTCTTCCACCATCAACGGTTCACGATGCTGTTCCAGGAAGAACCCTACCTTCGCTACGGTGGTCGCATTTCCGAGCAGGAGCGCGTACCCCACGACCTGGTCGAGGTCAAAAAATTCAATGGACTCCAGCGACCGCCAGATTTCCTCCCAGCTTCCCGAGAGGTCTGGACGATCCAGCACATCGACCAGGGTCCGTTCAAGGGACGCAACCATTAATGGCTGACCGGAGCGCTCCGCAGTTGAAACGGCGAACCGCGCTTTTCCTGCGCGGAGGAGAGCAAGCGGAAACTTCGTGCCTCGGAAGACATGGGAACGGAACGTCAGAGATCGGAGGGGGCGGGATGCCGAATAGGTGAAATGGGTATGAATCGAGTAAGCCCTTCCGTGGAACTCCAAAGCGGTGTGGTGCGAAAGCACTGCATCCGGCGTCAACTTCGCGGCTACGAGAAAGGGGTCGACCGGATATGAACCGGGGTTGGCTCCCGGCGGGATGACGGCATACAACCCGCGCCGTATACGAACGATCCGTCCAGTCTTCTTGTGATAGGCCAGGAGAGCTTCCCGCGCCCGTCCGCCGACTGCACCATGGGACGACAGATGTTTGGCCAGCTCCTCACCGGTGAAAACCGGGTGATTTCGAAAAAAACTATCGTGTTTCATAGACGGCATCCTTGATATTGTTTCACGTTACCCATAATAATGTTATGGGTTTTAACTTCAAATGTCAAGAATAAGGTCTGGATTTCTTGACGATTTTTCGTAAAACCCATCTGAAACTATGGGTTTTGCGTCTGTGTACCAACAATCTGCACAGTCTTGAAACCGGGAGTGCCGATTTTTTTGCTTCCCGCCGTACGGCAGCCATGATTCGGACACGGCCGGTTTGCCCGCCGGCGCCGCCTGGCTGGCGGCGGTGAGCTGGGACCTGCCCTGGGAGCTTCGGGCGACCGTCATCTACGGTCAAGGCGACGAAGAGTTCCAGCCCGTGGGTATCCACTACTGGCGGCGTCCGCTGGGCCTGTTCGGCGCCATGCAGTACGGCGCTCTCCCGGCCGGCAGTACCCTGGCTACCGGCTCCCTGTCGGGAATAGAGGAAAAGGCCTTTATCATCGATCACGGGATTAACGAACAGCTGACCCTCAGGTTGATCCACGAAAATGTGAAGGTCAACGACACCAACCCGGCCCTGGACAACTTCTTGTGCTATCACCGTATCGGCCTGGGGCTGGATTACCGCTACCGGCCCAACACGAACCTGGAGCTGGCCTGGGATACAATCAACTTCAACAAGTGCATGCTGAACCGTTTGCTCAATTCCGGCGGCTGGGAGCGTTACCGCCTGGGAATGAGGGTCAAGTTCTGACAATTTGAGCTGATCACTCGGCCGGTTGTCAGCCCAAACGGATGATGGTCAAGTTCTGATCGGGGTATGAAATCACACCAGGAAGCTTCGGATAACAGGCATTCTGCCAATGGCCACCGCGCCGCGCGGGGTGGTGGGCGTAGGAATGGAAATGGATTTTCTGCGATGTATTTACTCTGTCAAGCAGCCATGTAGTCGCGGATTTCGACCTTTACACTGCCTTCCGCTGCTTTTTCCGCCGTTAAGAATAACTGCCGTGTTATATCTTCGTCGATATATTCCTCTCCGCAGTTCCGGCATACACGAGCCGGAACTTTTTTTACCACCAGCGTCAAACCATCTTTTTCAAGGGTGACAGTGGCGGTACCCGGTTGGACTTCTCCCTGTCTGCACACGACGCACTTCATACCGTTTTCCTCCTTGTGAAATCCGCATTCCATTGAGTCATGCTCGGCTCATAGACCGTGATTACAATTTTCTCACCGGTTCCCGCACAAACAGCCAGGACCACATGTAGCGGGCGTGAATCAACCCATCCCAGAATGAGACTGCTGGGATAAGGGGTGTCATCCGGATAAGATTCCAGAACAACACCTCGTGCAATGACTTCATTAACATCATCAGGCGAGATATCGCGTTCAAACATCCTTCTAATGGCGTGTATCCTGAAAACGATCTTTTCCCGCAAACCGGTCTGCCTTTCAAAAAGCTCCAGATCGCATTTATTCATTATGATCTGTCTCGAAAATAGTATAACAGATTCCATGAAATACCGGAAAGTGAAAATACATCCTTCCCTGAGGGATCAATCGCCCAAAAGGATCCCTCAGCTGAGCGAGTTGAATAGAGTCATCTGCTGCAGGAGCTGCCCCGGGATACAGTCGGCTTCAAGAGGTGTATGCTGAACCGTCTCCTGCCTGCGTTCTGTCTGGTTGCTTATCTAGCACCAATTTGCTATACTTCACGCGCTTTAGAATGATGGCTGTATCCGCCATCCCAGTGGAAAAAAATGTATTGCGGATTGACAATCGAGGAACATGACCATGGTCGCTCTTGATGACATGGACGAAGCCGCCAGTGAAACGGTTTCTGAAGAGGCCCAATCGGCCACTGAAGAGGAACGCAGCAAACGCGCGCGCATCAAAAAGATAAAGACCGGTTTCCGGTGCGCCGGGCTGGTGGTACTGCTGGTGCTGCTGGTGTGGAGCGCCATGTCCGGTGCCATGGTTAAAAACATCGCCTTCAGTGCCGTTGGCGGGCTCGGCATCTTTCTGTTCGGTATGCAGATCATGTCGAGTGGATTGCAGAAACTGGCGGGTAAACGGCTCAAGCAGTTTTTAGAAACCATCACCTCCAACCCGGTGTCGGCCGTGATGGTCGGGGCCGGCGTGACGGCCATCATCCAGAGTTCGTCCGCCACTACTGTTATGGTGATCGGTTTCGTCAACTCGGGATTCATGACTCTGGCCCAGGCTATCGGCGTTATCCTGGGCGCCAATATAGGCACCACCATCACCGCCCAGCTTATTGCTTTCAAGATTTCCGCCTACGCTCTTCCGGCCGCGGGGCTCGGGTTTTTCATGTCGTTGTTTTCCAAAGACCGCAAGTGGCGGGTGGCCGGGAACGTACTGCTTGGGTTCGGCCTTCTGTTCCTGGGGCTGAGTATCATGAAAAGCGCTCTCACACCCCTTAAGGAAAGCGGCGCGGTCAGGGATATATTCCTGATGTTCCGCTCCAATCCGATACTGGCGGTTATCGCCGGAGCGGTCATGACCATGCTGCTGCAGTCCTCCAGCGCCACTATCGGTTTGACCATGGGGATGGCCGGATCGGGTCTTATCAGCTTCGAAATCGCCGTGCCCTTCATTCTGGGAGAGAATATAGGTACTACCATCACCGCGGCCCTGGCATGTATCGGAGCCAATGTATCGGCTAAACGGGCCGCTTTGTCGCACGCGATGTTCAATATCATCGGTGTGATGTATGTATTTCTCATGCTCAAGCTGTTCTGCCGGTTAGTCGATGTGATCACACCCGGTGCCGCCGCCGACCCGGCCACCATCGAACGGCACATCGCCAACTCGCACACCCTGTTCAATGTGGTCAATACCATTGTGTTTCTTCCGTTTATTAAGGTATTCGTGCATCTCACCCGGAAGGTTGTCCCGGGAGAAGAACCGGTATCACAGGAGCCCCATTGGCTTGACAAGCGCCTTCTGCACACCCCCTTTATGGCTATAAGTGCCGCCATCAAAGAGCTTCGCCGGATGGCCGATCTGGGGCAAACCATGCTCCGAGATGCTTTTACCGCCTTGTTCGAAGATGACGAAGACGCCCTGAAAGCAGTCTTCGAAAATGAGCAGGCGGTGGATAATCTGGAACACGAAATCACCCATTACCTGGTTCTAATTGCCGAAAAGGATCTCTCCCGGCTGCAGTCTGAATGGGTGTCAAACCTGTTGTACATAACCAAGGACCTGGAGCGGGTTGGCGACCATATCGAGAATATCGCCGAGTTGGTGAACAAGAAGCAGGAGGAAAAACTGTCATTCAGCGACCAGGCCCTGACGAGTCTCAAAAAGATGTACAAAGTGGCAGCCGAAATACTGAACGCCGCCGGGAAGGCACTGGAAGAAAACGACCAGGATCTGGCCGACGATGTGTACGACTACGAAGGTCGTATCGATGAGATGGAAGAAAGCCTGCGCCAGGCCCACATCGAGCGGCTGAATAAGAAGCTCTGTCACCCCACTGCCGGCATTTTATTCCTGGACATCATTTCCAACCTGGAACGTGTCGCCGACCACTGCAACAACATCGCCGATGTGGTGAGCAAACACAAATACATCCACTGAGATTCCACCGCCGCGGTCCGTGGCAGAAACATACGCATCACCAGGGATATTTAAACAGTCATTTCTTTGACACCCGTCGCGCTGTTCTGCTACACTCACGTCATCCGCTAGCCGGGGTCTGCCCGTGCGGTGCCGAAGGCTGGCGGTGTCTCCTGATGACGGAACTAAACGAGCCCTTTGATGACAACAATGTGTGCGAGACAGAAAGGAACTGAGTGATTATGTGGGGAGTAATTAAGCGGCGAGGGATTAAGAAGAACTGGAAGTTGGCGCGGCGGTTTTCCGGTATTTGTTTTTTACTGGCAGCAGGATGCCTCCTGATGTTATGTGCAGCGCCAATGTGGGCCCAGTGCAACGGGTGCACCGGTAACTGTGCTGACAAGGGAACAGTGTCTGAAAGTGCCACCACTACTGCCTGGAAACCGGCTGTGAAAACCGGTTGTGGCGGTACCAACCTGTTGTTGTTGGAAACATCGCTTCACCAGTTCAAGCGGGCTGTCTCCAACCTGGTAGCGGTCTCGGCGGTAGGGCTGGGAGAGGACCAGATCATGGCCGGGATGTCTTCAGTCAGATCGGTTTTGCAGGAACTGGTGCCGGCGCTCAGGAAATACTACATATCCTTCGGGTACACGGAGTTCCCTGAACACCTGATGACGCTCTCGACTATTCTTAAACTGGTGGACGATGTCGAAGAGGCTTCCGTTCACATAAACCACATGACCGGCAGCTTGCCGGGCAGGGATCAGCATCGTAAAGGGGACCTGCTTCTGATCGAGTTTCTACGGCAGGTTCGCGTTCGGGCGCTGGGAAACGTGCTCGATCGCCTGGACATGCTGCGTGCTGACAATTCTCTGGCCGGTCTCTACACCTCCCTGTACCCAGACATGGTAGCCAGTTTGAGCGGCTTTAAACTGGTGGACGCCATTTTGTTTCACGAAGGATGCCTGTACATCGTCGATTCCGAAGACCGGACAATTCACATGTTCAACGTCAAACCCGCCACCACAGGCGCGCCGTTTTCAGTTATGCCGTATTCAGCCGGCGTGATCGACATATTTAAAGAAGGTGAAGGGGAGCTGCAGGGAATCTGTTTCGATAAGAAAGGCAACCTGCTGGTGGGCGATGAAGGTTTACAAACGGTACATATTCTCACACCCAAAGACGGGCAGTACGTGCTGTCCGGCACATTGGATCATCCCGCCGGATTGTTCGACCGGCCCCGGGGGCTAATCATCGGTGTGGATGATGAGATCCTGGTGTCAGACGGTAAAGCAAGGAAAATCCATGTTTTCGACCACGATTACCGTTATCTCAGAACCCTGGCGGTGTTCCAGGACGAGTTCACCCAGATCGAAGCCATGCTTCCGTTGGGCGACAACATGTTTCTGGTCACCAACGAGTACAACCACAAAATCGGCCGGTTCACCACTGACGGCGACCCGCTGGGGCAGTTCGGGCGGGTACATTTTATGGGACAGCCGGAGGGCATGGTCAGTCTGCCCGAACCGGTGGACGGGCACAGGGCATTCATGGTGGTGGACGAGTTGTTCGGGGAGTTGGAGATCTTTTCACTCGAAAACTTCGGTCATCTCCGGACGATCCGCCTGGGCACCGGTGAGGGGCGGTTCAACCTCAAGTCTCCTGACGGGATAACCCTGGGCCGGATCGACGGCAAAGATTACCTGTTTATCTCCGACCAGAAAAACAAGCGTGCGGTCATCTTCGATCTCAAGCACCTGCTGCGGTACGGCGAGTTTTGTTTTTTCCCCGACCCGGAACTGCTTGAGATCATGAACGCCACCTTCGATTTCATCGTGGAACGCAAGTTCAGACCTCAGAACGTCATGGCGGCGGCACGTCTGAGAGCCAGGCTCATCCATGATATGGACCTCTACCTGGCCAACCATCCGTTCTCGGGAAACCTGTTTGCCTGGGCTTTTGCCGATATGGAACTGTGTGCCGGGATAGACATCGAAGACCAGGAGTTCTCCACCCAAATCATGACCGAATTGGTGCAGGACTTCCAGGGGTATCGCGGCAAACGTTGAGTGTTTCACATTCCGGTGGACAGCTTCAGATAAAGAAACACAATAGCAAACGTTGAGTGTTTCAAACTCCAGCCGGCAGCACAGAAAATAGAGGCAGGGAGTTGACAATTACCCTGTCGATGTGGTAAAAATTCCTGATTACGGGCCGAGGTAGCTCAGTCGGTAGAGCAGCGGACTGAAAATCCGCGTGTCGGCAGTTCAATTCTGCCCCTCGGCATTTGAACCCGAATATAAGAAAAAAATCGGGTTTCATTCACGAGGCGACGTGGCCGAGTGGTCAGGCAGAGGTCTGCAAAACCTCGTACAGCGGTTCAATTCCGCTCGTCGCCTCTCTTTTTATGTCTAAAAGCCCGCTTGTTGTAGAATCCATTCTGAAGTGTTACAGGTGAAAGGTATCGGGCCGGAGGTGGAATCCCATGGTTAAAAAACGCAGTGGCGAAAAGGGCACCGGTAAGAAACGTGCCTCGAAAAAACGCTTGAGCAAGAAAAATGCCGGTAAAAAATATCGCACCGGTAAACAAACCGCCGCAAAAGGTAGTGAAGCGAAAACCGGCACCCTGGGACGGCGTCGGCAGAAAGCTCCGGCCAAAAAACGTTTCAAGAAGAATATGCCTGGCAGGCCAGGCTCGCCGGGCGTACCTGGTAGGCCGGTGGGAACCGCTCAGATTTCTCAGGTTGTTCCGCAACCCGCGGCCGGTCCCGGACCCGAAGATAAACCCGAAGACGTTAAACGCGTGGAATCCGTCGTACCCCGGGTAGTGCTGGTAGGCCGTCCCAACGTGGGTAAATCCACTTTGTTCAATCGGATCCTGGGTCGCCGCCAGGCCATCGAAGGCAAAACTCCTTACTTGACCCGTGACCGAAACGAAGCTTTCGTTACCTGGGACAATCTCCGGTTTATGCTGGTGGATGTGGCCGGGATGTTTCCGGAGAATCCCACCCAGCTCACCGGAGAAGTGGATTTCCAGATCGGAAAAGCGCTTGAAGAAGCGGACCTGGCCCTGGTACTGGTGGATGTGGCTGAAGGTCTGTCGCCCTTTGATGCCGCGGTGATGGAGCAGGTGCGCCACTACGAAAAACCGGTCATGCTGGTGGTCAACAAGGTGGACAACCAGACCAGGTTCAACGAGATTTATCAGTTTACGTCGCTGGGACTGGAGAAGGTGCACCCGGTGTCGGCCATACATGGCCGGGGCGTGGGTGAGCTTATGGAAAACGTGGTGGGGACCATAATGTCATTGACCGGGGCAACACCCGACGCTGACATAGGTGAAGACAAACCGCTTCGTATTGCCGTGGTGGGCCGTCCCAACGTGGGGAAGTCCACTTTCATCAACTCGCTTATGGGAGAAGAGCGTGTCATTGCACATGACATGCCCTACACCACCCGTGACACGGTGGAAGTCCCTCTGGTGCGAAAAGGCCAGTCCATCATCCTCATCGATACCGCCGGCATGCGCCGCCGGGCCAAGGTGGCGGAAGAAGTAGAGAAGCTCAGCGTGCACCGGACCGTGAAGGCCATCAAGGGCTCCCAGATATCCATCCTGCTGGTGGATGCTACCACCGGAGTCACTACCCAGGACAAGAAGATTGCTGCTCTGGTCAACAGGCAGCAAAGCGCCTGCGTGCTCGGTGTGAACAAGTGGGACCTGGTTGAAGAGTCGCCACGACCCGTCAACGTCCCCGGATTTATCAGGTCGATCCGAAAAGAACTGGGATTTCTGGACGAGGTGCCGTTCTTCCTCATATCCGCTAAAACCGGTAACAACCTGGGCAAGCTGATGAAGCACGCCCTGTTCCTGTATGATCGCCTGAAGTTCAGGGTCGCCACCCCGGACCTCAACCGGATCGTACAGGACATCACCGCTCGTCATCTGCCGCCTGCCATCGCCCGCGGCCATCGCCTGAAGTTCTACTACGGAACCCAGGTGGCGATCATGCCGCCGCGGTTCATCTTTTTCGTTAACCGCGCCGACTATCTCACTCCCACCTACAAACGTTACTTCTCGGTGGTGCTCAAGGAGCGGCTGGGTTTGGAAGGCATACCCATACGGATCCTCTACCGCTCAAAGGAGACAGCCACCCCCGGCCGCTCAAAGAAAAAGTAGAAAAGTAGGGTCAGGCTTCACTTTTTCACTTTAGCGCTTTACACCATCCTTTAATCCGTGTATCTCTTGTAGTAGCCGGTGCCATAAGATACAATGAAGGCGGATTCGGAGATTCGGAGGCCAGGCAGCAATGAAGATAATGGACCGGTACATGATCAAGCAGATGCTGCTTCCGTACATTTTCGGGATGATGGGATTCGTGGTCATCCTATCCATCAACCCCCTGGTGGATGCAATGTTTTTCGTCATCAACCGCAACATCCCTGCCTCTATCGTCTTCAGGTGGTTTGTCTACCGGTTGCCCCAGGACATGGGGTACACCTTTCCCATGGCCATGCTGTTCTCGTCCCTGATGGTCTTCAGCCGCATGTCCCGAGACAGCGAGGTGGTGGCCTTAAAATCAGGCGGTGTAAGCATTTACCGTATCATGACACCGGTCCTCGTCTTCGCGCTGCTCATCAGTATCGGGGCACTTATGTTCAGCGAATTCGTGGCCCCGGTGTCGACGGAAAAGGCGCAAAAAATCAAGCACCGGGAGTTTCTCAAACTCAACGAGCCCCGGTACAAGGAAAAAATCCTGGTCAAGGACAGCGGGAACACTATTCTGTTTATGGGCAAGATCGACGTGAACCGGGGACATGTGGAACGCTTCATGCTCATGGAGGTATCACCGGAACGGCCCACCCTGATCGTCCGCCGTATCGTGGCGGAGCGGGCCCATTATGAGGTGGACAAGTGGCGCCTGGCCAACGTATTCGAATACGAATACGGAGAAGACGGATGTGCCACACTGGTCGATCAGTCCACCTATCGGCTGGTGGAGATCAACCACAAGCTGGAGGATTTTCGCAAGGTGGAGAAGAAGACCGAAGAGATGAGTATGCGGGAGCTCAAGTCCGATATCAAAGAGTGCAACCGTACCGGCACCAAGAACACCGTTCCTCTTATGGTTGATTTCTACCTCAAGGGATCGATCCCCTTCGCTTCGTTTATCTTCGCCATTCTGGGCACCGCCATGGGGCTGCGACACACCCGGGGCGGGGCATTTATCGGATTTGGTATCAGCTGCGTGGTGGTGTTCGTCTACTACGTGGTGATGTCACTGGCTCGCTCCTACGGCCGGGTAGGAATGCTGCCTCCCATGGCTTCCGCCTGGCTGCACAATGTCCTGTTCGCCATGGTTGGATTCTACTTCGTCTCCCGTCTCCGATCGTAATCGGGAGCTTCCAATCGTAATCGGGAGTTTCCCAATCGTAATCGGGGTTTCCCAATCGTAATCGGGGTT
>CAYSPT010000066.1:10962-13282 GCA_964432985.1 uncultured bacterium
TCGTAATCGGGAGTTTCCCAATCGTAATCGGGGTTTCCCAATCGTAATCGGGGTTATTTATCAATGTGTACCGCACGATGTCCAGAACAGAACGATAGACTGCCACTATGTACTTTTTGAACTGTCTCTTCTGTTTATGCTATAATTCCTTGTCGTTAGCCTGAAGAATGCGGTTAGTTTCGTCATGAGGGCGATGCGAACAGCCGCTTTTGGATCAATTACTGCGCAGCCATTCTATCTCGGGGGGAGTGCATCGGCATCAACCGGCTTAAACAAGATAAATACCGCCGTCTCCTCATGAGTGACGAGGACGAGAATAGCAAAGCTAATGTCCTGGGACGTCTGGCCCTGGAGGACATGCCTGACGCTGCCAACCTGCTTGCTGAAACACTGAGCTATCCGGTCTTCCCTTTGAAAGATACGGTGTTCAAGATCCTGCTGAAAATCAATAAGCTTGAGGTGTACGCAGCTTTGCTGGCCACTCTCAGTAAATTACCTCCGGAAAAACTCGACGAGATAAAGAAAATGCTGGTCAAAGGTGAGCTTATTGAAGAGCTGGTATTGAAGTTGTACGAATGGCGTCGCCAGCCCTATTCGCCGGAAGTTGTTGCTTCCATCATTGCCGTCATGGGGTTTGTTGGAAGTGCGGCTCAGGTCAAATCGCTGGCCACCTGCCTGAATTACGGTAATGAAACAGTTAAAAACGTGATTATCAGCAGTATGAAGCGAATCGGGTCCCCGATCTGCATGGAGTGCCTTTACGAACCGCTGAAAACCGCTGCGCCCGAGCTTGCCGAAAAGATGCTGGATCTCATCACGATGTTCAGACTATCCAGATGTATCGAGCCGCTCCTCACAATCATTGGATCGCTTGTTCCCGTGGTCCAACGACACGTTCTTGATATGCTCTCGGTGTTTCCCTCAGAAGAAGTGGAGCGGGTGATAGATGAAAATCTGGGTGCTGCCACCGTCGATCTGGCCCAGGGAGCAGTCATTTTTTACGAGTCGCTCGACCGCGGCGGCTCTGCCAAGCAGCTGCGGGAGCGGTACAGTCTGACCGGGTCTGTCTCGGCGCTGGTGCTTCAGCAAAAGGAAAAACTGGCTATCCAGGTGAAAGAGACCGGGGACATTGCCCTGATAGTCCTGGCCGGCATAATAGATGAACGGTCTCTCCCCGCCTTCAAAACAGAAGTAGAATCACTCATTACCCAGGGGCATCTGAAGGTTCTTCTTTTCTGCGAGAAGGTGACCAAGGCCGAGGTTGCGTTTCTCGAACTCCTCGACGCACTGGCGGCGCAACTCGAAGTGTATTCCGGATCATGCATGGTCATCGGGCTCAATTGTGTTGACCCAAAGCTCATGGAATCGTATCTAAGGAAAACAAAGATATTTACTGATATCAAGCAGGCGCTGCTTTCGTTTTCACGTGAAAAAAGAGAGCGGACGATCCGGTTTTCGGAAGATATGGTCGTACCGGGACGTGATGTGGAAGTAGAAGCACGGGCCGGTTTTAAAAAATTCACCAGGCGGACCAATATCCTTGGATACCGGCACAAGAAGCTCATCATAGAGTGGGTGGCACGGGGGCCGAAAGACACATTCGACAAGACTCTGAGCAGGGCGATCAGCTTCACTCTGGTACACAAAGGATCGGTAATTAAATTTGATGCGGACGTGATCGAGCAGGTGTTCACCCCGGTTCCCAGTATCGTGGTTGCCCGGATTGAAATGGGAATGGTCACCGAGCAGCGGCGGCACGTCAGAGCCGAAGCCAACATGCCGGTCCACTACCATCACATCATCTCGTCAACCACTATCCGCAAAGACCTGCACGGCTTGTGCAAGGATATCAGCGCCGGAGGGATGCTGCTGTCAACCAAGGAGATGATTCCAGTCAACGACCTGGTACTGGTGTTTTTCGATGAAGGTGAATCCTTCAAAGACAAGAAAGTTCTGGGACGGGTTGTCCGCGAGATCCAGGAAGTTGGTCGGGACGAAGCGTTTAACGATTACGGTATCTGCTTCATGCAAATCCAGGAAGGAATCATGTCCGGTATTACCTCCTTCGTTTTCGAGTCACTCTCCAAAGAAGCCGGGATCTAGGTGACGGTGGTACAGATACGTCATACTTCTTTCGATTACTTAGTCTCCGAGTTGGACAACTGTTAACCAACCCTCCGACACTGTCATCTTCAAGAAGCATAGAGCATCTGTAAAGTGCAGCGCCATCTTGATTCTATCGGAAAAAACAGGTAGAATGGGCCATTCGTGTGGATCTGATAACAGAGAGAACATCGCCGTGCTGCGGCGCACATTGCCG
>CAYSPT010000066.1:13382-16808 GCA_964432985.1 uncultured bacterium
CTACGGCGTCAGGAAATGAGGTTATACCATTATGACGGATGCGACTGAACGTGAACTGGAGGAATGTTCGATGAATTGCGACGTGAAAGATATGTCTCTGGCCGATATGGGCCTTAACCGTATCGAGTGGGCCCGCCGCGAGATGCCGGTGCTGCGGCAGATCGAAGCGGAGTTCGAAAAGACAAAACCCCTCAAGGGACTCAGGCTCGGGGCCTGCCTGCATGTTACTACCGAGACGGCTAACCTGATGCGGGCACTTATCGCCGGCGGGGCCGAAGTGGCCCTGTGCGCTAGCAATCCGCTTTCAACCCAGGACGACGTGGCTGCCGCCCTGGTGAAGCATTTCGGGTGCCCCACCTTCTCCATCAAGGGTGAGGACAACGATACCTATTACCAGCACATCGGAAGCGTGCTGGACATCAAACCGCACATCACCATGGACGACGGCGCCGACCTGGTAAGCGTACTGCACAAGGACCGGCAGGACCTGCTGCCAAACATCATCGGCGGCACCGAGGAGACTACCACCGGGGTAATCAGGCTGCGCAGCATGGCGGTTGAAGGAGTGCTTCGGTACCCGATCATCGCCGTGAACGACGCCATGACCAAACACCTGTTCGACAACCGTTACGGTACCGGGCAGAGTACCCTGGACGGGATATTGCGAGCCACCAACGTGCTGTACGCCGGCAAGCGGATGGTCATCGCCGGCTACGGCTGGTGCGGCCGTGGTCTGGCCATGCGTGCCAGGGGGATGGGCGCCCACGTCATCGTCACCGAAGTGGACGCGCTTAAAGCCCTGGAAGCGGTCATGGACGGCTTCGAGGTCATGCCCATGGACGCTGCCGCTCCCATCGCCGACATCTTCTGCACCGTGACCGGCGACATCAAGGTGGTGAACCGCAAGCACTTTACGCTGATGAAAGATGGCGCCATCGTGTGCAACTCCGGTCATTTCAACGTGGAGATTGAAATCCCGGCCCTGGAAGAAATGTCGGTGAAACGGCGGGTCGTACGCGAACACGTAGAAGAGTTCACACTCGAAGACGGCCGCCGGATTTATATTCTGGGAGAAGGCCGGCTCATCAACCTGGCTGCTGCCGAAGGGCATCCGGCCAGCGTCATGGACATGAGTTTCGCCAACCAGGCCTTGTCGGCCCAATTCATCTATAACGAAGAAAACCGCAAGAAACTCGAGAAGAAAGTCTACGCTGTGCCGGCGGAGATCGACGAGCGTATATCGACACTGAAACTCCAGGCTATGGAAATCGACATCGACGTACTCACCGACGAGCAGAAAAAATATCTGGCCAGCTGGCATATGGGTACCTAGAGCGGACGTATACTGAGAGCGAACGTTTACTGAGTGAGAAGTGCTATAGTATCATTAGCTGGAAACTATGGAAACAGGAGTAACTTGGTATGGAAAACATGTACGACAAGATTCAGGAAGCGGTAGAGGCAATAAAGACGAAGGTGTCGAGTGTCCCCGAGGTGGGGCTGGTGCTGGGATCGGGCCTGGGCGCCTTTGCCGAGTCTATCGAGCGCGAAGCCGTCATCCCCTACAATGAACTCCCGCACTTCAAACAATCCACCGTCAAAGGACACGCGGGTAACCTGGTGTTCGGTAAAACCGGCGGCAAGAACGTGGTCATCCAGCAGGGCAGGTACCACTACTATGAGGGCCACACCATGAAGGAGTGCACCTTCCCCATCCGGGTGATGAAAGCCCTGGGGATCAAACTTCTCGTCCTCACCAACGCTGCCGGCGGGCTAAACCGCAACTTCGAGGTGGGCGACCTGATGCTCATGACCGATCACATCAACTTCATGGGCGACAACCCGCTGACCGGCGCCAACGACGAGCGTCTAGGCACCCGTTTCCCCAGCCTGCACGGGTTGTACAACAAAGATCTTCAAGCCAAAGCCGAGCAGATCGGCTGGGAAATCAAGCTGAGGGTTCAGCGCGGTGTCTATCTCGCCGTCATGGGCCCCAGCTACGAAACCATGTCCGAAACCCGCTTCATGCGTTCCCTGGGCGCCGACGCCGTGGGGATGAGCACTGTGCCCGAGGCCATCGTGGCCCAGCACGGCGGGGTGGAACGGATACTGGGTATTTCCTGTATCACCAACAAGATACCCGAAGGCGGCCACGTGGAGGTGTGTCACGAAGAGGTCATGGAGACCTCCAACCGGGTGGGCCCGTTGTTCGTGGATCTTCTGAAACGACTGGTCGCGGAAGCATAGCTGGATTACTCTATACGCAGCCTGTACTGCAGATAATGAAGCGGTGCAGGCTGTGTTGTATATAGAAGGAGAACCTATGTTCAAGAAACTGGACGACCTCGAACAGCATTTCAAAGAACTCACGGAGAAGATGGCCGACCCGGAGGTGGCCACCAATTCCAATGAACTGGTGCGCCTGGCCAAAGCCCGCGCCAACCTGGAACCGGTGGTGGATGCGTACCGCGAATGGAAGCAGATCACCGCCGAGCTGGCTGAAGCCCGGGATATTCTGGAGAATGAAAAAGATCCGGATCTCAGGGAGTTGGCCGCTGAAGAGGTGAACCCACTGGAGAAGCGGGTGGAGGAACTGGGCGAGGATCTCAAGGTCATGCTTCTTCCCAAAGATCCCAACGATGAGCGCAACACTATCGTGGAGATCCGTGCCGGTGCCGGAGGTGAAGAGGCGGCCCTGTTCGCCGCGGACCTGTTCCGTATGTACACCAAGTACGCCGAGTCGCGGGGGTGGAAAGTGGAGATCATGACTACCCACGACACCGGAATCGGCGGGATAAAAGAAATCATCTTCACCGTATTGGGCGATCGCGTATACAGCCGGATGAAGTTCGAAAGCGGTGTTCACCGGGTGCAGCGGGTGCCGGTTACCGAGGCCAGCGGCCGTATCCATACCTCCACCGCCACCGTGGCGGTGCTGCCCGAAGCGGATGAGCTGGATCTGGATATCGATCCCAACGAGCTGCGAATCGACGTCTACCGCTCGCAGGGTCCCGGCGGCCAGAGCGTGAACACCACCGACAGCGCCGTGCGTATCACTCACGTCCCTACGGGGCTGGTTGTGCAGTGTCAGGACGAGAAAAGCCAGCACAAGAACAAGGCCCGGGCCCTGAAGATACTGCGGGCACGGTTGAAGGCCAAACTGGAGGAGGAGCAGGCGGCGGAACGCTCGGCGGAGCGCCTGGCCCAGGTGGGTACCGGCGACCGCAGCGAGAAGATCCGCACTTACAATCATCCCCAGGGCCGGGTGACCGAGCACCGCATCAAGCTCACCCTGTACAAGCTGCAGGGTATCCTGGACGGCGCCCTGGACGAGATCATCGACAGCCTCATCGCCGAGCAGCAGGCGGAGACCTTGAAGAAGGTCGGATCTCGAAGCGACGCGGCGGAGGCGTAAGGTGGAATCAT